>NZ_JALOCF010000092.1 GCF_023227905.1 Methylobacter sp. | reverse complement strand
GCGCTGGTCGTCCGAGATATTGCCGTTGACGCGGCAATGTTTGAAGCGGTTGCAGGTTCTGAGCCTGCAACCTTTGTCACCCCTAACCAAGAAGGTATCGATATGTTACTACGTAAAACCGCGCTGTCACAAGCGGCCAGACAGCACTTTAATCTTTTCCGCGACCCGTTCGGTAATGATGTCAACGAGGCGGCGGATGTGTTTACCTCCCCCGACATACGACGGGTGCGGGAATATTTGTGGGCAACGGCCATGCACGGCGGTTTTATCGCGGTGATCGGCGAAAGTGGCTCAGGCAAATCGACCTTACGCCGCGATCTGCATGACCGCATAGCCCGCGAAGATGCGCCGATCATGGTCATCGAGCCGTATGTATTGGGCATGGAAGACAACGATGTGCGCGGTAAGACTTTAAAGGCCAGCGCGATTGCCGACAGCATCATCCTGACCCTGGCCCCGCAGGAAAAACCCCGTGTGTCGATGGAGGCCAAAAGCCGCCAGCTGCACCGCATCCTGAAAGACAGCCGCCGCGCCGGGTTTAACCACTGCCTGATTATCGAAGAGGCGCACGGGCTAAGCATTGCCACCCTCAAGCACTTGAAAAGGTTTTTCGAGCTGGAGGACGGCTTTAAAAAACTGTTGTCCATCGTGCTGATCGGTCAGACCGAGCTAAAAATCAAACTGTCTGAGCGCTCGCCTGAGGTGCGGGAAGTGGTGCAGCGCTGTGAGGTAGTCGAACTGCCACCGCTGGACGCGCAGCTTGACCAATACCTTAAATTCAAATTCGAGCGCGTTGGCAAGGGGATCGATGAGCTATTCGAAAAAGACGCACTGGATGGCGTCCGCGGTCGGCTGATCTTCGCCAAGGCCGGTAAAACCCGCGAGTCGGTCAGTTTGATGTACCCGTTGATGATCAACAACCTGGTCACGGCGGCGATGAATCAGGCGGCACAGCTGGGTTTTCCTAAAATCAGCAATGATTTAATCCTGGAGGCATAGATGGCCCGGTCAACGTTAATTCATGCGAAATTCAAAGTCCGGCCAGCGCTGTCGCTGCCGGTAAATAAACGGTTCTGCTGGAAATTAGGGCGGCGTTTTTTGGCGGTATTAACCCGCAAACGGCGCGGGAAATCCTTGATGGAAACCATTCTTGAACTTCGCAACATAAATGAGAATCCATGAAAAGCTACCAAATACAAACCCCGAAAACCGACGATGAAACGGTAGCTCGCATCACCCGTGTAGCGCATGAGTTGTACGCAAAGGGCCATGTCATCATCAGCGCCAGCCTGGGCGATCCGCTGACCATTACGGTAAAACCCGCAGCGGCAACGCGGCTGCTCAAATCGGTCTGCACCGGTCAGGGCGGCGCAGCGGGGCAGATGTACCGCTCCTATGCGGCGGATGTTGAGGGTGTCCAGGTGGTCTGGCATAAACCCATGCGTATGCCGAGCGTCATCGTCTGGCCGGGGCATAGAAGGCAGAAGAGATACCACTAATGCACGGCCTGATACTGCTGGCCGTGGTGTTGATAGTGATGCCGCTGATGATGCGGTTTTGGTAATTACGCGGGTTCCCAAGCTCCGGCTTGGGAACCCAACCTGCAATTTTTTAAACATGAGGACTAAATAATGTCGGAACCACATAACACAATACCCGCTGGCTACATGAAAAACGCCTTGGGCCACCTAATCCCGGTACAGCTGATCAGCGAGATCGATAAAATGCGCGATAACCTGGTGCGTGAAATTGTCGGCAAAGCCGACGAATTAGCGCAGCTGGAACAGGATTTTCATGACGATACTTTCGGCGAAATACAGGCCTTTACATCGCTGTCGGCGGAAACTTACAACGTCAAACTGGGCGGAATAAAGGGCAACATCACGCTGTCCAGCTTTGACGGCAGCCTACAGGTTAAATTGGCTAAATCCGACGTTATGGCCTTTAACGAAAATCTGGAAGCCGCACGGGTGCTGGTCGATGCCTGCATACAGCGCTGGGCGAAGGACAGTAATATCAACATTATCGCGCTGGTTAATCATGCGTTCCAGACCGACCAGGAAGGGAAGATTAATTTAGGCCGCATGTACACGCTAATGCGCTACGAAATTGACGACGCCGAATGGACGCTGGCTATGCAAGCGCTGCACGACTCTATACAGCCAGTTAATACCAAACAGTACCTGCGGATTTACCGGCGTAATGACAAGGGCAAAATGGAGCAGCTGGCGTTGGATATGCGGAGGGTTTGATATGACAGAACAAGACAAAATCCTCGGTAAAATCAAAAAATGCCTAAGACTTGCCGCAAGCAGCAACGCTAATGAGGCGGCAACGGCTATGAGACAGGCTCAGGCCCTGATGGCGGCGCATAACATAACCTTGACTGATGTACGGGCCGCCGAGGCCAATAGCCACAGTGCAAAGGCTAATGTCAAATTTAAGCCGACAAAATGGGAAACAATATTGGCACAAACTGCCGCGAAGGCGTTTAGCTGCAAGCTCATATTTTTCAGCGGCGTTGGAGAATGGCAGTTTATAGGTGTCGAAATTGCACCGGAGCTAGCCAGCTACGCGTTCGGCGTACTGCTACGACAGGCTAAGCGGGATCGTGCCGAATATATAAAAAATAACCTAAAACGCGTTAAAACCAAGGGCGCAGTAACAAAGCGCGCCGATGTATATTCGACAAACTGGGTTTGGGCAGCAGAGAGTAAAATTACTGCCATTGCACCTAGCTCATCGGCTAAAACTGCGATTGCTGCGTATATGGATAAGCATCACAGCAAAGCGGAAGATATGAAATCACGCGAAACCAAAGGCCGACAGTACGATAGCGATTCACATTCAGGATATTTGGCCGGATGCAACGCGAATCTGAATCGTGGCGTTGATGGCAGCACCGCAGCCGCTGGCTTGGAGCATCAATTATGAGCAACCCAAACACTATAGCCCGCCCTGAAATCGCTAAGCTGTTGGAAATCAGCGTTACCAAACTAATCAACATCATCCGCTATACGAATGCCAAGGTGCCGGAGCCGATCGGCATGAGCGGCCATCAACTGGTTTATGATCGCAAGATCACGCTGTCCTGGATAGCGACCAAGCCGCTTAAAAACATCACTTGGCAACAGCGCGCTAAAAAACCGTCTAAAGCCGAGCAGACCGCCGAGCTGGCCCGCACCTTCCTATCCGGCAATATCGGCGTATCAAAAGCGCAACGCAACCGCAACCAGCTGCGTAAACTGGCCGCCAAGCATACGTCACGACCGACTCAATCGGTACCGGTTGCCGGTTGCGATGACTATAACGGCACACGCAATGCGTGGGCGGGGCTGGTTTAATGCCCAACAACTGCACGGTGTCATGTCCGTACTGCGGCAAGGACGTTGACATTATCCAATCGCTGGAGCTGCAAGCAGGCAATGGCTGGGCGGCGCTGTTGTCGGAATTGCCGATTAGCCTGATCGGGGCGCTGTTTCGCTACCTGGAACTGTTCAAACCGCCGAAACAAGCCCTGCGCTGGTCTCGGCGGCTGGCATTGACTGAGGAGCTGATGCCGATGATCAGGTCTGGGCAGTTGGAGCGTGGCGGCATTGTTTATGCGATGCCCCGGCAGGCCTGGGAGGCGGAAATGATGAAGCTGGTCAGCAACAAACCCGCGTCGCTGGTGCTGCCGTTGAAATCTAACGGTTATCTGTTATCGATCATGGTTGGCCGGGTCGAGAAGAATCTGGCCGCTGCCGAATCACAGGTAATCGAGGAACAGCGCAACCGTGGTCACGTCGGCGCACAGGCTGGGTTACAGTCGGTCGGGGCGGTAGTCTCGAAAGCGGCGGAACCCAAACAAAAATCAACCCCGCCGCCAAACTGGCAGGGCAAGGCGAAAAAGGCGACATCATGAATAATCGAAATTACAAACCGCGTACTGAGGCCGATAACCGTAAAAACTATTATACTCTGCTGCAAGTTGGCAAAGATCAGCTGGGCTGGGATGATGAGTTCTATTACGGTATCTGGCTACCGATGCAGGGCGCTACCCTGAAAAACGGCAAATACTCGGCAACGACGATGTCTATCGGTCAGCTGTGCCAAGCCGTTGAGACCATGAAGAAAAAGGGTTTCAAGATAAAGCACAGTAAAGACGCATCTACCCGCGCGCTGGCTGGTGATGCTCAGTCCAAAAAAATCCGCGCATTGTGGCTGGAGATGCACAACCAGGGCATTGTGCGCGATCCGTCCGAGTCCAGTCTAGCCGCTTATGTCAAGCGCTTGACCGGCGTTGAGGCACTGCAATGGTTGGATACTAAGCAGGCCAGCGGTGTGATTGAGGCGCTGAAGAAATGGCAGCAACGCATCGCCAAAACTGCTGCGACGGCTTAAGTAAAGCTATGTACCAGTTACCCAGACACCTGCTGCCCGAAAAGTTGAAACAGATCGCCGACTACTGCGGCGATCAAACTGCGATGGATTTACTCCAGCATTACGGCGGCGGTCATCTGTGTGTGCCGCAACAGGTGGATGCTCTGCATCAGTTGAGTCAGGTGCTCGGCGTGGCGGCGGCCGCGGTGTTTTGTCAGAACTTCGCCGGTGAGGTCATCCAGATCCCCAAGGCTGCCAAGGCGTTTAGGGCGCTACGTAATACCGAGATCCGCCGGTTGCGCAAAGAGCGCGAGCCGCTGTTTAACGTAGCCCGTAAGTACGGCTTAACCGAGCGGCAGGTGCTGACTATCTGCAATGGCATGGATGAGGATTATGGGCAGGTGGATCTGTTTGATGTTGATGATATGTAAGACAAATGCCAACCAAGGGGAAATAATGAACCAACAAACATCTAAAATACTATTTCGAATATTAATCGCGTGGGTTATCACCTGTGCAGTATTAAGCGCTTATTTTCTGTACCAGGGTTATACCGAAAGGCAGCGACAAGCCGAACTTCAGGCTAATCTTGATCAGTTGGTCAAGGTGATTAATGGCGTCGAGCCCGCCAAGCCAAGACAGACAAGCGCAGAGACAGTTCAATCTGGCTCATTTGTAGGGGAAGTGGTCGGCTTTCTGATAGCGATAGTGCTGATAATAGCCTTCGTTGTCGTGTTTATTAAATTAAGCCACCGCAAGAATTCGCGTAATCCCGCACCAGCGCTCCATCCCAGAGCGCCTAAAACCGTCATGCAGGAATTAAACACCACTTTCTATTTACTCGCTGCAATTGCTATCTGGTACTTCTTGAGAGGGGGGAGTGAATCTCATACCACGAATTCTATACGGGCCACAAAAAAGAATACCACCAGTTTTATGCAGGATGTGGAAAACAAAGTGGCTATTGATGCAATACAGGAATATGAAATTGTTAAGCGTAACGGTTCAGCTACCGACATATGTGTTTATGCCTCTTTCGTAGCGGCCGCGTACTTACAAGCAAAAGATGAGACGAATTATCAGCGATGGAAAATCACTGAGAGTAATGATTGCCGAAAAGCCAGGGTTGGGTGGTAAATAAGGATATGCCGTTTATCGCCGGTTAGTCTCAATCGGGAGTTCAAGGCCAGCCTTGAACTCCATCCCTACACCAATAATTCTCTTCCGAAGCCCTTCGGATACCTGCTAAATCCCTAATCTCATACACTGGTCTGGACATTTATTTTTCCGGAACCGGTGTGCTATGCCTGCAAAACTCTACATCTCGCCTAATGGGCTAGCCATTCTCAAAGACATTGAGAAGTTCCGTGCTAAAACTTATCCAGACGCCGAAGGAAATCGGACTATCGGCTACGGCCATCTAATCAAATCTACTGAGCGGTTTTTACGCCCCATCACTCCGGCCGAAGGTGAAGCGCTATTAAAAGCCGACCTTGAAACCGCTGAGACCTACATCAATGCCACGATGGCTGGCAAAGGGTCGCTGAACGGCGGCTACCGTCTGACTCAAAACCAATACGATGCGCTGGTACTGCTGGTTTTCAATATCGGCGTGACTAATTTCAGGTCGTCGACGTTGCTGGGTTATTTGCAATTGGGCGATATGGACGAGGCCGCCGAACAGTTCCTGGTCTGGAATAAAATCACCGTCGATGGCAAAAAACAGGTCTGCAAGGGTCTTGTAAACCGACGCGCTACCGAACGCGCCTTATTCGAGGCGCGCTGAATGACTACGCAACAACGGTTAGCTAATCTCCAAGCCCTGCAAGACGCATGGTGGCGGCAGGCGCATAGCGTTATGACGGGCGATCTTAATTATCAAGAGGGCAAGCTGAGCGAGATCCACGAAGAAATTCATGCGCTGCAATTCGATCTGTTGCTGCATACGCCCTGCCACCAATTAACCCCCTATCTGAGGATGTTCTGGTAATGATGACATTTATTTTGTCCCTATGCCGCGCCCTTCGCGCCGGTGAGTCTCTTGCTGATCCTGCAATCTGGAAACAACGACAGCTCCGGTTAAATGCGCTACTGCCTATCATTTATTTACTGGCTCACTATCTACCGATCGATTTATCGGCCGACGATGTTGATGCTGTCGCGACCGGTATCGGCATGATCGGCGGGGCAATGGTCAATCTTTATTTAACGGTAGCCACAACCGTCAAGATCGGCTTTGGCTCGCGGGGTAAGTCATGACGTATTTTATTGGTATCGGCCTGATTGTATTGTTGGCTGTCATCATTGTGGCACTGGGCTACCGTGGCAAGGCTCGGGCCGAGCAGCACCACGCAGAAATGCAACAGCAGCGCGCCGAGGCTGCCGAGATTATCAACACTAGCCGCCAGCAGCTGGATACAGCATTGGCAATGCTTCAAGAAACCCACCGCGAGGAAACCCTTCATGATAACGACCCGAAACATTTGGCTGAGCGCTCTGATTTTGATAATGACTGGTCTGGGGATGCAGGGCTGCACGACGCCGGAACCGGTGAAGATCATGCAACAAGCGCTGCCGCTCCCGGCTCGACCGGTTCTACCGTCCATTTCGTCAACCGACCTGACCTCGGTTAGTGATGATGTTTACGAACGACTGGCAACCCGCAACCGGCTGCTACGGCAATATGCCGAACAGCTGGAAGTCATTATTAAATCAACGCATCAGATAAGGGATTCTCCGGATGACTGATCCTATAGACCGCGCTAATGACACGGCGCAATTTTCAAACGAGCTGGCTCTTCAGCAGCATCTGATCGATCACGCGTTGCCTGCTCAACAGATTGTAGACGGTGTGGTTGAGTGTATCGATTGCGATGATGCAATTCCGGCAGACCGGCTGGCCGCATTGCCGAAGTGTGTACGCTGCATCAGCTGCCAGACGATGCATGAGATAAGGGAAAGACAATGACAATAAAGCCACGGGCTCAGGAGTTATAAATATGGGCGCAGGATATGAATTAGCAAAATTTTGGTTTGATGTGATCCAGACGCTGCTGATTGCCGCAGTAGGCATTATGAGTTGGCTGAACAACCGCCAACGCATCACCAGCGCGACGATTACCAATCTGGAAAACAGTATCGATGATCGGCTGGATGGGCAATTAGAGCGGCTGACGCGACTGGAACAGGACGTAAAACACGCGCCTGATCATAATGATTTTAAGCGGGTGCATCAGCGGCTGGATATGCTAAACGGCGAAATCAAAGAGATGAAAGGCGAATTTCATGCTATTCGAAATACGCTGAATACGATCCATCAACATCTAATGAATAACAAGTAGGTTGCCATGAGCAGTTACCCTGATCTGATTATCGCCCACCGGCGCCTGGCTATTTTAAGCCTGTTGAATGCCGCGAATGCCTACACGTTGCATGAGGTTGATTTAAAAAAGGCTTTGTCCAGTCGCGGCCAAGCAGCATCTACTGATCTGTTGCGAGCCGATCTGCAATGGCTGCATGAGCAAGGCCTGGTGCTGGCCAAGCAGCCGGACGGTATTTGGCTGGCTACGCTGACAGCCAGGGGCGGCGATGTTCAGCAAGGTTTATCAACCGTGCCGGGCGTAGCGCGGCCGGAGCCTATTTAATGGCTCCTCGTCCGGCTATTGCATTACTGCCCGATGCGGTGGTGGCGCAGCTGAATGCCCGGCTGGTCGATCAGGCGTTTAGCGATTATGAGGGTTTGACAGCTTGGCTTCAGGAGCAAGGCTATCAAATCAGCAAAACCGCAGTGTGGCGGCACGGCTCGAATTTACAGGCTGCGATGGAAAAGTCGCTGTCCCGCGCCCGTGAGCGAATGGAGATTGCCAAGGCGCTACGCGGCGCATCGGATGACGAGAAAGCGGCGCTGATGGAGGCTAATGAAATGGTCGCTATGGACCAGATCATGGATATGTTTGAGGAAGTCAGCGGGCTGGAAATCGGCGAAAGAATGGCGGCAATACCGAAGCTGGTGCGGGCTATTGCGGATTTAAACCGGTCGGCGATTGGCAGCGCTAAGTGGAAGCGAGAGTTTGAGGCGGAGATACGCAAGCGCTCACGGGAAGAAGCAGCGGAAGAACTGGCGACCGAACTTAAAAACGACGGCATCAGCGTTGAGCTGGAAGCCTCGATTAAACGCATTTTGACGGGCAGACAATGATGCCCGAAAGTCAGGAGCTGCAAACCGGTGATTATTTCCCGGATGACGAACCGGTTCTACTGGGCTATCAGGCTCGCTGGTTTGAGGATGAATCAGAGGTCAAGATCGCCGAAAAATCCCGCCGTACCGGTTTGACCTGGGCGGAAGCGGCTTGCAATGTCATCACGGCATCAAAACCGAAAAAACGCGGAGGGCGTAATGTCTATTATGTGGGTAGTCGTCAGGAGATGGCGCTTGAATATATTGCCGCGTGTGCTTTATTTGCTAAGGCCTTTAACCAGTTGGCCGGTAGTGTCGATGAATCGATATTCAAGGATGAAGACGGCAGCAAAGAAATCCTTACTTATACGATCCGCTTTCCCAATTCCGGCTTCAAGATTACGGCCCTTTCCTCGAGACCATCCAACTTACGCGGCATGCAGGGTGATGTGGTCATTGATGAGGCTGCGTTTCACGATTCGCTACACGGGCTATTGAAGGCTGCGATGGCGTTGACGATGTGGGGCGCACGGGTGCGGATTATCAGCACCCATAACGGCGTTGACAATGAGTACAACCAATATGTTGAGGACGCTCGCGCAGGCCGGAAACCCTATAGCGTCCACCGCATTACCCTGGATGATGCGCTTGAGGATGGCGTATTTAAACGCATTTGCTACGTTACCGGCCAGATATGGAGCCCTGAGGCTGAACTCGCCTGGCGTACTAAAACTATTGCCAATGCGCCCAGCAAGGAAGCGG
>NZ_JALOCF010000023.1 GCF_023227905.1 Methylobacter sp. | reverse complement strand
CCCTTCCGGGCCTGGCGGGGTTCACAGCGTATCGTTGCGGGAGGACCGACACGATCACCATAAAACATTAGCCGTACTGGCTAAAGGACGGCTATTATCGTTGAATCGGTTTCAGAACACAAGTCGCAATGGCATAAATTTTGAAAAAATTACTATTGCTCTGTGTTCTGTAACGGCCAAATGATCACTGCCGTTCTGAGCCGGCTTTTGCCGAACGTGGACATCCGGTCGAAATCCTCAAAAGCAATGGGAATAAACTGGCAATCCAGTTCGCTCTGGCGTATTTCTTCGGGATCCGGATCATGCATGTACAGGCAGTCATCGTCGAAGCCGCTCATCACCACCCAATGCGGGGCTTTTTTCCTGTCCATTTGGAAAGTGCTGATCAGAATCAAGGGTATCGCTCCGGCCTTAAAGGCTCCGATCAGGTCGCTTTGGCTGATATTGGCGTAATGTATCTTGATGTCTTGCTGCTCCGCCTCGCGCTTGAAGCTGTTATCGACTAACTCCACGACCCGTTTTTTGGCCTCGCTACGTACGCTGTCTATAAACAGCGTTGAGGTCTGGTTAACCCAAACTTCCACTGCAAATTGCCGCCGCTTTGCCGCCAGCGCCAGCCCTATCGGATGACAGCCGCCGTGGCCTGAAGTCATAAAAATAGTCGTCGCTTCGCGCCACAGGCTGATTTCCTCCTCCACCGAAGGCTGATAAGCCCTGTTTAAGCCATGCATAGCCATCATTAGCGATGCAGGACCGCAGGTAAATGGCGTCGTTTGCCTGAGCCAGTGCACAGACTTGTGTTGGAAGTTGCCGTGATAACGGCGGATCAGTTTCTGGAAACGCAACGCATCTTTGTGGTCTTCATAATAATCGCGGTAGAAGCCGAATTTCTGATAGCCCAGCCATTCATACAGCTTAATCGCCGCTGTGTTATCGACGCTGACTTCAAGACGCAGATACAGTCTGCCGGCATCACCGGCGGCCTGCTCGCCTGCCGACATCAGCAATTTGGCGATGCCTTTGCCTCTATGCTGAGGATCAACGGCAAGCGAATAGACTCGGGCCAACCGGGTGCCGGGGTGATAAATAATCAGGATATAGCCGACCAGCGCGCCTTCCATGTCTGCAACCAATAGGGCCCGATGTTCTGTGGTTATCCAGTGTTTAAAACTGCGCCGGCTTAATTGGTCGGTGTCGAAACAGCGATTCTCAAGCGCCACCAACTGGTTAAGGTCGGTTAACAGGGCCGGGCGAATGACAATGCTCAAGACGATACCCCCCACAAGCCTTGCGCAATAACCTGTCTGGCCCGGAACAGCACCATTTCCCGCCATGCCCGGTCGTCGGGACAAAAATGACGGTGCATGACTCTGCGGTGTTCCAGACGGGCTTGCTCGTTATCGGATTGCGCCCAGAGTTGATGGTCGCGCAGTAGTATTTCAAATAATTGATCGGTGCTGAAAGAGCCGAATTCCAGGGTGATGTAGCAGCTGCGATCATTCATGATTTCATGCCAGGCGTAATCGAGTAGCCCGAGTTTCGGCACCGAGCTGGATGTGCCCAGAAACGGCAATGCAACCGAGTCGCCATACCAATGGTGGGCTGCACGCGTTCCGGCACTGCCCGGCTGATGGTCGCAAATGATTTCGCCATAGCCGTAAGAGCCTAGGCCGGTGTGCAGATCGATGACGGCTAAATCGCGCTGTTGCAAACTGTGTCGGCGCATCAGGTCTTCGCAGACCCGCCTGCCGTGCGCGGACGCCGCTCCGCCATAAAACGGCCCGGACGGATCGCAGTATTGCCCGGCGCTGATGGCTTTTTCGAGCGCAACACGGCCATGCAGTCGCTCAAATTCGGCCAAGGCGACTTTCCGTTGTGCGGCATCTGCCAGATAAAACGTATCCTTGAGCAGCTCATAGTCTTTGTTCTCAGGCAAAGGCCTGGAGAAATCGACGATATTGCGGTTAAGATCAACGCCGTCCGCATCGCAACGCCGTTGCCAGGCATAACCCCACGGCGTCAGGGCATGAACCATCAATACGGCGGTATTGGGTGGAATAGCAACATGCCCTTCGGCAATCAGGCCCAGTTGATCGATCTGCACGGCGCTACCGGCAAAGCCCTCGATGCCATGGGTTCCGCCGAGCAAAACCAACACCCTTGATGCGTCTTCCGGGCCGATCCAGATTGTGTCGGTAACCAGCTCCTCGCCGTCAGGCCCGGTGCCGTCACATGGGTAAGATTGGCAGCTTGCATGACCAGGCAGTTTATTGGCTTGGGCCTGCCAGCGCTGCCGGCCGTCGGCATAGCTACCGGGAAAAAGAGTGGTATCGATAGCGGCGAAAGGAAGACTATATAACATGACGGTTACCTGACGATTTTCTCTAGCATAGCCCCAGTTAAGTTAATCATGGAATATTTCTCAATACCCACAAAAACCCCTTGTACAAACAACTGACTGGTTCCAAAATTATGCCCTATCTTACTACAGGATCTTATTGATATGGCGCGTACTCTTCTGGTTGTTGATGATCTTTCCGACTGGAGCCCTTACTATCCCAGCGATCAAGTCATCACTTTTGAAACCTATCTTGCGACCGAGCAGGGCGACGCTCAGCAACGTGTCCGTATTATCAACCTGTGCAGCAGCTACCGGTATCTTTCCGACGGTTATTACTGCTCGCTGCTGGCCGAGGCCAGAGGCCACCACGTTATTCCTTCGGTTAAAGTACTGAACGATCTGGGCAAAAAGGCGCTCTACCGGCTCCAGCTTGATGACCTCGAGGAAACATTGGGAAAAGGCGCTTTTAAAACCGCCGACAAAAACCGCGAAATAACCTTGATGAGCTATTTCGGCACCACGCCTGACCCGGCTTTTCAGGAGCTTGCCCGGCAGCTGTTTGAACGCCTGTCCTGCCCGATTCTGGAAGTCACGTTGCGCTGCCATGTGAAGCAATGGGAAATCGCCGACTTAAAGGCTATATCGCACCGCCATCTGGATGATGGGCAGCAAACCGTTTTTGCTGATGCGCTGGATAAATTCAGTACCAAAGTTTGGCGCAAGGGCCGGGCCCGTAAAGCGGCGCGCTTCGATCTTGCCATCCTGATCAACCCCGAAGAAGAATTGCCGCCGAGCAACCGTGGCGCGCTGAAAAAATTCATCAAAATCGGCAGGCAAATGGGCATTGAAATAGAACTGATAACGCAGCAACATTTCATACGTCTGTCGGAGTTTGACGGCTTGTTCATACGGGAAACCACCAACATCGACCACCACACCTACCGTTTTGCCAAGAAGGCCGAGGCCGAGGGCCTGGTCGTTATCGACGATCCGACCTCAATGCTGCGCTGCACCAATAAAGTCTATCTGGCCGATTTGTTTCGGACCCATAAAGTACCTACGCCCAAGACCTGGCTGCTGCACAAAGGCAACGCCGTCCACCTGGACAGAGTGGAAGCGGAAGCCGGATTTCCGATGGTCATAAAAATCCCTGACGGTTCTTTTTCCCGCGGCATTGTTAAAGTTCATGACCGGAAAGAGCTGGAGCTTAAAGTGGAAGAGCTATTCCAAAAATCCGCATTACTGCTGGCACAGGAATTTCTTTATACCGATTTTGATTGGCGTATCGGTGTCTTTAATAATAAAGCCCTGTATGCCTGCCGCTATTACATGGTTAAAAATCACTGGCAAATATACCGCTACGGAGCAAGCCGAATCGATAGCGGCAGTTTTGCCACCTTGCCGACTTTTGAAGTCCCCAAAGCCGTGCTTGACGCCGCGCTAAAAGCCACCCAGCCGATAGGCAACGGTTTATACGGCGTGGATGTCAAAGAGAAAGACGGCAAAGGCTATGTCATCGAAGTCAATGACAACCCCAATATCGACAGCGGCGTCGAGGACAAATACCTGGGCGATGAACTGTATCGCTTGATTATGGCCGAACTGCTGCGGCGCATGGAAAATCGCAGTAAAGGGATGTTAATGCTGTAGCCAGGAAACGTCTGTTTGAATAGGGTAGGGTATAGATTACGCCTTACCGAATTGCGTTGATCAGAGCAGTAGCTGAAAGGCGTTTTTTGTCACAACGCATAATGAGGAAGTATATTTGGAACTGAAGCGATTTCAGCGCGTTATCTTGCAAATTACCGTCGCTATCGGCATCGTGCTTTTGGCCGCATCCCTGCGTTTGTGGCCGTTGCAAGCCCTGGGCTTGCGCTTGGCCTACCTCACTTTTTATCCGGCCGTCATGATTGCCGCCCTGTACGGAGGGATTTTTACCGGCTTGCTGGCGACGGCTCTTTCCTCGCTGGTTGTTTATTTCTGGCAGCCCAGCGGGCATCCGTTTATCCAGGATTCGGCCGATTGGTTGGGCATGGCGGTTTTTATCATCAACGGCATCATGGTCTCCCTGGCGTGCGAGGCCATGTTTCATGGGCGAGCACGAATGACTGATGCCCTCGCGCAAGCCAACCGTTTCCGCGATGCGCTGAACCATATCTCCGCTTTTATTTACATGAAGGATCGCCAAGGACACTACGTTTACGCCAATCGGCCAACGCTGGAGTTGTTCAAATGTTCGGCGGAAGAACTTATCGGCAGCGAAGATTCCCGCTTTTTTTCGCCCGACGCTGTTGCCCGGCTCGAGGCTATAGATACACGGGTTCTTGAGTACGGTGAAGATACGGCCGAGGAGGTGGTTGACGGGCAGTATGTCTATTGGGAGATCAAGACGCCGATTTACGACGATACCGACAAAAAACGGATCTGGGGATTGTGCGGCATTTCCACCGACATCACCGAGCGCAAGCGCTTAGAGTCTGCGGCTAAGCACTATGAAGCCATTATCCAGTCTTCAGAAGACGCCATCATCAGTAAATCGCTGGACGGCATCGTTACCAGTTGGAACCCCGGAGCGGAAGCCATGTTTGGCTATAGCGCCGATGAAATGGTCGGCAAGTCCCTGAACATACTGTTTCCCACGGATCGGCAGGATGAGGAAAATATCATACTTGAAAGGCTGCAACGGGGAGAAAAGGTTGAGCCTTTCGAAACGGTGAGGTTGTGCAAGAATGGCAAGGAAATCAACGTTTCCGTAACCATTTCGCCGATTCGCGGCAGCAGCGGAGAAATTATTGGCGCTTCAAAAATTGCCCGCGACATTACCGAACGCAAGCAGCAGGAAGCCGCTTTGCAGGAATCGGAGGAACGCTTCCGATCTACTTTCGACGCCGCCGCCATCGGCATGGCGCTCGTTAGTCTGAAAGGCCGTTTCATGCAAGTGAATGCTGCCTTGTGCCAGATTGTAGGCTACACCGAAGCGGAGCTAACGCAAAAGACCTTCCAGGACATCACCCATCCCGACGATCTGGAAATTGATCTGGCATTAATGCGTGAATTGCTGGCCGGCACACGGCGGAGCTACCAGATGGAAAAGCGCTATGTTAAAAAGGATGGCCGGGTGATCTGGATATTGCTTAGCGGCTCGGCCGTGCGCGATTCGGCCGGAAAAGTGCTCTATTTTGTCGGTCAGATTCAGGACATCAACGAACGCAAAGTCCTGCTGGACCGTCTCGAACGCCAGGCGCAGCAGGATTATCTGACCGGCCTGTGCAACCGTCGTTTTTTTCTGGAACAGGGGGAATTGGAACTTGCCCGGGCGCAGCGTTATGGCAACGAGTTATCCCTATTCATGCTCGATATTGACCACTTCAAAGCAATCAACGATACCTACGGCCATGCGACGGGCGACATCGTTTTGCAGACCTTGAGCCATATTCTCCGGGAAACACTGCGCTCGATCGATATCATCGGCCGATGGGGCGGCGAGGAGTTTGTCATCCTGCTGCCGGAAACCGATGCTCAGGAAGCGGCTGAAATAGCGGAGCGCTTAAGAGAGACTATCGACCTTACCAAGATAACACTGGCAACCGGATTGCCGCTGCATTTCACGGTTTCAATCGGTATAGCGACATTAAAAGAGAAGGATGCCAATATTGATATCTTGCTCAACAATGCCGACGAGGCGCTTTACCAAGCGAAGAATACCGGGCGCAATAAGGTTTGTATCGCGGATTAACTCTCTCGTAGGGCGCAATAGCGTAGCGTATTGCGCCGCAAGAAATGCGGATTGCATCTCACCTCGTTGTTGCAAAGACATTGCCGTATTATGCGAGGAAGTCAAAATCTGCTTTGACGATTCAATTTTTCCCGGTATTCGCTACGCATTACCAGAACATGATACTTCGGGTTAACCCTTACAATAGTAGGTGCCACCGATGCTGACCACCACCAAAAAACTCAAATGGCTTTTAGCGCTAGTGCTGATTTTCGGCGGGTTTACAGTTCACAAGCTTTTTGATGAGCTGGCTCAGAGTCTTGCTTACCATGAATATGAATGGATATTCAAAATCATTTCGGAACTTGGCCTGTTCGTATCCGTTATCGTTTCGGTCGGTTATTTCCATCACTGGTTTATCGCTGCCGAAGAGAGCAAGGAGTCCGAAATAAATTTACGCGCAACCCTTGCCAAGTACGTTGATAGTATTTTACTGAATTCCGTTAAAAGAGGATTTTCCGGCATAACCAATAAAGAATTCGATTTCAGCCAAATAATGCATGGTTTACAGCCGGGAGATTATGTCTATTGGCTTATTACCTTCGATCCTCGTTTTAAAAACAAATCAAGGGAACTGGAAAAAGCGATAAAAAATGGTGTTCATTTCAGGATGCTGATTTTAAAAGCCGATAGTCGAATCGGCGAATTACGTGCAACGGAAACCACAGGATTTAATCCTGACGAATTTAATGAGTACTCCAAATTATTTAAAGTTTCGCTGGAAGATGTGATTAGCCGCATAGGCGAAACAATAACAGGTTCCTTAGGTGTTTTTGTCTACGATGGCTTACCTTGCATTCCCCTGTTTATTATTATTCGCAACGAATCCAGAAAAATGGAAGTTTACAGCAGCTATTATTTGGCAGAACCGGTTTCAAAAATGCCCTATCTGCATTGGGAAACCGAGCTAAAACCCAGCGATCAGGCTTCGTTCGAATCGGAGCACTGGAATATGGTCGACCTGTTTCTCGATTATTTCAAAACACGTTGGGAAATGGAAAAAGAAAAACATCGCGATGCCGCTGGAGGCGAACTCGTTGAAAACAGCGATTTTATCTATGCCCCAATCTCAGCCAGAGAGAAATGCTCTGATCTATTAGAATAGTAGGGTATCTACTCGACTGAATCATGGGTCTGCGAAGGTATGCCAGGCTTTTTGAGATTGTTTTTTGGTTGTGGAAAACATTACCGCCAATCGTAAGGCTCCAATAGCATAGCGTATTGCACTTTATCAAGTTGGATACGCCTACCGTGTTACGGATTGCGTTTTACCGTGTTATCTCCAGAGTGGGCGTTAGCGTCAATTTTATATGAGTAGGAGTGCAAGCTCCGCTTGCCAGCAGGCCAAGCCTGCACTCCGAAAGCACGCCAATGAGCTGATATGTTAAAACGTTACCAACATCGTCCCGCACATCTTTTGTTAGATAAAACCAGTTACTTTATAACCGGCAGCATTTATCAAAAACGCGAATTATTAAACGATCAATTAAAAATGCAGTTGATCGCCTTGTTGCAGCAGACGTTTACTGAATTTTGCTGGACTCTGGAACATTGGGTGGTGCTGAATAATCACTATCATTTGATGGCGTTGAGTCATAAAGGGGCAGATTTACCGAAAATCATAGCGCGTGTACATTACCAATCGGGGCAACTGATCAGGAAAGCCTATCCCTCTGATTTACCGGTATGGTGGAATTACTGGGATTACTGCCCGCATGATGAAAAAGATTATTTCATTCGTCTTAATTACCTGTTGAATAATCCCGTAAAACACGGCTACACGAAGAATCTGACTGATTATCCTTTTTCCAGTTTTCATCAGCACATAGAAAAAGTTGGCAGGGAAAATCTGCGTCGGCAATTTAGTAATAACAACCAATACCAATCTTTAATTCTGACCGAAGATGAATTTTAAATAACAGACAGGAGTGCAAGCTTCGCCTAAAGCGCCTACTTTTGGTGCTTGCCAGGCAGGCAAAGCCTGCACCCCAGCCAACCACGAAGCACACTTTTTCATGCCGCGCTGTTTTGGAGTCCGCTAGCCGCTAGAGCATGAAGTGAATATCTATTGGAACGGCAATGGTACAATTGAATAGAATGAACCGGCAGGAGTGCAAGCTTCGCTTGCAAAGCCTGCACTCCAGAAAGACCAATGCATAGCTCAGAACAAATTTATTGCATTCAGTGCGGCGGCAAAACTTGTCGCAATAAGCTTATGCTGATTTTATCGAGCTGGTTACCAAGCTCCAGATAGGGAACCCATAAGACGAAGCTCCAGCTTCGTAAACGGGAAGCTGGAGCTTCCGTAATTGAATTCCCAAGCTTGAGCTTGGGAACTAGCGAAAACTTATTAGGTCTATGAAGCACGGCTACATTTACATACTCACTAATCCATCTTTAAAGAAAAATTGCGTGAAGGTTGGCCTTTCACGAGTCGGAGTTAAGAATCGTGCTTTCAACTTGTCCAAGTCTTCTTCAATTCCGCTGGATTTTGAAGTGAAATACGAATCTCCTGTTAGGGATGTCTTAACTGCTGAACGGCGTATTCATTTACTGCTTGATCAATACAGGATGAATCCATCTAAGGAATTCTTTTCTTTGTCTCTCAGAGAAGCAATTAATGTATGTAAATATGTGGTGAATTATGAGAAGGAGGATGCAAGTATTTGTTCTCACATTGAATTGCACAATACCTTGCTTACTGCTCACTACGAACCCAATATTACCTTAAGTTTACATAAGCTTATTTACACTCTCATTGCGGCAACAACCAACAACACACTCCTTGATCGCATATTTTGTAGTCGACGTGGCATCGTAGATGGTTTTCTAAAAGCAGATCAACTCGCAAGTCTGTTTTCGGTTAGTTCGCGTGCAGCTTCCGATGCAATGAAGACGTTGGCAAAATTGGACTCATCGGTTTTATGTCGCCCAACTGATGGTGCGCCAATAGAGAATGTTTTCGAATTTGTCCATTACCACAAAGGACATCTCGCTTGGAGGTTTACAGATGAGTATCGGAGATATTTTGGAAATTCAAAAATCTAACAGTTTTATTTGCTCCCGTAGCTGAATCGTAACTATGCTTGACGTTGAAGGTATTCCAAGGTTTTTTGAGGCTGTTTTTGATTGCGGCAAACATAACAATCTATTACCAACATTCGTAATCAAAACCATTAATCCATGCTACCCACCCTAGTCCGCTTCTCCATCCGTTTCTACGGCATTGTCATCGCGCTTGCCGTTTTGATCCTGCTCTACGGCAGCTACCGTTTTGCCACGGCGGGCCTGGATATTTTCCCTGAATTCTCCCCCAAGCAAGTCATTATCCAGACCGAATCGCCCGGCCTTTCTTCGGAGCAGGTCGAGGTGCTGGTCACGCAGCAGATCGAAACCTCGATCAGCGGTTTGATCGGCATGAAGTCGGTGCGATCCGAATCCATCCAGGGACTGTCGATTATTACCGCGATTTTTGACGAAAACAGCGATGTGTACCGTAACCGTCAATTAATTAGCGAGCGGCTAACCACGCTGGCCGGACAGTTGCCGCTGGGCATCACGCCGGTTGCGATACCGCTGTCCTCGTCTTCGGCGACGGTTTTAACTATCGGTTTAAACAAGGACGATCAAACCGATTTGATGGCTTTGCGCAGTTTGGTCGATTGGACGATAGTGCCGCGCTTGAAAGCTGTTCCGGGCGTGGCCGATGTCAACGTGTTCGGCGGCGATATTCAGCAACTGCAAATCCAGGTCGATCCTCTGCAATTGCACCGCTTTAACCTGGCGCTGGAGGACATTATCCTGGCCGCATCAAAGGCCGGAAACATTCAGGGAGGTGGTTTTATCGAAAACAACAATCAGCGCTTCACGTTGCAGATGACGGGACAGCCGGCCACGCCGGAACAATTCGGCAAGATTATCGTCAAGCGGGATCAGGGGCGCAGTGTGACATTGGGCGAAGTCACTACGATTGGCTATGCGCCGGAGCCGCCGATCGGCGCGGCGCAAATCATGGGCAAGCCCGGCATTGTGATGATGGTGATCGGGCAATACGGCGCCAACACCTTGTCGGTGTCCCGGCAGGTAGAAGAGACGCTGCACGAGTTCGAGCCTATTTTCAAAAAACAGGCGATCAATTTTTACTCGCACCTGTTCCGGCCCGCCGATTATATCGAACGATCGCTGAGCAATTTGTCCGGTCATTTGCTGATCGGCGGTTTGTTCGTGCTGATTGTCCTGTACCTGTTTTTGTTCAATTTTCGCACCGCGTTTATTTCGGCGCTGGCGATTCCGGTGTCGTTGATTGGCGCGGTGATTGTGCTGCTGGAAAGCGGGGTTAATCTCAATATCATGGTGTTGGGCGGCTTGGCGATTGCGCTGGGCGAGGTGGTCGACGATGCGATTATCGACACCGAAAACATTTTCCGACGCTTGCGCGAGAACCGGTTATTAGTCAAACCGCTGCCGATTACCGAGGTGGTTTACAGCGCATCGCTGGAAGTGCGCAGCTCAGTGGTTTACGCCAGTTTTATCGTCGCGCTGGTTTTTGTGCCGCTGTTGACCTTAAACGGCGTCGCCGGGCGTTTGTTTGCGCCGCTGGGCTATTCCTACATCCTGGCGATTTTAACGTCGCTGCTGGTCGCGCTAACCTTAACGCCGGCGCTGTGCTATATGTTGCTCGGCAACGCGGTGATCGCCAATGACGATCCGCCGCTGATCAGGCGTATCAAGCCGCATTATAAGGATTTGTTAAGCAAGGTTTCGAGTCATTTCAAACCGGTCATGATTGGCAGCGTTATCGTTTGCTTGTCCGGTTTGCTGGCTTTTTTCAGTCTCGACAGCAAATTCCTGCCGGAATTGCGCGAAGGCCATTATATCGTCCACACCACCAGCATTCCCGGCACGTCGTTGCAGGAATCGATCAGGATCGGCAGTAAGCTGACCGAACAGTTTATGGCGATTCCCGGCATACAGTCGGTGTCGCAATGGGCGGGCAGGGCGGAGCGGGGCGCCGATACTTACGGCAGCCATTACAGCGAGTACGAAGTGCGGCTTGAACCGATGTCGGGCTCGGAACAGCAGCAGATCAAGGACAGGTTGAGGGCGATTCTGGTCGGCTTCCCCGGCATTTTGTTTGAGGCTAATACCTTCTTGACGGAGCGAGTCGATGAAACCATTTCCGGCTACACCTCGCCGGTGGCGGTCAATATTTACGGCAATGACCTGAATCTGCTGGATGCGAAAGCACAGGCGGTCGCCGATATTATGCGCGGCATAGACGGCGCTGCGGATGTGCAACTGCGCTCGCCGCCCGGCACGCCGTTGCTGCAAATCAACCTGAATCTCGACCAGCTTGGCTTCTGGGGCGTCTTGCCGGCGCAGATCGTAGATACCTTGCAGGCCGCTTACGAAACCCGCGTGGTCGGTAAAAACATTCAGGGTAACAAGATCTACAACGTCGCGGTGACCTTGACGCCGGAACTCAGGCAGCAGCCTGAATCGATAGCCAAGCTGCCGATCAGGACGCAGGACGGCACGATGGTTACGCTGGAGCAGGTCGCGGAAATCAGACATTCGGCCAGCCGCTACAATATTCTGCATCAAGGCTCGCAGCGGCGGCAGACCATCACCGGCAATGTGCTCGACCGGGACTTGGATGATTTTATGGCGGAGCTTAAAGAGCGGGTGTTAAAGGAGATTCCGTTCTCGGCGGACATTTATCCCGAATTCACCGGTGCGGCGATCGAGCAGGCGCAGGCACGTAAGGAATTGGTTCTGCATTCGCTGCTGGCCGGAGCCGGGGTGCTGATTTTTATTTATATCGCCATCGGCAGCATGCGGCACATGTTGCTGACGCTTGCCAACCTGCCTTTTGCGCTGATCGGCGGGGTTGTCGCTGTGGTATTGACCGGAGTTACTTTGTCGGTCGGCTCGGTTGTGGGATTTGTAACGCTGTTCGGCATCACCGTGCGCAACAGTATTATGCTCTTGTCGCATTACCGTCATCTGGTTGAAGTCGAAGGCAAGCGCTGGAATTTGGACACTGCCGTATTGGGCGCGCAGGAACGCTTGCCGTCGATATTGATGACGGCGCTGGTCACCGCGCTGGCGATGTTCCCTATCGCCTTCAACAGCGATAATCCGGGGCGGGAAATCATGGGGCCGATGGCGGCGATCATCATCGGCGGTTTGGCTTCTTCAACATTACTGAATTTATTATTGCTGCCTGCCATTTTGCTGCGCTATGGAAAATTTAACAGCAAAGCTGAAACCGATAGCTAAAGATTCGGAAGCGATTATTCTGTTGCACGGTCTGGCAAGAACCAGCCGCAGCATGAGTAAAGCCGCCAGACTGCTGGCCGCGTACGGCTACAAAATCATCAATGTGGATTACCCTTCGCGTAGCGCAGACATCAGCCTTTTGGCGCAAAAATATCTTGATCAGGCATTAAAGCAGTGCGACGTGAGATGCATTCAGAAAATCCACTTCCTGACGCATTCGATGGGCGGCATTTTACTGCGCGATTATCTGGCCGGTCACACTGTCGATAAGCTGGGGCGAGTGGTGATGCTGGCACCGCCCAATCAAGGCAGTGAAATTGTCGATAAGCTGGGAGGCTGGAAGCTGTTTTACACTTTAAACGGTCCGGCCGGGTTGCAGTTGGGCACTGGCAGCGGCAGTGTACCGAACCGGCTGGGGCCGGTGAATTTTGAGCTTGGGGTAATTGCCGGGAATAAGACCATCAACCCTTTATTATCAAGGCTGATCCCCGGCATCAATGACGGCAAGGTGTCGGTAAGCAGGGCGCAGGTGGCCGGTATGAAAGATTTTATCGTCATGCCTTATTCGCATCCGTTTATCATGCGCCGGAAAGCGGCCATAGGGCAGGCGCTACATTTTATTCAGCAGGGGATTTTTGCAAGGTGAGTTATTAAGTTGATGCATGTCGGTTAGCCCTGTTTGCCATCCCGGCCATTCGACATTAACTCGGTTTGAAGAAATTCGCACATTCTTAGCGCCGAATCGCGCTCATTTTCGATTTTTTTAAGCTCGTCCTTCGCCATTAAAACTTCAAATTCAAGCTTGATGGAGCGCCTGAACCATTCGTCGCCTGACGATTTAAGTATCTTGTTTTTTCGCATCAGTTCAAAAATCCGTTTGTTTGAACGGTCTAAATGCGAGGCTACGGCTTGCAGTTGATTTTGAACGGTATAAAGCGATTCAACGCATTTTTTTACGCCTTCGCTCATTATCTCCTGGGCTTTGCAGCTTTGGTGAAGTTCAAAGGTTTTTTGTGATAATTCATCCTCTAGCCGTTCGATTTTTTCTATCGCGGCATCGTATTTTTCGCTCATCCCTGCGATTTTTTCATTCGAAGCGACCAGAGCATGGCTGTATTTTTTAGTAAAATTAAACATAGTCGGACACTTATTTTCATGAAGATGAAATGCACTAGCCAAAAATCGGTTGGCGATATAAAGATGTTTTTAGGATAGATATTTCATGCCATTGAATCAATAAGTGCTGATACCTATCAGGCTGCATGAGCTATTAGCCTGAAATCCTTAGTGATTTGGATGTTTTCAGTTTGAGTCGTTTTTAGTGTTAATGAATCCGATAGATTTGATCTGCTGCGTCATATTGTTTGCAAAGCCGGTCAGGCTTTCGCTATGAGGTCATGCGGATTTTCAGCAATGGATAACAGTGCTCGGTTATCGGTTTAATATCTTGGCTTGAAGGATGCCCGGCTTTATTGAAAAAAATAAAGTAAAATAGCCGGTTTTAAACATTACTTCGTAGATATTAAGTAGACAGCAAAGGTACATAATGAAGAATTATAAAATCGCAGTGTTAGCCGGGGACGGTATCGGTCCTGAAATTACTCGGGAAGCCATTAAAGTGCTCAAGCTTATTGAAGAGCGTAATGATGTGTCTTTTGAACTGATGCCCGCAGCTTTTGGAGCTTGCGCCTATTTTGAATTCGGCGATGCGTTTCCGCAGTCGACTATCGATATTTGCGACCAAGCCGATGCAATTCTTAAAGGACCGATCGGTTTGAGCCATGAGCAATCCAAAACGATTCCGGTTGATAAGCAACCCGAGCGCGGCGCGCTGCTGCCGATGCGTCGCCGTTACAACACTTACGCCAACTTTAGGCCGGTTGTGCTGCCCAAAGCCTTGGCGCATTTCTCGCCGTTAAAGCCTGAAATTATCGGCGAAGGGATCGACATTATTATGGTTCGCGAGTTAGTCGGCGGCCTGTATTTCGGTGCCAAGGAAACCGGCATTAACGAGCAGGGTTTGCGTTATGTCAAAGAAACCCTGGAATACGATGAACACCAGATCAGGCAAATTTTGCTGCAAGCGTTTAAACTCGCCAGCAAACGCAAGAAAGTGCTGCACAACATCCATAAAAGCAACGTGCTGAAATCCAGCGTATTGTGGAATGAAATACTCGATGAAGTGGCTAAAGACTATCCTGAAGTGGAAGTCATCCACCAGCTGGTCGACTCGGCCGCAACCAACCTGTGTTTAAAGCCTACCCAGTTCGACGTGATGGTCATGGAAAACATGTTCGGCGACATCCTCAGCGATCAGGGGGGCGGTATTTTGGGCTCACTGGGCTTGATGCCTTCTGCCTGCATTGGTGATGAAAAAGCCTATTACGAGCCATCGCATGGTTCGGCACCGGACATCGCCGGCAAAAATATCGCTAACCCTTATTCGATGATCGGCTCGGTTGCGATGATGCTGGAAAACAGTTTCGATATGGCCGAAGAAGCCAAAAATGTCTGGGCGGCGATGCAAGGCGTATTTGGCGACGGTTACTCGACCGCCGACCTGTCCAAGCCGGGCAGCGGCGTTACCATGATCAGCACCGAAGAGTTTGGCGACAAGGTTGTGGAAAAACTGAGGCAGATGCCGAGAGTGTAAGCTAGCGTAAGCCGGAATACCCACAGGGCACAAGTAAGATCGCCCAAGCGTAGCGCGAGGTGGCGTTGCCTACATGGACAGATATTTGCTCCTGCAATATCTGCATTCACCACATCCCTGTGGATTATGTAGGTAAGAAGCGTGAGCACGACTGCAAGGATGCAGGAGGTAGAGCAACGCAGGAGCAGTTGCCGAGGAGCGGAAGCTTTTCCGGCAAATCCGGGCGGTGGTGCCGGAATAAGCTTGTCAAAACAAGCTTGTTCCGGCCTGCGGTCCTATGTAGCTGATATAAGCCCGGTAACCCGCAAAAACCGACAGCATCAGGAAGATGGTGCCGCTGACCCTGTGCAGCAACGTTAACGGGATTTTTTGCAAAATAGTGCGTCCGGCCAAGATTCCCAAAGCCGATGTTGAGGCCAGCGCGACTGTCGAACCGAACCATACTGCAATCGGTGCTGCGGTGCTGCTTAAGCCGACAACAGCCAATTGGGTTTTGTCGCCGAACTCAGCCACCGTGATCAATAAAAAAGTGGTAAAGAAAATGCCGTGCCCGCTTTTTTCCTTAACTTCCTCCTTGTCATCATCCTCTTCTATGCGCAAAGAATGAATGCCGAACGCGGCAAACAGGATCGCGACGACTGAAGCGACAATATAGGTCGGCAACCAGCTGGCGATGGCAATGCCAAAAACGACAGCCAGAGTGTTTAAAAAGGCAAAAGCCGAAATGGCGCCCAGCAAAACCGGCATGGCTCTGTGCCGGGACGCCAGCGTCATGCACACCAGTTGGCTTTTGTCGCCGATTTCAGCCGCTGCAATCAACGCAAAACTGGTCGCTGCCGTAGCCGATATTTCGCCGAAGTTGCCGTTGCTTAGCAATGATAAAAAATGCTGTAAGGAGTTTTGAAGGTTTTCGTAGATGGGTGTGGTACTTAGCGACGCGAGAAGATGCGTTAAATAACTTTGAAGGTGATCCATTTTGTTTCCTGAGGAGGATTCTTTGCTGTGCCGTTGTAAAAGTGCAAGCGCGCTTTACAACGGCAGTAGGAGGTATAGAGGGTACTAACCCAGCATGTTGTCCAAGACCATCATGATGATAAAGCCGATCATTAATGCAAAGGTAGCGTAGCGGGAACGACCGTCAGAATGGGTCTCGGGAATGATTTCTTCACTGATGACAAAGAGCATGGCGCCTGCGGCAAAACCCATGGCTAACGGCAGGATAGGTTGAAAGAGGGTGACCATGGTAATGCCGAGCAAGCCGCCGATGGGTTCCACCAAGCCTGTCAGTGCGGCAATACCCACAGCTCGCCACTTGTTGTAGCCTAGCCCGACCAGGGGCAGGGCGACGGCCAAGCCTTCGGGAATATTTTGCAGGGCTATGGCAACAGCCAGCACTATGCCGTTTTTCATCTCTCCGGAACCAAAGCTGACGCCGACCGACATGCCTTCAGGAAAGTTGTGGATAGTAATGGCGATGATGAACAGCCAAACTTTTTTGAGGGAATTCAGCTGGGTATCGGAAACTGAACCGAAATGCACATGCGGTAGCTGTCGATCGGCCAAATGCAAAAACAGGGCGCCGACCAGCATGCCAAAAGAGACGACATAAATGCCTTTGCCGGGCCAGACTTGGTTGCCGTAGTCCATGCCGGGAACCAACAGCGAAAATGCGGTTGCGGCCAGCATGACGCCTGCGGCGGCACCAAGCATGCTGTTGAACAGGTTTTTGGAGATGTCTTTGAAAAACAGGGCAGGTAATGCGCCAAGGCCTGTAGCCATTCCCGCCAGAATGCTGGCAAAAAAACCGATAACAACGATCCTGCCAAAAATCAAATATAAACCGCCGAACACCACCAGTTGCGACAACAGGAATAACCCGGCTACTGTCGCCCAGCGTTGTAGTGGCGGCATAGCCAGCAGTTTTTGATAATTGGCGCTGGATTTTATGGCATCTACCCGGTCTTCAAAATAGCGTTGCAATTTAGTCACAGTCTCTGTCGTTAACGTCATAAGTTTTACCTGCATCAGCTTGTTTTGGAATATCCCTCAAGCATTATAACCAAATCCCCAAAGCTTGGGGTGTTTGTGGCGGATTACCGGGAGGCATATTCAGTATTCATAAGTGGTTTCGGCACTTTGCCTAGAGTCAGGAATATTTCCTTTTGTCGGCTGTTGTCTAGTGCCGTAGTGACGGTTTGGCTATCATGGGGAGTTATTTAATTGGAGGAAAGAATGAAAAAAATTGCATGCACAATGCTCGGACTAAGCCTGACGGCGGCCGGAGCGGTTGTGGCCAAAGATAAGCCGCAGGATCTGGGTATTCTCGACGTGGTCGGCGTAACACCGTTACAGGATAGTGGAGTTGCCGCCAGTAAAGTGCCGGCCAACATCCAAAGCGTGTCTTCCGAACAACTGGAAAAGGCTCAAAGCATCACGTTGGCTGAATACATCAGCCGCTACCTGGGCAGCGTACATATTAATGAAGCGCAAAATAACCCGTTGCAGCCGGACGTTTCCTATCGCGGCTTTGTCGCTTCGCCATTGCTCGGCTTGCCGCAAGGCTTATCGACCTATGTCAACGGCGTCCGCTTTAACGAACCGTTTGGCGACACCGTCAATTGGGATTTGATTCCCGAAGGCGCGATCGATTCGATGGCTTTATATCCGGGCTCCAACCCGGTGTACGGCCTGAACAGTTTGGGCGGCGCCATTTCAATCAAAACCAAAACCGGCTTCTCTGCGCCCAAGCATGAATTGGAAGTTTACGGCGGCTCCTGGGGCAGGCACTCAGAGGAGTTAAGCAGCGGCTGGAATAACGGCACTTGGGGCTATTTTGTAGACTTGCATCACTTTGAGGAAGACGGCTGGCGGGATTTTTCACCGACCAAGGCCGATCAGGCATTCGGTACTTTGAGCTGGCGCGGCGATAAGGGGTCTTTGGATCTGACCCTGGGCGGCAATGATAACGATATGCGAGGTAATGGCGCGGTGCCGGTCCAGTTGCAGGAGCAGAACCGGGCGGCGGTGTTCACCCATCCCGACCAGACCATTACGCGCATGTTTTTTTCCGAACTGGCAGGCAGTTATGATGTGGCCGATGACATTGAAGTCAGCGGCAACGCCTATTTCAGGCAGAATCGGATCAAGACCTTTAACGGCGATAACAGCGATTATGATGACTGCGAATTCGGAGGCAATGCCGGGCTTTTATGTGAAGACCCTGAGGACGATCCGGATGAAGAAGCGGTTGTGGACATCAACGGTAATAATGTACTCGCCACTGACGCAGTCGAAGGCGCAACCAACAACACCAGCCAAACCTACATGCGCAGCCGTGGCGGCACGTTGCAGTCGGTGTTCGCCCAGGACTTGTTTAAGCATAAAAACAACCTGACTGTGGGCACCAGTTACGATTATGCCGAGGTGCATTTCGGTTCTGACACCGAGCTGGGTTCGCTGACCGATACCCGGGGCTCAACGCAAAGCGGGATTCTTGTCGATGAATCCAGGGTTCGCTTGCATACCAATACTTCAACGGTGGGCGTATTCCTGACCGACAGCTTTTCCATTACCGATGCCCTGACGGCAACCGTAGCGGGGCGTTACAACTACAGCCATATCAACATGGAAGACAAGTATATAAACGGTGCAAATACCCTGGACGGTTCGCACACCTTTGAGCGGCTTAACCCTTCCGCCGGGTTGACTTATCAAATCAGGGATAACCTGAACGTGTACGGCAGCTACAGCGAGTCGGCCCGCGCGCCAACGCCGATGGAATTAAGCTGCGCCGATCCGACGGCGCCGTGTAAACTGCCAAACTCGTTTGTGGCTGATCCGCCTCTGGAACAGGTGGTTGCCAAAACCTGGGAAGGCGGTTTCAGGGGAGATTTGGATGAGCTGCTGGGCAAGGGCGATTTGAAATGGAATCTGGGCTATTTCCACACTATTAATAACAATGACATTATTTTCCGTCGCGATGCTTCCAGCGGCCTGATCAGTCAAGGTTATTTCGATAATGTCGGCAAGACCCGCCGCTACGGCATCGAAGCAGGAACGACCGTCAATTATCCGCAGTTGTTCAGCAACATTGACGACTGGCATTTTACGACCAACTATACCTATTTGAATGCCCGGTTTATGGACGGTTTCGATATCCAAAATCCGCTGGATACTGACGAGGCGATGGCGGTTACCAAAGGCGACAGAATTCCAGGTATCCCGGAGCATATCTATAAGGCTGCGTTGGGCGTCGATTTATGGCAGCGCGTGTCGTTGGGTATTGACGGCATCTATAGTGGCAATAAGTATTTCAGGGGCGATGAGGCCAATTCCACCAAACCGCTATCCGGCTACTGGCTGTTTAATGCCAAGGCGGAGTACAAGGTCACCAAGAATTTTGCGCTATTCGGTCGGGTCGATAACATCTTCGATACGAATTACAACACCTTTGGTGTTTATGGTCAGGCTGACGAAGTATTCCCGCAGTTTGACAATAACCGCTTTGTATCGCCCGGCGCGCCTAGAGCGGGTTGGATTGGGGTAAGGTTGAGTATGTAGATGAAAAAGGCTAAAGGCTAAAGCTAAAGCTAAAGCTAAAGCTGAAGGGTGAAGGGTGAAGGGTGAAGGGTGAAGGGGATTTGCGCCTTTCGCCCTTTGTCTTTTTTTGGGCAATAAAAAGCCCGCATAAAGCGGGCGTGTTGAGTGCTGTTATTATTATTATTGAGTTGTCGTTGCAACTTGACCCAAGCAGTATCACTTATTTTATTATTATTATCAGCTAGCCTAAAAAAGACTAAATTCCTCCTCTTAGTCGGTAATTAAACCGAGCCCAGTCCCTTAAGCTGGTGCGAATTCTATGCAAATGAGTTCTCGTTGTCTATTTAAAAAGTAAGGTTTAGCGGGAAAAATACAAGCCTACTGGAAATGTGTAATAAATACAGTTTATTACGGAATTTTAGACGCTGCTAATACACAAAATAACAGGCAAGTAGTGCTTTTTATTCAGGTTATATTCAGGATTTTACCTGTTGCGTCTAGCCTCTTCTTCCTCATTGACAAAGAAGTTGAGCCGGTCATTAAGGATGGCGGATAGCTGCAAATTAAGGCCTTTGGATTTTTGAGCCAGTTTTATTTGCAGGATAGCATCCCGGGTTTGCCCCGTTGCGTAGTAGTATTCCGCAAGATAACGATGAGATTCGGCGGGTTGGTTTAAGTCGCTGTACGCTTGTGCCAATAACTGTGAATAAATCGGTTGTTGTTGGGTTTTAGGTCTCAACTGAAATAAGTTCTTCCGCGCCAGATCGGCGCTACCGGCTTTTAGCAGAGACGTAATATATTCAAGCTTAATGGCCTCGTTAGCCGGAAATTGTTCGGTTAGCTTTTTATATCGGGCCAGCGCTGTACTGTAGTTTTTGGAATCCAGCGCGGTGCGGGCAAGTGCGGTTAGATATTGAGCCTGATTTGGGTATTCCTTGCTCAACTCTTGGAAAATTGTTTCCGCTTCAGTGAACTTTTGCGAGTTAAGCGCGCTCAGCCCAAGTCCGTAGCGGGCAACGGTGCGTTGTTCGGGAGTGCCTTGAGTTGATCTGCTTTTAAAGTATTTAAGCGTCTCGGCATTGTCAGTGCTGGTTAAGACACGGATTTTTGCTTTGGTTAACTGGTAGCCGAGTGAGTCGGGATATTGTTTATAGGGATAGGTTTCGGCGCGGCCGCGTGTGTCGGAAATACGTGACGCGGTAACCGGGTGAGTTCTCAAAAACTCGGGAATGTTCTGGCCGTAATAGCGGCTGGATTGTTGCAGGCGCTCGAAAAAAGTGGGCATGCTGCGCGGGTCGTATTGCGAGCTTGCTAGCGTTTGCATCCCGACGCGGTCAGCTTCCGCCTCGTGTTCGCGCGTGAAGTCGATCTGGAACTGCACGTTACCGGCTTGAATAGCGACTATCGCCGCTTGTCCCAGAGCCGGAGATTGGGTGCCTAGCAGGATCGCGGCCAAGGTCGCGGCGGCAGTCGGGATGGACAGGCGGCTGGCGGCCTCGTAAGAACGGTACAAATGGCGCTGGGTAACGTGGCCAATTTCGTGCGCCATAACCGATGCCAATTCGCTTTCAGCTTCGGTGATTAAAATTAACCCGGAATTTACACCGATATAGCCGCCAGGTCCCGCAAAAGCGTTGATGTCCTTTTCCATCACCACAAAAAAATGAAACGGGTTGCTGGGCGCATCGCTATTGGCTGCCAGCCGTTCACCAATAGTTTGAATGTATTGCTGAATTTCAGCGTCCTGATTGATGGAAATTTGCGAATGCAGGCTGCGGAAAAACGCTTCGCCAAACTCTTTTTCCTCGGCGGGCGTAATCAGGGTACCGGAAGAGTCGCCCATGTCAGGCAGTTCGATTTTGCTAATCTCAACAGCCTGTTGCGAAGCTGGGAAGAGAGCAAGGCTTAAGGCCAGTGTTATAGCGGATGGTTTGAATTTCATACGATGAGACTGAATAAAATTTAACTTGGGTTTAATCGGTTGTTAGGCTCAATCGTCATATTTCGTCAGGATCATGATGTTGAGTTTGGTCGGGCGGGTGCTCTCTATTGTTCCAGATATTCTTCGACTACGCAAAGCGGAAGAAAAATGCATCGGTTGCGGCTCTTCAGCTTAGCTTGATAGAGCGCCGCGTCAGCCGTGTTTAGCAGGTTGTCGTCGTTTTCCGGGTAAAGGGGGCTTTTATCTCTTCGCCGCAGACGGCTTCATAATAAATTGCCCATTCGAGGCGTTGGGCAAGAATATGTGCGCGGATTAACATTCTTGAAACCTTGCTATCATCGATGATCAAAAGCATTTTTATGGGACTGTTACAGGCACGATAGATTTACGAAGGTTAAACACAAAATATTCTATATAACTGATGTTACGCAGTTGTTCGAATTTAGACGGCATTAGCATTTTTTATTAAAGTGTCGCTGCCGCGACGGTTTATTTTTAATCGGGTTCTCGCACCCGAGGGCGAGTTACTTTTCGCTACGAAAACCCTCCTTGGTTTTCGCCCTGTGCGGGCCAGCCTTATGGCTGTTCAAATTCGCTCCAGGCGAATTTGTGCTTCGCCTCGGCAAAAGCTCCGGTGCTCGGGCTCGGCGCGGCATACAGGGGTAAAAAACATCCGTGCGTAACATCAGTCATTAATCAGGTTGGAGCTCAATTTAAAAATAGGTCATGGGACATTTTATGAGTAAAAGCAAGAAGCCGTATGATTGCCGGGTTCAGACCCAGGCGTTAAGGTCTATCAGTCATTATTTATGATTATTTTGAGGGTAAATTTCTAGCGCCTGTGTTAGAGGCAGGGTAGAATCCACGCCGGTCAGTTTAAATGAATCTGTATCTCAATATTGTCCGCCTAATCAAATTGAAAAAAACAATATGAAGATGATAACCTCCGCCCCGCTAATAGTATCAGCCGCACTATTCTGTGTGTTGAACAGCTTATCCGTAACAGCCGCAAATTCTCAAGCGATGGAACTCTACTTTGACCCTGAGACCAAACAGATTGTCACTGAACCGGGCAAGGGCAAAATCAAGCTGAATACTTTGCAATCTATTGAGAGTCTGGAACAGAAAAAGCAGGAGCTTGCGGTCATAGAAAACCGGTTAGACGCCAAGTTAAAGGCGTTGGATGACAAACTGAAACAACTCGAAAAACTGGAGTCGACTCCTCCGGTAGCGGTTGCGGCGTCGGAAAAAACGTTGCCGGTTGTTTCGGATAAGCCGCCAGCCCAAGCCGGAGAAGAAAAAAAGCCTGAACAAACAAAATCCAAAGCGCTTGAAAAATTTCCCGCTACCGTCAGCTACGGCGATAAAGGTTTCGAATTCAAAACGGATAACGGCAAATTTTCCATGCAGATTCAGAACCGGTTGCAGTTCCGCTATGCCAACCCGTTCGATAGCGACCCACGCACGCTTGCCGATCTGGACCGCGACCAAAGTTCTTTCATGGTGCGCAGAGCCCGGTTTAAGGTCGGCGGGCACGCTTATTGGCCCTGGCTCAAATATTATATGCAATACGACTGGAGCCAGCCGGTCTTGCGCGATTTTTACCTGGACGTCAGCAAATTCTCCGAGGCGCAGCTTCGGCTCGGTCGCGGCAAGGTGCTCTGGAATGATGAGCGGGTCACATCCTCAGGCCGGCAACAATTTGCTAACCGCTCCCTGATTAATGACATCTTCACTGTCGACCGGCAACAAGGCGCGCAGTTGTTCGGGCGCGTCTTTCCCGGCGAATGGTACGACTTCAGCTATGCCGCCGGCGTCTTTACCGGGCTAGGCGTGGGTGAGCGCAACAATGACGATGACAACATGATGTATACCGGCCGTTTGCAGTGGAACTTCTTGGGCAAAGAGCTGGAATTTTCCCAGTCGGATGTCGAGTTTCATGAACAACCGGCTGCCAGCTTGGCCTTTGCCGGAGCCACCAATAAAAGCAGATGCACCGCCTTTGAGACAGCGAGCGACAGCTGCCGCGCGTTGCCCGGTTTTGCCTTGGGTAGGCCGGGCCAGTTCCGGGTCAACCAGGCAATGGAAGAATTCCGTTTCAAATGGCTCGGGTTCTCGCTGCAAAATGAGTACCACTGGAAGCAGGTTGACGATACGCTTAAATCCGAAGCCGATCCGACAAAAAAGACCGACCTTTTCGGAGCTTATGTCCAAGCAGGTTATTTCCCTCATGCGCTGGTCCAGGCCGTGCCTAGGCAACTCGAATTCGCTGTCCGGTACGCCTTCGTCGACCCCAACGCTGACCGGTCAAATGACCTTCAGCAGGAAGTCTCGGCTGCAATTAACTGGTTCTTTTCAGGGCATTCCAATAAGCTGACTTTTGAAATTAGCCACTTACGGGTCGAAGATCCTGTCCTGCTTGTAGAGCAGTCTGAAGAAAGAGCCCGGATGCAGTGGGATATTTCATTCTGATGCGGCTGGAGGGGTTGCTAGGCTGCTTAGGTATTACGGATTGCGGCACTGCTCCCACATGCATGCGCTCGGGCGTGGAAGCCGACTTGGCGTTTTAGGACGACTCAACTTAACTAATTCCGGTTGATGGAAATGATTGAAGACGACGAGTTTATGAGGGTTGTGAAGAATGCGCCGTTGGTATCGCTGGATCTTGTGGTCCGGTCCGAGAATAACGAGCTGCTCATGGGAATGCGGGTCAATGAGCCGGCAGCGGGCACGTGGTTTGTGCCAGGAGGACGAATCCGGAAGGACGAATCAATCGAGGATGCGTTTTTGAGAATAACGAAGGCGGAGCTAGGGAAATCCTACCCCATTGATCAGGCCCGGCTATTGGGCGCATTTACTCATAAGTACCAGACTAATTTTGCCCATATACCGGGCATCAGTACTCACTACGTTGTTCTTGCTTACGAACTTCAGGTTTATATCAACCTGAAGCAGCTGCCAACGGATCAGCATAGCGAATACCGCTGGGTGTCGGAAAGCGGCGATCTGGCTAAGGTCCATCCGAACGCCAGGGCTTATTTCTCCTACATGAAGCGCGGCAGCAACTGATTCCATTTGAATCATGCGCTGTTAGTCTTGCCCGTTTTCCTGTCGCTGTTTCAGCCAGTCGTCAATTTTGCGTAAAATTTGCTCACGCAGAGCCGGTGTGGAAAACAGTTGTTCGTGATGGCTTTTTCCGGCTAGCACCATCAGTTCATTGTGTTCATGTTTATCGCGCGTTACGGCAGCGAAATCGGTACTTCCCCACGCGGGCGTAATCGGGTCATATTCGGAGTAAATGAGCAAGTAGGGCGTAGTAAACTTCGCCATGTTCTGCCGGAACTGAATAATTTCCTTTTCAATGCCCAACACATAACGTAAGACACTCCGGTGCATGATGTAATTGTCATTACGCTGACGGATTCGCTGTTCTTCTGAGTCGCTGAGGTATTCTTCCACCCATGGCGGGCTGGCCGGCGAAAACACATTGCGCAGACCGGGCAATGACAGCAGTTCAAAAATACCGTCTTGCAAAGGGACGGTAACCAAGGCCAGCAGCTGATTGAACAGCAATAGGGGAAATGGTTCGTCGTGCGGGTTGAGGAAGTGCTCGTTAGTATGAAGCGAAAACCGGATAACCGGATTCTGGAACCAGCCTCGCCAGCCGGGAACTTCGGTAACGGAAAAGGCCGGGCCGGTGAAAATGATGCCTTTTATTCTCGGTTTTATAGCTTCATTGCCTGATTGCAGCAAATAGGATGCGCTCACCAGAGAACCGAGGCTGTGCGACAGAATGAACACAGGTAGGGATTTGTTGGCCGACAGTTTATCGCAGTGATTGAGCAGATGATTTAAGGCCAGATTCAGGTCATCTCGCAGAGGCTGCAAGTCGCCAAGCTGCGCCTGTTCAAGATAAGCAGAACTGGCATCATAGGCCGGTGCGCCGGCTTCAATACTTTTGCTCGCCGACCTAAGCACGGTATTGCTCAAACCATGCGCAGTCATATCCATGCCCGCGACAATAAAACGGTCGGAAAAGTGCCGTGCAATCTCGCCATAGCGGCCGACATGTTCATTCATGCCGTGGACAATCAGCAGGCAGCCGCGGGCGGAATCCGGCCTGGCAGGCATGAGGATCTGCATATGCCGGATTGAACCGGCTTCGTCGGCATTCAGAGTGTGCTCTTCGCCCCACAACGGGTATTTTGTCTTGACTATTTGTTGATAGGTACAGCCGCTGCACAACATCAGCAGTAAAATGGGTAAAAGATTTGGCTTGCTGAATAACATGGCTTATCGGCGATAAGCTTCAATCGGTTTTGAATGGCCGGTGACGTTCTCTTTCGGTCGGAACCGCTGTGAGACTAAAGCAATTGACCGGATAAATGTAGGCGGATTGATGGGCTTCATAGATCACCTCATGATTGCTGGTGAAGAGGAGGCAGCTTCACTTTGCATCCTCACGCTGCGGCAAAACCGGATTCAGGTTCCAGCATCTTCCACCATAAACTTAAGTCTACCGGCTGGCAAGCGTTGAAGAAGAGTTCATGGCCAATCTGCTAGCGCCGATTTTCTCAAATAAGATTGTACCTGATGTTTAATAAGGACCGTTTCCTTATCGCACCAATTCCGCAATGCTTGGCATGGATGACAAAGCAGTTGAAAGAACAATAAAAAACGGCGTCCGAGGACGCCGTTTTGTCGAACTCAATAATCGATGGGTTATTTACGATTAGTAATGGCCATCGTTTTGTCGTTGCCTGTACCGGAATGCTGGACATTCACGAACAGTGTGTGAGGGTCTTTACCGAAGTAAATGCCTGTGCCTTCCGCTGATTTGTCTTTCAAGGAAGCGAACAAATGTACGCCGTCTTGATAACCATCGTTGTTGGCATCTTTAGAGGCCGGGTCATAAACCCAAATGTCGCTGAAGTCGTTGTCTTCCACCATCCACAACTTGCCGTCAGGGCTGGTCGCCAGGTTGTCCACTTTCGCGAAGCCGGTCGCATTAGTCGCCTGGTTTTCGATCGGCGCATTCTTGCCGGCAGCGACGACATATTTGACGGATGGTGTTTCGTCCAGCGCTACGGCCAAGACCGCGCCACGGCCACTGGTGTTGGCGGCGTTATCAACATCTTCGCAAGTCAACGCGACGTACAGGGTCTCGGTAATGCGTTCCAGGTCTTCAGGGCGACAGAACTGGGTTGCGCCGACAGTTGCCGCCGCTACGCGGGCACTGATTTGCACTTGATCCATATCCAACGCCAACCACTGTGCAGCGCCGGTTTTGCCAGCATCCACTTTTAAAGCGTAAAGCTGTCCGTCGCTTAGATCGCCATAAGTCGTCGGCACGAATTTATAGATCGAGCCTTTTTTATCTTCGTCGATGACATAGACATTGCCTTCTTCGTCAATTTCCAGGCCTTCATGCGCCAGAGAACCTAATTTAGGCAGTACGGTAACAGTTTCCATTGTTGTTGGATCACCGGCTTTTAACTTCATTTCGTACACCAGGCCGCTGGTGGCTTGAGGCGCTTGCGGGTCAGGACGTAACGAGGTAATGGTTTCCTCAGCAAACAGTAGCGTGTGCCACGGTGTCCAGACGATGCCGTCGAGTGCTTCCCAATCGTCGCGTCCAGCCATTTCCTTGGCTTCCCCGGTCCGCAGGTCAACAACGGAAACCGCGCCGCCGCTGTGTCCATCAATACGCAATGAATTGCCATCGCTACCCATGGCGCCGCCGCGAACTTCATGGGTGCGGTACAGATAACGGCCGGCGTGTTTTTGGGTTTCGTTGACTGTGTTCATGTCGTTCCAGTCGGTGCCGACATAGATGTTCAGGTCGCTTTCGTCAGCAATGATAGATTGGTTATAGCCTTCGGGAATGACCCAGGGTGTAGCGTCAAGATCGGTAGCGTTTTGCTGACCGTAAGCGGAACCGGAAATAGAGTCAAATGCCATAGGCCCTTGAACTTCAGAATCGGCAACTGCAAGGGCAGGGATAATCGCGCTAATAGCAAGCGACAATAGAGTTTTGGTAACTTTCATTATGTACTCCAGGATAGATAGGGTTATTTGGCTGGCAGCCAACGTCAATAGTACATAGCTGGTGTTACAAAACAGGGTGGGTAGCGTTACAGTTTGGTTAAGTTATCGTTACAAGATTGATATGCTTTAAACAGTTGATTATTCTCCAGTCCGCAGGCCAGTTCGTGCGAACTGAAGCATTGGAAACCAAGTTCCGGCTCTGCGCAGTCCCAGCGCTCCAATATGCAGTGGCGCGGCTGTTGACTGCCGGGATATCGGATCAGATTGACTGAGTTGACCGTCCCCTGACGCACGCGCGTCGATACCGCAGTGCCTGCCTGCACCGCCCAATGTCGGCCCGGCAAATTGTCATAGCATTCGTGCAGAGGCAGCACATAAGGCACATGGATATGTCCACCCATGACAAGATCGGCGCCTGCGGCGGCCCAGCAGTGCACGGCGGCGTCTCGGCCGTGCAGCAGGTTGGTGCGGTCCTTGTCACCTATCACGGCGACCGGTTGGTGCACCACCACGATGCGCAATTGTCCGGGTGACGCAGTTTTGAGCAGGTCGGCTACCCGATGGGTCTGTGCGGAAGACACCTCGCCATCTTTATGGCGGTAGGCGCGCGTGGTGTTCACGCAGGCGATGAGCCATCGCGCTGAGATAAATACCGGTTCCAAATCGGCACCGCAGGCGCGCTGGTAATTTCTCAAGGGAGTAAACAGGCGAGCCACAATATTAAACAACGGAATATCATGGTTGCCCGGTATGATCAGCATAGGGATGTTGCCCAGTCGCCCGAAGAACCGGCGCGCCGCATCAAATTGTTTGCGTGTGGCCCTTTGGGTAATGTCGCCCGAAACGACAATGACTTCCGGCGCTTGCTCATGCACCAGGTGCACCAGAGCTTCGACGACCGCCGGGCGTTCGGTGCCAAAATGCGTATCGGAGATCTGCATCAGTGAGGTCATAGGCTGTCCGGGTCGGGTGGATTTTCGCCCGGTACTACTTCGGGCTTAAGCAGGAGCAATTCTTCGGGTGCCAAACGGAACCGCAAGGGAGTCGTGAGCAAGCTGACCTCGCCATCCATAGCCACTTTAATATGGCGCCGGCCATAAAGTAGTGCCGGGGTCGGCGTCACTGTGATTTGCCGGAACGCGAAACTGGCAATATGCTCGGCATCACCCAATTGCCCGAGCGTTCCGCGCAGCATCAACTGTAGCAGCGTCGGCGTATCTACCGGCTTTAGTACGGTCGCTACAAGGTGGCCCTGCTCCACCGCCTCCGCTTCGGGAAGGCCGATGCGTTCGAGTTGCAATCGGTTATTGCTGACAAAAATCATCAGCGTGCGCAGCTCATACGACTGATCGCCATGCTCGACATGAATACGCATTGGCCGGTGTTCACGCAGCAGCGTCATAATGCCTGCCCACCAAGCCACCAGCCGGGTACGGCCGTAGGACACTTTATAGGCCTCACGTTCTTCGAGCAGCTTCGGGTAAAGCCCAAGGCTCGCATTGACCAGGAATACCCGGTTATTCACCAGTCCGACCTGCACTGGATGAGCGCGCGAACTCAGCAATACCTGCAAGGCCTTTGCCGTATCAGATGGAATGCCGTGGGTGCGACTGAAATAGTTGAAAGTGCCTTGGGGCAATACGCCGAACGGGCAGCCGCTGCCCAGCACCGCCTGAGCTACGGCATTAATGGTGCCATCGCCGCCTGCTGCGACCACCACGCCGCCTTGCGCCTGGGCCCGGGCCACGGCCGATGCCGAAATGTGCGGTAACCGGGACGCATCTTCGACCAGCATGACATGATATTCGCGATTGGCCTCGGTCAAAAAGGTTTCGATAATTGCGCGCGTTACCGCAACATCATCGCTGCCGGAGCCGGCGTTGAACACTATGAAAAACGGAGCTGATGGGTTTATCGTAACAGCTTGCATATGGGGTACTCCCATTAACCAGTGAACGGCAATTCGGAATTCTAAGCGTCCGTCTGTAAAACGACGCTTAATTTTTCCACTAATCGGCGCCGTTTTTCAAGAAAAACAGACTATACATTAAAAACAGCGATGATCTGTTGGCAAATATTGATGCTCTTTTATCCAAACCGGCAAATTTCCACTTGGCGGAATTGATAATATTTATTTTAATAATTCAATAATCGTTGTAGTATTGAAAAATGGATAAAAAAATTGCAACAACGATATTTGAATCACTGGCTTCCGGTGTACGGCTGGATGTTTACCGGCTGTTGGTTAAAAACGCGCCCAATGGCCTGGTCGCCGGGGAAATTGCCACGCTGCTGGCTTTACCATCTACCAATCTGTCCTTTCATCTCAAAGCGATGACTCACGCCGGTTTGCTTAACGTCACCCAAGAAGGACGCTATCAACGCTATCGCGCTAACTTGTCCATTATGCAGGAACTGATTATTTATTTAACCGCCGAATGCTGCACCGGACATACTGAGGCTGAGCATTGCTTTGACAGCGATTCAGCATCGGACTGTTGTAACACTGAAGCAAATCTTTCAACCACTGATCAAATAGACTCTTATTTATGAATGTACTTTTTCTTTGTACGGGTAATTCTTGCCGATCTTTAATCGGCGAAGCTACTTTCAATCATCTTGCTCCAGAAGGCTGGCGGGCATTGAGTGCAGGCAGCAAGCCTTTAGGACGATTAAACAGTCGAGCAGTCGCTTTGCTTGAGCAGGAAGGTATTTCTACTGAAGGTTATTACAGCAAATCCTGGAATGATCTGCCTTTGACACCTGATATCGTCATTAGTGTTTGCGGCAATGCGGCTAACGAAACCTGTCCCGCTTATCTGGGCCCTGTATTGCGCAGTCATTGGGGGGTTGAAGACCCTGCTCATGCTGAAGGCACTGAAGAAGAAATCACCGCAGCGTTCATGACCGCTTACGGCATCTTGCGCCATCGCATCGAACAATTTCTGGTCTTGCCGCTGGACGAGTTGAAAAACGATCGTGACCGATTGAAAGCGGAGCTGGATCGTATCGGCACCCTGTTACCTTAAGCCTTAAGAGGGCCAACGTGTCTGACTTATTGAACGATTTACCTAATGTCGAGCGCGACCTGTTCCGGGTTCCGGACCTGGCCGAGCTGCGGCCGGCAACGCCTTCCACGCATGCGCCGCGCTTCTTGCTGTTGTACGGCTCTTTGCGTGAGCGTTCCTTCAGCCGGTTGCTGACCGAAGAAGCCGCGCGGCTGCTTCGGGCTATGGGAGGGGAGGTGCGGATATTCAATCCCAGCGGTTTGCCTCTGCCTGACGATGCGCCGGAGACTCATCCCAAGGTGACCGAGCTGCGGGAACTGACCCAATGGGCCGAAGGCATGGTGTGGTGCTCTCCTGAGCGTCATGGCGCAATGACCGGCATCATGAAAGCGCAAATCGACTGGATTCCTCTGTCCATTGGCGCCATTCGCCCCACCCAAGGGAAGACCTTGGCGATCATGCAGGTGTGCGGCGGCTCGCAGTCTTTCAATGCCGTCAATCAAATGCGTGTTCTGGGCCGCTGGATGCGCATGTTGACCATTCCTAATCAGTCGTCGGTGGCCAAGGCCTTTCTCGAATTCGACGACAATGGCCGGATGAAACCGTCCCCTTATTATGATCGGGTGGTCGATGTGATGGAGGAACTGTTTAAGTTCACGCTGCTGACCCGGGATGTGACGCCTTATTTGGTTGACCGCTACAGTGAGCGCCGGGAGAGCGCCGAAGCGCTGTCCCGGCGGGTTAATCAACCTGCGATCTAATCGCCTCATTTTTGCAATAACAGATATTTTAATATTTAGTGGAGACTTCAAATGAAAACCATCCAAGTGTTTGACCCTGCATTATGTTGCAGCACCGGAGTTTGCGGTGTGGACATCGATCAGCAATTAGTCGACTTTTCTGCCGATGTGGATTGGGCTAAGCAAAACGGTGCTCAGATTGAGCGCTTCAACCTCGCCCAGCAACCCATGGCTTTTGCCGATAACACAGTTGTTAAAGGCTTCCTTGAGCGTTCCGGAGCGGAAGCGCTGCCTTTAATCCTGGTCGATGGTGAAGTCGCCCTGGCAGGGCGTTACCCGAGCCGCGCCGAACTGGCGCGCTGGACCGGAATCACGCGTCCATCGATTGAAATTAAACCGGAAGGCGGCTGCTGTAGCGGCAGTAGTTGTTGTTAAAAAAGCCTTGGAAAGGGGCATGATGAATATGAAATTTCTCGACCAAGCGCCGCGCTTTTTGTTTTTTACCGGCAAGGGCGGCGTCGGCAAAACCTCGATTGCCTGCGCCACGGCGATACAGTTGGCGGATGCCGGTCGACGCGTGCTGCTGGTCAGTACCGACCCGGCTTCCAATGTCGGCCAGGTCTTTGGCATCAGCATCGGCAATAGCATCACCGTTATTTCGGCCGTGCCCAATCTGGCCGCGCTGGAAATCGATCCGCAAGCCGCCGCCCAAGCGTACCGGGACCGCATCGTAGGGCCTGTGCGCGGCGTACTGCCGGATGGGGTGGTGCAAGGCATCGAGGAGCAACTGTCCGGCGCCTGCACCACCGAGATTGCCGCCTTCGACGAATTCACCGCGCTACTGACCGAATCGGTGCTGACCGCCGACTATGACCATATTATTTTCGATACGGCGCCCACAGGCCACACCATTCGCCTGCTGCAACTGCCCGGCGCCTGGGCGGCTTTCTTGAGCAAGGCAAGGGCGATGCGTCCTGTCTGGGGCCTTTGTCCGGCCTCGAAAAGCAGCGGGAGCAATACAAGGCGGCAGTGGATGCGCTGGCCGATGCGGCCCGTACCCGGCTGATCCTGGTGGCTCGTGCCCAGCAAGCGACATTGCGCGAAGTTGCCCGCACCCATGACGAACTGGCCGCCATTGGGCTGGTACAGCAGTATTTGGTTATTAACGGCATCCTGCCTCGTATTGAAGCTGAAAATGACCCCTTGGCAGCCGCCATTCACGAGCGGGAGCAATCCGCCCTCAACGCCATCCCGGATGTCTTGCAACAGCTTCCCTGCGATCAGGTCATGCTCAAGCCTTTCAACCTTGTCGGATTGGCTGCGTTACGGCAACTGCTGGTCGATACGCCTTCGCAGGCTCAAGGTACGGCCGATTCAGCCATTAAACTCGACACCCCGAGCTTGTCAGAGCTGATCGACGGCATTGCACAGGATGGGCGCGGGTTAGTCATGCTGATGGGCAAGGGCGGCGTCGGCAAAACCACGTTGGCCGCCGCCGTAGCCGTAGAATTGGCCCAGCGCGGCTTGCCGGTGCATCTGACCACATCAGACCCGGCCGCTCACTTAAGCGAAACCTTGAGCGGAACATTAGCTAATCTGGCGGTCAGCCGGATCGATCCGCACGCGGAAACCGAACGCTACCGCCAGCATGTTTTGCAGACCAAAGGCGCAAACCTGGATGCCCAGGGCAGGGCGCTGCTGGAAGAAGACCTGCGCTCGCCTTGTACCGAGGAAATTGCCGTGTTTCAGGCTTTTTCCCGCGTCATCCGCGAAGCAGGCAAGAAATTTGTGGTGATGGACACGGCGCCGACCGGCCACACCTTGCTGTTGCTGGATGCAACCGGTGCCTATCACCGCGAAATTAGCCGCCAGATGGGCGACACCGGCTTGCACTACACCACGCCGTTGATGAGGCTGCAAGATCCGAAATTGACCAAAGTGCTTGTCGTTACTCTGGCGGAGACTACTCCGATACTGGAAGCCGCCAACCTGCAAGCCGACCTGCGTCGGGCCGGTATCGAACCGTGGGCCTGGGTCATCAACAACAGCGTTGCCGCCACTCTTGTCAGCTCGCCGCTGTTACGCCAGCGGGCCGCCAACGAATTGCGCGAAATCGATGCGGTAGCCAATCAATATGCGCAACGTTATGCGGTGGTTCCGCTGCTTCATCAAGAGCCGGTCGGCGTCAGCCGCTTGCTTGAACTGGCTGGGCGATGAAATGCCCGAGTCTAGCTTTTTTCAAGCTGTAACGGCAATTTAGCTGGCACCCTTAGCGCGCACAATAACCTCGACCATGGCTATTGTGTCGCATTGCCGGGTACGCTAACATCCAAATCAGTTTGCCAGGGCCGTTACTCATTCACCGCAAAATAATTACCTGTAACCGGCGGGTGTAAATACATCCGCGCCTGATTTTGGCGATTGAAAGCGTTCGACTTAGGCATGAATGTTGAGCCGGGCTATCATCAAAAACCGCAAACCCGATTGTGGCGGGCTTTTATTGAGAGGCTACAGCGTTTTGCCGTCGAGTTTTAAAAGATACGCTTAGTGAACTATTCAAATTGGAGGTCATCATGGCACCAGCAACAAGTAATAAAAACAATCTGTTTTCGCCGATAGCGTTAGGGGATATGACCTTAGCCAACCGGATAATCATGGCACCGTTAACGCGCAACAGGGCGGGTGACGGCAATGTGCCTCAGGACATGAATATCGAATATTACCGGCAACGGGCCGGGGCCGGTTTGATTGTCAGCGAAGGCAGCCAAATATCGGCTAGCGGCGTCGGCTATCCCGGAACTCCAGGCATTCATTCCAACTTGCAAATTGAAGGCTGGAAGCGCATTACCCATGCCGTCCATAAGGAAGGCGGCCGGGTTTTTATCCAACTTTGGCACACCGGCAGAATCTCCCATTCATCGTTGCAGCCCCGTCATATTTTGCCGGTTGCGCCATCGGCACTGAAAGCCGCGGGCCAAGCCATGACCTATCAAGGTTTGCTGGATTTTGAAACGCCGCATGCGCTAACTCTGGATGAACTGCCGGGTATAGTTGACGAATATACAACGGCTGCACAAAACGCCAAAAAGGCCGGTTTCGATGGCGTGGAGCTTCATGCCGCCAACGGTTATCTGCTGGATCAGTTTTTAAGAGACGGCACCAATCGCCGCGAAGACAGCTACGGCGGCGACATTGCCAATCGGATGCGCTTGTTGGTTGAAGTGATTGAAAAATGCATCGAGGTCTGGGGAAGCCATCGTGTCGGTGTGCGCGTGTCGCCGGAAAACAGTTTTAACGATATCAAAGACAGTCAGCCGCAACAGACTTTTAATGCCGTCGCCAAAAAATTATCCGACTACCCGTTGGCCTATTTGCATGTGCTGGAAGGCGACATGATGACCGGTAAGCGGGAGGTGGATTACGTGGCATTAAGAAACTGCTTTTCAGGGCTTTATATGGCTAACAACGGCTATGACCTGGAAACCGGCAACAGGGCTATTGAACAGAGCCATGCCGACATGGTGGCGTTCGGCAAGCTGTTTATCGCCAATCCGGATTTGCCGGATCGTTTCGCTAAAAACCTGCCGCTAAATAAGCCGGATCATGCGACTTTTTACGGCGGCGATGAAAAGGGTTACACCGATTATCCTAAGTATGCGGGTGGATGAAGGATGGGCCGCAGCTTACCCGGTGCAAAGTGAAGAGTGCAAGCTCTGCTTGCCTTGCAGGCGAAGCCTGCACTCCGGGAGCCTTAAAAAAGCGTTAAAAGTTGATTTGGGTGCCAACGGAAGATGTATATTACGATGAGTGTAGCGCGTGGGAACGGGTAAAATCATCTTTGGGCGCTGATTAACTCCGAATAGCCGTCCCGATAGCTCGGATATTGGAACCGATAACCCAACGCCTTTAACCTGGCATTACTGCAACGCTTGTTCATTCCGATATCGGCATCGACTTTCTTAACACTGGGTGGAGGGCAATGCAGACGATCTGCCAGCCAGGTCATTACGTCCCACATCGGCGCCGGATCATCGTCACTGGCTAAATAACATTGAGCTAACGCTTTACCGGCCAGGCGCTGTTCCAGCAAAAAAGCCAAAACGCCGATGCAATCTCGCTGATGTATCCGGTTGGTAAAATAAGGCGGAGTTTGCTGTATGGCTGGTGCTTGCGTCGCCTGTCTTAACAGAGATTCCCGCCCCGGTCCGTAAATGCCGGAAAAACGCACCACAATATTAGCCGGATTTAAAGCCAGCAATTTTTGTTCGGCTTGCCTGATCAATTGGCTGGTGATATTGGCAGGCTCGGCAACTGAGTCTTCATCCACCCATTCGCCTTGGGATTGCCCGTAAACGCTGGTGGATGAGACCATCAGCCAAGGGGTTTGCGCAAACCTTACGAGCAGATTGTCCAAGCCGGTTTCGTAAACGGCGCGGTAGCTTTGTTCATCCCGCCCGTCAGGCGAAACAATAAAAAAAGCCTGGCTGAAATCGCCGTCCAAACCTGCCAGGTCGGAGGATGAGCTGATATCGGCGGCGACATAGCGGATAGGGCCGGACGCAGATAACGGCGGCTTGCGCTTTAGCCCGGTGACTTCATGGCCTTGGGCCGCTAAAACTTCGGCAAGCTCAGAGCCTATCGCGCCGCAGCCGACAATCAGAATTTTTGCCATGTTTATTATTGGTTAAGGAGTTGCAGTTCTTGCGGATAAGGCGACATGTAATAGGACTCTTCGATGTAGGGATCGGGCGCTTTACGAAAATGGTGTTTGAGCAGGGTTAAAGGCACTATCAGTGGCACGTAACCATTGCGGTATTGTTCAATTACTTCGCAAAGTTCGGCTTTATCGTCGGCGCTTAAAGCCTTTTTTAGGTAGCCTTGAATATGCTGCAAGACGTTGACGTGATTTTTGCGGGTGGCGATCTTTTTAAGGGTGGTCATCAGCTGCGAAATGTATTGTTCTGCAACAGGCGCAAGGTTGGCTTTGTTGAGTCCCGCCAATAACTGGCCCAGGTCGCGGTAATCGTCATGGCTCATGATAATGAGCTTATGGCGGGCATGAAAATGCGTCAGGCTGCTTATAGTCAGTCCGTCTGCCAGCATTAATTTCCAGCGGTAGAGAACGTAAACGCGCTGGATAAAGTTCTCGCGCAGTCCGGGATCGCCAAGCCTACCTTCTTCCTCTACCGGCAACAGCGGACTATTGCGCATCATTTCCTGCGCATAAATGCCGACTCCGTCCTTATGCGGTTGGCCTCCAGCATAAACCTTTACCCTCTCCATGCCGCAACTGGGCGAATCCTTTTTCAAAATGTAGCCGCACAAGTCGGCGTGCAAATCTTTTTGATGCGTAGCCCGGTTGTGCAAGCGTTCGGTTACATCCAGTTCAGGGTCTTTAATGCCGACACAGTGAATTGCATTGTCAATTCTTACCAAGTGAATGGCTGGCCGAGGCGTGCCCAGGCCAATTTCTACTTCCGGGCAAAAAGGGTGAAACTCAAAGTATTCGCTCAGGGTGCCAGTAATGTAAGGGTCAAGTTTGTGCCCTCCGTCAAAGCGGACATTCTGGCCCAATAAACAACTGCTGATGCCGACAGGAATCTTTTTCATAAGGCTGACGAGTGCTGAATGAGTGATGGCCCGAGTCTATAGCCTTTGGAGGATTTTTCAATCGATTTTTGGCCGTCCCTGCATGAAGGCTTAATCATTCGCGTAGATTTATGACCAAAAGCCAGAGGGTTCAGTCACTTATAGCTAAAACGCTAGGTAATGGCACTTATTGATCGAAGGAATTGAACCCCCTATTCTACAAGCGGGGTGTCTGCTAAATAGGGTTGCTCCTTCTCCAAAGGGATACCTACAAGGACGTAGGTAGTAAGGCACCCCCAGGGATGGAGAGGGGGCGCATGCGGGAGCAGTTGTTCGTGTTCCCTGCTTTTCAAACTATGGACTTACTGAACGGTTAATGGATGTTGTCGCGGTTCCATTTCGCTGTAACGGCTATGGTTTAAATTTTCTGCTAATTACTTGCATAGACGCGTCAACCGGTCGGGTGTTATTTGCAAATACACGGTTGTGGCGGTTTTCTTGCTGTTCCCCGGGTATATTTTTATTACCGGTTTTAACATGAATCCGCAGATCGCCGTATTTTCGCTTTCCAATGAAATTTACTCAGGCTAATGAGCCAAGGAGTGATCATGGAATATCATATATCTGAATTGTTGATTAATATGTGGGGCACTGTTTTGATATTGGTGTTGCTAAGGTACAAGATCTGACCTTGGGATGCATTAATACAGTGTGCTATTTTGACAATAATGCCGGCCATATCTGTGGCATGGGATGGCTTCGCTCTGAACTTTTCCGTCTTTGTAGCCCTTGGCGTCCAGGATTCGAGAGGCAATCATCAGAAATATCCAATACTATAAGTTTTTAAGGATGACACTGATGCAATTTAAAACCATTTTTTACATTATCGTTATGACATTAAGCACAGCAACCCAAGCATCAGAAAAACAATTACCGCCTTGTCCGGGCAGCCCCAATTGCGTTTCCAGCCAGGCGAAAGACGCCGACCATTTTATTGCGCCGTTTAAAATCATAGGCAATGTTGATGAGGCTTGGGCGGCGCTGAAAAAAGCCTTGGTCGGCCAGAGCCGCACCGTCATCACCAACGTAACCGGCGATACGCTTCATGCCGAGGCAACCAGCCTGGTGTTTCGCTTTGTCGACGATATAGACGCGATACTGGACGCCGATGCCAGGATGATTCATATCCGTTCCGCCTCGCGCACCGGTTACGGCGATTTCGGGGTTAACCGCAAGCGCATGGAAACGCTCCGTTCAAAGCTGCAACAGGCGCATGTGATTGAATGACGCCGTAATCTGCGATGGCCTGTTACTCGACTTCGTTATTCATCTTCCGGCGCGACCTGCGTCTGCATGACAATACCGCATTGCTTGAAGCCTTGCGGGTTTCCATGCAGGTCATTCCGTGCTTTATTTTCGATCCCCGGCAGATCGAGCCGCACCCTTACCAAAGCAAGCCGGGCTTGCAGTTCATGTTGCAGTCTATTGATGACCTTCAGCAACAGTTACAGGAGGTAGGCGGCAAACTGGCGCTTTATCATGCGCTGCCGGAGCAGGTCGTAAAGCGGCTACATGAGCAACAACAGATACAAGCCGTATTCATCACTCGCGACTACACCCCTTTCAGTCGGCGGCGCGACGACGAGCTGGCCGCTGTGTGCAAACAGCTGGGCATCGCGCTGCATACGCTTCCGGGCATTCTGCTTAATGAGCCGGAGCAAGTCGTGAAAAATAACAAAACACCGTATCAAGTGTTTACGGCGTTTTATAACCAGGCAAGGCAAATCCCGGTTGCTCTGCCGCAAGCTTTGGTTAAGTGGAATTTTTTGGCGGCGGCTTCCGAATTCACCCCCGATCAGTGGGTCTCGCCGCTGGCGGAATCTGTGATTAAAGGCGGCCGCAATCGGGCGCTGGCGATACTGGACCGGATAGGCGACTATGCCGATTACCGGAACACCCGCGACTTTCCGGCGCTGGATGCGACCAGCAAGCTTTCCGCGCATTTAAAGTTCGGCACTTGTTCGGTCCGGGAAGTGTTTTATGCCATTATCGAACAGCTCGGCAGCGAACATCCGTTGATTCGGCAACTATACTGGCGCGATTTTTTTACTCATATCGCCTATCATTTTCCGCAGGTTTTCGGGCGGGCTTTTGTGGAGAAATTTGATAACCTGCAATGGGATAACAATCCCGATTATTTCCAGGCCTGGTGCGATGGCAAAACCGGCTTTCCGATAGTGGATGCGGGGATGCGCGAGCTCAAAGCCACCGGTTACCTGCATAACCGGGTACGGATGATTACGGCCTCATTTCTGGTCAAAGACCTGCATATCGACTGGCGTTGGGGCGAGCGCTACTTTGCCCGGCAGCTGGTCGATTACGATCCCTGCGTCAATAACGGCAACTGGCAATGGGCCGCCTCGACAGGCTGCGATGCGCAGCCGTATTTCAGGATTTTCAATCCCTGGCTGCAACAGCTTAAATTCGATCAGGATTGCCGGTACATTTATCGCTGGCTGCCTGAACTGCAAGCCTTTCCGCCCCGTACCATTCATCAATGGGATAAGAGACATGGTATATGCAATTATCCTGCGCCGGTTGTCGATCATGCCCGTGAGAGCCAATTAACCAAGACCCGGTTTAAGGAAGCCGCCGGCACGAAGAATAAGGTTCAAAGCCAGCTTTGAACTCCGGTATTAGTTTATGGAGTCCAAGACTGGCTTTGGCCGTTCAACGTTAATGAGACAACGCTTCATTCAATGCAGCGGCAAGATCCTCGTATTGAAACTTAAACCCCTGCGCCAACAGCCGCTCCGGCATCACGCGCTGGCTGCCCAACACCAGTTCCGACATTTCGCCGAGCAGACTTTTCAACACGCAAGCAGGAACCGGCAGCAGCGCGGGGCGATTCAGGCATTGCGCCAGTATCCGGGTGAATTCGGCGTTGGTGACAGGGTTCGGGGCGGTTGCGTTATAAGCACCGCGCATTGTCGAATCGGCCATCATGGTCTGCGCAATATTGAGCCAGTCCTTACGATGCACCCAGGACATCCATTGTCGTCCGTCGCCCAAGCGCCCGCCCAGTCCCAAGCGAAACGGCGGTAACATCCGTTGCAGAAAACCGCCGCCGCCCGCTATAACCAAACCTGTCCTGATCAGGCAGACTCTGACGCCGAATTGTTCGGCTTGCTTTGCGGCGGCTTCCCAATCGGCGCAAAGCTGACTGGAGAAATCTTCATAGGGTGTTGATTCCTCGGTTAACACCGTGTCGCCCTGATCGCCGTAATAGCCGATAGCGGAACCGCTGATTAACAGTTCGGGCTTAACCGTCATGCGACCGATGCAGGTTATCAGGTGATGGGTCAGGCCGATACGGCTATCCCTGATTAGTTGCTTGCGGGCCTCGCTCCAGCGGGGGGCAATAATCGGTGCGCCGGCCAGATTGACGATGACCTGATAGCTGTCTTCAGCTTTAAGTTGCGTGAGACTGCCCAATGCATTAACGCTGGGGCCGCATATGTTGGCGACCTTCTCCGGGCTGCGGCTTAATACCGTAACCGCATGGCCTTGCTCGACCAGGTTTTTAACCAAAGCACTGCCAATAAAGCCGGTACCGCCGGTAATTAATATGTTCATAATCGTGTCCTCATAACCATTGATTGATTTGGAAAACTTTTATCAATGCCCAAACAGCATTAACCCGATAGTGACATAAACTAGTAAAAACTGCGTGGATTCCTGAATTCATGGTTCTGCCTTGAGAATGCGGCCTTCTTTCGTCAGGCCCCTTTCATGCTCAAGAGAACTATAGCTAGCACCTATTGATTCATAGAAAGTTGATATTTCTCAAAGTCGATAAATTGATCATAAAATTAAAATCTTCTACAAAACCAATTTTAAAATTGTGCCACGTATTTAAAAGCTATCTGAACACGGCACAGATGCTAATCATAATTTACTTTGTTCCTGATTGGCGAAGCAGTGGCCGGGATATTTGTATTAAATGGAGTGAGTCTTTATGAAAAACATAAATTTATTCATAGCGATCGGATTACTTTTTTTATTGATTCAGTTCATTACAATGATATTGGTCGGCACAAAAGGCGTGTGGGCCGGCTTTTAACGTTAATGGGCTGTTTGTAAAAACCGATGTACAAAAAAAGGGCGGCCTTTAAGCCGCCCCGAATGAGCGCACCTCAAACTTGTCCGGCAGGATTGTTGATATTGGTTATTGTTGGTTTTTTCAACTTTATCCTGCTTTGAATTAAGCGGTATTAATAGCTAATTGATTGTCAGCTTGTGGTGAGCATGATTTGTTACCGGTCCTCAATTTATCGATTCGATCGCTATATAAGCTGCGAGTCTAATGGCTCGTAGAAATCAAAAAATCCAGCAACGTATCATTAATATCCGGCCACTGCGCATGAAGCTTGTCTCCTTCGCAATACCAGGTTTTTACGCCTTTAGCGCAACCGGAATAAGCCATGCAGCCATTGGCAATCTTTTCAGGTATTGGCTCGCATTGATTGCACGCCGCCCACCAGCCGAAAGTCTGTTGACCGTACTTCGGAAACAAATGGTCGTTCACGCTGTGCATGACCATCACAGGAACCGGATCGGGACATTTGTGATCTCGCAAATCCTGATAATCGATTCCTGCGGCGCTAGGGGCAATCGCCTTGGGAATATGCTTGGTGCCGGACATAAACGCCAAAGCCATCGCGGCAGTACCGCCGTCAGAATGCCCGGTAAGAAAAATTCGTTCTTTATCAATACACCATTGTTTGGCAATCAAGCCGGGAATAGTGCCGAGTTCGATGGTGGACGTAGGCGATAAATCAGGATGATCGGCATAAGCGACGATAAATCCGGCGCTCGTCGCTTTCAGTGTCAGCGCTGTCGTTTTTTCGGTTTTTGCCCGGTTTGAGCCTGCCGGAGACAACACGACCAGCAACGGATGGGCGATCGTGGCATCGTAATTTAATGGTGTGCGTACATTGTATTTGATGCCTTCAAGCGTTGACTCGCCATTGACGGCGCCGGATTCTCCAGCAAGCGTATCGGCAACGCATTGCGGGTTTTCGATTTGCCCGGCATAAGACGCGCTACCTACTTGAGAATATTCGTCATTATCTTCGCTGAAAAAGACTATCAGCGTTATCAAGATAGGTAGCAAGAACAGGAGCTTAAAAAGGTTATTTCGGATAGCCGAAGTGGCTTTTAATTTGTCCTGGTAGGCTTTAAACATCGGATGGCCTCGGTGCATCTTTGTCAGCTAAGCGCTTCATAAAATAAATAGCTGCCGCGATAAGTGTCACAATGAACAGCGCTTTTAACGGCAAATTATCCGAGGCCTCAGGTTCAAGACCTATCGAAAGCGGGATATGGTTATCGATGCTTTTGTCTTTATGCACTATCGCGACATGGATCAGATAATTGCCTGCACCGAATTTATTGAAATCGACCGTGCCGTTTACCGTACCGGATTTTATTTTTGTCGGCTCCAGATAGAAAACGCGGGTTCCTTCAGGTTCTTTGGTGACTTCAAACTCGACGGTTAAATTGCGCAGGCCTTTACCGCCATAATCGAATACCAGGTTAGTGGTACCCAGGTGCGGAATCGACTGGCAATACTCTTTGTTATTAAAGGTCGGTGTGTAGGCGGTAAAGTGGACCCGTTCATGACCGACCAGAATATTGCAGGCGTCGATTTCATTGCTTGCTCCCCGGTGCGCATAAACGGCTGACGGCAAAGCCAATAATCCGAATAACACCAGGACGCGGCAACTACAGGCTATCCTATTGATTAATGCGGGTAATGAAATGTTCTCTTTCATGTTTAAACCTCTTTTTAACTTTAGTGAAAGCAGAATTATCAACCCCACTATTTCTCCGCATTTGACGGCGGGCACAACATCGTATCTCCTGATGATAAAGGCAGAGATCGGCAATCGGCTGCCAACCTGCATCACACTAAAATCGAAACTTTCGGCTTCGCGATTAAAAATGGTGGTGTGCTGCCGGGTGAATTTAAACAGGCCTACAAATCCCTGCATAGATGGAAAATAAACGTCGGCAATACGATGGAAAGGCGTTTGTTCTTGGTCTACGCTGCTTGTAATCAGCGACGCGACAAAGCGGGTTTGCCGGCCAGTTTTTCTACTGCCATCGGCACGTATTTCTGCGCATAGCGTTGTTCAAATAGTTCAGCATCAGCAAGCGTCAATCGGCTTTTGCTGTTTTCATAGATTTCTCATATGGTTTGTCTAAAGGAGCCGCAATCGTATAGCGGAATATGAGCGTTTGTATAATACCTGCTTTCTATGGAACAATAGGTTTTCTCTATATGAGGAGCATCTCTGATGGAAATGCAGCAAATCCGCTATTTTTTGGCCGTCTGTGATCAAGGCTCAATCACGCATGCGGCGCAACTCACTTATGTGTCGCAGCCGTCTTTGACTCAGGCGATAAAAAAACTCGAAGATGAAATGGGCGGAGCGTTATTTACGCGGACTCGATCCGGCTGCGAGTTAACGCCGTTAGGTCGTATGGTTGAAGCAAACCTGCGCAAGATTTATAGAGACCTTCAGGCAACCAAAGCCGAAGCGATTCGCTTTACCCGGTTAAACACTGTTCCGTTGCGTATCGGGCTGATGACTACCATAGGCGCGCAACGCCTAAGTCCTTGTTTGGCGTGGTATCAGCAGGAATACCCGAATATCGAATTGGAACTCATCGTCGACAGCGAAGCCGAGTTATTGAAGCAACTAGGTTCAGGATTACTGGATCTGGTAATCAGCGCGCCGGCGCACATACCGGCAACGCCGTATCAATCGACCTTGCTTTACGAAGAACGCTATGTGGTCGCATTCAGCCCTAGCCATCGCTTTAATCAAGTGCAAAAAGTCGATCTTAAAGCGATACAGTCGGAGCCTTATTTAGACAGGCTAAACTGTGAGTTAAGAGAGGATTTGAAATGCATTTGCCAAAACGAGGAAATCAATCTTTACGCCGCTTACCGAAGTAACAGCGAAGAATGGATTTTGCAGATGGTTAAGGCCGGTATCGGGGTTGCATTAATGCCGGAATATACCCTGCCCAAGCAGGCAACAGATATCAGTTATCGCTATCTATCGGAACCTGAGATCAGCCGTCAGGTTTATGCGATTCATACGCATCAGACAGCAGCAAAGCCCGAATTGCAGGCATTGCTAGTGAATTTGAGCGGTACTTAAAATCAGCTTGGCAGGGACGGGTAGGGCTCCAACAGTAGGCGCTTTACGACTGCAAGGACTGATATTTGCTCCTCGGCAATTGCTCCTGCATTGCTCTACCTCCTGCATCCATGCAGAGCCTGTGAGGTGCCATTATGGGTATGGAGGACGTAGCCCGCACAAGCCTATGCTCATTTTTATGTCACGAAGACGGATTATTGCAACGGGAGTGCAAGCTTCGCTTGCGCTTGCAAGCTTCGCTTGCGCTTGCAGGCTTCGCCTGCACTTCTGTTTGTCCTGCAACGCGCTCATCGTTATACGCATGTCTTGCGAGACATTATCATTTCGGCAGGGCAATGACGCTTGTGTAAAGACGAAAGTGTTGCCTTTATTGTCGCCGGATGGATAATTTGCTTAATCCCTTTGAATTGATTGTCGGAATTTGGGCGGTTACTGTTAGCCGCTTGGTTTATAAAACACTTTTAAAAGGAATTGCGTATGAAAATATTATGTATAGTGATTTTTACCTTATTGACAAGCTGCACTGGCATTCCTGAAGGGATTACGGCTGTTGACGGTTTTGACGTTAACCGTTATTTGGGCACCTGGTACGAAATCGCTCGGCTCGATCATCGGTTTGAACGGGGGCTGGAGAATATTTCGGCGACCTATACACTGCGTGAAGATGGCGGTATTGATGTGCTTAATAAGGGATGGGATGTCAAGGCCGGAAAATGGCAGGAGGCGCAAGGCAAGGCTTATTTTGTCGAACAGCCGGATAAAGGCAGGCTGAAAGTTTCTTTTTTCGGGCCGTTTTATGGCGGCTACAACATCATTGATCTGGATAAAAAAGATTATGCTTATTCGATGGTCACCGGCCCGGATCGCTCTTATTTGTGGATATTATCCCGAACCAGGCAATTGCCCGAGGCGACTTTACAGGCGTTGCTTGAGCGGGCCAAGGCGCTGGGCTTTGCGACCGATCAGCTTATTTTTGTCAAGCACGATTAGCCTTGGGCAAGCAATGCGCATCCAGCGATTTTTCGCTAAATTGAATCTGGGGTGAAAAAGCCGGCCTATGGTTTAAGTGCAAAGCCAGCTTTGCACTCCGACTGGGCACTGCTTGGTTCTTGGCGTCGCGAAGCTGACTTTGCGCGGTTTCCTGACAGGCATTTTCAATAGGATGAGCGGTTACTCGGATAGGGCGGAATAATTACGATTTCAGGCTATAATCTCATCACGCCAACTCTTCTGAATTTATGCGCACAACACCTTGCCGAAACCGTATAGCCTGTTTGTATGAATAAACCGGCAGCTCCTCGAAAACGGGCCAGTGCCAAGCTGGAGACTAGTCCCAAACCTAAGCCTCGCAGGGCGCCAAGAACGCCGAAAAAGCCGCTGCCTAAACCGCCGGTTGGCAGTTTTAAGCACAGGCTGTTGATGGTCAGCCTTGAAGTGGCCGGGCTGGCGATAACGGCGATTTCCGTAGTCATGATTTTGTTGGGCTATTCGGCCAGCTGGTTTTCCGGCACCCGTTTTTTCACCAGTTTATTGCCGTTTGCAATCGGCGTATTGGCATTGATCGTTGCGGGGGCAGTGTTGCTGATAGGCTGGTGGAAACTGCGCAAACGGTTGCATGATAGGTCGACGATATTGTCGCCGATTCTGGCGATCAGCTTTGCGCTGGTCATCGGCTGGTTTGTGATGCAAAACCAATTTGCCCAGGCGTTCGGCCACTTTCGATTGCTGGTCGGCGGCAAGCAGGAAGCCAGCCGGGTGACATTGGCCCATCAGGTCTATGCGGCTTACCGGCGTTATGATCCGGCACAATTACAAAAGCTGGTTAACCGGGCCGAGGAATATAACCCGGCCATTGCAGAAGCGGCCAAGGTATTCGATATCGACCCCAACCTTCTACAAGGCATTGCCGCGACGGAATCCTCGTTTTTGCCCAGAGACAGCCAGGACGGCGGGCATGGTCTGTTTCAAATTACCCAGGTGCCTAAAGCCGTTATGGCGCAGGCCGGCAAACAGCTGGCGGTCAGCAAACCGTCATTGCTCGATCCGCGCCACAATGCCTTTATCGCCGCCGCCACGTTTAAATACTATCTCACCGAGATGCACAACGATTTGTTTTTAGGCTTACTGGCCTATAACATCGGCCCTCGCAACGGCGGCCTTCGCTTTATCATGCAGCAGTACGGCGCGACCGATTTTGTCACCATCCAGCCTTATTTGCAGCAACTGCCACGCGATTATCCGATTCGTGTTTTATCGCATGCGCTCGCTTTCCGGCTCTGGCAAAAAGAAAGAAAACTGCTCGTTTATGAAGAAGGCGATAATGCCATGCGTATCCAGCGCATTGGCATTCCTGGACTGCAAGCGGAGCTTTAGGCGAGGCACAATATTCAAAGAGGGGGACGAGCTTAGGACAGTTGCCGAGGAGTTCAAGTTATAGTCTTGTGATGTGTAAGGACTTGAGAAACTGTGCGGCAGGATAACAGCGTGTTTTTTGCCGAAAAGTTTATGGATGATGTGAAAAAAGGCAACTGAAACAAACAGGCATAAAAAAACCGATTGTCTTTAGAAAACAATCGGTTTTTTCGTATCTATGGCGGAGAGGCAGGGATTCGAACCCTGGGAGGGGATCAACCCTCAACGGTTTTCAAGACCGCCGCTTTCGGCCGCTCAGCCACCTCTCCTAACCCGGCGTATTATATATGCTGCTGCATTTATTGCAATCATAATTCTTTATTTCAACCTCAAATAATGCTTTCTTGAGGGGCAAAGCCTGTGCGATGAAATACATTTGAATAATTTCAAAACGCTTCATCTGTTGCCGTAATGAATATCGACGACTGTGTACCGGGTCTCTTTAAGCTCATTCTTAATGGCGACCTCATCGTCAAAAGTCTTTTTAAGCAGCGCTCTTGCCAGCGGCGAATCAAGGCTGATGTATTGTTTTTTAGGATCAAGTTCATCTGCTCCGACAATGCGGTAAGTCATTTCTTCGCCTGCTTCATTCTCCAAAGTCACCCAAGCGCTGAAAAAAATCCTGTCCTGATCGTCAGGCGGTTGGGCTACGACATGAAGGTTGGGCAGCCGTTTTTGCAGATAGTGAATGCGCCGATCGATGCCGCGTAGTTCTTTTTTACGGTAGATGTATTATAACCCCACATCAAAACATACTATTTTCTAGTAAAAATTGGTCTTGCAGCTAAGTTAGATGGAAAAAATTTGTGTAAATGATACATAATATGTACTATTTGTTATATGCCATTCGTCAAAAAAATACATGTCAATTACAAAGACTCTGAAAGTGGACAAATTTTCAATTTGCCGGGGTTATTTACCGAAAAAGGATTGATTGTCTCTCATCTCAGGTACTTGGCATGGTTTAACGCTAAAAGTGAATCATGGAAAGAACGATCAGTTTTTTCTTTGAAACTCCTCATTGAATACATCACTGCGGTGCCAAATTATGAAAAGGTTACAGAACTATTGAAATCTTTTACAGAGGCACTAATTGCTGGAACTATCGATTACAGCAGAATAGATGACCCATTAGATCTTTATTGGAAACCTCGAAAAAACAGAGATGCCAATAACATCCTTTTTCATATTACTCACTATACGGATTTTTTAGCGTTGCAAGACGGTTATTCGTCGTCAAGATTTAATCCATTTAGGAAGACATCTAGCTATGAAGAGCGCCTTAATTGGTGTGCTTATTACCATAAACAGTCAAATGTATTTCTTAATCATCTAACAAGTATTCAAAAAGCTAAACATGAGGCCCAACGAGTTAGAATAATTGGGAACTTTTCTGAAAATAAATTTGATAATGAAAAAGTAATAAGGTTTCCTGAAGATCAGATTGAAAGACTCATATTTTTAGGTTTTCAAAAGAAAGATATTCCTGACTATAAGGCTCAGGCAATAACAATGCTTATGAATTATGGTGGATTAAGAAAGAGTGAAATTTTTCACATATATGTTTCAGACATAACTCAAAATCCTAATCATCCCGATGAAGCATTAGTTAGGGTTTTTCATCCTGAGATTGGAGTTTCGCCAGATCCACATTACAAAATCAGAGCTGAATATTTATTGGCAGAAACAAATTATAAACCTCGAAATACTTATAGGTTGTCGGAACGTTATTATGCTGGTTGGAAAACCCCACTACTAACAAGTAACAAAGGTTATTTTGAGGTTATTTTTTGTCCTCCTGAAAAGGCGAAAGAATTTTTAATCACCTGGGTTAATTATTTAAAATTTCAACGGGTAGAACCTCATGGGATTGATTTCAATCCTTACGCATTTACAAATTCGAAAGGCAAACCTGAAACGGTTAAAAACTTTCAAAGACTACATAAGAGAGCGGTCGAAAAAATAGGATTAGTGTGTAAAAAAGAATATGGTACAACAGAGCATGGTCATCGCCATGCATATGGTTATCGTGTTCGTCGATTTGGACTAGATCAAATTGAAATTCAGAAAGCGATGCATCATAAAAGCCCAACTTCTTGTCTTGTATATATCAAACCTACAAACGAAGATGTCCGAAATAAAATGAAGGAAACCGAATGATTAAACCAAAATCTATTAGGAAGCTTTCCTTAGAAAATAAAAGCATCTTTAATCAAAATAGCTATTCATTAGTTGAATTAAAGGTAGCCTGTAAAAAAAATGGTATTACAAACACTGTCGATTATAAAAAACGTTACCAAGAGTTCGCTGGTTTTCCGGCTCATCCCGAGCGAGTTTATGCTGACGAATGGGTGAGTTATTATGATTTTTTCGATATCCCGGATTTCATTCCCTATCAAGATCTTAAATCAATAATTCATTCATTGAATTTAAAAAATGCAAATGAATATAAACGATTTTTACGTGATCAAAAAGATTCTACGCTTCCGCTTGATCCTCAAACGGCTTATGCCACTGAATGGGAGAACTGGTATAAATTTCTTCATAAACCTGAACCGTTTAAACCTGAGTATATTGCACCAGAGTTTTCAGCTTGGGCAGTAAAAATTAATGAGTTTATGAAACATGCTAAGGGAGGGGGCTCAAAAATTTCCCACCTTTGTCGTTTTGTTAGGCTTTTTATTGAGCAGTACGATAAAAGCCTCTCACCAGAGGAGTTACTTACCAAAGGTAAGGTGAATATAAAACCTTTCAGAAAAATTCTGGATGGTTTTAGTACGGAAAATTTGCGTCGAAACGTTATCCTTTCAGTGAATCAATTTTTAGATTATGTAATCAACAAAGATCTCACGATTGAAGACGAAGATACAGGTGAGATAGTGAGGGTTTTGGATGCTAGAAACCCATTCTCTCTTCTCCTGACGGATCAAAGTGTTATCTCCCCTCAAAGATCCGAAACAACTAAACCCTACCTTCAATATCACTTTGTAAAGAAAGCTCAAGAATGGACAATACCAAAATCTGCGAAAAATTTTAGAGATCTAAAGCATTTACAAAAATTTGATGCGGATTGGGTGAGAGTTAATCCTCAAGAAATAGATAAAGATAATCCAGACTGTGTGTATCGAAACATTGATGGTCAATATCTAATATGGGTGCCAACTGATTGGATTCATACTTTTGCTCTTACAAAGGTTCCGCTAAGAGGAAGGCAAATAGCTTACAACGACTCTGGCGAAGGTGACGAATTCATAGCAGATACTGATGATCATGGAAAAATAATTTGGCTGGAAAATGACGGGCAATTTGCAACCATGACGAAAAACCAGTCATTCATAAAGCGCCTTCCAGATAACGCTATAGGAATGTTTGTTACCACTAATAAAACCAGTAATAATGGCGAAGGATATTCGATACCATGGATGCCCGAAGATCTAGCATATTGGTTAGTAAAACTTAGGAAGTGGCAGGAAATATATAATCCCATCATACAACCAACTAGTTGGTTAGAGTGTACCAGAACAAATCTTAATGAATTACAGCTAAAAGCAAAGGGCATAAACTGCTTTCTTTTTAGGGCTTATAAAGATATTGAACCTAAAAATGTATCATCAGCACTTACTCAAAGATTAGCTGCAGCGCTTTATCATATCCAACCTTCAAATTTAATCTTGGCTACTTTAAAAGGTAATGAATCAACTTTATCGCATTATTCTTCGAGGTTTACGCCCCACTCAATGCGTGTAAGTTTAATCACGGCTTATGTTATGGAAATGGGGATGCCTATTGAAGTGGTTATGAAGGTAGTGGGTCACTCATCAGTAGTTATGTCAATTTACTACTGCAAAGTCTCGCATAATGATCTAAAGCAAAAATTAGAAGAAGGCGAAAAGCTTGCCCTAAAGTCCCAAGCAGATGCGACTCAAAAAATTATCGAACAAAACAAAATCGAAGAAATTAAAAACCGTCTTATTGCGAATAATAAAGATTTATTAAAATCTCTGATAAACGATGTGCCTGCTGGAAATTATGTATTTAGGGATTATGGCATTTGTCCTTTTGCGGCATCAAAATGTGATGATGGCGGAGAAATAATTGGCTCCACTCAAGTTTATGCGCCGACTCCCTCGGGTTATCTGGGGACACAAAATTGTTTAAGGTGTCGTCATTTTATTACCGGTCCAGCTTTTCTTGGAGGAATATTATCTGTAACAAATGAAATATTACTTCAGTCTAACACCCAATCTTCTAAATGCTCTTCATTTCAAACTGAAATTGAAAGCATTCAAATTAAACTGAATGAGCTAGAAAAAGAAGAATACTTGGCAAATTTAAAAAAAGAAAAATACGACGCATCTCAAAGGGAAGAACTCGAAATTCAAGTGCGAAGACTTGAATCAGATTATGAAAGCGCGGCCAAAAAATTAGATATGCTTTTATGTGATTTACAGGCAAGTTATAGCCATATACAGCGTTGTCAATCCCTGCTAAATAATGAAATATATCATGATGAAGAACAGTGTTTTTCATTAATAACGATGCCAAATTCAGAAACAAAAATTGAGCTGGAAGAGGTAAGTTATTTTCAGCAACTTCAAGAAGTATGTGAAAACGCGACAATTTACCATTCTGCCAGCGCTGAAAACGCAATTTTACCAAGAACACAAATTCTTGATCGTATGGCATTGTTTAACGATTTGGCACCAAGCCTCTTTCTAATGAGTGAAGATCAACAACTTAAAGCTGGAAATGAGTTATTTAAGTTATTAAAAAGTCGATTGAAAACTTGGAATCGAATTGAACAGGTGGTCAACTGTGAGGTGAAACTTGAAAATCTTTTGGGTTCGGAGCAAATTTCAAATTTTGAAATTCTGCTAATAACAAGTTCTAACTAAAAGTTACCTGAGAATTAATACATGAGTCCTGAGCTATTGTTAATTAAATTAAAAGAGAAAGCCTCGCTAAAGGTTTGTGAAACACTTGATTCAATATATCAGGTTTGCATAGAGCAGCAGGAGCGAGGTATTGATGATTACTCATTCGCCACTATTGAAAGACTAGGCTACAAAAGAGGTGTCCCTAAAGCACAAAGCATTCGTAATAAATCTGGCGAAAAATACAGAGCGCTAATTAAATGCTTCTCTGAGCAAAATCCTGTAAAGGACATAGCTAAACTCTCAAGAAGGGAAGAGGACTGGATTGAGGAGATTTCGAATCCCAAGCATAAATTATTGGTAAAAATCCAGGCTTCTGAGCTTCGTGCTGCAAAAAAACAAATAAGCGAAATATTGCCACCCAACTTAAGGATTGATGTTTATGATCATAAACATGCACTAACTGTGACCGAATACAAACTCAGCGATCAAGAGCGAAGAGCTTTGGAATATTTGTTGTCCTCTTCTTTCCAACAAAAATGGAACCTCACTGCAAATGAATACGGAGAATTAATTGATTCAAATAATAGCCCTGTTTTTAAGGTGGCAACACTAGATGCCATAAAAAAAGCCCTAGATTTTCTCTGATATGAAAAAAAAATACATAACAAGAGAAGGTTGTCTAAAGTTGCAGCAAGAACTTGATAATCTATGGCGGAAAGAGCGACCAGAAGTAACTAGGATTGTTACTTGGGCTGCGAGCCTTGGGGATCGCTCTGAGAACGCAGACTATCAATATAACAAGCGTAGACTGAGAGAAATTGATCGAAGAGTTCGCTTCTTAAGGAAAATATTAGAAGAAGTTAGGATCGTTGACTATCACCCAGACCAAGAAGGCAAAGTTTTTTTTGGTGCCTGGGTAGAGTTGGTAGATGATGAAGACAATATACTGAAATTTAGAATAGTTGGATCTGAGGAAATATACGGTAGAAAAGATTACATATCTACCGATTCGCCTATGGCACATGCTTGTATAAAAAAGCAACTCGATGATGAGGTGGTTTTGGACCTTCCTAGTGGGAAAAAAAACTGGTACATCACAAATATTTACTATTCCAAATGAAGGTTAAAATATTTGGGGCTCGATGTGGATGTGGTAACACAGGCAGGACACCATTTTAGCTTTCGCGAAAAATCCTGGCGGGCTGATTACATTGCATTTTTCATTATTGACCTCGGTTTTAGAGATTACTCTCTTAGCCATGTGTCCGCAAAATCGGGGCAAGATCACGCGGCAACTGATGGATAAAATGGACAAGGCGCTTCATTTTCCGGGCTTAGCCAATGCCTGGACCATGCCGATTAAAAACCGTATCGATATGCTGGCCACCGGCATCAAAACGCCGGTCGGCATCAAAGTTTCAGGGCCTGACTTGAATGTCTTACAGTCCCTATCGCTACAGATTGCCGAGGCGATGAAAACCTTGCCCGAAACGCTGTCGGCTTATGGCGACCGGGCAGTCGGCGGTTATTTCCTGGATTTTAATATTAACCGGGAAGCGGCTGCGCGTTACGGACTGACTACCGGCGATGTGCAGGATGTCATCCAAAGCGCGATCGGCGGCATGAACATCACCGAAACCGTCGAAGGCCTGAAGCGTTATCCGGTCAACCTGCGCTATCCGCGCGACTTGCGCGATAACCTGGAGGCGTTGAGGCGGGTATTGATCCCGACGCCGACCGGCAGCCAGATCCCGTTGACTGCCGTGGCGGACATCAACTTCAAACGCGGCACGGACGTGATTAAAACCGAAGATGCACGGCCTAATGCCTGGATTTATGTCGATATCAAGACCTCCGACATCGGCGGCTATGTTGAGCTGGCGAAAAAAACACTGGCCGAACGCGTTACGCTGCCGGCAGGTTACACGGTCGCCTGGTCAGGCCAGTTTGAATACATGGAACGTGCAGCAGAACGGTTGCGTATCGTGGTACCCATCACCTTGCTGCTGATTTTTATCCTGTTGTATGCCGCGTTCCGCAACCTCACCGAGCCAACTATCGTCATGCTGGCCATACCTTTCAGTCTGATCGGCGGTATCTGGTTCGTGTACTGGCTGGGATTCAATCTGTCGATTACCGTGTATGTCGGTCTTATCGCCCTCGCCGGTACTGCGGCCGAAACCGGCGTCATGGTGTTGAGTTTTATCGACATTGAAATTGACAAGCTGCGTGAGCAAAAACAAGCGCCGTTAACCGGCGACGAAATCAGGGCCGCCACCGAGGCTGCCACAGCCCTGCGGGTGCGGCCTGTCGCGATTACCTCGCTGGCCAACATCGTAGGCTTAATTCCGATTATGTGGGCCACTGGCGCAGGCGCTGATGTTACCCAATGTCTCGCCGCCCCGGCGCTGGGTGGGATGGTGTCCGTGCTGATATTGAGCCTGCTGGTATTTCCGGTGATTTATAGTCTGGTGTTGCAGTTTCAGGAAAAACGCAAGCAAGTAGTGGTTGATGTCGTTCACTAATACTTTATATGAGGTCGAAAACATGAATACATTATTTAGAGGTCGAAAACGTGTTGTTGTATTAATCGCACTTTTATTGCTCACTGTTTCTTCGTGTGCATCACATACTAAATTCATTAAAAATGTCTACTCATCACATCCCGGTGGACAGGGTCATCCTTGGGATAAGGGGCGTTCGTTTTAACTAACAGTCATGCTGGGTTTAGTAACCCAGCATTTGCTAAGAAAAGCTGGATTTCATTTTTCAACCCACGAGCTATAAAGGAGGTAAAACTGATAAAAACCTGAAAAACGATGTTATTTTAATTTTTTGAATTACTCTGGAGAAAACCCATGAAAACAAAGTTATTGATTACCCTGGTTTTGGCTCTTGGTTTGCTGACCGCATGTGCCGAATTTAATCCGCATTCGATGGATATGGATCAAGCGGTACATAACGCAAAAACCAAAGCCGATCATGAGGCGCTGGCGGAACACTATGAGGAAGTGGCGAAAGAAATGCAGCTTAAGGTTGAAGAACACAAGAAAATCCTGAGTGAATACCAGCGTGAGCCGTGGTTGATCGGTAAGCAGCAGGCAACCGGGTTCGGAGTTCATTGCCAAAGGCTGATTGATGTCTATGAAAAAGCCGCCGAGGAAAATCTGGAAATGGCGAAAATGCATCGCCAAATGTAATGTTTTACTGCGTTCAGCATATCCTATGGGTTGCCCACCTTGGTTATGCTGGCGCAAGCTTTTTGCGACTGGGTTAGCTGGGCAGCAACCAGGGGTGGTTTATAAAGCTTAGCTTGCTATTTTCCGTTTCGTAAGCCCCGCTTTTATGTCAAGCATGGCGTATTTAAGTCCCTAATTTCAGCCAGTTGTCAAATACGTAACCTCTATAAAAGAATGAAAAATGAAAAACCTTTTACAGCTAATTACAGAATACAAAGCTGATACGCAGAGTGTCTACAATACTTGGTTTATTGACAATGACCAACGGCTCAAAGCCTTTCGCACCATTCGCAGAGGGGTTTCACAAGTGGTAGACGATATTAAAAATAAAACTTTTCCTAATGATTTTAAGGGGAGCTCTTTAGAGTTTGTTTTGAACTGCATTGCCGAACAAAAGCAAGTATTTATAGGCGTATCACACCCTTTTTATTGGAAACCTAAATTACGCATACCCGATATTTACGAAAATCAAAGTAATAAAATCGCCTTCGGTCAATTTCTGGAAAACTGTATCAATGCTAAATCCGAAGAACAAATTATTAAAGAAATAGTGCGATTAGATGCGCTAAAAATAAAAGGCTTGGGCCCAGCCGTAGCAAGTATTTTATATTTTTTGCACCCGACGTTGTTTCCGCCTTTCAATACGGCCATTGTCAATGGGTTTAACGCGTTATTTAACGACAAAAAGAAATTAGGCTCTTGGACAGAATATCTAAAAATCAGGGAAGTTTTGATTGAAACCAACAATAAACACAAGGCTCAACTTTCTAACGATTTGGGAGCGATTGCAGGTTTGTGTTTTGAAATCGGTACGCAAAAAATGCTTATCGGCAATGATGAATATTTGAGTGAAAACGAGCGAAACAAGTTAGAGAAAAACATTGAAAAACGCCAAAAAGAAATTCAAGACGAAAAACAGGAAGAAAACCTACATTCCGAAATGCAGTTTCATCTTTTGAAGATCGGCCAAAGCTTGGGTTACGATGCTTTTGTGGCTTCAAATGACCGTTCAAGGTCTTATGCAGGAAGCAACTTTTCGTTTATGAGTCCCGATAAATTCCCCGCTATCGATTGTGATAAAGAAACCGCCAATACGATCAAGTTGATCGATGTGTTATGGTTTGAGAAAGAGACCAATACTGTAATTTGCGCCTTTGAAGTTGAAAAAAGCACCAGTATTTATTCCGGAATTTTACGACTGACCGATCTTTCTTATTCCATTGCTACCGGCAATGAAACTTTTTATTTGGTGGTACCCGATAGCAGAGAAAAGGACGTGATATCACAACTCTCGCGCCCTTCCATCAAGCAAATCAAAACCCCAATTGGATACATTTTATTTTCAGAACTCCGGCAACACTGCGATGCCCTTTGTAAGTTTGGTGACAGCCACCAAATAATGAAAAAATTGCAAAAACTGTATGAGGTATAAGATAGAAGTCAAATGCGCAATGCTTTTCTGCCCAGCACATTGATGAATCCATACTTTTGGTGTTGTGAACGGTGGGCAAAAAAAGCCTGCCCACCCCGGTTATGCTGGCGCGACCTTTTGCGTCATTGCACTCGTTGGGTTAGCTTGGCAACCAATCAATGCGGGAGCTGGAAAAAAATGGATAAAGAATTTGAGCATGGATTCTTTGTGGCGCTTGAAAAGACCTTGCATACAATTGATTTAACCAGAGGAGATTAAATGATGGTTTAAGATCCGGTTTGCCTAATGCAATTTTCTCCGCGCGAGGCAAAAACAACCGCTGAATACGAAGGGAAACTGTATTATTTCTGCTCTCCTTCCTGCCGGAATACTTTTCTCAGCCAGCCAGCCTTATATCAAAATAAAGTCACCTCGATGCACTTAACTGTAGGGGGCATGGGTTCAGCCGGTAACGAAGCAGCAGACGATGTCAAAGAGAAATCCATGATTCTGGGTCAGAGTATTGCACAACGGGGCTTCGTATTAATAACGGGTGCGTGCCCTGGCTTGCCCTATGAATGTGCCCGTGGTGCGAAACAAGCAGGAGGATTATCCATTGGTATTTCGCCGGCTTTGAGCTTGGATGAACATATACACAAGTACCGGTCGCCAGCTGACGTTTATGATGTCCTTATCTATACAGGTAGTGGCTTGATGGGGCGTGAAGTGACGAATATACGCTCAAGTGATATGGTTGTAATCCTCGGAGGACGTTCCGGTACATTAGGGGAGTTTGCTATTGCTTTTGATGAAGGCAAGTTGATCGGGGTATTACAAGGCAATGGTGGAATTGCTGATCAGATTCAGGATCTTGTGGCTAGTTTTCAGAAAGATAGCGGTGCACGTTTAGTATATTCAGCCGATCCATTGAAGTTAATCGACGAAATGGCAAAGTTATATACAGAACGTCATTATCAACGTCCTTCCTGTTTCTGCGACGAGATACCTGCAGGCGCAGGCTGAATTGATTCACTCAATTGTACTAAACCGGTTTATGCAGTAGTTTTTACCGCTCATAAGCATTGACCAAACCCTGGAAGATTACGGAAATGTAATGTCTCGGTCAGCCTCCCGTAAGGAACAACCGTTTAAACTGGCTACATTCAAATAATCGCCCCGGAAACAGACATGAAATCAGTTCCAGGCGGACGGCAGTACCCGCGTTTTTGCCAGACACTAAACCCTAGGAGAAACCCCATGAAAAGTTTGATTGCCCCCGTCCTGTCACCCTCGCCCGCCGCCGGCTTTTCCGCGCACAGCACCACCACTATAGACCTTACATTCCCATTTTGTATGATATAAACTCTTTGGTGAGTTTATCGTGAGTTTCCTCATCTATTGAACTTTGGGCGGTTCTCAGATTGGGAGACTCACGATGATTTTCGGAATTGTCAAACCCTGGGAGTTCCCCCGGCAAACCCGTGGGTTTACATTTGATTAATCAGACAAAAAAGGAGAGCATCATGACTGATGAGCACGAGATGCACCACATCGCCAAGGGCAGATGGGTGTTTTACGGGTTTCTTTTAATTGCCGGATTCCTGCTGTTTACAGAGCACCGTGCCCATGTGCTTGGCATCCTGCCTTACCTGTTCCTGCTGGCATGTCCACTGATGCATTTGTTCATGCATCACGGTCACGATGGCCATGGCCATCATGACCAGAACCACGACACAATCGAAGGAGACAGGAAATGAACACTACACCCCCGGCCTACGGACTCTGGTCGCTGGTCATCATCAACTCACTAGTATTCATCATCTTCGCCTTCAGCTTCGCCAAACCGCAAAGCAAGCGCGACTGGCGCTCTTTCGGTGCCTTTTCGGCCTTCATCGTGGCACTGTTCACCGAGATGTACGGCTTCCCGTTAACCATTTATTTGCTTTCCGGCTGGCTCACCAAGCGCATTCCCGGCATCGATCCGTTTTCGCATGATGCCGGCCATCTGCTGGAAGACCTGTTCGGCTGGCGCGGCAATCCGCACTTCGGACCATTTCACTTGATTAGCAGCGTTCTGATCGTTGCCGGGTTCTTTCTGTTATCCAGCGCATGGCGGGTGCTGTACCGGGCGCAACGCCAGCATACCTTGGCCACAACCGGACCCTATGCAAAAATTCGGCATCCGCAGTACGCCGGGTTCGTGATGATCATGTTCGGATTTCTGCTGCAATGGCCGACAATCGTGACAGTGGCGATGTTTCCGATTTTGCTCTGCATGTATATCCTACTTGCCCGAACTGAAGAGAGAGAAGCCTATGCTGAATTTGGGGAGAAATATTCAAAATATGCAGATCGTGTACCGGCATTCTTTCCACGATTCAAAATTTAAATGGCGGTTGATGTAGCGATGTCATTACCAACTGAATACTGAACTATACGTTAACAATTTGAAAAAAATGTTATTTTAACTATTGAATTA
>NZ_JALOCF010000045.1 GCF_023227905.1 Methylobacter sp. | reverse complement strand
CAGGCGCACGTTAACAGGCACACATCCTGATGAGTCGTTCTTTCCCAGGCCAGAAGACCGGATAGAGCCTGCCGGGCGGCGACTAAAGCCGCCGATGCCGGATGAACCTGAGTGGGCTCCGCCGTTCCTGTTCATATTGCTCGATTCGCAGGGCAAGGTGTTACTGGGCGGCGGAAAATATGAATATGGAGAATTTGTGCCGGTGTCGGACCGTTTGGGAGTGGCTCCCATTATGCTGGAAAATCAGGTACTGGCATTGGCGATTCCTCAGGGCAAGCCCAATTTATCAGCGATAGACCGGAATTATCTGGCGATAATCAGGGAAGCGCTGATATATGCATTTGTTATTGCCGGCACGCTGGCGATTTTTCTCGGCTTTCTGTTCAGCAAACGCTTAAGCAAGTCGCTTCATGAACTGACAACGGCTATCAGAGCCATGAGCCAAGGAGAACTTCGCCAAACGGTGACAGTGCATGGCAAGGATGAAACAGCTATCCTTGCGGAAGCATTTAATCGTATGAGTGCTGATCTTGCCCAGGCTTATGGGAAACTGGAGGAGTCCAACTGCACCATTAGCGAGCAGGCTTTGCTTTTAAAGGAGCTGAGCATCCGCGATGAATTGACTCAACTCTATAATCGCCGCTATTTTAATGAACAGGCGAATAAGCTTTTCAACCAGATGAAACGGTATAAGCATCCATTGAGTTTTATGATCGGCGATATTGATCATTTTAAGCAGGTAAACGACAAGTTTTCTCACGCCATCGGTGATGAAGTGCTGAAAGCAGTTGCCGGCATATTGAATGACGGCATACGCGCAAGCGATGTTGTTGCCCGTTATGGCGGTGAAGAATTTGTCGTTATTTTTCCTGAAACGCCGTTGATACGCGCAGCGGAACAGTGCGAAAGGCTACGTAAAAGTATTGAAAATTTCCCTTGGTCAACCATACATCCTGAGCTTCAGGTTACTATAAGCATAGGCCTGAACGACGATCTTAGCTTTGACGGTTTTGAACAGATGCTGGCAGTAGCCGATAATAATCTTTTTCAAGCAAAAGCCGACGGCAGAAACCGGCTTTGTTATCAATCGTCGGTGGATTTGGAGCTTCAATAAGAGGGTAAATAAATTCGTGTAACCGCTTATTTTCAGCAACGTAGCTTGGGTTGCATCTTCTCGCAACTCAGCGCATTCGGACGGAATACCCACTGCTTCCCTGACAGCCCAATAAGGGTAACCGGCGAAACATAACCACGTTAAAAAAATAGATGGCTCCGAATGTGTAATCTCGGCGATACTGCGTGTGAATATTTTAATTGTTTTGATGTATCTGAATGTCGGCATAAACAAGTTTGCCCAATGTGACTCAATAATAATAATCGACAATAAGGAATAAAATGAATAAGAAAATTTTAATGTTTACCGCGGCCTTATGCATCGGCTTATCGGCATGTGGTGGAGAGAAGAATAATGGATTCCAGGTTAAATCAGCTTTCATTAATAACTGTATAAAACAGGAAAGTTCCACTCGCTCTGCAGAACAAGCCAAATCTTACTGCGATTGTGCGGCGGATTCAGTGTTTAGCAATAGTAATATTTCCGATGAAACAAAAAATCTGATGCCTACTATGAGTGATAAGGACAGTCAGCTCTATAAACAAAGCGATATTGCAACGGTTAGAGGGCTGCTTATGTCCTGCTACACTAAAAAGTTCTATAAAAAATAAGCCTGAAAAAACGATGTAGTTCATAGGATGGGCAGAGGCACGAAGCCCATCCACAATCGTGAACGATGGACTTCCAGCGCTAGCCCGTCCTATCTTAACGCTGTGCTCATTCGAAGCGTTTAGTTTTTCATCTGGATAAGGCGCATCGCGCACCATTTGCGAGTACCAGAATGACCATAATATCCCAAAGGGCAATGTATTCTATGTATTAAGATTTCCAGTTGGGTAGGGTATGCTGTGCGCATTATTAGAGTGTTAAGTTTTCACAATAATTAATCTCTCACATAAAAACATATGAAACCTATCTCAAATACTGCTTTTTACTGCTACGGAGTTCGCAGGCAAGATGCTGAGTACGACAAATCTGTTTGTCAGGATATTTATCTAAAGATTTTATGATCATCCTGGCTATTGGTAATACCTTAGCACCATTGAGTTATCTTTTAGCCCCAACTTATCGCCAAAGAAATTAGCACCGTATTCAAGCCGCCCGTTACACGGAATGACCGCTACCTTAATGTCATGGCGTCATTGATTGAGAAAACCTCAACGCATATAGTGTTACAGGCCGAGGTCAGAAATAAAAAGGAAAACTGGCAACCGGAGGGGCAGAGTAAATTGCGTTTTTATCGAAAAAAGGAAGCAGCAGGCGTGACAGGCCATGTAATCAAGCTAAAGCTAGTGGAACAGGTTGTATTTCAAGTATAAAGTAAAAAACCTTATTCCTTGGCTGGCGGCGGCGTTGTCTCCGTGCTTGCTTCATCGCCCACATTATGCAGAATCTCTTGCTCGGTTTTTTTATTCATAACAATGATCGAAATTCGTCTGTTAATTGGGTCCAGTGGCTCTGCGGTGGGAGTGTAGGGAACACTGGACGATAATCCGATAACTCTTAAAATCTTTTCTTCAGAAAGTCCGCCTTGAGTTAATTCATATCGAGCGGCATTGGCCCGGTCGGCAGAAAGTTCCCAGTTGGTGTATTTTTTTTGATTTGGCGGGAAAGGTCGGGCATCAGTATGGCCATTTAGACTGACTTTATTGGGCAGTTCGTTGATAGCTGGCGCCAAAGCTCTCAAAATCAACTTGATTTGCGGCTCGGTTTCCGCGCTGGCCAGTTTATACATGGGCCTGTTCTGGGCATCGACGATTAGGATTCGCAGGCCTTCGGAGGTTATCTCCAGTTTGATTTGCTCTTTGAACTCGTTTAAGTCCGAGGTCGAATCTATTTTATCCTGGATTTTTTGCTTTAGGTTTTCAAGTTTCTCCTTCTCAAGTTCTTCGGCTTGGTGTTCAATTTCCTCTGGCGTAATCTCTACCTCTTCAGCTGTCTTGCCTTTGTCGACTTGGCCTAGGTCCTGCGAGGTAATATCTGAGCCGCCGGCTTGAATAATGCTGGTCCGGTCTCCGACATCCAAGCCTCTTTCTTCTTTAGATGCCTTAAAAGGATCTTGAAAGTATTCGGCAATGCCTTTGCGTTCCGGTTCGCTGGTTGTTCCCAATAGCCACATCAGTAAAAAGAAGGCCATCATGGCGGTAACAAAATCCGCGTAAGCCAATTTCCAGGCGCCTCCATGATGAGCATGGCCGCCTTTTTTTACTTTTTTTATGATGATCGGTTGTTGGTCGGACATTTTTAAAATTAACCTTTATTGGCTCTCAGCTGTTCTTCCAATTCCTGAAAGCCGGGGCGCATTGCGGAAGCAATCATGGTGCGCATATATTCCGCGGTCATAGCGGGGGATACGCCCTTGGCGCAACATAACAAGCCTTTTTGGGCGCATTTGAAGACGTTGCTCGACGCTTCGACGCGTTCTGCCATTACCGCCGAGACAGGGCCGATATAGCCATAGGCCAATAAAATACCCAGGAAGGTTCCTACCAGAGCCGCGGCAATCAATTTGCCCAGTTCGGATGGAGGAATGCCGACTGATTCCATGGTATGTACGACACCTAGTACGGCCGCGACAATCCCAAAAGCCGGTAAACCGTCAGCGATATTCTGCACAGCTTTAATGGGCGCATGGGCTTCTTCATGATGGGTTTCGAGTTCCTGATCCATCAGTTCCTCCAGCGCATAGACCTCAACCCCGGTAACGATCAATCGTAGGTTGTCGCAGATGAACTCCAATAAATGGTGATCAGCGAGAATTCTGGGTGTAAAAACCGGACTGCTTTTCGGGTCGTCGATAATGCTTTCCAGCGATAATAAGCCTTCCTTGCGTGTTTTAGTGGTAATGGCATAGAAGCACAGCAGCAGCTCAAGATAATAGTCTTTAGTGTATGGTGAGCCTTTTAAGGTAGCGGTAGCTTGGCTAACAGCGGATTTTATAACCGTCATGGAGTTCCCGCAGATGAAAGCACCTAAAGCAGCACCAATAATAATAACAAATTCAAAGGGCTGAAAAAGAACGCCGGGGTGTCCGCCGCCGCCGATAAATCCGCCCATAATTGCTATGGAGAGAACCAAATATCCAACAATAACTAACATGTATTCCCTTTTGTGATTGGTTTATATTGAAATAATTAAATGAAACGTACACGTCAATATTAAGCAATGAACAGTGCATGATTATATATTGGTCAGCACAAAACTGATTTTTTAAATCTTGGCTTTTCCTATTCCCTATTAATAATCTTGAGGATATTTTAACTTGATTTTGAGACGCAAGGGCTAATCTTTCGTTGCATATGATGAATCCAGCCACATAAAAACATCGCGAACACTAACAGCAGTACTGAAAAAAAGTTTGCTTTGGATTTACAAGTATAGATTAATCAGACGCTGTCGCCTGCGTAGACTGAATTTCCTTGGGCATTTATCACGCCTTTCTAACGCCGCGTAATAGCCGGAAAATTGAAATTGGTAGTGATAGTGTAGATGGATGGGTACGGCGGATACTGAAAAGCATCGCTTGTACGCCTGTGAGATTTGCGCAGAAGGATGGGAATTAAGTCTAGAGAATTACAGTGCAATGCTGCCGTTCATTACCTACATCCATGTAGGTAATGTCTCTAGCTAACGGTTGAAGTTATTTATTAAGCAGTTTACGGGCACGATCAATAATCGTTTGCCGATTAATGATCAGTACATAGCTTAATAATCCCAGTATCAAGCCGAACATCAAATTGCCGAATGCAGAGCTTTCCTCTTCTGCTGCCGGAGTTGTCGGCGCCCATTGGGGTTGTACGTTTTGTACAGCCACTTTAGAAGGCTGATAGGCGGCTTTCAGGTCAGGCAGACCTAAGCTGCGCCATTCATCATAATCCTGCCAGATAGGATAATTGCGTTTCCAGAGTCCTTTGGTGAAATAGGGCGCAAGACTCATGCCGTGCGATTTGGGTATGCCTTTTTCATCAAGGAAGCCATCGTAGACAACCAGGCTGATGTCGCCGCCTTCACCCACGCCGTCGGTAGTGAACGCTTTTTCGACATGGTCATGGAACATCCAGATACCTTGTCCAAAGCTATTCAAACCATCATCCGCACCATTTAATTCCAGGTCAACACGTTGCGCAGGCACCATGCCATGCACATCACGCTGGATATATGAGCCAGGGCCGTTATCGACACCATCATAGTGAGTGATAATCGGCTTGTGACCGTGGATATGCACAGCCATGGCTTCGGTATGGCCATTCAGAATTCTCAGTTTAACTTTCTCATCCTGTTTCATCTCAATCAGCGATTCCCTTAATGTGTAAGGGAACGAACGGCCATTGAGCATGAAATAGTCATCTTTGGCATCGGTCGTGTCGTATTCCATATTCATGTGCTTGGCAATCAGCCGTGGATCGTTGGCTGACCGGGCGACAAGCTCATGTAACTCTTTATCCGCCGATTGATAATGCAAGTCATATTCCCTTGCATATTTTTCCAGCACGGCTACCGATGGATGGCGAACTTGGCCGGCACCGACATTAAGCGTTTGCGGCCAGTTGTTGGGGCGGTTTTCCTCAACGATAAAAATGCCCTGCAAGCCCATTGGAATATGGGTGTGCGGCTGAACATGGCAATGATAATACATGGTGCCCGGTTGGCGCGGCTTAATCACATAGGTTTTGCTTTGCCCCGGCATGGTGTCCATGTTGCTGGTTTGTCCAACGCCGTCATTACCGCTACCGCCATGATCCATGAATGGATGATCGATACCATGCAAGTGTATGGAATGCGGCAAATAATGGGTGTTTTCCAGAACCAGCCAGACTACGTCATCCTGTTCGACACGAATGACCGGAGACGGTGCGCGCAGCAATGGATTGGCGACCGGTTCATAAATGCTCAGCGTCGACATATCGCGGGTTTTTGGGGCAAAGACCCAAAAAGTCGGTTGGATGCCCGGCGCGATATCGAAAGTCGTGGTTGGGTCTTTCATATCCGGTGAATGACCGTTCAGTTCGGCAACTTCAAGTTTGATAATAATTTTATCAGGGTCGCCGTCGCCGTCGACATCATCAGACATGGTAATGGCGTCCGCAGCGAGCTGAGTCTCCATCAGTGTTGACATGGAAATGCCATTGGTACCTTTCACAAATGCGGCAATATCCGCTGGATTGTCGGGATTGCAGAGGCGTGAAGCCTGGATCTTAACGCCATCAATGGTTTGCTCTTTCCGCCATTCCGGATCAGTAAAGTCGGAACATACCTCTTCTACCGGTCCCAGTTCTACCTTGGCCGTTGGGGGCAAATCACTGGCCGCTTGACTCCAAGGATGCGCAAGGAGCAGAGTGGCACCGCACATGAAGGTTAGAAAATTTTTATGCATACAACGACCTCAAAAAATACTACTAAATAAAATCACGCACCGCTTACTTAAAGCGGAGGTTCTTTAACCAGACCATTTTAACTGAATATCAAGGAAAATTCATTTTTAACGTTAGAATAAGATTAAATTATAAATTACAGATTTTATGGCTATGTGGGAACGCCATCGTTAACCAAACAGTCAGTAATTTCTTGCAGATAAGGTAGAGCAAATGAATTCCCAGACAAAAACTTGCGGGCTCGATAGCCTGATCTTCGATAACCGCTTTATCCGTGAATTGCCCGCCGATCCGCAGACAGCCAATACTCGCCGGCAGGTATTCGGTGCCTGTTATTCGCGGGTGATGCCGGCTCAAGTTGCCAATCCGCAACTGGTCGCTTATTCCAGAGAAGTTGCAGAACTGCTGGATTTGAGTCCGGAAGACTGCGAATCCGATGATTTTACCCAAGTGTTTGTCGGTAACCGCCTGTTACCCGGCATGGACCCTTATGCAACCTGTTACGGCGGTCACCAGTTCGGCGTCTGGGCGGGGCAGCTCGGTGACGGTCGCGCGATCAATCTGGGTGAAACGGTCAATCGACGAGGCGAACATTGGACGTTGCAGCTGAAAGGCGCAGGCGAAACGCCTTACTCAAGGACTGCTGACGGTTTGGCGGTGCTGCGTTCCTCGGTGCGCGAGTTTTTATGCAGCGAAGCCATGTATCATCTGGGCGTGCCGACTACGCGGGCATTGAGCCTGATATTGACCGGTGAAGAAGTTATCAGGGACATGTTTTACAACGGCAATCCCCGGCCTGAACCGGGCGCTGTCGTTTGCCGGGTTGCGCCATCGTTTACCCGCTTTGGTAATTTCCAGATTTTTGCCGCCCGAGGCGAGATTGACTTGTTGAAAAAGCTGGTCGATTTTACGATTCGCACCGACTTTCCGCATTTAGGCGAGCCGTCCCTGGACGTTTATCTTAGATGGTTTGAAGAAGTCTGCCGCAGAACGGCGGATATGATCGTGCACTGGCAGCGGGTCGGCTTTGTTCATGGCGTGATGAATACCGACAACATGTCGATACTCGGACTCACCATAGACTACGGCCCTTACGGCTGGCTGGAAAATTACGACCCTGGCTGGACGCCGAACACCACCGACTCGGCGGAGCGCAGATACCGTTTCGGCAATCAGCCGCAAATCGCGTTCTGGAACCTGGGGCAGCTGGCTAATGCGATTTATCCGCTGATAGAGCAGGTCGAACCCCTGCAACAGGCAATCAACAGCTACGTGGAAACCTTTGAGCCGGGTTGGCAAGCCATGGTCGCCGCCAAGCTGGGGCTTAATGTCTATGATCCGGCAACCGATGACGCACTAAATACCGAGTTGCTGATTCTGCTGCAATTGGTTGAAACGGACATGACCATTTTTTATCGCAAGCTTGCGCAGTTGGTCATGGATGCTGAACTCAGCAATGACGCCCTCATGGCACCGCTAATGGATGCCTATTATGTGCCGGAGCAATTAACCGATGAATACAAGACGCGTCTTGGCAACTGGCTTAAATCTTACATAAAGCGGGTGCAAAGTTCCGGTATAGCCGATGCCGAACGAATCAAAATCATGAATGCCGCCAACCCAAAATACGTGCTGAGAAATTACCTGGCGCAACTGGCGATCGATAAGGCAGAGCAGGGCGATTTTTCTATGGTTAGCGAGCTGCTGGAACTGTTGCGCCATCCCTACGACGAACAGCCAAGCAAAGAAGGATTCGCCTCAAAACGCCCCGATTGGGCAAGGCAGCGGCCGGGTTGTTCGATGTTGTCGTGCAGCTCTTAATCGTGCCGTACCTATCGTAGCAGGCGGGAAAGCTTTGCTTGTCCGCCCATAATTCACTACAATCTTGCAGGCCAAGCCCTTACCCACGCGGTTTAAAATTTTAAACTTATGTTGATAAATGGCCGTCATGCCACGTTGTCTCTTGGAATTAAATTATAGTTTTAACCGATAAAACCGACGGCCTGACTGCATGCACGTAGTTGGCGATTCTCCCTTGCTCTATTTCCTGTCCCTGCTATAAAAGTTCACTGGCATCGTCTAGCCGATAGCCATACTCATCAGGAATCACCATGCGCATTTGTCTATGTTTCGATGCTCCCAAGTCGGAAGTAAAAAGGCCATTAGAGACGCGATTTATCAGGCGCCGCGAGAGCGTTTTATTAATTGGTTGTCAGAGCTGCAAGTGGGTTCCGTACTGGTAATGTACGGAGGGTTCTAAAAACCTATTGTGGACTAAATTAGTGCGGAGTTCTCTCCAGCGGGACAGGAAGCGTATACTTGTGCGGATTCTCAATCCCCAGATTGGGAATCTCAAAGGCGACGCAGGAGCAAATATTTGTCCGTGCGGTCGTAGCTTTGCGAAACAGTTATCTGGATTCTGTCGACAATGCTCGGGACAGATTTCCAAAATAGAATCCCTAGGCTTGAGCTTGGGAACTACCAAAACTTAATAATAATAAAACGAATATTTCGGTTCGAAAGATGGGGTTTAAATGAAAGTAAATATGCCGGTAACTAACCAAGAAATCCAGATGAAAAAAGGAGGATTGCTGGTTTCACGAACCGATTTAAAAGGCGCCATTACTTACGTCAATGATGAGTTTGTCGCTATCAGCGGTTTTACCCGCGATGAACTGATAGGCGCAAATCATAATATTGTCCGGCATCCTGACATGCCGTCAGCCGCTTTTGAAGATTTATGGATGAACTTAAAAGCGCTTAGGCCTTGGAATGGCATAGTAAAAAACAGGACCAAATCCGGCGACCATTATTGGGTGGACGCGAATGCAATGCCGGTGTTTAAAAATGGCAAGGTTCATGAATACCTTTCCGTTCGGCGCGCGCCAAGCCGGGAAAAGATTGAAAAGGCAGAGCAGCTATATAAGCTGCTGAATGCAAAGAAAGCGACAATAAGGCCTACCGGTTTAGCCGCAATGGTCAGTTCCATTAAAGAAATGGACGTCTGGAAAAAAATGGCATTTGCACTGGCGCTGCTTTTGGGTCCCGTCCTTTATTTAATGTATCAGTTGTTCTTATCGCAGGATTATCCGCTATTAGCGGGTGTTGCCGTATCAGTAACGGTTGCGTCGGCGATAGTGTTCAATGTGGTTCAGAACTTCACCAGGATGTTAAATAAAACCATCGGTGTTTTTTATCGTCTGGCCGAGAAAAGGTTTGGCAATGTGCAGGATTTAAGCCGGAATGACCTGATCGGTGATTTTCAGCGCGCCTTGTATTCAATGGAAATAAATTTGAGCCTGGATCTGGCGCAATCCAGGGACGATGCCTCGGAAGCTAAACGTATTAACCAGGCGCTGGATAATGTCAGGTCCGGTGTAATGGTAGCCAATAATAATCTTGAAATTATTTATCTGAACGACAGTGTCCTGGAAATGTTCAAGAAAGCGGAAAGCGATATTCGTAAACAGTTGCCGGGCTTTGATGCCGGTAAACTGATGGGCGCAAGCATCGACAGCTTTCACAAGGATCCCGCTCATCAACGACGCCTGTTGGAAAGCTTAAAGGAAGCATATAGCGCAGAGTTGATTGTTGGAGGGCAACATATTAATGTTATTGCCAGCCCCGTGATTAACGACGAGGGTGAACGCATCGGTTTTGTTGCCGAATGGCAAAACAGGACACAGGATATAAGAATCGAACAAGAGATTGCGCAATTAGTGCAGGGTGTTAAGGCGGGCGACCTGAGTACGCGCATTAATATGGACGATAAACATGGGTTTGCCAAAATGTTGTCGTCCGGCATCAATGAATTAACGGATGTTATAGAAAGCGCCTTTAATGATATCAATAGAGTGATGGAAAATATGTCTCAAGGCGATTTAACCAGTTCCATTACCACTGAATATGAAGGCGTTTACGCTGAATGCAAGAATAATATTAATAGCACCTTAGCGAAGCTCAGTGAGTTTATTATTCAAATCAGGGATGTGGCTGATTTTATAGATAGTTCGTCGCAGGAAATGGCCAGCGGTAATAACAATCTGTCGCATAGAGCCGAACAGCAAGCGGCCAATCTGGAGGAAACCGCCGCCAGCATGGAACAGCTTGCCAGTACCGTAAGACATAATGCAGATAACACGCAGCAGGCAAATCGGGTTGTCAATGCCGCAAGCCAGTTAGCGCAAAAAGGCGGCGAGGTAGTTAAGTCAGCAATAGTTGCGATGCAGGATATTAACGACAGCAGCAATGAGATTGCCGAGATCATTAGCGTGATCGATGAAATCGCCTTCCAAACTAACCTGCTGGCGCTGAATGCGTCTGTGGAAGCCGCCAGGGCGGGAGAGCAGGGCCGTGGGTTTTCGGTTGTCGCAACCGAAGTTCGTAATCTGGCTCAACGAAGTGCCGTTGCGGCCAAACAAAGCAGTGATTTAATCCAAAACAGTGTGCAAAAAGTCCGTGCAGGCACGGCATTTGTCAATGAGACAGGCGCGGCACTCACTGAAATCGTCAACAGTGTTGCACAAGTAGGGGAAATAGTTTCTCAAATTGCAAATGCCAGCGCAGAGCAGACGGCGGGTATTGATCAGGTCAATCAGGCGGTTTCTCAAATGGATGATATTACTCAGCAAAATGCAGCTTTAGCCGAACAAGCGGCAGCGGGCAGTATTGCCATGAGTGAGCAATCTACGGACATGACGAAGTTGCTCAGTTTCTTTGCAGTAAATTCTAAGATAGGGGCTTCGGCACCCGTTAAAGTAATCGAGCGTAGTAAAAAAGCGCCGACAGCATCAGTCCCGGCGCCCGCAGCTTATAACAAGCCGAAACGCGATAATAGCGAGTGGGAAGAGTTTTAATCTGAGATTGGAGCGTTAAATCAGTATAAATTCGATTAACTGCGTAACTTCAGCTATTGATTTATTTTGTGCCGCCTAAAAATGCCTGCTGATGCTGCTCCAGGCGCAGCTTCCGCTCCTCGGCAATTGCTCCTGCACTATCTGCATTTTCCGCATCCCTGTGGGTCATGCAGGAGGTACGACCCCAAGGATGGGGGAGGTAGAATGCGTCGGGAACAGCAATCGAGAGCGCCAACAGTAGGCGCTCTAGGCGCAGCTTCCGCTCCTGCTCACGCTAAGTACCTACATCCCTGTAGGCAATGCAGGAGCAGTTGCCAAGGAGCAAATATCTGTCCGTGTAGGTGTAGGCAAGGCAGAGAAACGACTGGATCATTTCCTGTCCATGCACTCGTAAAGCGCTGTTTAAGCAGGGTTAGCGTTTCAAGTTATCTCCAACTACGGACTAACTTGATCCTTTCCATTTTTGCTTCCGCGCTTTTTTCTTGGCTTCTCTTTGTTCGCGAATAATCACCAGTTCGGTCAGTTCCTTTTCCATCATGGCGGGTGTTTCCAGGCTGATTCTGCCGATGGTTCCGGCACGCAATTCAGCCAGCAGAATTTTGGATACTTTATCCATCTCGATATGTCCGCCTGAGCGCAGGCAGCCGCGTTTTTTGCCGATAGCTTCCATCAGCTGTTGCTCTTTTTCCGGGAGCGGCTCCAGTTGATAGCGGGCTTGCAGTAAATCCGGGTAATGCTGTAGCAGGAATTCGGCGGCGAAAAAAGCGACATCCTCATGGCTGATGGCGGTATCCTTGATCGCGCCGGTGGTCGCCAGCCGGTAGCCGCTGTTCTTGTTTTCGACGTTGGGCCACAGCATGCCGGGCGTGTCTAAAAGAATAATGCCTTGGCCGATGTCGATGCGTTGCTGGGTCTTGGTGACGGCCGGCTCGTTTCCGGTTTTAGCGATGATTCTTCCGGCCAAGATGTTGATCAATGTGGATTTTCCGACATTGGGTATGCCCATGATCAGCGTGTGGATAGGTTTGTCGCTGCTGGCTTTATTGGGCAGCATTTTATGGCACAGGTCGGGCAGCTGGCGCATTTTTTCTGGATGTTCGGTGGTCAGCGCCAGGGTTTTTACGCCTTGCTCCCGCTCCAGATAGGTTTGCCATTGCTGCGTAACATCAGGATCGGCAAGGTCGCTCTTGCTGAGTACTTTGATGCAGGGCTTGTCGCCGCGCAAGTCAGCAAGCATCGGGTTTTGGCTGCTGAACGGGATGCGCGCGTCCAGGATTTCGATGATCAGGTCAACCTGGGGCAGGATTTCTTTGACCTCTTTGCTGGCCTTGTGCATATGGCCGGGGTACCACTGGATAAGCATGATATATTTAAATTTAGTAGTGTTATGTGTAACGCGTAAAATAGACACACAAGATACCAGATTGCAGCCGCAAAATGCAGATTTATCAAACTATTAACTTTGCCATCAAGCATTAAATATCAAGCCTATGAAAGAAACACCCATATCAAGCAGCTTTTACGCCTATTTATCACGATTAAGATGGATTAAGCGCTGGGGGCTAAAGCGCAATGCGCATGCTGAAAATGTCATGGAGCACAGTTGGGAGGTGTCGGTTATTGCGCACACGCTGGCTTTGATTAAAAACCGTTATTACCAGGGAAATGTCGATGCCAACGCCGTTGCGGCGGCGGCCTTGTATCATGATGTTACCGAAGTCATTACCGGCGATTTGCCGACGCCCATCAAATACCACTCCGAAGAAATCAGTGCGGCCTACAAGCAGATCGAAAGGCAGGCGGAGAAAGAATTGCTGGCTCTATTGCCGGCAGAGTTGCAGGCTGATTTTCAGGCGCTGATTCATCACGATAAAATGCCGCCGGAGCATGTGCAGATTATTAAGGCCGCAGATAAAATATCGGCCTATCTCAAATGCCAGGCTGAACTAAAAGCCGGTAATTCAGAGTTTGAAACCGCTGCCGAGCAATTGGCTCTAATTATCGGCGCATCGGAACAACCGGAAGTTGCCTTTTTTATGCAGACGTTTGCGCCCAGTTGCGGATTGACGCTGGATGGATTGATGAAAACCTATTGAAGCGGCTAGTAAAGTGGGTTTTTAGTCGGGGTATCTCACGTTATAATGCTCTCATCTATAAAAAACCGAAGGCAAAATAATTGGCGAAGCTGTTAGAACTGCCTAAGCTTGTGTGAAAAATGAAACAGATTAGTAAGTACTATGGAGAAGTTGTGAATCACAGATACACCATTGAACAAGCCAGGATATTGCTGGATATTTTAAAATACCATAATGCATCGACCATGTTGCCTTCGTTTCATCAGGTAAAGCAGGAAACGCTTGATGAGGCATTGGATAAATTGCGCTTGGAGTTGTCCGAATTTATTGCAACGGATGACGGGCTTGGTTTTATCGTTCCGACCCGGGATGAGAAAGGCTTGATTTAGATTGATTAGCCAAACGCTATTTGTTTAAAACCGCATCGCATAACGCAGGCAGTGCGAGCGGCCCCGGTTTTTTTGCTGCGGGAACCGGCTTTTTAGCTTCTTCTGAAAACCACCATGCCAGCGAGGCGTCGCAACCATCGCTTTCAGGAAGCGGCTCCTGTCCAGTACAGTCTTTGTTGTTCAGCGGGCATTTGAGCCGTACATGAAAGTGATCATCATGCCCCCACCACGGCCGCACTTTTCTCAGCCAGTCGTGGGCGGATTTACGTGTGCACAATAGGCGCTTGACGCTGGGATTGACGAAGATTCGGTCTACTTCGGGTCTGCGTGCCACGGTCTCAAGGATTTTTTCATGAGCCGCCGACCACTGGCGATCATCAATGGCATCCGACTTGGCGACCAGAACCGAGGGCGAACTCCAGTGCTCGCGTTCATTAAACGCCAGGCTCCGGGTTGCGGCCTGCTGTGAAAGCAGGTACCAGATATCGACGTCGAGCCCGGTTTGATGACTGCGGTGGCCGCTTGGGGTCGGCCCGCCACGCGCTTGACCCAAATCGCCAATCAGCAAAACGCCCCAGTGCCGTGAATGGGCGGTATGGCCTATGCTCTCGATAAAGCGAATCAAGTCCGGATGACCATAAGACCGTCCACGGCTAGGGCGCATCAATTGGTAGCCTGTGCCGTTTTGAGGTAGCTGTGCTGCACCGCTTAAACAACCGGCGGTATAAGAACCAATGCTTTGGGCGCTGTCGCCGATTTGTGCGGATTGTTTGATTATCGCCCAGTTGTTGTCGACAGGGGATGAAAAGCATTCGGAAAAAATGCCCAGCAATAGGATGAATATCGAAAATTTCATTTTAGAATGTAGGGCGGCCGGATGAGTCGGCCGCCCGTTGTCAGGTTTATTTCTTGTCGGGCGCTGATAAGTTCAGGAAGTGTTTGGAATTATCAGTAACAGGGGCTGCGCCGGGACGAGTGCTGACATTTGTCGGTGCAGCGGTGTTTGCTTTCACAGCATCCGTGCCCTCTGTCGTAGCCTCATCTTCCAATTGAAGTTCATCTTCTTCAGGGACATTGCCGTCATGAACCAGATACTCGCGGCGTTGTTGATACGCATTTTTTATAAAGGAATAGCGGTCGACGGAGGCTTCATCAACGATCTTTTCGGTTGGTATCAAGTCGGCGCGGGTATCGGTGACATCAACCGCTTTGGCTCCCGCATTGACCGCACTGATAGCAGCTCCGCCACCGGCAACTGCAAAAGTATAGGTGAGCGGGTTTAATAAAGCATCGCCAATGGCTCCCACGGCTTCTCTGGGTGAGCTGGCTCCAAAAAACGGCAATACCAGATAATTGCCCGATGGCACGCCCCAGAAGCCTAGGGTCTGGCCGAAGTCTTCATTATGCTTGGGCAGATCAATCATTTTTGCCACATCGATAAAGCCGGCAACGCCAACCGTGGTGTTAATCAGAAAGCGGCTGGCATCCATACCGCCTTGGGTCATTTTAAGTTGCAACAAATCATTGACGGTTACCCCGATGTCATTCATGTTGCTGAAGAAATTGGTTATGCCGTCATTAACGAATTGCGGGGTTATTGCCAAGTAGCCTTTTGCTATGGGCTTTAAAACAGCCTTGTCCACATCGTCATTAAATTCTTGAGTGCCGCGATTCCAACCTTCCCAGTCATCCTTGTCGTCAGATTTTGGGGTGGTGGCACAACCCGCAATCACGCTTGATAGAACCAGGCTACTCACTAATAAACGAGTGTTGATGAAGGATTTTTGCATGCTCATGGATTATCTCTATCTACTTAGTTTTGGTGGGGTTGGAAGCTTGTATCGAACAATTCTTATATTAATCTTAAATTATACCAGACACAGGCATTAAAAAGCCTCACTGATTTTGCATTTGCCGGAGTATCCAGTGTTGCCGCTTAAGTAAATAGCTCGACGGCTGAGCCGCTCGCAGCAGGATTGGGTTAGGCAAGGTTGCGGCCAATAATGCCGCTTGAGATCGGCTGATTTGATTGGCATGGATGCCAAAATAGTGTTGGCTGGCGGCTTCTATGCCAAACAGATGGTCGCCGAATTCAGCAATATTCAAGTAAACCACCAGTATCCGCTCTTTACTCCATAACATCTCGATCAATACCGTGAACCAGACCTCCAGTCCCTTGCGGATAAAGCTTTTTGACGGCGTTAAAAATAAATTTTTAGCGACTTGCTGGGAAATGGTACTCGCGCCCCTAAGCCGTCCGCCATCCATATAGGTGTCGATAGACGATTGAATGGAATGTAAATCAAACCCTGAGTGTTGGAAAAATCGCTGGTCTTCAGCTGCGATAACGGCCGAAGCGGCGTAAGGCGATATTTTTTTTGCGCCGGTCCAGCTATATTTAATCGTCCTGAACGCGCCGTCGTCCTTTAAGTCTTCAAAATGCCGATACACCATAAACGCCGACGTAGGCGCAGGCAACCAACGTAACAATACGCACAGGCCGATTGATGAAGCCAGAAAGGTAACCAGCAAATAAAGCATGGTTTTCCGCAGTATTGCCTTGATGGATAATGAGGAAAGCTTTTTGCGGCTGGAATAATGGGGTCGTCTTGCCAAGGTACTGGGATTATGAATGGTGGGGGGCAGCTTTAAGATTTTGCGCTGTTATTATGTATATGATAAAGCCTTTACCCAAGCTTGAATAGCCTCAGACAATTCCGCCGGAATTTGCTGAAAGCCGAGTATATAATGACAACTCTTCGCACAGATTCGACTTAACCGTATGAAACTCCGATCCACTCTGATTGCTGCTCTTTTGCTGCCCATTACCCTAAGCGGTTGTATGCCGATGACTTATCCGCTTGGCGTAAAAAACAGTGCGGCTCAACTTGGCGAGAACATTTTCCTCACTGAAGACGGGGCAAGTCTGCCATTGCGTCATTGGTTGCCGAAAACCGAACCGCGTGCGGTCATTATCGCGCTGCATGGGTTTAACGACTACAGCCGTTTTTTCGATATGCCGGGAGCCTATTTCAGCAAACAGGGCATTGCCTGTTTCGCTTATGATCAACGCGGTTTCGGCTTGGCGCCAAAGCGCGGGTTATGGGCCGGAGCAGAGACCTATAGCAAAGATTTACAGGCTTTGGTGCGGCTGGTCAAACAGCGCTACCCGAAACGCCCGGTTTATTTGCTCGGAGAAAGCATGGGCGGTGCGGTAGTCATCACCGCCATGAGCCGTAGCGATATGCCGGAAGTTGCCGGCATTATCCTCGCCGCTCCTGCGTTATGGGCCCGGTCAACCATGCCCTGGTATCAAACCAGCTTGCTTTGGACGTTGGCGCACAGCTTGCCCTGGCTGACTTTGACAGGGGAGGGCGTACACGTGGTGGCATCGGATAATACCGACATGCTCCGCGCACTGGGCCGCGATCCGTTGGTTATCAAGTCAACCCGTGTGGAAACGGTGTACGGGTTAACCGACTTGATGGATGCGGCATTTAGCAGCGCGTCATTACTACGCGGGAATACCCTGATGCTGTACGGCGAAAAGGATGAAATTATTCCCAAGGAGCCGACTTACGCGTTCTTGCAGCGGTTTCTTGAGACCAATTCGACAGCGACAACCGTAGCGATTTACCAACACGGTTACCACATGCTGCTGCGCGATTTGCAAGCTCCTACCACATGGAAAGACATAGAAGCCTGGATTAACGTCAACCCGGCTAAACTCCCGTCAGGCGCGGATAATCGGGCTCGGCAATTATTAAGCAGCCGTTAACGCTAAGCGCCTGATTCGCCGTATCTCTTCTGAATCATATCCTGTTGTTGGCTATCTTTTGGAAGGCCTCTGTATCATTTGAGCACTTCAGCCGGGCTTTAAGCCTGGAGGCAGATGAAACAGTTCATCATGTGTGCGACACCGCACCGACTCTAACAAGCTTTCCCAATATAGTACTTATTAACTTGCATCGGCATGGCTTTAAACTGCATGTTTGAATGTAAGCCAAAGTCAATGGGCTGGTTTTTCCTTGAAGCCGTTTGTTAAAACCGCTAGACCGTCAGCCTAGTCGTCGCCTGCGATAACAGATTTTATAGGGCAACAGCGGATTAATTGCACGCTCATTACCGATACCATCGTCAGATAAAGTGAATCAGCATTCATTGATTCAAGGATAAAGCAGGCTAAGCGCCACTTAATTACATTGAAAAGAACACTTAACTTTTAAGGAGATCGCTATGTGTACACGAATATTATTAGTTATGTTCACTTTAACGGGCGGAGTATTGATGGCCGGCAGTGTCCAAGCCGTACAAAATGATGCCATCTATTTGGCTGCCGGCACGTCGGAAAATACCAAACGTAATGTTCGGGATAAGGACGACACTACCTTAACTCCGGAAGATCAAAAAGAAACAGAAAGTGACATCAAAGTCACGGCTGACATACGTAAAGTCGTGACCGATGATGATTCGCTGTCGGTCAATGCGCACAATGCAAAAATCATCACCCGTAACGGGGTAGTAACCTTGCGCGGACCTGTTGATAGCCAAGCTGAAAGCATGAGATTGCAACAAATCGCCACACAGACGCCTGGCGTAATGCGGGTAGATAATCAACTTGAAGTTAAAGCGCCATAAGGCCTGGGAGAATGTCATGACTAAAGCAGTTTTTGGTATCGCTCAAAGCGTCGATCAGGCAGAAACCATTGTTTCTGAGCTGAAGGCAGCCGGTTTTTCAAATAATGACGTATCGGTGTTGTTTCCGGACAAATCCACTACCAGGGATTTTGCCCATGAAAAGCACACCAAGATGCCGGAAGGCGCCGCTATCGGTGGAACAGTAGGTTTAGGCACTGGCGCTGTGCTCGGATGGCTGGCCGGAATAGGTTCTCTGGCTATTCCAGGAGTGGGTCCGCTGATCGCGGCAGGCCCAATTATGGGAGCATTGAGCGGTGCGGCAGTAGGCGCCGCCACCGGAAGTTTATCCGGAGGCTTGATCGGGCTTGGAATTCCTGAATATGAGGCCAAGCGTTATGAAGAAAAAATCAGGGGAGGCAACACCTTGATTTCCGTTCATACCGATAACAGTGACGAACGTGACAAGGCGAAAAAAATCTTCGAGCGGGCTCATGCGGAAGATATCTCTTCGACTGAGGAAGAGTCGGTTAAACATTGAGTTTGATGGCGCTATTACTTGTAATTAAGAAATAATTCGAGAGGAGTTTTATCATGCATAACATTGACACAATCGACAAACTGCTGAAGGATGAATTGGCAGCCAAAGAAACTTATCAACAGGTATTGGATAAGTTTCGGGAAGATGCCTCGCTCGGCTCAGCAGACTATTTACAGCCTATCTATGAAGACCATAAAGAAGCTGTTTCCAGCTTACAGGAACGGGCCGTTCAATTGGGAGGAACGCCCACTGAGGACTCAGGAGTCTGGGGTACTTGGTCGGAGATAGTCCAGGGCGGCGCAAATTTGTTGGGTCAAAAAGCCGCATTGATGGCTTTGCAGCAAGGCGAAAAAACCGGCGCAGATGATTATGAAGAAGCGCTGCAAGATCCCGATCTGCCGGCAGATGTGCGCTCATTGATAGAAACAAAGTTGCTGCCCGCTCAACAATCGCATATACGCACTTTGGATCGGCTTTATGATGCGGCTGCCTAAATCTCCAGCCTTAGCAGCACATTAAGTTAACAATAAGCCGTCGTTCCGGCAGGGATTGCCGGAACCCAGATACCCCGAAAAGCCGAGGCTTGTCCTGTGCTATGAATGCCAACAGAGGTTTAGCAGGTAGTTCGTACTGCGACAGCTAAATCCCCATCTACGACAGTGAGAGTATCTGCGCGTTTGCCTTAAGTTGTCTTGAGAATAGATGGCCGGTCATAAAATTTGAATTACATAAGCCAAATTAAAAACTCGGCTGATTTATGGAGTTGGGGTTCTCTATTTCGATCCTGCAAACTAATATCCAGGAGCTTAAACATGCTTTCAACAGTACCTGATGTGGTTTTTAAAACACGTGTCCGCGATGAAAGTGTCGGCGGCGACAATCCGTTTCGCTGGCAGGATGTCAGCACCGATGATATTTTTAAGGGAAAAAAAGTTGTGGTCTTTTCTCTTCCGGGCGCCTTCACCCCTACCTGTTCAAGCCAGCATTTGCCTGGATACGATGCCAAGTATCAACAACTCATTGACCTGGGAATTGATGAAGTTTATTGCGTCAGCGTTAATGATGCCTTTGTCATGTACCAATGGGCCAAACATCTGGGCATCAAGCATGTAAAAATGCTGCCCGACGGAAATGGCGATTTTACCCGCGCATTGAATATGCTGGTAAAAAAAGAAAACCTGGGTTTTGGCTCCCGCTCCTGGCGTTATTCAATGCTTGTCGATGATAAAAAGATTATCAAAATATTCAGCGAGCCGGGCCAGGTTGATAATTGCCCCGATGATCCATTTGCTGTAAGCGATGTTGATACCATGCTGGATTACTTACAACATAACAAATAAAACGCATTGCCGGATTTAGTTACAAACCAGGAGTTTTATGACTCAATATAACTACGACTTGTTTGTAATTGGTGCAGGTTCGGGTGGAATACGCACGGCGCGTATGGCGTCGGGTTATGGCATCAAGGTAGCCATTGCCGAAGAGCGGTATTTAGGCGGCACCTGCGTCAATGTGGGATGTGTGCCTAAAAAGCTATTAGTCTATGCCTCCCAATTCAAAGACCACTTTCAGGCGGCATCAGGTTATGGTTGGACGGTTGGCAAATCAACTTTCAGTTGGCCCAGTTTGATCCAGAATAAAAATCAGGAAATAGGGCGGCTGCAAGCTGTCTACGGCAACCAGCTGCAACAGTCGGGCGCCGAAATCATCACGGGCAGGGCGCATTTGCTTGACGCTCATACCGTTGTTGTCGATAAGCAGAAATACAGCGCCGAACGCATCGTTATTGCCACCGGGGGCTGGCCGTCTGTCCCGGATATACCCGGTAAACAACATGTTCTCACCTCGAATGAAATGTTTTTCCTCACGCAACTGCCTAAAAGTATCGTTATCGTTGGCGGCGGCTATATTGCGGTGGAATTTGCCAGCATTCTTCATGGCTTTGGGGTAAATATCACGCTTTGTCATCGCGGGCACAAACTGCTTCGCGGTTTTGACGAGGATATACGTGATTTTATGGTCCATGAAATGACCAGAAAAGGCGTTAATGTCCTGCTTAATACCGATATTGAAGCCATCGAAAGCAAAGCCGATTGCTTTGCGGCGCGGCTTATCGACGGCAGTAAAGTCAATACCGATAGGGTGATGTATGCCACGGGCAGAACGCCGAATTCAACCGGATTCGGTCTGGAGGCGCTTGGCGTTGAGCTGGACAGTGAAGGCGCCATCAAAGTCAATGCGGACTATCAAACCAATGTGCCGTCAATTTATGCATTAGGCGATGTGACTAACCGGGTCAACCTGACGCCGGTAGCCTTGGCCGAGGGCATGGCTTTGGTGAATAAGTTATACGGTGATCAATCGGGCTCGGTAGATTACGATATGATTCCCACGGCTGTTTTTTGCCAGCCTAATATCGGTACTGTAGGCCTGACCGAAGCACAGGCGCGCGAAAAATATCCGGACATCGACGTTTATAAAACCCGTTTCACACCGATGAAAAACACCCTCTCCGGTATCGATGAAAAAAGCTTGGTGAAGATGATCGTGGTTCGCAATACTGATCGGGTTGTCGGCATGCACATGGTAGGGTCGGATGCCCCGGAAATTATTCAAGGCATGGCGGTTGCCATTCGAGCCGGTGCGACCAAGGCGATCTTTGACTCTACAATCGGCGTGCACCCAACTGCCGCTGAAGAATTTGTGACACTGCGTGAAGCCGTATCTTAAACAACCCGGTAGATAGGTTAAAAATGATATGAATACGGAAGCGTTAACAATTCGTGTGGAATGCTATTCCAGTTATCAGGGCGAAGAAACACCGAGACGCTTCTTCATGGGTAATAAAGCTGTTGAAATTGAACAGGTAATCGATCGATGGTTAGCTCCCGAACACCGGTATTTTAAAGTGCGCGGAGACGGAAACGATATTTACATACTACGGCACGATGAATTAGCCCAGCAATGGGAGCTGACAATGCTTCAGAGCGGGAAATACGGCGGTAGCCCATTGTCCTCAACTTGAAATCGACCCACCGCTAATGGCTAAATCAGCCAAGGCTTTAATTTTCAAAAGGTGCCCCAATAATAGGGACGTGAAGTTGATAGAAGCAACGTTTAGAATTTAAAATCAGATCCGCACAAGCCAAGCTCAGGTTGTTTAACTGGGTCGAAATGCAGCGTTGGATACTGAAGACTCAATTAATGCTGATGGGGAGTTAAAAACAATGCCCGGACTATTACGCAACGTGCTCGGTTTTATCATATTGGTTGCAACGATTGGTCTTGCAACCTGTCAATCATTGGTTAAGGCAGAGCCACCCAGTTCCGCTTATTCTGCTGCAACTTTTTCAGCTAACCGCTCGCAGGCAGAATAATGGACCAATTAGAGAAACTTAAACAGTCCGTCTCGGATACCCTGCAACCCTATTCCCCGCGAGGCTTGCTGCTGTATTTCCTGCCGATTGCGCTGATTCCGGCGACGTTTATCGCCTTGGGAAAAGGCCATGTGCTGGATGTTCTGGTTAACGCCGCCGGTTTTGCACTGTATATGGTGGCTGGCTGGTGCTTACGCAAAGGGCTGCAAGCCGAGTACGTTTACGGCCGAAGCCGGATTGCCGGCCGCCCGAAGCCGTTAAAAACGATAGCCGCCATCATCACCACGCTGGCAACCGGAATGATCGCCTGGCTGGGTGCGGGACATTCGCTGCCGGTGGCGTTGACGTTTGCCGGCGGGGCCTTTCTGGGCATGTATTTCAGTTACGGCTTCGATCCCCGCGATGAAAAGAGAATAACCGCTGCCTATGGCTATTCCGGAGATGAGATCCGGCAAGCCCTTGAGAATTCAGCGCGCACTATCCGCAATATCGAGCGGGCTAACGAACGGATCCGGAACGCCGAGTTAAATAAGCGTCTCGAACGCATTTGCGAAGCGGCCGACAATATCCTTGCGGACATTGCCGCCGATCCGCGCGATTACCGGCGTGCACGCAAGTTTCTTAATGTCTATCTGGACGGCGTCCTGCAAGTGACGCAAGGCTACGCCAAATCCCACCAGCAAACCCATTCCGGGGAGCTGGAACAGAATTTCCGCAATGTGCTGGATACGATCGAGACAGTATTTCAGGAGCAGCGTCAAAAACTACTGGAAGAAGATGTTTTTGACCTGGATGTAAAAATTGAAGTTTTAAATACGCAGCTCAAACGGGAAGGCATTCTTTGACGCCCTTACACAACAGAGGTTTTAAACATGAGTGAACAGCCAACATCCTCGACGAGGCAAACAATGACCGGCACGGCCGATAATTCAGGGACCAAAGAAATCGTTCCCGGCGTCAAAGCTGAAATGCCCCCGCTTGCCGAGGTGTCGGCGGAGAGGAAGCAACTTGTCCAGAAATTGCTAAATGAAATTGACGTCAGCAATACCCAGTCAGTCATTTTCTTCGGCAGCAAGGCGCAGGAACAGTTGACCACGATTTCGGACCGCATGCTGGATGGGGTTAAAAATAAGGAAATCGGGCCGGCTGGCGATGACCTGAATGAAATGGTGGCGACGATACGCGGTTTCGAGGTCGATAATCTCGATCCGAACAAACAGCAGGGCTTTTTCGACCGCTTGATGGGCAAGGCCAAACCGGTGGTCAAGTTTTTACAACAATATGAAGAAGTGCGCAAACAGATTGATATGATCACCGACAAGCTGGAGCGGCACAAGACCAGCCTACTGACCGACATTACATCATTAGACCGTCTTTATCAGGCCAACCTGGATTACTTCCATATGCTGGAAGATTACATCGCCGCCGGTGAGGAAAAGCTGCGCCAGCTCGATGAAGTCATCATTCCCGAGCAGGAGAGGCAGGTCGGCACGACCAATGAGGTCATCGCCGCGCAAAACCTGCGTGACCTGCGCGCCGCTCGCGATGATCTGGAGCGGCGCGTGCACGACCTGCGCCTGACCCGGCAGGTATCGATGCAAAGTCTGCCGACTATTCGGCTAGTGCAGGAAAACGATAAAGGGCTGGTCAACAAGATCAATTCGACCATCGTCAACACCGTCCCGCTGTGGCGTCAGCAACTGGCGACCGCGGTGACTATCTACCGCTCGTCGCAGGCGGCGGAAACGGTCAAGGCCGCGACCGACCTGACCAATGAGCTGCTGGCCGCGAACGCTGAAAGTCTGAAGCAGGCCAATGCCGAGACCCGCAGACAGCTGGAGCGGGGCGTGTTCGATATCGAAACGGTCAAAAAAGCCAATGATGCGTTGATCGCGACGATCGAGGAAAGTCTACAGATCGCTGACCAGGGTAAGAAGATGCGCAGAGAAGCCGTCGTGCAACTTGAGCAATGCGAAACAGAATTGCGCAAAACGCTGGCTTCGGCGCAGGCAAAGTCGACCGGCTAAGGCTGTTTTTTCAACAGATTCGTTCTGGCATTGTGGTTATGGTTTTTTAGCGTCTGTCGTATCAGAAGGATCGGTTTTTTGTTGACCTTCTTTTTGTTCTTTCGGTTCGATAGCCGTTGGATGAGTCCCTGAACGGCTGCGGGCTTGTTCAATTAATCCTTTGCAATCGCTGTCCTCGCCTAGGCCCAACTCGATAAACGGGATAATCGCGGCCACTGGGCTAAGAAAAGCTCCCAGCACTACAGCGCCAGCGGTGCGTGCTGCCAGTTGTTTAGGATCGAGCCCGATATCCGGCTGCTTCAAGCGGCCAGTAACTGTAATAGGAGTACGGACGCTGCCGATACTAAAATCTTTTGGATGGCTCTCTACTTCGGCATCTATAGTTTCGTCTTTTAGATTAATGCGTGCATCCCCTTCTATATTCGAATCCGTTGTGTCGAACACAAAAATCTCCGAGGTCAATAGTCCGTCATCCACCTTGAAGTCACCGATTGCACAGCGAATATCGGTAGACTTGTCTTTACCTAAAAGTAGGGGAGTGGCTTGGCCTAAGTCAAGCCCCGCTGCTTCTACAACAAGTAAACTGATTTTGCCGCCCGACATCAACAAGCTAATACGGCCATTGCTTGTTGCCAAAACTTCGGCGAGGGAACGGCCGTTGCCTTTTATTTTAAATTGGCCGCCGAAATGCCCTGCTGCCAAAGATTCAAATTTTGGATCGGTGAAGAACTGTTTCAGGCTTAAACGCTTGATCAATAGATCCGATTGAACTTGCGGAACATCTTTCTGCCCGTCCAGTACAAGACTGCCGCTGATGGTTCCATCGGCAATCCCGAAATTAAACGGTTCCAGTCGCAATACGCCTTTTTGCAGATTAAAGCCTATGTCGAGATCGTTGAACGGGAATCTTGTCCCGGTGATTTTTTTGCCCTTAAAGCGTGCTTCCATATCGGTGGCGCGCAGTCGGGTTAAGTCGATAGGAACATCCGGCAATAAATGAGGACTGGCTTTTTCAAGTTCCGCCTGGGCTTTTTGTTCCGGGGACAAGGTTCCCTCCGAAGGTGTAGCGCCGATGAAACCGGCAAGATCGTCCATTTGAAGGAGCTGCGAGACCAGATTGGCTTTTACAAAACCGGGTTCACGTTTAGTATCGTAAGATAAGTCGCCGGACAGATCGCTATCTCCGACCTGTCCTTTGAACTTTTGAAATTTCCAGGTCTCATCCTGCTTTTGCAAACGGCCGCTTAATTTATAGGGCGGCGTTGGCGGCAGCGGTATCTGCGTTAGATGGAACAGGTCGGCGAGATTGTTGCCTTGTAAATTAAGCTGCGCATTCATGCCTGACATTTTCGCCGGGTCAGAGATAGTGCCTTCCATGTCGATGCGGGTACTGCCCATTTTAAGATTAAAGGTAAGCGGATAGGGTTTCTCTGTGTCGCGCAATGTGGAGATAGATCCTCCCGTAGCCTGAAGGCTGAACGGCTGGTCTTGCAGAATGCCTTGTCCGGATAGTTTGTACATATCCTTTTTAGACTCCAGTTCGCTGCCTTGAGCCGTATCGATATCCAGCTTGACGGCCAGCTTTTTAGGATGATCCCGGTAGGTTAACTTGCCTTCATCCACTGTTAGCAAGCCGATGACGGGGAAATCGCTACGGTCATCGGGCGATTTATCCCCGGTTGGAAAATCCCAGTTTTTTTTAGTGGCGGAAAATTCCTCCAGGACAATTTTGGGCTTGGTGAAATTGAGTTTGGGTAAATTCAGTTCTGCCTTTAGCAGTTTCCAAATTTTGATTTGAAAATCGATCTCGTCGATTGCGACCATATTAGGATTCTTGCTCTCGGAAAGATTCGCAATCCGTACCTTACCGATAGATACTTGTGGCGTCGTCCAGTCCCAATCAATATCGATAGCGCCTTCGATCGCGAACTCGCGGCCCAGCGCGGCACTTCCAGTCTTGTTAATGATATTGCGCAGCCAATCGCCGGGCATAAGAAACAGGGCGGCAAAACCAGCAAGAGTCAAAGCCAGGAGAGTTATACCGACCCAGCGGAGAATTGCTTTTAGAGAGGTCGAAATTGACTTGGTATTAGGCATATCAATAATCCCTATCAGAGAGGATAGCGGTTACGAATAATTCGATCACCGAAATCGCTATCAGGAGTTATTTATTAATACGTGGTCTTCGAAGCCTTGAGTTCAACTTTCTAATGGGTTGCCTTTGAATTATCTAGAAAAGAGCCATGCTTTCCAATAAGTCCCAGCTCAAAAAATACTAAAAAAATGCTTAAATTACCGGATGAGCAAACTGTTTTAGCTGTCTAAGTTTAAGGCCGGAGAATGGGGGGCATGAGTGCCGGCAGCGATTATCTTTATTAGTCTGCATCTACCCCAATTGAGCATTATTACCCCATTTGTTTTGCAGGTAGTCGCGGCGGGTATCAAATATGCGTTCAAGTTTACTTGCGATAAGGACTGAGTTAATGAACTGTCCCAGCCAGCCCAAGGGCATGGCGTAGAACATGATGTCCTCCAGCACGATTCCGTTGTCTATTTCAGTTAAGCACACTTCATGGCTCCAGAACTTGAATGGCCCAATACGCTGTTCATAAACAAAACGCTTGGGTTCATCACAGTGGCTAACTTCTGATAACCAAGCCATCGGAATGCCAAACACGGCTTTCATTTGATAATTAACCATTAAACCGGCATAAATCTTTTTCGGAACTTTAGACAGAATTTTTACATGGAAAAATACCGGAGTAATGTCATTCAGGTTATAAGGCGATGAAAAGAATTTCCAGGCTTCCTCGATAGTGAGATTGAGCTGTTGCTGCCGGTAGAGTTGATAGATTTTCATGACATTAGTTGGCTGGTATTTTGAGCCGGCGACATCGATGATACGGCCAAATCTTTCCCAATTTTTGCACCAACAGCAAAATCATATTCGCTTTAACGCTGTTTGCGCTTGCGCCAGATATAAAAGCCGGTACCCATTAACAGTAACGGTATGATCACTAAAAAACCGAAGCCGATCACGGCGACGCTGGTCTGGGTCAATTGCAGGCTTTTATCGGTAGCGATTTTGGCAGGGACGTTGATGAACCGGTCGTCGTGAATCAGCCAGTTGGTCATCCTTAAGCCGATATCCAGATTGCCGACATTGCCGAGATAGGCGTTGGATAAAAAGTCGCCGTCACCGACAACAACAATGCGTTGCTGTTTCTGCTTATCCAGGTCTCGGGTTAGGGCATAGGCAAAGGTGAGCGGGCCTTGTTTTTCGTTGCCGTCGGCGTCAAAAAGAATTTTGCCGGCGATAGGGCCGGTTTCCGTCCATGACTGTGTTGCGCTTTTAAGTAATTCCACGGCTTTGAAATCCGTTTCTTCACCGATTTCCAACGCGGCGGTAACCGGATAAAGGCTGATGGTCTGGAAGCCTTGGGTGATCGGATGGGGCGGATTGTTGCTGGTGAGCACGAAGCTGGGGTCGTTGATGCCGTATAGCTTGGAACTGCTGTCTACCAGGGTTCCCGGCAGCTGACGCAAGCCTAGGGTTTGGAGCAAGGCGTCCAAATGGCGGTTGCCCGGATCGGTTAACAGCAGCAGGTTGCCGCCTTGTTGGATATAGCGTTTGATCAGCTCAATTTCACCGGCAAGCAACGGCACAGCGGGGGCGCTCAGTACCAGTAATGCGGAGTTGCCTGGAATATCCGGCATGGTCGCCAGATTGAGGGCTTGGGCCTTGATTTTTCGTCGATCCAATTCCTTGCCGAATTGACCGAAATCAAAATTGGCAATACCGTCCGGAGCTCGCTCGCCATGGCCGGTCAGGAAAGTAACCCAGCGTTCTTCGGCGTTTGCCAGTTGTAACAGCGCATTGGTCAGCGATGATTCGTCGATAAAGTTCAGTTTTTCGGTGCGGCCTTGATATTCGACAATAAAGGCGCCTGTCGCGTCAATATTCAGTTCGCGAACTTTTTCCGGCTGCGAATCGGGGTCGATAAAGGTCAGGGTCAGGTCGGCTTTGTGGAGCTTATAACGGTCGACCAATTGTGCAATCTGGCTTCTTAGCGCCGGTTCTTTTTTTATGTAAGCGGTAAGCTCTATCTTGCCGGGCAGAGATTCCAACAGTTTTTGCGAGGCCTGGGACAGGCTATTGCTGTTGTTCCGGGTTATGTCGGTTTCTACGCTATAGCGTGAGCTTAGCCAGGCCAGAGCGCTAATCAGGCACAATAATGCCAGCGTGATGCCCCAGTTTTTTAAGCGGATTTGCTGATGTTTATGCGGCGATATTTTCATTTTTGCAAGCGGTCGTTATCCAGTCTGCGAATGCTGAGTGCGATGAAGGTGGCAGTAAACAATACAAAATAACTGATATCGACCGTACTGATCAGGCCGCTTTGGATATTCTGAAAATGCCTGAGGATCGACAGGTATTCAAACAGTTCGCTACGGTGGTCGTTCATGCCGACCGACCAGTCCAGAATCCATAGCAGCAGTAAAGCGCCGAAAGTGCCCATCGCGGCAACGGTCGGATGGCCTGCGATACAGGACATGAACAGGCCGATGGCGGCAAAGGCAGTCACCAGCAGCAATAAGCCCAGGATATTGGCGAATAATTTGCCTAAATCCAACTCTGCGCCGGATAGCAAGGACAACGGCATCAGGGTGATCAATCCAATGATCAGCAGCATCAATCCGAGTATGCCCAAATACTTGCCGAGAATAATGTCGATATTGGAAACCGGCGCGGACAGTAGCAAAGCCAAGGTTTTGTTGCGGCGCTCTTCGCAGATCAGGCGCATGGTTAATAACGGCGTGACCAGCAACAGGATAATGCCGGCATTGCCGAATAACGGCGGCACGATAATATCGGTTAAGCCGGGTGCGCCTTCGATGGTAGCCAGTTTGGGTTGGAGTTCCGTGAACGCCTCAACCTGGGTTAAAAATAAGAACGCCAGGATGAATTGCAGGATAGCCAATATCGTCCAGGCCATCGGCGATAAAAACAGGGTTCTGAATTCGCGGGAAGCAATGGTTAAAATCATGGTAATGATAAATTAGTAATCTACAAAAAGCTTTTTACCACGAAGACACGAACGACTGCATGGATGCAGGAGGTAGAGCAGCGCAGGGAGCGGTTGCCGAGAACACGAAGAAATGAAAACTTCGTGTCCTTCGTGTCTTCGTGGTGAATATTAGTCCGTTTAAGTTACAAATCAGGCTCATAGTTCGCGATGCTCTTTGGTTAAGCTGATAAAAATGTCTTCCATCGATCTTTTTACCGGCGTCAGTTCCTGTAGTCCCGACCCTGCGGCGATAATCTGTGCGGCAATTTGTTCGGCCGGGTTGGCGGTTACGCTGTGATGGATGATGACCCGGTTTGCAGTAATGCTTTCGATAGAGCTGACACCGGGGATGGTCAATAGACCGTCAATATCGGGTGCCAAGCGGGTGACGACTTGCAGCGTGCCGGTATCCATTTGCCGGTTAAGCCCGGCTATGGTTTCGTTCAGGATCAGCCGGCCTTGGTCAATGATTTGCACGTGGGTGCAAGACTCCTGAACTTCGGTCAGGATATGGGTGGACAGGATGACGCCGTGATCCTGTCCCAACTCCCGAATTAAGTCGCGGATTTCCCGGATTTGAATGGGATCAAGACCGACCGTCGGCTCGTCAAGCACGATAACCTCAGGATTGTGCAAGATGGCCTGGGCAATGCCGACGCGCTGCTGAAAGCCTTTGGACAGATTGGCGATCAAGCGCTCGGCGACATCAGTTAAGCCGCAACGCTCTTGAGCCCGTTCAATAGCGGCATTAACGGAACTTTTGGCAATGCCGTGCAGCCCTGCGCAATAAAGCAGGAATTCCTGCACGGTTAATTCTTTGTAAAGCGGCGGTGTATCAGGCAAATAGCCCAGGCTCAGTTTGGCGGTTTTGGGTTGGTCGAGCAGATCGTAACCGTTAATGATGATTTGTCCGGCGCTGGGTGCCAGATTGCCGCACAGCATTTGCATGGTGGTGGTTTTGCCCGCGCCGTTGGACCCCAGGAAACCAAGCACTTCGCCTTTGGCCAAGGTAAAACTGACATCGTTAACGGCACAATGGCTGCCGTAATAGCGGGTTAGATGATCGGCTTCAATGAGGGTAGTCATTCAGGCCGCTAAACGCGTTTCAGCAGGACTTGTAACTCAGCCTGGATTTTTTTTCGGTAAAACAGGAACTTCCAACGGGTGCCGCCGCATCGTTTCCACAGAATGGCCGAACGCATCCCGGCTAGCAGACAGGCGCGTATTTTATTGACGATGTCGGGCCTGGATAAATATTCCTGCTCACCATTGACCATGATTCTCGGTTGCAAGGTGCTGATAGTGGTGTGATAGATGTCGCCAAGGTTTGCCAGTACATTCTCATGCAGCAGGTCGAAGTGCTCCGATTGTTTCTGGGCGCGCTCAATTCCGACGAAAATGCTTTTAAGCATATCCGGCTGCTTGGAAAGCTGATTCTCCAGGAAGACCAGCGATGCGGCATAGCGCGCCTGTTCCGGATTGGCTATTTTGAGGCCGGTCATTTGATCGTTAAGGTGCTCAAGCCCCATTTTTAGACCTGATAAGCCGCCGTAGACATTTTCAACGCCATGCTCGTCGCTAACAAAAAGACTGGCAATGCTGGCTTCAAGAGCCTTTGGGTCGGCGCTGCCGGTTGTTGCCAGTTGTTGAACCAGTGCCGCTGCCTGGGCAATGCCGGCAAGCGCGATAGTTTGGTTGGTGATTGTGTTTAACGGCATAGCTATTTTATATTTCCCATAACGTCTTTCGCCCAGTTTATACTGTGAATATAAGTATCGCCAATGATGGATTGATCAATATCCCTGAATGATATGGATGAAATGTCCCAATGCTCATAGCTGATAACGCACTTAAGCGCTTCGCCCCCTAATCCTTCTTTGTGCAATATTGCGGCAACAATGTCATCGGTTAAAGGCAACTGGCTGAGTGCTTCATCCAAGGGCATATCCAGCAAGCTATCCAGGTTGGATAAGATGCCGATCAGGAAAAAATTGTCTGATTTGTTGCTGCTCAGGCCAGCCAGTTCCTCACACATTTTTCCGCGGATTAATGCGTTTTGCATAACCGCTTCCGGCTTGTTGGACAAGGAGGCCAGCGTCAATATATTTACCCAGCGTTTTATTTCCTTTAGCCCCAGATAGGAAATGGCGTGGCTAATGGATGAGATTTTATTGGGTAGGGCGAAAAACGCGGAATTGATATAGTGCAGCAATTTATAGCTGAGCCCGACGTCCAGGGATATTATTTTGGTCAGGTCTTCAAATTCAACATCCGGATTATTGGCTATGTTCAACAATTGAATGGCTGCCGCCTGATTAACGCTGACACGTTTGCCGGAAACTATATTGGGTTTGTTGAAAAAGAAACCCTGGAAATAATCGCAGCCCAGTTCGAGGAGATATTGATACTCGGAGTAGGTTTCCACTTTTTCCGCGAGCAGTGCCACGTTGTAGGGCTTGAGCCGTTTAATCAGCTCGCGTGTTTTAGACTCGCCCATTTCCAGGATATCCAGCTTGATAATATCGGCTAACTCCACCAGGGGCGTCCATTCCTCGGAAAACACAAAATCATCCAGGGCGATGATATAGCCCAGCTTTGACAACTCTTGTAAATTGGCGATGACTCTTGAGTCAATTTCAACATTTTCGAGTACTTCAATAACAATCCGGTCTTTAGGAAGGTGTAACGGAGTTTTATCGAGGATATTCTGCGTCGTAAAGTTAATGAAGGCCTTGTTGGGGCCGACTATGGTATTGAGTCCAAGCTCTAAAATGGTATCGGTAATGACCTGATTAGTGGCTTGTGTAGCGCCGTCCTTATGATTTAGGTCAAAGTCATTGCCTCTAAAAAGAAGTTCATAGGCGTAAATATTCAGCTTTTGATCAAAAATCTGCTGTCGCCCAATTATAATGTCTGCCATTCTAATTATTTAAAGTATCAATTTTAAACGCTTGGGGTCGGGTTTATCCGAACGGCACAAGAGCGTAGTGCAACCCCATATATGCCGGGATTTATACCATGATTACCGGCCATCAGTCGAGTATGATATAAAGGCATGATTGTAGAGAAGTCGCAATAGAGCGGCGTTACCAACATTAAGGAGACTGAAATGACTGAATCTGTATCGTTAACCGTTACCGGCATGAAGTGCGGCGGTTGTGAAACCAATATAACAAGTAAACTTGAAGCTATCGAGGGTGTGTTGTCGGTTAATGCATCGAGCAAAAACAATGAAGTGAACGTTGAATTCGATGCCGAAAAAACCAGCTTGGATGTGATCACTAATGCTATTGCCGGTGCAGGTTTTACCGTAGAAGCACCGTAACGGATAAGGGGGCGGTATGAATACAAAGAGTTCTGACGAATTGCGGTTATCCATTTTAGGCATGCGTTGCGCGGGCTGCGTCAGCGCCGTTGAGAGTGCCTTGGCAGGAGTGGAGGGAGTCACTTCAGTTAGCGTCAACTTCGCCGATCATTCCGCGCTGGTTAAAGGACACGCCGCCCCCGAATTGTTAACGCAGGCCGTTAAGGCAGCCGGTTATGACGCGGCGGTGATGGAGGGGTTTGAAGATCCCGCAGAGCAGGAAGAACAAGAGTTGCAACGCTACCGGCAGCTGATGAAAAAAGCGGCTGTGGCGGCTGTCTTCGGCACTATATTAATGGCCGCCGAACATTTCGGCTGGTTGCCGGAAATCGGTTCATCGGCAGGTCAATGGGTGTGGCCGGAAATCGCCCTGATTACCGCAGGCATAATGATCTATTCAGGCTGGCATTTTTACAGCGGCGCGTATAAATCGTTAATGCTGGGCCAGGCTAACATGGATACGTTGATCGCTTTGGGCACTGGATCGGCATGGATCTATTCCTGCATTGTCATCGATTATTACGGAACCTTGCCGTCTCTGGCAAAACATGCCTATTTTGAAGCCGCCGTGATGATCCTGGCTTTCATTAATCTCGGTTCCGGCCTGGAAACTTTAGCTCGAGGGAAAACCTCTAGCGCGATCAGACAACTGATCGGTTTACAGCCGCGGACGGCTAGAGTGATCAGGAATGGCGAGGAAATCGATATCGCTATCGAGCAGGTCGGTTTGGACGAAACACTAAGAGTCAGGCCCGGCGAAAAAATCGCCGTTGATGGTGTGCTGCTGGAAGGCCATTCCACAGTTGATGAATCCATGCTGACCGGCGAACCGCTGCCGGTAGAGAAAACCGTAGGTTCGGAAGTGGTTGCCGGCACCATGAACCAGGCCGGCAGCTTTTTATTTACCGCAACCCGCATCGGCCGCGATACCGCATTGGCGCAGATCATTAAAAGCGTCCGGCAAGCGCAAAGCAGCAAACCCGAAATCGCCCGCTTGGCTGATAGGATTTCCAGTGTTTTTGTACCGGCCGTGGTCGTGGTTTCCGTGCTGACATTTATAATTTGGTACGCTTTCGGCCCCGAGCCTTCATTGGGCTATGCTTTTGTCACCTCGATGACCGTTCTGGTTATTGCTTGTCCCTGCGCCTTGGGCTTGGCGACGCCTATTTCCGTGATGGTCGCAGTCGGCAGAGCCGCACAGTCCGGTATCTTGATTCGTAAGGGCGAAGCCTTGCAATTGGCGGGGAAACTCACCTGCTTGATACTCGATAAAACCGGCACGGTCACCGAAGGCAAACCGACTGTATCGACGGTTGAAGCCATCGGCGACATCAGTGAGGAACAGGTGCTGCAATTGGCGGCCAGTATCGAATCTGGCTCTGAGCATCCGTTGGCGGCGGCGATTTTGGCGGCAGCGGAACAAAGGCAAATAAAGCTGGAAAAAGCTAAACAATTTGCCGCCGTCGCAGGTCATGGGGTGATGGCGACAATTAACGACAGACACGTGCTGTTCGGCAACAAGGCGCTGATGGATGGGCAAGGTGTTAGTTGCACCCGCTTTAGCGACCGGTTGGAACAACTGTCGGCTTCAGGGCAAACGCCGATGCTGCTGGCCGTTGACAACAAAATAGCCGGCATTATTGCTGTTTCCGATCCGATCAAAAAGGATTCGGCACAAGCGGTACAAGTGTTAAAAAATCAGGGCGTGCGCATCATCATGGTGACCGGGGACAATGCAATAACCGCTCATGCCATTGCCGAACAGGCGGGTATTTCCGAAGTCCGGGCGCAGGTGTTGCCTCAAGATAAAGCCGAGGTAGTTAAAGAGCTGCAACAGGCGGGGGAAGTGGTCGGCATGGTCGGCGACGGTATTAACGATGCGCCTGCGCTGGCTCAGGCTGATGTCGGTTTTGCGATCGGCACCGGAACCGATGTCGCGATTGAAAGCGCCGACGTGGTTATTCTGCAAGGCTCTTTGCTAAAAGTCCCGGAAGCTATTGAATTATCCAAGGCGACAGTCGTCAATATCAAACAAAACCTGATCGGGGCGTTTTTCTATAACACGGTCAGTATCCCTGTTGCAGCAGGCCTGTTGTATCCGCTATTCGGTATTTTGTTGAACCCAATGATTGCCGGGGCGGCTATGGCATTGTCTTCTGTGACTGTAGTTACCAACGCCAATCGTTTGCGTTGGGCAAGATTTACCGAACGCAAGTGATTCTTGCCGACTAAACATAGGACCGAACATATTCCCGGACGAATAGCCGCATCGGCGCATTGCTGAGTTGGTATTGATGATAGGCCTGATTGACATCCGTTGGCGAGATATGGGCGTATACCCCGAACCCTGTTCTTGCAGTAAATTCATCGCTTAAGGTTTCAATAAATATTGTCCAGGACGAATCGAGTTTATTTTTATTTTGTATTGTCATGGCTGCACTCCTCAATAGGGAGTCAAGCTTAAACTCATCCGGTATTGAGCGTAAATTGCGCCGATTACGTATTGTATTTACATGACATTGTGTTTGGTGCCGCTATTGCAACAAGGAGTCGCTACCGCGACGCTTGCTTGAGTCGGGGTCTCGCCCCCGAAGGCGAGATACTTTCTTTTGCGCCGCCTCGGCAATTGCTCCTGCATTGCTAAACCACAAGGATGTGGCGAATGCAGAAAACGCAGGAGCGGTTTTCTGCCTACCTCCTGCATCCTTGCAGTCGAAAAGAAAGTATCCAAAGAAAAGGCGGCCCGTTGCCGCTTGAGTCCTCCGCTCCTCGCTTTCACCGGGGGTTGCCAGAAGGGCCGTCCTTGGCCCTCTGGCAACGCGCGGCCTCCTTGCCGCGCCCCTGTGGGCAAGAGTCACTCGGCACATCCCTGAGCCTCGCCCTGCGGGTGCTACGCATGCAAATCGGCTTTCCTGCCGATTTGTCCCGGCGAAAGCTCCGGTGCTCGGCGCGGCAAACGGGATCTAGTCCATGCCACTGCAAGTGCCTACTGCTCAATAGAGTGAGTTTAACAATGGGAGTGATCTTAAATAACCGAGAATTGCTCTAGGGAAGCGCTGATTAAATCCCTCAGTATGGGATAATATAGCCATTCTTCAAAACAAGGCCAATGCCCCTATGTCATATCAAACCAGTTTTGTTGACCTCGACTATAACCACAAAAAACGCCTGACCCGAAGAGAGGTGTTTCTGGGCGAAATGGAGCAAACCGTTCCTTGGACAAAACTGATTGCCTTGATTGAGCCTGCCTACCCGACCTCAGGACGACGCGGTCGCCAACCGATGCCGCTGGCCAGCATGCTGCGCATTCACTGCCTGCAAAATTGGTTCAGTTTTTCTGATCGCCAGATGGAAGATGCTCTCTATGAGATTGATAGCGTCCGCCGCTTTGCCGGTTTTGGCAGTGTCACCGAAGCGTTACCGGATGAAACCACGATCCTCAATTTCCGTCATTTGTTGGAGAAGCATCAGCTCACCGAAAAACTGTTAGAGACCATCAATATCCACCTGAAAGAACAAGGACTTTTGGTTTCTCAAGGTACGATGGTCGATGCCACGATTATTCATGCGCCCAGCTCCACCAAAAACAAAGACAAATCGCGGGACCCTGATATGCATCAAACCCGAAAAGGCCAGCAGTGGTATTTCGGCATGAAAATCCATGTCGGCGCCGATGTGAATTCCGGCGCTGTACACACGGTGACGACCACAGCCGCCCATGTCGCGGATATCACTGAATTGCCCAAGCTGTTGCGGGAGACTGATCGAGTCGTCTTTGCCGATGCCGGATATACCCGCGATGAATACCGGCGTGGAGCCCGGCATCTGGGCATGCGCTGGTGCGTCAATGACAAACGCAAGCCCGGCAAAAACCTGTCGGCCAGTCAGAAAAAGCGCAATCGCAAACAGTCCTCGATCCGGGCACGCGTAGAACATGTTTTCCGGGTCATCAAACAGCAATTCGGTTTTCAAAAGACCCGTTACCGCGGTCTGGAGAAAAATGCCTCACAGGTCAACTTGCTGGTGGGGCTGGCCAATCTTTACCTGCTCAGGCGGCAGCTGATGGCTGCCTGAGGGCAACCTGCGTCTGTCGTTTCCCGAAAACGACAGATGAAGAAGAGAAATCGGGAAAAACGCTTAAAATGTCATTTATTGAGGGGCCAAATGATGCATTTTTTTGCAAAAAAAACGGCTTGTCTGGCAATTGTGACTGGAACGCGATTTGTTCAGCTCTTCCCTAGCAGTTGTCATATTAATCCCCCTTACGGCGTCATAAAAACACAAAAATAAAAGCAATAGAAAAACCCAAGTTGCCGAAAAATAGGGGGTCTCTTTCAAATCTTCTAAAGAATTCGTTCAGTATGATGCCGCCCAGCAGATAAACAGGAGTTACATAAATAGAGGTCAAATGGCCGATATCGCCAGGGAGGTAATAAAAAATGAAGGTATCTAATAAAAAATTGCTGGAAATATTCGTTAATATTTCCAGCGACATCGCATCGATCGACAGCACCAGCGCAAATATAGCGGCTTCATAGTTCAGATTAAAAGACTGAAGCTTTTTATGTACAAAATAAAGGTGATAGCCGTACAGCGACCACTGAAAAAACGCAAACACCGAGGTGTCGCCATGATGAATGGGCGCTACCTGATAGAGCCAGAGCGGCGAATCGAAAACGGCCCGGCAAAAGCTGTTGACCGTCACTTCGCCAATGATTCCTATCAATGCGAGGGTTCCTGAATACATGTAGACTTCTTTGATGTTTGTTTGCGTTGATTTATCGGTGAGAGCAGAGTTCACTAAATAAATCACCGCAACCGAATACAGGAAAAAAAGGATGAGCTTTGTATCCATAAGGTGGCCCCATAAACTGATTTAATGTTTTGGGTTCAACCAAGTGCGATAGGAAGTTACATTTATCGCAGCTCGCCATATTGACGCGAAAGGTATTGGGTTAATATCATCAAGCCAACTTGCACAGCATATAGACGCAAAATAGCTAATACAATCGTAAAAGCACCTATAAACACAACAATGCCGATGACAGTCAAGCGCAGTTATGGCGGTTGTCTAGCGGCGAATTTGCCTTACAGAGTAGAGTTTTCTCAGCGTGTAGGATGGGTAGAGGCGCTAGCCGAAACCCACAAAATCATTCGCCTATACGATGGGTTTCACTTCGTGCTTTATAAGTCGCGTTGCTCTACCCATCCTACCGTGCTGGATAGTCAATGCTGCAAAAGCCCTGGATTCCGCAAGCTCCATCCAGGCTATTTGCTGTTCGATTACACACATAGTTCGTAGTTTGTAGGGCGGTTTCGCGCAGCAAACCGCCAATAACGCACAATATCAATTACAATCGGGCATAAAAAATCCTCGCTTGGAAAAAACCGAGCGGGGATCAGGCTCAAGGCTCCGTTCGTGGCGGATTGCTGCGCGAATCCGCCTTACAGCGTTCCTCGCCGCAACCCAAAAAATCCGAAAAGATATTTTCTTATAATAAAGTCGGCCTTCCGACTTCCACCGGACTTGTCCAACAACCGGTTCAGGTTGTGGTTCGCTATCGCTCACACAATCTAACCTTATTCGTTAGGCAACCCATTATTAGTGGGCTCCAACATCAATGGGCGATTCGTCGGAAATTCGCTGCAAGCGTACGGCATAGTCCGTAAGGTGTTGTTTCCTTTGCTCCTCCATCATCCGTACAGGCGCATACACGATTTGTGGTGCCAATACGTCAAAGCCAGCGAACTGCAACATACCCCGTTGGATCGGGCGCAAAATTGCCGTGATATCCCCGTTGAATCCCTCTTTACGATAAGCCTCTTCCGGTCCGCCTGTCGTCAGGGAAAGCAGTGCCCGTTTGCCACGGAAAACGCCTGTCTCGTATATATGTTCAAAGTTGTAAATGCGCCCCATCGCAAAAACACGGTCAACCCAGCCTTTGAGAACGGCAGGCAATCCAAACCACCAGAGTGGGAATTGCCAGATCATCATGTCGCACCACTCAATCTTCTGCACCTCGGTCTCGATCTCTGCGGAAAAGCCGTTTGTTTCGGTGGCGTGCATCTCTTCGATCTGTTGTTTAAGGTAGTTCGGATCTTTAATCATTGTAAAGTTTTTCCGGCTTGAAACCGGATCGAAGTGCATTTCATGCAGGTTGGAAGTTTTCACCTCATGCCCCACACCGACAAGCGTCTCACAAGCCGTGCGAAACATCGCACCGTTAAAACTTTGTGGCTCTGGATGCCAATAAACGACGAGTATTCTCATTAACGGACTCCTTGTTTTGTTAGCTAACGTAGAGCTAAGGGGCGTGCCGCTCACGGACGCTAAACGAAGCCCCAAGCTTGATAAATTACAAAACTTTAAAACCGCCATGAGGCGGCACGTCCCTTTGAGCGTCATGTTAGGCCAAGA
>NZ_JALOCF010000064.1 GCF_023227905.1 Methylobacter sp. | reverse complement strand
AGCCAAACCACCTGGGACAAAAAAACCAAAACAACGCATGGCTGACAATATACGAACTGTTCACAACACAATCTTACCGTAACCACTGGGGCTGATGAAAGCAAGCCAAAGCCAATACCTTCATTCCAGCAATGCCTAACGCCCGCGTTAACAGGCGGCTGCTAGCGAAGCTGGCAGACGTCCTGTTGAACAACCAGTTAGGCCGGGGCGCGGAGGCACGGCGTTGAAACTATGGAGTGGATGCATGCTTGATGCGGGGCTAGGGTTGAAGAGAAAAGCTAGCTTTTTCGGGTGATGGAGCGATTAACCGCGATCCCGACCCTGGACCGAGACATCGACGATGCCGACCCACTGAGGGCGAAACTGAATTTCTGAGTTGAAGAGGTCCGGCTGGTCTTCGAAGGAGATCTGGCCGGGTTGAGCGCGCAATCTCAGCAAGGCGGCTGGAAGCTTCGGGTGAAAACTCCCGGCAAGACTCGGCCACCCAGGATGACCCCGTGCGGCCTTTGAGACAAAGTTTGGGCACCGAAGGATGCAGCGCCACGGTAGTGTTTCCTGTTGTGAATGTATGTGCGTGAAATTTCTTGCTCCGTGCTTGGCAATGGCTGCGCGCACAATTGAAGACGGTGTGACCGAGCAGCCGAGTTGTTCTACCTCCAGGGGGAGATTGCAGTTCCACTTGTAAGGTTTTGTTGCGTGGTTGTAGAAGCAGTAGATTGCAAGCGCTCTGTTTGCCCGAGCATATGTGTCCAAGATATCGATCTGGGGAACGCCCGCAACTTCGTGTGCGAGCGACGCATAGCGGCTTGAACTGACTTGGATTTTCTTCGCTTGAACTGCATACCGCCGCCAGCCCATGTGCGAACTGCCTATCCAAAGTTCGAAGTCGCATCCTTTCGTGGATTCCTGGGCTCGGGTGTCTTCCAGGAACACGCACGCAGGTCCGGCAGAAGCCAGAGCGTCTAGATTGTTTGATGTGATTGCGTCTTCACCAAGGTGAATCCGGTTTCGACTAAACCGTTCTATTGATCGCCACGTTTTACCGGCGAGGACTTCGAATAACTCGTATGGTTTCATGGTGCCTAACGTAGAGCTAACCGGGCGCGGCCCGGAAAGCTGAAAAACAAATCCGCGTTATAACCGCGCTCCGGTTGAGCGCCATGTTATGTGTGATCACGCCGACTCCGGTGTGCTATAGACCAGAATGGCATCGCCACTCTCAAGTGCGGATTGATAGCAGGAACGCTCCGGTTCACCTTTGCGCTCCGCTGTATCAGCCGACAGCGTACCCGCCTTTAGTATCTCAACCTGCGACCACCCGCACTTTAGCGCCACGACCTCTGCCGTTTCCCAGTCGTGAGCAGAGCCAAGCGGCTGCCGAACGTAGATATGCATTGCGTGACGCTGGCCGACAGGAAAGCGCTCAACACCTGACGCAGTGGCTTTTGCCAAGAAGATATGGACTTCAGCGATCATGATGCATAACGTAAAGCTAAGCCGACCGCTGAAGCGTAGCGGAAGCGGGTCGGCTTGAGCGCTGGGTTATGCATTTTTACGTTTCGCTTCCAGATAAAGCCTATATGGCTTATTCATCTTCGAAAGAAGCCACGAATAACCAGGAATAGGCATGGTCTCAATTAATGAAAAGAAAATTTCGGCATAAATATCTGGAATACCCGTAATTACCTCTTGCCGCATCTCTACATCTACCCCCAGCTTTCTGATTGAAATACCCGGCTTTTCGGAACCTGAAATGCGGTATATAAAGACTACTCGATCCTTAGGATTTAAATACTTTATTTTTACTTTGTATACTCCATCACCTTTCTGCTCAATTTCTATGAAGTTTTCGGGTGCAGTGAAGTTTTTTGAAGATATTTCAAAATCCAGCAGCGGAGAGTCTAATGCTTGAGTGACATCAATTTCGATTTCTTCCAGTGCTTTTGTTCCAGTATTCTGTGCCGCAAACTCCCCGGCACCTAAATCATTGATCGGTGTTCCTTTGTAGGTTATTTGCACATCAGATTTAGCAATATCGTTTACATCCAAAAGCTTTGAGTGCGGTGAAACCAGAAGAGTTATTCTTTGTTTTTCTTTTCCCTGCAAAGCTATCAGCCAAGTACCTATCACGCCAATTAGCGCACCACCGATAGCAAAAGCTCCGTTGATTATTTCTGATGTCAATTGCCCCCCTTTTTTTTATTTTATGCATAACGTAAAGTAGACACCTAAAAAGGCGCCTAATAAAATTCAAGAACAGGTGTATATCATATACACCTGTTTATATTTTTCATGACGATATGGTGTTTATTTTTTAGATAGCCAACCATTTTCGGTAATGGTTTCTACACCGATCAATCCCTTTCAGAGTTATTCAATTGATGCGCGACCCTATTAATGATCCCGCTGAATAATATAAAGTGACAAATCTCTTAACAAGTCGGCTTCGCTGCCAAAAATGCTCAGGTTATCCAGCGCTTGCTCATGCAGTTCCATCGCTTTTTGTTTGGCACCGGCCAAACCTAATAAAGCAGGATAGGTAGGTTTGTTGTTGTTTTGGTCTTTGCCTTGAGTTTTGCCCAACGTTGCTGTATCGCTTTCTTCGTCGAGGATGTCGTCTTTAACTTGGAACGACAAGCCGATGCACTTGGCATAGTTGTCCAGTTTTTTTGCAACGTTCGGGTCTATATCGGCTTTCGCCAAGGTCGCCATATTAACGCTGGCACGTATCAATGCACCGGTTTTATGGATATGCATGTTTTCCAGTTCTGGCAATGTCAAGCTGGTGCCGACGGATTCCAAATCGATTGCTTGACCGCCGACCATACCTTGGGAACCGCTGGCTTTGGTTAATGCAACGATCATTTTCAAGCGGCCTTCCGGGGTGGCAGTCATGCTGGGATCATGGGCCAGAATTTCAAAAGCCAGGGTTTGCAGCGCATCGCCGGTCAAAATAGCGGTCGCTTCATCGAACGCTTTATGACAGGTGGCTTTGCCGCGTCTAAGATCGTCGTCGTCCATTGCCGGAAGATCGTCATGGATCAATGAGTAAACATGGATGAATTCAACGGCGCAAGCGGGACCATCCAATGCTTCAGGGGCTATGCCCAGCGTCTTTCCGGTGCAGTAAGTCAGCATAGGACGCATACGTTTGCCGCCGTCCAATGTGCTGTAGCGCATTGCCTCATGCAGTTTTTGCGGCAGTATGTTTTCTCTGGGCAGGCGAGCGTCCAGCGCTCTTTCTACACGGTTTTGACAGAATTCAAGATAGTCTTTTAACGCATTACTCATCGGTAAATGGCTCCAGGGTTTGAGTGCCGTTTTTTTCAATTAGAATTTGAACTTTTTGCTCGGCCTCTTGCAGGGCTTTTTGACAAGTACGGGTCAGGTTGACTCCGCGTTCAAATGACTTTAGCGATTCTTCCAGCGAGATGTCGCCTTGTTCGAGCTGGACGACCAGCTGCTCAAGTTCTGCGAGGGAATCTTCGAATAAAGTCGAGGTTTTCTTTTTCGGCATGAGATAAAAAAAATTTTAATGGTACGATGTAAAGTTCAAGGCGAAGGGCAAAAGGCAAAAGGCAAAAAATTTTGTGCCTTTCGCCTTTTGCCTTGCGTCCTGCATTATATATGAAATTGAATTGTGAGTGATTAGGAAGTATGAGTAGCGAATATAACGCGGCGGCAATAGAAGTTTTAAGCGGATTGGAGCCGGTGCGGAAACGTCCCGGCATGTACACGGACACGACAAGGCCCAACCATCTGGTGCAGGAAGTCGTCGATAACAGCGTTGACGAGGCGATGGCGGGCCATGCTACCTCGATTGACGTGGTCTTGTATAAAGACGGCTCGGTGCTGGTCAGCGATAACGGCCGGGGGATGCCGGTCGATATACATCCCGAGCAAGGCATTCCCGGTGTCGAGGTGATTTTGACCCAGCTGCATGCGGGCGGAAAGTTTTCCAATAAAAATTATCAGTTTTCCGGCGGCTTGCATGGCGTGGGCGTCTCGGTCGTTAACGCCTTGTCGGCAAAGCTGGAAGTGGAAGTTAAAAGAAACGGCAAGGTCTATCGAATGGAGTTTGCTGATGGCGAAAAGCAGACCGGGCTGACTGAGACCGGCACTGTCGGCAAGAATAATACCGGAACAACCGTACATTTCTGGCCGAACGAAAAATATTTTGATTCCAATAAGGTGTCGGTTTTAAAGCTTAAGCACGTGTTGCGAGCCAAGGCGGTTTTATGTCCGGGCTTGAAAATATCCCTGAAGATCGATCAAACCGACGAAGAGTATTTCTGGTGTTATCAGGACGGCCTCAAGGAGTATTTGCTCGACCGTATAGGTGATATTGATTATTGCCCGGAACATCCGTTTATGGGCAATATGTCCGCTAATCATGAAGCCGTTGAATGGGGGATCGTTTGGGCGATTGAAAATCCTGCGGAAGTGCTGGCTGAAAGTTACGTGAATCTGGTACCGACTGCGCAAGGCGGAACCCATGTCAACGGCCTGCGGGCTGGGCTGACCGAAGCGATGCGCGAATTTTGCGATATTAGAAATATTCTGCCGCGCGGCGTTAAAGTCGCCCCGGAAGATGTTTGGGAAAACTGCCACTTTGTGCTGTCGGTAAAACTCGAAGACCCGCAGTTTTCAGGGCAAACCAAGGAGCGGCTCAGTTCCCGCGAATGCGTGACTTTTGTCTCCGGCGTGGCGAAAGACAGTTTTAGCTTATGGCTGAACCAGAACCCGGCTGAGGGCGAGAAAATCGCCGAAGTGATTATTTCCAGCGCGCAAAAGCGGCTGCGCTCCAATAAAAAAATCATCCGCAAAAAAATCACCGCAGGTCCTGCCTTGCCGGGCAAACTGGCCGACTGTTCGGCACAGGATCTAGCCCGGACCGAATTGTTCCTGGTTGAAGGGGACTCGGCCGGAGGCTCGGCCAAGCAGGCGCGGGAGCGTGATTTTCAGGCGATTATGCCGTTGCGCGGCAAGATTTTAAATACTTGGGAGGTTGAGTCCAACCAGGTAATGGCGTCGCAGGAAGTTCATGATATTGCCGTAGCCCTGGGCATAGAGCCGGGTTCTTCCGATTTGCAGAATCTGCGTTACGGAAAGATCTGCATTCTGGCCGATGCCGATTCTGACGGCAACCATATCGCCACCTTGATCTGCGCGTTGTTTTACCAGCATTTTAAATCGCTGGTGGAAGCTGGTCATGTCTATGTCGCGATGCCGCCATTGTATCGGATTGACGTCGGCAAACGGGTGTTTTACGCGCTGGATGAAGCCGAGCGCCAAGGCGTGCTGGATCGCATCGCTGCCGAAAAGCTTAAAGGCCAGATCAATGTGCAGCGTTTTAAAGGCCTGGGCGAAATGAATCCCAGCCAGCTTCGGGAAACCACGATGAATCCGGACACCCGCAGATTGGTGCAGTTAACGGTGGACGAAGGTGATGATACCAATGGCCAGCTTGACTTGCTGTTGGCTAAAAAACGTTCGCAGGACAGGAAAGTGTGGCTGGAAACCAAGGGGAATCTGGCGGATATTGTCTGATGTAAGGCATTAAACAGCTTGTATAAATGCACCAGGAAGACGCGGTATTTTATTTTGGCGACCTTCCTGGTGAAAATTCTTACAGGATTTTGATATGATCGATTCGCTACCTTTTTTGCAGAACTCCGACTTTCCAGCTATTACCCGCAATAAGCTGGAAATATTACAAGTCAATCTCGGTTATTTATGCAATTTGAGTTGCACCCATTGCCATGTCAATGCCGGGCCTAAGCGCACCGAATTGATGGACAAAGCCACCATTGATCAGGCTTTGGGTTTTATCGATAAGCATGGGCTTCACACGCTCGATTTGACCGGTGGCGCGCCGGAAATGAATCCGCATTTTCGCTATTTGGTGATGCAGGCACGCAATCGCGGCTTAAAGATTATCGATCGCTGTAATCTGGTTATTTTGCTGGAAAAAGGCTTTGAGGATATGGGCGGTTTTCTGGCGGAACACCAGGTTGAAATCGTCGCGTCACTGCCGTGCTATCTACAAGAAAATGTCGATAAGCAACGCGGTAAGGGAACGTTTAATGCCAGCATCAAGGCCTTGCAGTTATTGAACGAACTGGGGTATGGTCAAGCCAATACCAACCTTGAATTAAACCTGGTTTTCAATCCGCAAGGCGCGGCCTTGCCGCCTGAACAGCAGCCTTTGGAATACGCTTACAAGCAACATCTGCATGAGCATTATGGCATCGTGTTTAATCATTTATTTGCGATGGCTAATTTACCCGTGCGGCGATTCGGCAGTGTTTTGCTAAGTACCGGCCGGTTTGATGAATATCTGCAACTGCTCAAGGATAATTTTCATGCGTCCAATTTGGACAAGGTTATGTGTAAAAATACCTTAAGCGTTGATTGGCAAGGCTTTGTCTATGATTGCGATTTTAATCAAATGCTGCAACTGCCTTTGGGAGGCAGGCAAAAAATACACTTGAGTCAGATATCCGAATTAATGGGCAAATCTATTGCTACGCTGAAACATTGCTATGGTTGCACGGCAGGACAAGGCAGTAGCTGCGGAGGAGCGATCACTTGATAGTATTCATCATGAAGTTTTAGGCTTTGTGATGAAGCTTTCTAAGCCGTTGCGTATTAACTATTAGAGTTGGTATAACGATAGAAACCGGAGTTTTAGAGCGGTTTCGGAAACCAAAGGTTCGGCGCATAAAGCGGATGGCGGGTCTTGCTGTTAAAAGTCGTTTAAACAAGGCTTATAACGAATAGTGAATCATTAAACAATCGCCAACATTAGATGAAATAAGAATAATGTCTCCGTATTCAGGATGTTGGCTGCATTTGGCTGCAAGCATTCCCGCGTGTTCAACCCGTTCAGTTTCATCATAAATATCATCAGAAATTTTTGCGTATTGATGTACTGTAAGAGGGGTTATCTTTATTTCTTTCATTCAGGTAGTCTCCAGTAAATTAAATGAAAAATAAGTTGATAGGGAGGTTTGTTCATGCCAAATTAATATAAATTTGAATTTAGCATAGGCAAATGTAAGCAATCCCTTACATTTATTAAAAAGCTTGAATTAGGAAAGGTTTTTATTCAATAAATATACAAACGATTTAGAATGTGTGAAGTAAAGCCCATTTACAAATTGGATAAGGACTAATCCCTGCATAATGAATTTTTCATGCTGTACCGCATGCTATCAGGATAAAGTGTGAGTCCCGAGTTACCAGAAAACAGATTCGATATAAAAGCGTTTTTAAAAAACCTGACTACGCGCCCCGGCATTTATAAGATGCTCAATGAGCAGGGCGAAATTATTTATATCGGCAAGGCCAAGAACCTTAAAAACCGCGTTTCCAGCTATTTTAAAAAGCCAAGCGCATCAACCAAGCAACACCGGATGGTGTCCAAGATCGTGGCCATTGAAGTAACGGTGACGCATACTGAAGGCGAGGCTTTATTGCTGGAATGCCAGCTGATCAAGCGTCATAAGCCCCAATACAACATTTGCTTAAGAGACGACCGGTCCTATCCCTATATCTTCCTGTCTACTGAGCATGATTTTCCGCAGATCACGCTGCATCGCGGCGCCAAAAAGAGAAAGGGGAAATATTTCGGCCCTTATCCGGGCATCGGCGCGATCAAAGAAACTCTTAAGCTGCTGCAACGGATTTTTCTTGTCAGGCAGTGCGATGATTCCATTTACAACAATCGCTCACGGCCTTGCCTTCAGCACCAGATAGAGCGCTGCACCGCGCCGTGCGTTGGTTTAATCGATAAAGCCGCTTATGCGAAGGATGTTGAAAACACGATATTGTTTTTGGAGGGCAAGGGCGGTCTGCTGATCGATCAGTTGATTGTTAATATGGAGCAAGCGTCGGCTAACCTTGAATATGAGCGGGCCGCCGGTTTCAGGGATCAGATTATAAAATTGCGTTCGGTGCTGGAAAAACAATTTGTGCTCGGCGACCGGGGCGATGTTGATATTATCGCCTGTGCAACCAAAGCCGGAGTGGCTTGTGTTCAGGTATTTTTTATCCGCAATGGGCAGCATTTGGGTAATAAAGTGTTTTTCCCGAAAATAACCGACGAGCATGATCCGGCAGCCATCATTCAGGCGTTTATTCCGCAATATTATCTGGATAAACAAATTCCTCATGAATTGATTGTCAGTCATCAGCCGGAAGAAGCTAATCTGCTAATGGAAGTGCTGGCATCTCGGGCAAAACATGCGGTAGCTATCTCTCACAATGTCAGGGGTGAGCGCTCAAAATGGTTGGAAATGGCTTGCACCAATGCCGAAAATTCACTGCTGAGCAAATTATCCGACAAGCAGGGAATTTATGCCCGTTTCCTCAGTTTACAGGAAGAGTTGGACTGCAAGGAGTTGCCAAAACGCCTTGAATGTTTCGATATCAGTCATACCCAGGGCGATCAAACGGTTGCGTCCTGTGTGGTATTCGACCGGGAAGGTCCGGTAAAATCGGCATATCGACGGTTTAACATCGAAGGCATAACCGCCGGCGATGATTATGCGGCTATTCATCAGGCGGTATTCAGGCGTTTTAAAAGGTTAAAACAGGGGGAACATGCGGCGCCGGATATATTGCTTATAGACGGCGGTAAAGGTCAGGTGCATGAAGCGCAAAAGGCATTGGCGGAATTAGACATAAACAATGTTATGATAGTCGGCGTTTCCAAAGGTCCGGATAGAAAACCCGGCATGGAAAAGCTTATACTAGTGGATCAAGAGCAGCCATTAGATATAAGTCCTGGAGCTAGCGGTTTATTGTTGATTCAGCATATTCGCGATGAAGCGCATCGATTTGCGATAACAGGGCACAGACAGCGACGGGGAAAGGCTAAAAAACAATCGTCCTTGGAGGCTATTCCAGGGTTGGGGCCTAAACGCCGACAGATTTTATTGAAACAATTTGGGGGGCTGCAAGGTATTTCACAGGCTGGCGTGGATGCACTTTGCAGTGTGGATGGCATAAGCCGTCAGTTAGCACAACGGATTTACGAACTATTTCATCATCAAGATGACAATTGAATTTAATTTACCGACAAACCTTACGCTGTTAAGAATCGCGTTAATTCCATTAATTATCGTGGTTTTTTATCTGCCCTGGGCATATTCCAATATTGCCTGTATGCTGATTTTTTTAGCGGCGGGAATTACTGACTGGCTGGACGGCTATCTTGCCAGGAAAATGAGTTTAGAGACGCCTTTCGGGGCTTTTTTAGATCCTGTGGCGGATAAACTGATGGTGGCTATGGTGTTGGTCCTGATTGTTCAGCAGCAGGCCAGTCCTTATTTGGCTATACCAGCGGCGATCATCATTGGTCGGGAAATTACCATTGCCTCACTTAGGGAATGGATGGCAGAGATCGGTCAGAGGGCAAAGGTTAAAGTATCCCAATTAGGTAAATGGAAGACTACGGCTCAAATGCTGGCGATTGGCATGTTGTTATATCGCGAAGATATACTGGGTATACCCATAAATTACTGCGGGTATGGCTTGTTATATATTGCGGCTATATTGACATTATGGTCGATGGTAAGTTACTTAAGCGCTGCACTGGCGGTTTTGAACGCAAAATAAGTTTATACTCGCGAGCCTATAATGTGTAGACCTCTTACTTTTTCACTCACATACAAATAATACAGCGCATTGAATTAGCTGTGAAAGAAGAACATGGATCAGGAAATAGAAAATACTCAGATAAAATCTGACGTGCAAGATGAGATATTGCTGGCAGCCTTAAAGCTTTTTGTAGAAAAAGGTTACTTCAATACATCATTAATCGATATTAAAGATGCGGTTGGTGCAAAAACTGCTGGCGCAATCTATCAGCACTTCAAAACCAAACAAATGATTGCATCGCAATTATATGCCAATATTCTCGGTAGCTTAAGCGTCTCTATTGATGACATAAAGCGCAAGAATGAAAAGCCATCCGAACAATTGCGCGGCATAGTCGATCTGCTGTTCAAGTTAACAGACGAGGCGCCGGATGTAATGCGCTTTCTGTTGATTTTGAACATCAACGAGTTTTTGCCGGAAGCAAAGCCGCTACATGAAACCGGGGCGATTATAAAAATTATCCGGATTATTGAAGCCGGTATTAAAACAGGCGAAATCCGTAATATTAACGCCCAACTGGGCTACGCCCATTTCTTCGGCATTATTAATAATACTCTGCGACTGGCTTTGACCGGGTTTCTTGATAGGAAAGCCGACACATATCAACCGCAAACCTGGCTTGCCGCGTGGAATACAATCGTTAAAAAGTGATATAGCTTAGCCGCTGTTGCTTTTTATCGACACGAAGCTTTTGTGGCTATTTTTTTCGCGATTTTATACGTTACGTCATGCGTACGCAGCGGTTAAATGCCACAAATTTTTGTAACGGCTTGCTTAAATCTGGAAGGAAATTATGGGTGACGTAATTCAATTTAAACGGCCCAAACTGACACAGCTGCATAAAGGCAATACGTTATGCCGCAGCGGCTTTCATAAATGGGAAGTCTTAAATGAAAAACAGTTTGATGTGAAAGAGGGGAAGTTGATCACCGTTTATCAATGTAAGCGGTGTTCAAAAAGGAAAACCAAGGCGCTGTAGCGGTGATTGCCGCTACAGCGCTTTTTTGCATTATAGGCTTAACGGGGCAGTTCTGATGCCCCCATCAGAAACTCATCCACTGCTCTGGCGGCTTGCCTGCCTTCGCGTATCGCCCAGACCACTAACGATTGCCCACGCCGCGCATCGCCTGCGGCGAACACTTTATCGACCGAGGTGCGATATTGTTTATCGTTGGCTTTGACGTTATTACGGTCCAGTTCAACCCCCAGCTCTTTTAACAAGCCTTCGTGTACCGGGTGAACAAAACCCATCGCTAAAAATACGATATCGGCTTCCAGGGTGAAACCACTGTCTGCTTTCTCGCTCATTTTCCACTGTCCACCTTCTTGCTTCCACTCCACTTCCACCGCGTTCAGATGGGTTATTTTTCCATCTTTGCCGGTAACGCTTTGGGTGTTGACGCTGAAGTAACGTTGCTTGATGCCTTCATCATGTGAAGACGTGGTGCGCAACTTGTTGGGCCATAGCGGCCAGGTCAGTAATTTGTTTTCTTTTTCAGGTGGTTGCGGCAAAATTTCGAGCTGAACCACAGATGCTGCGCCTTGGCGAATCGATGTGCCTATGCAATCGGAACCGGTATCGCCGCCACCAATGACAATAACGCGTTTGTCTGTCGCAATAATGGCTTCTTCTTCAGGTATAACATCGCCTGCATTGCGCTTGTTCTGCTGGCGCAAAAAGTCCATTGCAAAGTAAACGCCTTGATACTCATTACGTCCAGGAACTTCCAGATCCCTTGGTTTTTCAGAACCGACTGCTAATACAACGGCATCGTATTCGGTCATTAATTTTTGTGCAGGAATATCTTTGCCGATATGGCTGTTGGGCCTGAACCTGACGCCTTCTGCCTGCATTTGCGCAATGCGACGGTCAATATGCGTTTTTTCCATCTTGAAGTCGGGAATGCCGTAGCGCAATAAGCCGCCGATGCGGTCATTTTTTTCATAGACTACGACTTCATGCCCGGCGCGAGCCAACTGTTGAGCACAGGCTAGGCCGGAGGGACCTGAGCCTATTACCGCAACGCGCTTGCCAGTGCGTTTTTCCGGAATTTGCGGTTTTACCCAGCCCATTGCCCAGCCTTTATCGATAATGGCGCACTCTATCGATTTAATGGTTACGGGCTGATCTTGCAAGTTGAGCGTGCAAGCGGCCTCGCAAGGCGCAGGACAGATACGCCCGGTAAATTCAGGAAAATTGTTGGTGCTATGTAAAATATCCAGCGCTTGCTGCCAATCTCCGCGATAAACCCCGTCATTCCAATCAGGAATAATGTTGTTGACCGGACAACCTTGATGGCAGAAAGGGATGCCGCAATCCATGCATCTAGAACCCTGCTCAGCCACTTCGGCATCGCTGGGGGATAGTGTAAATTCGCGATAATGCTGGATACGATCACTCGGCGAGGCATAATGCCGCTCAGTGCGTGGTAGTTCCATAAACCCGGTTGGTTTACCCATTTTTAATACCTTCTACTTAAATAGTGCCGCAACGACTATGCAGTCGCGGTAGCTTGTTCTGCCTGGATTTGTTTGAGTGCTTCGCGGTAATCGACCGGCATGACTTTAACAAAGCGCGGCAAATAATCCTGCCAATTATCCAAAATGTGCTGTGCCCTGGCGCTGTTGGTATAACGCTTATGCTGTTCAATAAAGTGCTTTAAGCGTTGAGCATCGTTACGGGTCATATCGGACATAATGTGCACGCGACCATGTGTTTCCAAATCGCCGCCTTGGTGGGCGATAGCCTCAAGTATGTCGTCTTCTTCAGGGATCGGTTCGAGATCCACCATGGCCATATTGCAGCGCTTCTCGAAATCGCCTTCTTCATCGAGCACATAAGCCACGCCGCCAGACATGCCCGCCGCAAAGTTACGGCCGGTTTGTCCGAGCACGACCACAACGCCCCCGGTCATGTATTCACAGCCATGGTCGCCCACGCCCTCGACAACCGCGACAGCGCCCGAATTGCGCACCGCAAAACGTTCGCCTGCAACGCCGCTGAAATAACATTCGCCGCTGATCGCACCGTACAACACGGTGTTGCCGACGATTATGTTTTCAGCCGGGGTAACAGGGCAGTCCTTAGGTTGATAAATGGCGATACGTCCGCCGCTCATGCCCTTGCCGACATAATCGTTGCCTTCGCCTTCAAGCTCAATGCTGATGCCTTGTGCTAGAAACGAGCCGAAACTTTGACCGGCGGTACCTTTGACGCGAATCGCAATGGTGTCGTCAGGCAAGCCTTTGTGCCCATAACGTTTGGCTACTTCACCGGACAGCATCGCACCGAAAGTGCGGTTAATGTTGCGAATCGGCGTGTCGATAACTACTGGCTGACCGTTTTGCAGTGCGGGTTGGGCGGCTGCAATCAAGGTGTGGTCCAGTGCCTGATCCAAGCCGTGATCCTGGCGTTCGGTGTTATAAACAGCGGTAGCGCCGTCAACTTCGGGTTTATAGAAAACCCGGCTGTAGTCCAGTCCCTGCGTCTTCCAGTGGCTTAGTGAGCGCTGCATGTCAAGCTTGTCCGAACGTCCGATCATTTCATTGACGGTGCGGAAGCCCAGTTTTGCCATCCACTGACGAACGTCTTCCGCAACCATGAAGAAATAATTGACCACATGCTCAGGTTGTCCGGTAAAACGTTTGCGCAGCTCAGGGTCTTGCGTTGCAACGCCGACCGGGCAGGTGTTCAGATGGCATTTGCGCATCATTAAGCAGCCCGATACGATCAGTGGTGCTGTAGCAAAGCCGAATTCATCCGCGCCTAACAATGCGCCGATGACCACGTCGCGCCCTGTACGCAAACCGCCGTCAACTTGGACGGCGATGCGTCCGCGCAGTTTGTTCAACACCAGCGTTTGATGGGTTTCGGCAAGGCCGATTTCCCACGGCAAACCGGCATGTTTGATCGAAGTCATCGGGCTGGCGCCGGTGCCGCCGTCATAGCCGGAAATGGTCACATGATCAGCATGAGCTTTGGAAACGCCCGCCGCAACCGTGCCTACGCCGACTTCCGATACCAGCTTGACGCTGATTCGTGCTTCGGGGTTGACGTTTTTCAAATCATGGATCAGCTGCGCCAAATCTTCAATCGAATAAATGTCATGGTGCGGCGGCGGCGAAATCAAGCCTACGCCTCGTGTTGAATGGCGTACTCTGGCGATAACTGCGTCGACTTTATGGCCGGGCAGCTGTCCGCCTTCGCCGGGTTTCGCGCCCTGGCTGACTTTGATCTGAATGTCGTCGGCATTGACCAGATATTCAGTGGTTACCCCGAAACGTCCGGAAGCGACTTGTTTAATCGCCGAACGCATCGAGTCGCCGTTTGGCAGGGTCTTGAAGCGTTCTGGCAGTTCGCCGCCTTCGCCGGTATTGGACTTTCCGCCGATGCGGTTCATCGCAATCGCCAGATTAGTATGCGCTTCATAAGAGATCGAACCGAACGACATCGCGCCGGTTGCAAAACGCTTGACGATCTCCGCGGCAGATTCCACTTCATCCAACGGTACAGGCGTTGCGTCTTCCTTGAATGACATTAAGCCGCGCAAGGTCAATAAAGCTTCGTTTTGCTCATCAATCAGGCGGCAGAACTCAGCGTATTTTTCATAACTGTTGCTGCGCGTTGCATGTTGCAGCGTGCTGATGGTCGCAGGCGTCCAGGTGTGCGCTTCACCGCGCAAACGGTAAGCGTATTCGCCGCCAATATCCAAAGCTTCGCGGTATAACGGCGCATTGCCGAAAGCAATTCGATGGCGGCGAGTGGTTTCTTCGCTAACTTCCTTTAAACCGACGCCTTCGATAGTGCTGGTTGTACCGGTGAAATAACGATCCAGGAAAGGTTCAGACAAACCGAGCGCATTAAAAATTTGCGCGCCGCAATAAGACTGATAGGTCGAAATGCCCATTTTGGACATGACTTTAAGCAGGCCTTTGGAGATCGCTTTGATGTAGCGTTTATGCGCTTCGTATTCGCTGAGGTCAGCGATGTTTTCGCATAGCCCTGAGAGCGTATCGAAAGCCAGATAAGGATTGATCGCTTCTGCGCCATAAGCCGCCAGCAGTGCAAAGTGATGAACTTCGCGTGCTTCGCCGGTTTCAACAACCAGGCCGACTTCGGTGCGCAGACCTTCGCGGGTCAGGTAGTGATGCACGGCGGAAGTCGCCAACAGGGCAGGGATGGCAATATGTGCAACATCCAGGTCGCGGTCGGACAGTGCCAGAATATTGTTGCCTTCTTCAACGGCCTGTTTTGCCGCGAGACACAATTTGTCGAGCGCCGCTTCCATGCCGCTGGCTCCCAAGTCGGATGGGTAGCAAAGCGTCAGGGTTTTGGTTTTGAATACGCCGCCGGTGCGTGTTTCGATGCGGCGGATCTTTTCCAAATCCTGGTTAGTCAAAATAGGCTGTTCCACTTCAAGGCGCATATGCGTTCCGCCTTCATCCAGGCCCAATAAATTAGGGCGCGGGCCGATCAGTGAAACCAGCGACATGACCAATTCTTCACGGATTGGGTCGATAGCCGGGTTGGTGACTTGGGCAAAGCCTTGCTTGAAATAATCGTACAGCAAGCGCGAACGTTCCGATAATACCGCCAACGCAGTATCAATACCCATAGAGCTAATCGGTTCCTGTCCGGTTAACGCAATTGGCTTCAGGATGAACTCGATGTCTTCACGGGTATAGCCGAATGCTTGTTGCCTATCCAAGAGGGTGTGCGCATCCGGCGCCATTGCAGAAATTTCCGCGGGCAGTTCGGATAGCAGGATTTGGGTTTTGCTCAGCCATTCGGAATAAGGATGGCAAGAAGACAAATTGGCTTTTAATTCCGCATCATCAATAATGCGGCCTTGTTCGGTGTCGATCAGCAGCATCTTGCCCGGCTGCAAGCGCCATTTTTTGATGATTTTGTGCTGGGGAACTTCCAATACGCCCATTTCCGATGCCATGATGACGAAATCGTCATCAGTAACCAGATAACGCGCAGGACGCAGGCCGTTGCGATCCAAGGTTGCGCCGATTTGACGGCCATCGGTAAAGGCAATAGCCGCAGGGCCATCCCAAGGTTCCATCAGGGCGGCGTTGTATTCATAAAACGCACGCAGTTTTTCATCCATTAACTCGTTGCCGGCCCAGGCTTCAGGAATCAGCAACATCATCGCGTGAGCCAATGAATAACCGCCAGCGACCAATAATTCCAGTGCATTGTCGAAACAGGCAGAATCCGATTGCGCTTCGTCGATCAATGGCCATAGTTTATGCATGTCGTCGCCTAGCACTTTGGATGCGATGGAATGACGACGCGCCGCCATGCCGTTCACATTGCCTCGCAAGGTGTTGATTTCGCCGTTATGGGCAATCAGGCGGAAAGGATGCGCCAGATCCCAGGTTGGGAAGGTGTTGGTTGAAAAACGCTGATGCACCAGCGCCAAGGCGCTAACCATGCGTTCATCGCTTAAATCGGCATAAAATGCCCCGACTTGGTCGGCCAGTAACATACCTTTGTAAACGATAGTACGTGACGATAAGGACGGAATGTAAAAGGCGTGACCATGATCCAGCTTTAAATCGCGGACGGCGTTTTCAACTTGCTTGCGGATCACAAACAGCTTGCGCTCGAAAGCATCCTGGTCTTTGCAATCTTCGCCGCGGCCAATAAAAATCTGGCGAATAAACGGTTCAACCAGCTTGACCGACTCGCCTAGAGTGTGATTATCGACGGGCACATCGCGCCAGCCTAACAATACGGCTTTTTCACGAGCAATAATTTCGGTCAACAAGTTTTCGCAAGTTGCACGGTTGGCGGCATCACGTGGTAAAAACACCATACCTGCCGCATAATTTCCCTGTTCGGGTAGAGAGATGCTCAATTTGTCGCATTCTGCACGCAAGAAAGCATCGGGCATTTGAATCAAAATTCCTGCGCCATCGCCCGCATATATATCGGCACCAACCGCGCCACGATGGGTCAGGTTTTTAAGTAATTCCAAGCCTTGACGTACGATCTCATGGCTTTTTTGACCCTTTATATGAACGATAAAACCCACGCCGCATGCATCGTGTTCATTGCGCGGATCATATAAACCCTGTCTGGGTGGTAGCGTGCTTTGACTCATTGTCACCTCTAAAAAATATTACAAAAGGGTTGTTATCCTCTGGCTTAAACAACCCTCGTTGCGCACCTGCTCTGATGGGTGCATCAAAGGCTATGGTACGGCAAAACCAGTTAATTATACGGATGACAGGCAATTCTGTCACGCAGTCTTTTGTTGCACGAACAATAGAGGTATTTTGCTTAATCTTTAAATAGATGTGGTATCTTTCCGCCTTGTTTTAATGATGGATTGCTCTCGTTGAATATTTTTCGATATTTTTAGGTGTGTTCGGCTCTTTAAAGGCGACACATTTATTACGGGAATTCACAGCATATTATTGGTTGATTATGAAAGAAAATTTTGATGTGGTTGTTGTAGGTGGAGGCATGGTTGGGGCGGCTGTTGCTTGTAGCCTCGGCGGGAGTTCATTGAAGGTGGCGGTGATAGAAAGCGCGCCGCCGCAGGCTTTTTCACCTGATCAGCCGCATGATTTGAGGGTTTCCGCGCTCAGTATTGCATCAAAAAACATACTTGAAGCTGTGGGCGCCTGGAGCGGCGTAGTCAACCGAAGGCTTTGCCCGTTTCGCAGGATGAGGGTTTGGGAGACGGCTGGAGATACTGAGTTTTGTAGTGACGATATTAATTATCCTGAATTGGGTTTTATCGTTGAAAACAGGGTGACTCAACAAGCGCTACTGGAGCGCTTGGAGAACTTTGCCAATGTCGAGTTGATGTGTCCTGCCACCATTAGCAAAATCAACTATACGGCAAACAAGCCGTCCGAAGTGTTGTTGGATGATGGCAGAGTTTTGACCGCAAAGGTGTTGGTTGCAGCAGATGGAGGTCAATCCAGGGTCAGGCAGTCGGTAGGTTTAGGGGTTACCAGCTGGGATTATAAGCAGCATGCGCTGGTGATTTATGTTGAAACGGATTACGGGCAGCAGGATATAACATGGCAGCGTTTTGTGCCTAGTGGTCCGCAGGCCTTTTTGCCGCTAACCGGTCATTACGGGTCTATCGTCTGGTATAACTCGCCGGATGAAGTAAATCGATTAAAAGCATTGCCCAACATGGATTTAATGCATGAATTGATGGCTGCTTTTCCTGATTGTCTGGGTAAGGTTAATGCTATTTTAGGCACGGCGAGCTTTCCGCTGAAGCGGCAGCACGCGCAAAGCTATGTCAAGCCCGGCATCGCTTTGGTTGGTGATGCGGCGCACATGATTAATCCGTTGGCGGGGCAAGGCGTTAATATTGGCTTGCTGGATGCGGCGGCATTAGCCGAGGTGCTGATTGATGCCGTCAAGCAAGGTCTTGATCCCGGCGATTTGGCGGTTCTGAATCGCTATGAAAAAATGCGACGCAATGAAAATCTGAAAATGATGACGGTCATGGATGTCTTTTATCGAGTGTTCAGTAATCAGGTGCTGCCGGTCAAGTTTTTACGCAATTTGGGGTTGGGGCTGGCTGAGCGGATTTTGCCTGCCAAAAATAAAGTGATGCGTAGTGCCATGGGGTTGGAAGGTAACTTGCCTAAGCTTGCGCGGGGCGAGTCGATTATTTAACTAAAAAAGTGTTATCTCGGTACTTGTGCTTTTTGCTGCAATGCTTTTGGTATTTAACAAGTACTCAATCGCATCGGTTGCATTGAAATAATTAATTTTTTAAACTTGGACTTTTAAGTGATTTTGTTAGCGGGTATCTAAGGTTATGGAAAGAAGGCTTTACCAAAGGATTCCAGTGCAGATTCCTGTCGTTGTCACTGTCGAGGGCGGTGCGGGCCTTAAGGTGGTTGCGGTAGATGTGTCCAGCGATGGGCTGGGTATCGAATGCGATATCAGGCAGCGAAATATGATTACGCCGGGAGGAAGTTACGTTCGAAACGGTAAGCCGGTGTCGGTGGTCGTTGATGTGGAACTATCTGATGGGGATGGGCAATCAATAAAAATAGTAGCGCGGTGTCTTGTGGCTTTTTCGCGGCGCATGTCCAATGATCTGTGCAAAATTGGCTTGCGTTATGTGGATATTGAAAACAGCAGCCGCGAATGGCTTGTTCGGTTTGCCGATAGAAGACAGGCGTCCCTACATAAGCAATAAATTTGATTGCGAGGGACAGTGCTTATCTCTACTGGCCCCGTATCTATTCAATACAGCAAGGAGAGGGGTTACCCTATCTCCAGCATTTTTAAAATTTCTTCGCGTATTTGTTCCTGTTTGGCGGCATCCGTAATCGGTTGCGATTGGTTGTCTGTAATATAAAACATGTCTTCCGCCCGGCTGCCTATGGTGGTTATTTTTGCGCTGTGCAGATGAATGCCTTTTTGTACAAATGCGCGGCCTATTTTCGATAAAAGTCCGGCATGGTCCGTAGTGATAAGTTCAATAATCGTATGTCTGTTTAAGGGGTCCGCATGAAATTGAATGCTGGTAGGGATTGGAAAGTGCTTGGCCTGCCTTGATTGGCGATGAATGTTTTTGTGCTTTTTGACTTCGCGAAGTAGCAGGTTGTTACGAAGGACGGTACAAATATGCACTTCCCTAAACAGTTCATTAATGGGTTTTCCTGACTGTTCGAGAACCAGGAAGCTGTTAAGAACATAGTCATCGGTCGTGGTCATGATTCGGGCGTCAAGAATAGTCAGTCCCAACTGGTCGAGAGTGGCGGTGCTCAGCGAAAATATAGCCTCTTCATTTTTTGTATAAACAAAAACTTCCGCGCTGCCGCGTTGGGTCTGTGGACGCAGCAAGACCAAAGGCAGGTCGTCTTCGCTGGATGAGGCAATGGCAATGGTGTGCCATGCTATTTCATCAGCCGAGTATCTTAAGAAATAATCATCATTGGCATGTTGCCAGGATTTGAGGATAACCGGTTCGGATATGCCTAGCTTAATCAATTCCTCTTTTGCTTCTTTTTTATTTTCAAGCAGGCGGTCTGTCAGTGCCACGGGATTTTGCAGGCCTCGGTGCAAGGCGCTATAAGTTACTGTATAAAGCTCTTTGAGCAGGGCGTCTTTCCATGCGTTCCAAAGTTCGGGGTTAGTTGCGCGAATATCGGCTACGGTCAGCAGGTATAGGTGGTTCAGGTATTCGATGCTGCCCACGGTCTGGGCAAATTGGTGAA
>NZ_JALOCF010000022.1 GCF_023227905.1 Methylobacter sp. | reverse complement strand
TAGCCTTTAGCCTTTAGCCTTTAGCCTTTAGCCTTTAGCCTTTAGCCTTTAGCCTTTAGCCTTTAGCCTTTAGCCTTTAGCCTTTAGCCTTTAGCCTTTAGCCTTTAGCCTTTAGCCTTACGGCAAATACAGTTTAAACCTAGCTCCGCCAAACTGGCTATTATTGTCGGTCACAATAAAGCCCCGCTTGTCGCCATTGGCATGCAACTGCGCAATGGTTTCGGTAAAAAACAATCCCAGGCCTGTATTGCCATTTGCCAGATCAATCTGGGGGAGTTGTTTGTGATCGGACGACATCAAGCTTTCCGGATAGCCTTTGCCGTCATCTTCAATGCAAAACACAATATAATCATCTTCCGGGGCTACAGAAAGCAGGATTTTGCTCCGGCAATAGCGCTGTGCATTATTGACCAGCGTACACAGGGCGTTGCTGATCAGGGTGCCGTCGCAGTAACAAAACAGGTCGTCATTGCATTCGGTAAGGAGCTGAACGTTGCTTAAGGATAATAAGGTCGATTGCTGGGCGACAACATCCTCCAATATATCAACGGCGCTATGCTCGTCTATAGACAGGTAAAATTGGGATGATTCAATTTTATAAAGCGTCAATAACTGCATGAGGCAGTTGTTCATGCGATTGGTTTCAAATTCCAATTGCCTGAATTCAGTGGGTTTCGGCTCCTGGCAGGCATTTTCCAATTGGCTGAGGAGCGCCCGAAGCGCTGTCAACGAATTCTTTATGTCATGCACCGAGGAGGCTAGAACGGCGGGGAAACCGATTGAAAGCATTTGAGTATTAGACATTTGGATGGGCTACTGGTCGTTTTGGTATTGAGCGGCGTCCAGCTCTGCTTGCAGGCTGCCGATTTGATGGTGAGGTATGCCGATTTGGACGGCTTTATTGATATAGGACTGGGCGCTGATGATTTTTTCGGGGCCGGATTTAGATGTTTTAATGTCATGAATAATGATTTTTATCATATTCAATATGATCGTTTGATTATTAGGCATTTTGGCAATGGCCTTTTCAAAAACGGCGAGAGCGCCTTTAGTATTGCCTTCCTGGAACAGGCTGACGCCTTTGTTGTTGATGTCGACCAGTTCTTTTTTTATGCGCTGAATCAGTGTTTCTGCGTGGTTTTCGCCGATGACGGTATTGCACACGGTGACGATGTCTTTGATAAAAGATTTGTTATCAATATTGGTCTTGATTAAATCATTAAGAATCTCATCGCAGATTTCGCCATTCCCATTCAGGTAAAAAACCCTGGCTATTTCCAGCCGCAGTTCTTTGGATGCCTGATTGTTAAATTGCTCGTTCAGCTTAAATAATTTTTCATAAGCTTGTTGGGTCAGGGCCTTGTTGCCTTTTGTATGATGAATCTCGTTTTCCAGCAGCGCAGCCCTGAGCTTTGCTTCGGGATCATTTTGAGACTGCTGGTTCAGCTCATACAATATCTTTAGCGCCTCGTTGGCGGCATTACTTTTTAGATGAACATTGGCTAGGCCCGAGTAGTCGGCGGGTGAGCCATGTATGGAGTTTTTGCCCAATTTAATGGCGGCCGCGTAGGCTTTTTTTGCAACAACCAGGTTTTGGGCTTTGTCAGCCAGCACAGCCAGCTTTTTTTGCCTTAAAATGGACAGAGGCGAAAGCGTAACGGCTGAATTGAGTGAGGTTACCGCATGCTCATCGTTACCTGCGGATTCGTGCGCTTTTACCAGCCAGTCATAAGCCTCCAGCATTACCGGATATTGTTCGATAAGTTCCTGAAAGGTCTTAATGGCTTGGTCATGGTAACCGAGAAAAAAGGCTACAATACCCAGTCCCAATCTGGCCCAGGGAAGCTCCCTTTCTGCCAGGATATTCTGGTAAATGGCCTCGGCCGTCTTAAGATCGCCAACCTTAATGGCTAGTTCGGCATGCAGTTTCAATAATGGCATGCGCATTTTTTTATCGTCCCGCTGGAGCAGTTGCTCGCAATTATGTATGGCTTGGTAAAGATTGCCTTTATCTATTTCATCTTCAATGCTGGCTAGGTATGTCTTGCGGGCATGGCATCTTTCAATGCGGTTTAAGAGCTGTTGCTGGTTAAAAGGTTTAATCAGATAGTCATCGGGCTTGTTGTCAATGGCGCTGAGCACCATTTCCTGGCTCTGTTCGCATGTCACCATGATAAAGATGGCTTTAACCGGCAATAACTTAAGGTGCCGGGCCTCTTCCAGAACCTGCTGGCCGTTTTTTCCTCTGAGCAGATTGTAATCGCAGAGCACAATATCAAACCGGTCAATTCTCATCGCCGTTATTGCGTTGATGCCAGATTCCGCCTCAACAATAAACCGGGCGCCAAATGAACCCAGTATGTGTTTGAGGGTTTCGCGCATGATCGGTTGATCTTCGACGACCAATATTTTTTTTGACGCAAGTTTTATTGCCATAAAAATTAATCTTATATTTCATCTGTTCAGTTTGGGCTTGAAAAAAGTCGATACGCCCTCATATCGGCGTTAGTCTTAATAATTGATCAGGATTAATAAAAAATGACTGTTGAAGCAAAAAAAGAAACTCTAGGATTTGAAACTGAAGTTAAGCATCTGTTGCATTTAATGATCCATTCATTATATAGCAACAAGGAAATATTTTTACGCGAATTGATTTCCAATGCCTCGGATGCCGCGGACAAGCTGCGCTTTGAGGCGCTGTCCAACGACGGTCTGTATGAAGGCGACAGCGAGCTGAAAATCCGCCTAGAATACGACAAAGACAAGCGCACTATCACCATTATCGATAATGGCATCGGTATGACCCGTGCGGAAGTGCAAGAGCATATCGGCACTATTGCCAAATCAGGCACTAAACAGTTTTTTCAAGCATTAACCGGCGACCAGGCTAAAGACAGCGAACTGATCGGTCAATTCGGCGTGGGCTTTTACTCGGCATTTATCGTTGCCGATAAAGTCACTTTAACTACCCGAAAAGCCGGTGCCGACAAGAGCGAAGGCGTGCGTTGGGAATCGGCAGGGGAAGGCGATTACACCCTCGAATCCGTAGAAAAAGCCAAGCGCGGAACCGAAATCGTGCTGCATTTGAAAGAGGATGAAAGCGAGTTCCTGGACGGCTATCGTATCCGCTCCATCGTTAGAAAATTCTCCGACCATATTTCCCTGCCTATCGTGATGGACAAAGAAGTCATGCCGTCTATGGGGGATGAAGAAGGCGAAGAGAAAAAACCGGCGGAAATCGTCGAAGAGACCATTAACTCGGCTTCCGCCTTATGGACCAAAGCCCGTCAGGAGATTACCGATGAGGCGTATAACGAATTTTACAAACATGTAGGCCACGACTACCAAGACCCGTTAACTCATGTACACAGTAAAGTCGAAGGCTCCAATGAGTATACTTTGCTGCTTTACGCGCCTTCGCATGCGCCGTTCGACCTGTGGGACAGAGACGCTAAACATGGCGTAAAGCTTTACATTCGCAAAGTGTTCATTACCGATGATGCCGAACAGTTGATGCCGCGTTACCTGCGTTTTATCAGAGGGATTATCGACGCCAACTCCCTGCCGCTGAACGTATCGCGGGAAATCCTGCAACAAAGTAAGCAAATCAGCACCATCAAATCCGGCGCCGTCAAAAAAGTGCTGGGCATGCTGGAAGACTTGGCCAAGACTGAGCCGGAAAAGTACGAGAAGTTCTGGTCTCAATTCGGCCCGGTTATCAAAGAAGGCCCGATTGAAGATCATGCTAACAAAGAACGCATTGCCAAATTGCTGCGCTTCGCTTCAACACATACTGATACCGATAAACAGGATGTGACTCTGGAAGCTTACGTCAGCCGCATGAAAGAAGGGCAGGACAAAATTTATTATGTCACCGCAGACAGTTTCTCGGCGGCAAAAAACAGCCCGCATTTGGAAATTTTCCGCAAAAAAGGCATTGAAGTTTTATTGTTGTCGGATCGTATCGACGAATGGCTGGTATCCAATCTGGACGAATTCGACGGCAAGCATTTACAGTCTGTCGCCAAAGGCGATCTGGACTTGGGCGTCTTGGATACAGAAGAGAACAAAGAAGCTCAGGAAGAAGTGAATAAGGATTTTGAAGCCGTACTCAAGCAGATCAAAGACGTACTGGGCGAGAAAGTCAGCGAAGTGCGCCTGAGTCATCGTTTAACCGAATCCCCCGCCTGTCTGGTTGCCGATGTTTACGGCATGAGCCTGAATATGGAAAGAATCATGAAAGACGCCGGACAAGGATTGGGTATGGGCATGGGCAGAAAGCCAATCTTCGAACTTAACCCGACTCATCCATTGGTGGCCCGCATGAAAGAAGAGCAAGATGACGGCCGCTTTGCTGACCTGGCTCATATCCTGTTCGACCAGGCCATTCTGAGCGAAGGCGGCCAGCTCGATGACCCGGCGGCGTTTGTTCATAAGTTGAATGGGTTATTGCAGGGCTTGTTGCACTAATCGCTTTAAAACGAAAAAGGCTGGAGAGTATCCAGCCTTTTTTGTGCGTGGCGGCTTTCTCAGCAGGCCCCATTATCAAGAGATGAAGCAAAGTTTTAACGCTTCACATATACATTGATTTAAAAAGTCTGGATAATTCCCGGCCTTATTCATGTTCTCAAATTTCTATGGACTTCAAATTAATCAATACGGACGGCCATGCGCGGCGCGGCCAGCTTACGTTTGCCCGCGGCATCGTCGAAACGCCCATTTTTATGCCGGTCGGTACTTACGGGACGGTCAAATCACTGACGCCCGATGAGCTGACCGGCATTGGTGCGCAAATTATTCTGGGCAATACCTTTCATTTAATGCTGCGTCCGGGCATGGATGTGGTCAAGGCGCATGGCGACTTGCATGGCTTTATGCATTGGGACAAGCCGATATTGACCGATTCCGGCGGCTTTCAGGTGTTCAGTTTGGGCGCGTTACGGAAAATCACCGAACAAGGCGTGACCTTTAAATCGCCGATCAATGGCAGTTCCATTTTTATGGGACCGGAAGAGTCGATGCAGGTGCAGCGTGATTTGGGTTCGGACATCGTGATGATCTTTGATGAATGCACGCCGTATCCCGCGACGGTTCATGAGGCGGCCGATTCGATGCGCTTGTCGTTGCGTTGGGCGGCGCGCAGCAAGGCGGCTCATGAGGGCAACGGATCGGCGTTATTCGGCATCGTGCAGGGCGGAATGTATGAGCATCTGCGCGAGGAGTCGATAGCGGGTTTGGTGGATATTGGCTTTGACGGTTATGCGATCGGCGGCTTGTCGGTCGGCGAGCCCAAGGAAGAAATGATGGCGACGCTGGATGTGGTGCATAGCAAGATGCCGGCCGATAAACCGCGCTATTTAATGGGCGTAGGTACGCCGGAAGATTTGGTAGAGGCGGTTAGGCGCGGTATCGATATGTTCGATTGCGTGATGCCGACCCGCAATGCCCGTAACGGACATCTTTTCACTACTTTTGGCGTGGTGAAGATCAGGAACAGTCAATATGAATTCGATACCGGCCCGTTGGATGAATCCTGCGGCTGTTACACTTGCCGGAATTATTCAAGAGCCTATTTGCGGCATCTGGATAAATGCAAGGAAATGCTGGGTTCGCGGCTCAACACTATACATAATCTATATTATTACCTGAGCTTGATGCAGGGTTTGCGGGATGCGATTGAAAGGCAAGAGCTGGATATTTTTGTCAAGCAATTTTACCAACAACGAGGAAAAGCCATGCCGACTGTGGCATAATGGCTAAATTTTTAATTACGATACTTTTTATAATAATAGCCCCGAGGATAACCATGAGTTTTTTAATTTCTGATGCGGTAGCCGCAGCTGCTCCCGTCGCCCAACAACCCGGCATTGAAGGCATGATATTCCCACTGGGTATCTTGGTGTTTTTTTACTTTTTGTTTTTGCGTCCACAATCCAAGCGAGCTAAAGAAAAGAAAGAAATGATCGCGGCGATGACTAAAGGCTCTGAAGTGGTCACTTCGGGAGGTATTTTAGGTAAAATTGTTGAGCTGGATGAAAATTTCGTCAAGCTTGAAGTCGGCGACAATACCTTTATTCAGGTGCAGCGTCATAGCATTGAGACCATGATGCCGAAGGGAACTTACAAAGCGATCACTAAAAAGGTCACTAAAGTTTAATGTCATCGCGTGTAGGGTGGGTAGAGCGTTAGCGAACCCCATCAATAATCATAAAATCATATGATGGGTTTCACTGCGTTCTCCCCATCCTACGCGACACAGTTAAATTGTTGGAATAACACATGCAAAACCATTATCCACTTTGGAAAAATCTATTGGTCCTGATCGTTTTTGTGGTCTCGGCTATTTATGCGTTGCCGAATTTATATGGCGACGATCCTTCTGTTCAAGTGGCATCGACACGCCCTGCAAAATTAACGCAGGAACAGGCAAATCAGGTCGAATCTACAATTAAAGCGGCCGGATTTAATATAAAGGCGTTTGAGTTTAAAGACGGTCATATTTTAGCCCGGTTTAACAATACCGATGATCAGCTTAAAGCGGCCGATTTGCTTAGGGATAAAATGGGCGATGATTATAACGTCGCGTTAAATCTGGCGCCTACCACACCTGCATGGCTGAGGGCTTTGGGCGCGGAAGCCATGTATTTGGGTCTTGATTTGCGCGGCGGGGTGCATTTTCTAATGGAAGTGGACATGGATGCCGCCGTTAAGCAGGCGGAAGAGCGTTACAACGACGATGTCCGTCTGGCGTTAAGAAACGAAAAAATACGTTATCAATCGGTTTCTAAAGACAGCGGATTCATTAAGGTCAAGCTGAATTCTGCTGACGACAAGCCGGCGCTGCTGAAACTTCTGAGTAAGGACTTTCGTGCACTGGAAGTCACCGAACCGAATGAGCAAGACCAGGTCTGGTTGAAGCTCTCTGAAAAAGAAGTGCGCGAAACCAAAAAGTTCGCTGTTGCGCAAAATATGACGACCTTGCGTAACCGTGTCAATGAATTAGGCGTCTCCGAGCCGGTGATTCAGCAACAAGGCGAAAACCGCATTGTGGTGCAATTGCCGGGTGTCCAGGATACGACTCGCGCCAAGGAAATTCTCGGGACCACGGCGACGCTGGAATACCGCCTGGTTGATGTTGAGCACGATGTGCAAAAAGCGGTCGAAGGGCATGTCCCGGTTGGCAGTCGGTTATATTATGAAAGAAACGGCAACCCGATTCTGTTGGATCGCAGGGTTATCGTAACCGGCGATCAAATCGTCGATTCCTCTTCCGGTGTTGATCAGGACGGCAGGCCTTCGGTTAATATTTCCCTAAACGGCGTCGGTGCAGCCAAAATGGGTAAATTAACCCAGGCTAACATCGGCAAGCCAATGGCGGTGGTATTCATCGAATATAAAGTTGAAACCAAAGTTGTGAACGGTCAAAAAGTCCGTCATAAAGAGAAAGTTGAAAAAGTCATCAATGTCGCAACTATCCAGGGCGTTTTCAGTCATCGGTTCCAAACTACCGGTTTAGACAGTCCGCAGGAAGCGCGTAATTTGTCGTTATTGTTGAGAGCGGGTGCGTTGGTGGCCCCTATCGATATCGTCGAAGAGCGCACCGTCGGCCCAAGTTTGGGTCAAGAAAATATCAGCAAAGGCGTTAATTCCAATCTTTATGGATTCATAGCGGTCGCATTTTTCATGATCATCTATTACCGCATATTCGGTCTTTTTTCCATCGTTGCGTTGAGCATGAACGTGTTGATGTTGGTTGCGGTGCTGTCCCTGCTGCAAGCCACGTTAACGCTGCCCGGCATGGCCGGTATTGCGCTAACCGTGGGTATGGCCATCGACGCCAACGTGCTGATCAACGAACGGATACGCGAGGAGCTCAGGCTCGGCATGACACCTGGCGCCGCCATTTATGCCGGTTATGAACGGGCTTTCGCGACTATCATCGATTCCAATATCACCACCTTGATTGCCGGCATCGCGTTATTCATGCTGGGTTCCGGCCCTATCCGCGGTTTTGCGCTAGTGCTGTGTATTGGGATTTTAACTTCCATGTTCAGCGCGGTTGTTGTATCGAGAGCGTTGGTCAATCTCGCCTATGGCGGGCAGCGTAAGTTAGATAAATTGGCTATCTGAAGATAGCATTCGAGGATTTAATGGAACTTTTTAAAATTAAACACGATATTCCGTTTATGCGCTATGGTCGGATTACCACGACCATTTCGCTAGTTACTTTTATTTTGGCGATACTGGCCTTATCTTTCAAAGGGCTTAATTTTGGCCTGGACTTTACCGGCGGCCTCCAAGTCGAAGTCGGCTACAATCAGCCAGCTAACGTCGAAGCTATTCGAAAAGTATTGGAAGATCAAAAAATACCCGAATTTTCGGTGCAGAATTTCGGCAGCGTAAAGGAAATATTAATCCGTGTGCCGATGCAGCCTGAAACCAACGACATCAAGTTGAGCGAAGTGATATTGGCAAAACTGAAGGAGCAAGATCCCAGCGTCGTGCTGCGTAGCGTCGAGTTTGTCGGACCGCAAGTCGGCAAGGAATTGTTCGAAAGCGGCGGGTTGGCGCTGCTGCTGGTTGTGGGGGGGATTATGGCTTATTTGGCTGTCCGCTTCGAGTGGCGTTTCGCCTTGGCGGCTATTATCGCCAACATGCACGACATCGTGATTATCCTCGGCATGTTCGCGTTTTTTCAATGGGAATTCACGTTGTCAGTGTTGGCCGGCGTATTGGCGATATTAGGCTATTCGGTCAACGAATCGGTCGTGGTATTCGACCGGGTGCGGGAAAATTTCCATAAAATGCGCAAGGCGAGCGTTCCCGAAATGATCGATAACGCCATCACGACGACGATGTCTCGTACCGTTATTACCCATTTTATGACGCAAATGATGGTGCTGGCGATGTTCTTCTTCGGCGGAGAAGCGCTGCATAATTTTGCGCTGGCGTTGACTATCGGCATCGTATTCGGCATTTACTCATCGGTGCTGGTCGCAAGTCCTATCGTATTATGGTTGGGCGTATCGAGAGAAGACTTGATGTCGGTAAAAAAAGAAAATGCCGAAATCGACAATTTGCCTTAGCGTTAAATGGCTAAGCGGTTACAAGAACGGCCGCCAATCGGCTATAATCTGCAATCTTTAAATTTTTTCAATCTGGAGTTTCCTTAACAATGGCAATCGAACGCACTTTTTCAATCATTAAACCAGACGCTGTAGCTAAAAACGTAATCGGTGAAATTTACAGCCGTTTTGAAAAGAACGGTTTAAAAATTGTTGCTGCAAAAATGCTGCACCTGACCAAAGAACAAGCCGAAGGTTTTTACGCGGAACACAGCGAACGCGGTTTTTTTAATGATTTGGTTGCATTCATGATTTCAGGTCCTGTGATCATGCAAGTGCTGGAAGGTGAAAACGCGGTTCTGAAACATCGCGAAATCATGGGCGCCACTAACCCTAAAGAAGCGGCTGCCGGCACTATCCGCGCCGATTTTGCCAACAGCATCGATGAAAATGCCGTGCATGGCTCAGACGCTCTCGAAACCGCTCAAAGGGAAATTGCTTACTTTTTCTCGGACAATGAAATCTGTGCAAGAACCCGTTAAAACCAAAACCATCAATTTGCTCGATTTCGACAGAAAAGGCCTTGCGGCCTTTTTTGCCGAGCTGGGCGAGAAGCCTTTCCGGGCGACACAACTGCTCAAATGGATCTATCAGGAAGGGGTTGAAGACTTCGACCTGATGACCAACTTGAGTAAGTCATTGCGCGCTTATTTAACTGAAAACTGTTACATAGCAACGCCTGAAATTGTGCTTGAAAAAATCGCAACGGACGGCACCTGCAAATGGGTCATGCAAACCGGTTGCGGCAACCGGATTGAAACGGTTTTTATTCCTGAAGAGGGGCGCGGTACGTTATGCGTTTCATCGCAAATCGGCTGCGCGTTGGCCTGCACTTTCTGCTCGACCGCCCAGCAAGGCTTTAACCGTAACCTGACCACGGCGGAAATCATCGGCCAGTTATTTGCGGCGCAAAAGCGCTTAGGTCCGGACAACAGAATTACTAACGTCGTCATGATGGGCATGGGCGAACCGCTGCTTAATTTTGACAATGTAGTCGCGGCCATGAATCTGATGATGGATGATTTCGCCTTCGGGCTTTCCAAGCGCCGGGTGACCGTCAGCACCTCGGGCGTAGTGCCGGCCATGTACCGGTTAACCCAAGTCTGCGATGTCAGTCTTGCGGTGTCGTTACATGCAGTGACCGATGAATTAAGGGATGAACTGGTCCCGATCAATAAAAAATATCCATTAAAAGAGTTAATGGAAGCGTGCCGGGATAACGCAAAGATAGCGCCACGCCGCACCGTCACTTTTGAATATGTGATGCTGGATGGCATTAATGACTCGGTGCAGGATGCGCGGGGGCTTATTAAACTGTTAAAAACAGTGCCGTCAAAAATCAATTTAATACCGTTTAACCCGTTTCCTAACTCCGCTTACCGCTGTGCCAGTAAGGAAGCGATCAATCGTTTTAAAACGCTGCTAAACGACGCAGGCATAGTCACCACGGTTAGAAAAACGCGTGGCGAAGATATCGATGCCGCCTGCGGTCAGTTGGTAGGGCAAGTTAAAGATAAAAGCCGTAGGCACTTAAAGCTCCAACCGTCAGGTTCCGAACGTGCGGCATGATTTATTAAACGTGAATTATTAAGATGATTAAGCGACTTGCGCTAGTTTTATTCATGACGACTTTGGTAGCTTGCAGTTCAACAGGCAACTCCAAAGATAACGATTCCGACGATGTGCATTTGCAGCTGGGGGTGCGCTATCTGAGCATGAATAAGCTGGAATTGGCTAAAGAGAACTTGCAGCTGGCATTAAAAGATAATTCAGGTAATGCACAGGCGCACAATGCCCTGGCTTTTTTATATGAAAAATTAAATCAGGCCGACAATGCCAAAGATCATTATGAGACTGCATTGAGTCTGACGCCTGATGATTTGGGTGTGCAAAATAATTTTGGCCGTTTTCTCTGTGAACATGGAGAGTTTGAAGAAGGCATGGAGTTGTTATCTAAGGCCAGTGCAAATCCGTTAAATGACAGGCAATGGCTGGCCTTGACGAATGCAGGGCGATGCGCGCTGAGCATGGGGCAAAAACCGCAAGCCGAGAATTATTTCAGGCAAGCGCTGCAACTAAATAACGCTTATGCGCCGGCATTATCGGAAATGCAAAAAATCGCTTATGAAAAGAGCGATTTTTGGGCGTCAAAAGGCTTTTTGCAACGTTACCTGAGCGTTGCAAATCATACCTCTGAAACCTTATGGATTGCGGCACAGGTTGAGCGGGCATTGGGCAATAGAGAGCTTGCCAGGGAATATAAAGGCTTATTGCTGGAAAAATTTCCGCTTTCAAATGAAGCAAAAAAAATCGCTGCGGTTAAAGATTTTTAATTAAAAGGCAAAAGACGAAAGGCGAAGGGCAAAAAAACAGCTTTTGCCTTTCGTCTTTTTTTGTAGATTTACCTGTTATTAATGAGAGGATTAATTAAATCCGTGGCATCAACTCTATTTAAATATGGCAAATAATATTCAAGCAATTCGCGGGATGCACGATGTGCTCCCTGAGCAGACCCCGCTTTGGCAGTATGCGGAACAACATATCAGAGACGTACTCGGTGCATATGGTTACAGTGAAATCCGGTTGCCGATCGTCGAAAAAACCGAACTGTTCAAGCGCTCTATCGGCGAAGTGACCGATATCGTCGAAAAAGAAATGTATACGTTTGACGACCGGAACGGTGATTCTTTAACCTTGCGCCCGGAAGGCACGGCCGGCTGTCTCAGAGCCTGTCTGGAGCATGGTTTATTGCACAATCAGGTGCACCGGTTATGGTATTACGGACCGATGTACAGGCATGAACGCCCGCAAAAAGGCCGATATCGCCAGTTTTTTCAGCTGGGTGTCGAAACCTACGGCATGGCCGGCCCCGATATCGATGCAGAATTGATCCTGATTATGGATCGGCTGTGGAAAAGATTGGGTATCCGCGATAAGGTTCGGCTACAGCTGAATTCATTAGGCACCATTGCCGAGCGTATGGTGTATCGGGAAAGTCTGGTCAGCTATTTTAAAGGTCATCTGGAGCAATTGGATGAGGACAGCTTGCGCCGGCTGGAGACCAATCCGCTACGAATCCTGGATACCAAAAATCCGGCCATGCGAGAGGTTGTCGCCAATGCGCCGGAGTTGATGGACTATCTCGGCGATGAGAGCCGCCAGCATTTTAGCGCGATAACTACTATTCTGGACGATCTGGGCATCGGCTACGAGCTCAATTCCCGGTTGGTACGCGGCCTGGATTATTACAGCAAGACCGTTTTTGAATGGGTGACCGATGAACTGGGTTCGCAAGGCACGGTATGCGCGGGCGGACGTTATGACGGACTGATAGAGCAGCTGGGCGGAAAACCCAATCATGCGGTCGGTTTCGCGATGGGCATGGAGCGCTTGTTGGCGCTGATGGAAACTGTGGATAACGTGCAGCTTGCAAGTCCGGTCGATGTCTACATGATTAGGGTCGGCGAGAAAGCGGAGCAAGCGGGCATGCGCTTTGCCGAAACCATCAGGAATGAAATTCCCTGCTTGAAATTGCAGGTGAATTGCGGCGGCGGCAGTTTTAAAAGCCAGTTTAAAAAGGCCGATAAAAGCGGCGCCGAATTTGCGATCATTCTGGGGGACGATGAAGTTGATCGCGGCGAAGTCAGCATCAAGCCGCTACGCAATAATGAGCAAGAGCAACAGAACATGCCTCAACCGCAGGCGATTAAGTTTTTACAAATGCAGTTGTAATCTTTTAAACACTAACAAGAGAAAAGCACGTGGAAATTTACGATACAGAAGAAGAACAGGTTGAAGCTTTAAAAAGATGGTGGAAAGAAAACTCAACCGCTACCATCGTAGGTTTGGTCATGGGACTCGTCATCATTCTGGGTTGGAATTACTGGCAAGACCATAAGAAAGCGCAGGCAGCGCAGGCTTCTGCAACTTATGATCAGTTACTGAAAGCGCTGGACGAAGGCAAAAAAGAGTCTGCGGATAAGCTGGCCGAGCGCATGAAAGAACAGTTTAAAGGTACAGAATATGCGGCTTTCAGCGGCTTGTTCGAAGCCAAGTTAAAAACTCAGCAAGGCGATTTGGCAGCGGCCAAGCAGATTTTGAAGACGCTTGCGGCAGAATCAAATAAACCGCTGAGCAATATCGCCAAGATAAGATTGGTGCGCTTAATGCTGGCTACCGGCGAATATGAGCAGGGCTTGCAGGTCATCAACGATGTCGATGCGAAAGCAGCGGCCAGCTATTCAGCCAATTACGATGAATTGGTCGGCGATTTGTATGTGGCCCTGGATCGATTGGATGAGGCGCGTACGTCTTATCAAAATGCGATGAGAAATGGACAGCCGTCACCGTTGTTGCAGTTCAAGATTGATGACCTGACCGCTCAAGAAAAACTAGAAACTCAAAAATAATGAGTAACTATTCAACCGATATGAGCCAGGCGAAAGGCGAAAGGCGAAAGGCGAAAAAGTCCTTTGCCTTTTGCCTTTTGCCCTTTGCCTTTACCTTGTTAACAGGCTGTGCTGCTGTTGATACGGTGGGTGAATCTATTTCCGGCATTAAAGATTATTTTAGCGGCGGCGAAGATAATGCCGATCCCCCAAACGCCCTGGTTGAGTATGCTCCTGAGATCAAGCTGGAAGTCATCTGGAAGGAATCGGTAGGTGTAGGGGCTGACGAGAAATCCTTAAAACTGATTCCGGTCATCGGCAGCGGAAAAATACTGGCGGCGGATCGAGAGGGTGTGGTGCAGGCTCGAAGCCTGACTACCGGAAACTTAATTTGGGAGACTGAAACAGATGTTCATTTTTCCGGCGGACCGGGGCTTGGCGCCGATACCGTGATTCTGGGATCCAGCGATGCCGATGTCGTTGCCCTGAATATTGAAACCGGCGAGGTATTGTGGAAAACCTCAGTATCCAGTGAAGTGCTTTCGGTACCTGTTGTCGCCGATAATATCGTCGTGGTTCGCACCACGGATGGATCCGTGATCGCTCTTGATGAAAAGACCGGCGGCAAGCGTTGGAGTTACGAGCGCAACGTACCTGCACTGAGTCTGCGCGGAACCGGGTCGCCTTTGATTGCCGGGGATAACGTCATCGGCGGTTATGATAACGGCAAACTGATGGCTTTGCGTTTGGCTGACGGCAAATATGTATGGGAAACCACTATCGCCATTCCAAAAGGACGCTCTGAAATTGAACGGCTGGTTGATTTGGATGTCGATCCTATCGTGATTAACGGTGTCATTTACATTGCCAGTTATCAGGGTGGAATAGCCGCTATTTCGGAATCGAACGGCGATATATTGTGGCGCAATGAAGCTATTTCGTCGCATTCAGGCTTGAGCAACGACTCCCGGTATTTATACCTGACAGACTCGCAAAGCCACGTTATGCAGCTGGACCAGAACAGCGGTGCAGGCTTGTGGAAGCAAAAGGATTTGCATCAAAGAAGATTAACAGCCCCCGCCGCCTATGAAAATTATGTCGTGGTAGGGGATTTAGAAGGCTACGTGCATTGGTTGTCGACGACCGATGGCAGACAACTGGGTCGCGAACAAGTGACTGATGGCGCAATCGATGCCAAGCCTATCGTGGTAGATAATACCGTTTATGTTTACGCAAAAGACGGCACGCTTGCCGCTTTAAAAGTCCGATAAAAATATGTTACCTGTAATAGCCTTAGTAGGGCGACCTAATGTTGGAAAATCCACATTATTCAATTATTTAACGCGCAGCCGCGATGCTTTGGTTGCGGATTTTTCAGGATTAACCCGCGACCGGCAATACGGCAGGGTAAAACTGGGCGACCGCCCTTGTCTGGTCGTCGATACCGGCGGCATAGCCGATGATGCGGAAGGCATAGAGAGCTTTGCCAGAAAACAGGTGCAGGTCGCACTGGAAGAGGCGGATGTCGTGTTCTTCATGGTGGACGCGCGTGAAGGCCTGAGCGCTTCCGACAAGGTTATCGCCGATACCCTGAGAAAGCTGGATAAGCCGGTCATATTGGTCACCAACAAGACCGACGGTATTGACGCCAGTGTTGCCTCATCGGATTTCTATTCGCTGGCATTGGGCGAGCCGGTGCAGATCGCCGCTTCCCATGGCAGGGGCATACCCGAATTATTGGAAAAAGTTAACCAACTATTGCCGCCTGGCAAGGGCGAAGTCGAAGAAGAACACAGCGGCATCGGTATTGCAGTGGTCGGAAGGCCTAATGTCGGCAAATCGACGCTGGTCAACCGCCTGCTGGGTGAAGAGCGGGTCATCGTGTTTGATGAGCCGGGCACCACACGCGACAGTATCTATATTCCTTTTGAACGCAACGGCAAGAAATTCACCCTGATCGATACTGCCGGGATGCGCAGGCGGTCCAAAATAGCCGAAACCATTGAAAAATTCAGCGTCATTAAATCATTGCAAGCGATTGAAAAAGCCAATGTTGTCATTTACTTGATCGATGCACGGGAAGGCATCACCGACCAGGACGCGCATTTGTTAGGCTTGGTACTGGAAGCGGGGAGAGCCCTGATTATCGGCTTGAACAAATGGGACGGCATCAGCGCCGACCAAAAGGCAACCATATACCGGCAACTCGACGTCAAACTGTCCTTTCTTGAGTTTGCCGAAAAGCATCCGATTTCCGCCTTGCACGGCAGTGGCGTCGGTAAAATGTTTGATGTCGTGCAGCAATTGTACGCAGCGGCAATGCTCGACATGTCCACGCCGGTGCTGACCCGTATCCTGAAAGAAGCTACCACCGCGCATCAGCCTCCGATAGTGAATGGCCGCCGCATTAAGCTGAAATATGCGCATCAGGGCGGCAGAAACCCGCCAATCGTAGTGATTCACGGCGTGCAAACCGACGTATTGCCGGAGTCTTACAAACGCTATTTAATGAACTACTACCGCGATAAAATGGACTTGGTCGGAACGCCGATACGCTTGGTGTTCAAGTCGCCGGCCAATCCATTCCACGGGAAAAAGAACAAGCTGAACGAGTGGCAAGTGAAAAAGAAAGAGCGCTTGATGAAGCGGGTGAAGAGCAAGAAAAGAGATTAGTAAGGCGCAAGGCGCAAGGCGAAGGGCGAAGGGCGAAGGGCGAAGGGCGAAGGGCGAAGGGCGAAGGGCAAAGGTGTCAACTTAAACCGCTCTCTGGTTCCCAAGCTCCAGAGACTGTGAAAGCATTAATCACCACAAAGGCGCGAACGACTGCAAAGACAGGAAATGATCCTGTCATTTCTCTGCATTCCCCACATCCCTGTGGGTTATGCAGGAGGTAGAATTGCGTCGGGAACAGCAATCGAGAGCACCAACAGTAGGCACTTTAGGCGCAGCTTCCGCTCCTCGGTAACTGCTCACGCTAAGTACCTACATCCCTGTAGGCAACGCAGGGAGCAGTTACCGAGGAGCGGAAGCTTTTCCGGCTGATTACTTGTGCCCTATGGGTATTCCGGCCTGCGACTCGCCTCTGCAAGGCAACCGTTTGTCATTAAATTAACACTACAGGAAACAATCATGGCGACCATCACATTCCAAGGCAAACCTCTAAACACATCCGGCGAATTGCCCGCAATAGGCAGCGATGCGCCGGCATTTTCCCTGACCAGCCGCGAGTTAGTGGATGTCACGCTGGCGACTTACGCTGGAAAAAGAAAAGTCCTGAATATCGTCCCCAGCCTCGATACACCAACCTGTGCTGCGTCAACACGCAAATTCAACCAAAAAGCCGCGCATCTGGACAATACCGTCGTGTTAGCCATTTCCGCCGACTTGCCTTTTGCGCAAAGCCGTTTTTGCGAAACAGAGGGCTTAAAAGACGTCATTCCTTTATCAACCTTTCGCTCCAGCTTTTCCGATGACTACGGCGTGACTATTGCCGATACTTTCCTGCGCGGTTTAACGGCCAGAGCGGTCGTCATTATCGATGAGCATGACAAAGTGATTTATACGCAATTGGTCAGCGAGCTTGTTAATGAACCGGATTATGAAAGCGCCTTGGCGGTATTGTAAATCGGCTTTATCGTCTGCCCGGACAAGTGCAATTAAATGGGCTTGACTTTCATGGCCTTACGAAAGGAGCTGCGAAAGTCAATTTAGCAGGGATGAATCTCGTACTGCTACAAAGTCGTATTTTATCGGCGGCCCATTAAACTTCCGGCTCATAAGAATAATGGCCGCAGATTGAAAACGTTGGTAGGTATTCAAGGTTTATATCTTGCGTCATCCATGAACTTTTGGTTGTTGCCAGCGGCAGGTCATTGAGGCTGTAACCGGAACACAAAAGAGAGCGGTTCTATCTGTAAATGCCGTTGAAAAATAATTGCAAAGTGCAGTCACGATAAAATACCTACGGCCAGGAAGAGTTGTCTAAAGTTATGGCATTAGATGGTCAAATTCAGGCTCGGCGGAAGTGGTTAACAGTTTTTAAAAAAGCATTAACCTTATAATCATCAGGTTGCTTGCAATTTTTTCTAATAACGTGGAAGTTTATGAATACTATCCAGAATCTAATCGAAAACATCGAAAAGGTCATAATCGGCAAGCGGCCGGTGATCGAATTGGCGGTGATTTCGTTGCTGTGTCGGGGGCATGTGCTGCTGGAAGACGTGCCCGGCACGGGTAAAACCATGCTGGCTCGCGCTTTGGCCCGTTCCGTGGCGATGGATTGCAAGCGCTTGCAATGCACTCCGGATTTGCTGCCTTCAGACGTGACCGGTGTGCCGGTGTTCAACCAGAAAAGCTCTGAATTCGAGTTTCGCCCCGGCCCGGTTTTTACCAATATCCTGTTGGTGGATGAGATTAATCGGGCTACGCCTCGCGCCCAGTCCGCCCTGCTGGAATGTATGGAAGAATTCCGCGTCAGCGTGGATGTGCATACTTACGATTTGCCCAAAGTGTTCATGGTGCTGGCGACGCAAAATCCTATCGAGATGGCAGGTACTTATGTGCTGCCCGAGGCCCAGTTGGATCGCTTTTTCATGCGGCTGAGTGTGGGCTACCCCTCGGTAGAGGAGGAGACGCGCATGATCTACGCCCAAGCTGATTCCCATCCCATCGGGCATTTGCAAGCAGTGGTCGACGAGGCCGATCTTTTGGCGGCAAGAGAGGCAGTACGAGCTGTGCATATGGAACCGCTGGTGGGGCAGTACGTGGCTCGCATCAGCGCTGCCACCCGTCAGCATCCGCAGTTGCGTTTGGGCGCCAGTCCGCGCGGCACCTTGGCGTTGATCCGCGCTGCCCAAGGCTTGGCTTTATTGCGTAAACAACCGTATGTGACGCCAGACGCGATTAAGACCATGGCCGGGCCGGTATTGGAACACCGCCTGATCCTGCGGCCCCAGGCTGCTGCTCAGGGACGGACGGCGCGGGAAATCTTGGCCGAAGTGCTGGATCAGGTGCCGCCGCCGGTATGAGTACCGCAATAGTTGTCCCACGGCGGCGTATCGCCATGCCGCTGGTGCTGGCAGGCCTAACTTTGGTGGTCTACTGTTCGGCGCTGAACCGGAGTCAGCCGCTGATTTGGGGCGTTGCCGCCGTTCTGTCCGCCAGTCTGGTGATTGGCTTTGCTTGGCCCCATTGGTTGGTCAGCAGGTTGACGGTGCGGCGTAGCGGTCCGGACAAGGCGGCAGAGGGCAAGGTTATCACTCTGGATGTGACGGTGGAAAACCGCGGCTGGCTGCCTCGTTTTATGGTAGAGGTGGTGGATCGTTTGCCTTTTGTCGGCGCGGGCAAGGGACGTGCGCCGGAAAACGTGTCGCTGGGCCTGATCGGATACATTCCAAGCCTGGATCAACGAGGCTTTCAAGTGAATTTGATCTGCGAAAAACGCGGACTGTACCAGCTAGGGCCGGTGGGACTTTCCACCAGCTTTCCATTGGGGCTTTCTGAAGCCCGGCGCGGCAAGCGGGAAGGCTTGAGCACTCTAATCGTTTATCCCGAAATTTTCCCTATTGCCGCATGGCCTTTGCAGGGATCGCCCAGCCTGATCCATAGAGGAGGGCATTTCCTGCCCAACGGAGCGGGTTCTGCCGAATTTCGGAGCTTGCGCGATTATCGTCGTGGCGATAATCCACGTCACGTGCACTGGCCCACCAGCGCCCGCCTCAGCCAATTGATGGTGAAAGAATATGAGCCTCTGGCCTCTCCCTGTTTGTATCTGGTCTTGGACTTGGCGGCTGACGCCAATGTCGGGCAGGGCAAACATGCAACGCTGGAATACGCAGTCAAAATCGCCGCATCATTGGCGCGACTTGCATGCGATAACAGCATGCCAGTGCGGCTGGCCGGACAAGGCAAGCAGGCTATCAATATAAAGGCAGGGCAGGGCGAAGCTCACTTTGGTGAAATTTTGGAGCGGCTGGCGGTCGTTGACGCGGATGGCGATACGCCTTATCGCGTGATGCTGGATAAAGCAGCCGGCGATTGTCTTATTGGTGAAACCGTGGTGGTTTTTCTCGCCGAACCGTCGGAGCGCGCAGTGGACACTCTGCAATCGTTGGCCTTGCTGCGTTCACGCGGTGCACATTTGTTGGCGGTTTGCTTCGAACGGCCATCTTTCCTGGCCGCTGGCGGCGGGGCAACGCTCACTGAATCGGCGTTGTTTGCCGGCCTGTTGGACTTGGGCGCGCAGGTGGTGACTGTGCGCCGCGGCGACGATTTGATGCGCCTTTTTAATCCCTGATGAGTCCGCCGCTCACTTATACGCCCGCTTACCTGGGGCTGTTCGCCAGCTTGCTGCTGGCTATCTGCTGCAATGCCTACCTTGACGTTGGTTATGGCGGCTTTGCTACTGAGACCCTGCTTTGGGGAATGTTATTCGGCGTAACCCTATGGTGCGGCTGGAGTCAGCACGGCGAGGCCTCAGAAGTCAGCCGCACGTGGCAGAAGTGCGTGATGTGGCTGGGGCTATTTCTATTCATAACTTTCTTTTTGTATGTCTGGGGGCTGCCGCGAGCGGGCATCTATCTGCTGGCTTTTTTGCAAGCCTCCTACAACTGCGTGCTTACTACCCGCCGCCAGTTATACCTCGGCCTGCTGGTGGCGCTGGTGATGGCGATCTTCGCTTCCTCCCACTTTCGGGCTGACTGGACCATGCTGTTTTATCTGGTGCCGTTTGTAATCGCCGTGGTGTTTACGCTGGCGGCAGAGCAGATCAATCGCCGGGCGGAGGAAGTTCGCAGTCTTAGCCTGGAGCAAAAAATGTTCGGAGGACAGGCGGCTGCCATTGCTTCGGCAACGCTGTCCATCCTGATAGTAGGAGCCGCATTTTATGCCGTTACCCCGCAGATGAGCTGGATGACCTTGAGTTCAAGCTACGGCCTGCCTGCGGCCATAGGTATGGCGCACGAGGGCGAACCGGAACAAGGCCGACAAGGCAGCAATCCGGGGACAGCTGGGGAAGGAGCCGGCGGCTCGGGCGGCGCTTTCGGCGGCATGCAACCGGCCCGCAGCCCATGGCCCACTCCGTCTGAAATGCGGCAGGCCGCTCAACGCAAAGGAATGCCCCGTTGGCAGTCCACCACCATCATGACCATGGCTGATGCTACCGAAGCGCTGCAACAGCAGCTCGCACCCATTTTACAAACCTTGAATGACTGGTGGGAGGCGTTTAAAAAATGGCTGCAAAAAAATCTCGACAAGGTGCTCGGCTCGCTGTTGGCGTTGATGCTGCTGGCTCTGGCTACCGGCCTTTTCTTCCTGCTGCGGGAAGTCAGGGCCGGTATGTGGCTGCGCACCCGCTTTGATTATTTACGTTATGCCGTGTTCGGGCGTCACCATTCCGGACGCGAGGGTGTCCGGCAATTCTACGGTGCTGTGGAACGACTGTTCGCGCTGTACGGCGAAGCCCGCCCGGAAACTCTCAACACGCAGGAATATTTACGCCGCATGAGCTTGGTGCGTCCGGCGCTACGTCTTGAATTGCAGGCAGTCACTCTCCAGTTCGAGAATGGCCGCTATGGAGCCCAAGCGCCCGATGCTGAGCAAGTCCAATTCATGCGTGAGCGTTATCGCCGTATTTTTCGAGTGTTGAGTGGGTAGAGAGGAGAATGTGTCGCCACGTCCATTACGTATCCATCAAATCACCCCCGTTAACCCCTCAACCAGCAAGCGGGAGTATTGGTCTGGATCATAGTGATGGTCGCTGCGATTATTATTGAGCAGGTCAGCCTTGACGATGCCGTGTTCACCCAGAGACAAATCATCCAGCATGAGGTAGCGGATGCCGTTTTGTGCGCAAAATCGCTGCATGGTCCGGTTGAATTCCAGGGTCAGCCCGGTTCTGTCCGTTTGTGAGGCGGTGACTTCCCGTCTGGCGTTGGCAATGTCGCCCCAGTCGTTGTCATCCTGAATGGTAGGTAGCGGGGTGCTGATGCAGACAACCTCGAAGCGCATTTTTAATTCAGCCAAAAACCCGGAATAGCTGGCGATGGCTTGGTTCATCATCGCAGCGACAGACTCCTGATATTTTTGCGCCCGGTACCAAATGACAAAACCGGTATCGACTTCGCCCAGCATCACGACGACTCGCTTTGCGGCGGTTTCGCAGGCGGCTTTCCTGAAGACAGGATAGGCTTTGGTTGCTGAATTGGGATTTTCCAGCCCTGATGCCGTGGCGCCAATAACGGTAAGCACATTGAGCAGCACGTTTGGAAATCTTTCTTTAAACAACGGGTGAGAGAAAACGGTAGTATGGGAGTCGCCAAGTACTAATATTTCTCGTACCGACGATGCCTTGAGTTCATGCGTTACAAGGTTTTGCATGTGATTCTACTCTGCTTTTTTTATGTGTTTAAAGACAGTTTTTAACGGGCGGTCACAAACAATTATTTATTGAAGCAGCCTCAAGCATCGTTGCCAATTGACGAATCACTTAATATCAATAGTCGGGGCAAGTTGCACTAAAGCCTGATGCTTATTGTTTGCTCAAAATTATTTATAGTTTCTAAAACTGCGGCAGAATATGCAGTACCCGTTCTGATTGCTGAGGTCGAACGAGCAGAGAGCATATACTGCATTGGCGTGCTTTTAAACTATCCCGCCTGTTTAAATAATTTTAACTCAAATGCATAAAATCAGCCTATGGAACTCAACATAATCAATTTTTTTAAAAAAGATATATGGCTGTTACAAGAGGATAAGCTTTCGCTATTTAAAGCAAAGATAGTCAAATCGTTAAAAATAATACTATTGTCCGTCCAGGGTTTCTCGCGCGATTTGTGTTCACTCAGGGCATCTGCATTAACGCTTTATACGATATTGTCGATAGTGCCTATCATCGCGATGCTGTTTGGCATCGCTAAGGGTTTCGGCTTTGAAAAAATGATGAAACAGCAATTAATCGAGAAAATACCCAGCCAGGAAACTATGGTATTGCAATTAATCGATTTTGCGCAAAATCTGCTGGAAAGCACTAAAGGAGAGGTTGTTGCGGGAACCGGTATTATTATTTTGTTCTGGACCGTTATTAAAGTCATCGGCAATATCGAAGAGTCATTCAACTACATCTGGAAAGTAGAGCAAGGCCGAGCACTAAGTCGTAAATTCAGTGATTATTTATCTCTAATGCTATTGGCTCCGGTTATTTTAATAATATCCGGCAGCATCACAGTCTTTCTCACAACACAGCTTACTTGGTTAGTAGACTTTATTAACTTATCCGGGATTGGCAATTGGCTGGTCATTAGGGCGCTAAGCTTGTTGCCCTTACTGCTTATGACGGGGCTGTTTACCTTCATGCTTGTTTTTATGCCCAACCGTAAAATCAATTACAAAGCCGGCATCATTGCCGGTTTTATTACCGCTATTATGTATAATTTGGCGCAGTGGGCTTATTTAAGCTTGCAGTTTGGTGTGTCCGATTACAACGCAATTTACGGCAGTTTTGCAGCGTTACCCTTGTTCGTCATTTGGTTGCAAATTGGCTGGATGATTGTCCTATTCGGCTGTGAAATAGCTTTCTTTTTGCAGAATTATGAAAATTACCAACATAGCAGCGAGTTTTCCAACTTGAGCTTTTCCCTGGAAAAAGTCATTGCACTTCAAATTACGCACATGATTATTAAAAATTTTATTCCCTTGAATAATCCCTTAACGGCAGCCCAAATAGCTAAAAATATGGATATCCCGATAGCCATTATTCAATCCATTTTATTAAAGTTAGTGGCTAGCCATATTATTGTCGAGTTTAAAGACCAGAAGGAATATGAGGTCTATCAGCCAGCGGTTGATATTAATATGCTCACTATTTCTTATGTTGTTAATGCATTGGAACAGTGCGGGCAAAACCATTTACCGGGCATCAAGCAGGACCCGCTGTTTATGAATGCCGTCAATAGTTTCAGAAAAATAATCGAAGCCTCTGAACAAGACCGTTTACTGAAAGATATTCAGTAAGCGGTCGCGTTGAACCAAAGCGATAGAATATTGTCTTAATCCCTGCCGTTTTCGAAAAAACCAGTTATTTGTCCCGAGCACGCTGGCAGAATCAAATTAGCTTTTAACGCATTCTTTAAATGCAAAAGCTAAAGCGCCCGGTACACGTTCTCTCAATATCAATGGACTATGCCATTACTGCGCAGTTCGAGCCTTAGAAGAATGACGGCCTAAGTCCAGCATCCTCGCCGCACAAACAATCATTAGGCAGCCAATTAGCATGGATATACAATAAAAATAATAGCGGAATCTGTCATGCAAGTCGTCAAATGAGGTAATTGCTTGGCCGTAAGACTGCCCGCGCCGGTTGCCGAAGCGCTTCAACTTAAAGAAGGCGATGATATTGGCTTATATAAATGTTTAGCGGATTTTTATTAACGTCCTCTTCGCTAATTAAAAACATCTTCAAAAAGGAAAACTAATGAGAATTTTATTGCTGTTTGCTTTATTCATGGTGTCCGCACAAGCCACAGCCGCCGCTTTGCCGGTTAAAGAAATTACCTCAGGCATATATGTCCATTTTGGCAAACATCTATTTCCAGACAGCAAAAATCACGGCGAAATCGCCAACCTGGGTTTTATTGTCGGGCAAAAATGCGTCGCGGTCATTGATAGCGGCGGCAATCCCGAGCAAGGCGCGGCGTTAAAACAAGCCGTTACCGAAACCACAAAAACGCCGATTTGCTACGTGATCAACACCCATGTCCATCCCGACCATATTAACGGCAACAGCGCTTTCAAAGCGGCCGGAGTCAAATTTGTCGGCCACCATAAACTGGCCAGGGCGATGGCCGCGCGCGGCTCGTATTATCTGGACAAAGCCGCGGATCAATTGGGCGTCAAAATGAGCGCCGCCGATTTAATTCCTCCCGATATCGAAGTCAACGACAGCATGAAACTGGACTTGGGCGGACGGACATTAGTCTTAAAAGCCCATCCCGCTGCGCATACCGATAACGATTTGAGCGTGTACGATCAGGAAAGCGACACGCTATGGCTGTCGGATTTGCTGTTTACCGAGCACGTGCCGACGCTGGACGGCAGCTTGAAAGGCTGGCTGGCGGAAATCGAAAAACTGGAGAAACAGTCTTTCCGGTATGTAATTCCGGGGCATGGCGATGTAGTCACCGATTGGCCGCAAAGCATCCAGCCGGAAAAGCATTACCTGACCTTGTTACAGACCGAAATTCGCGCCGCAATTAAAAAAGGCCGGCATCTGGAAGATGCCGTGCAAACCATCGGTTACTCCGAAAAAAACAGCTGGGCTTTGTTCGATGACTATCACCGCAAGAATGTCACCACCGCTTTTGCCGAGTTAGAATGGGAATAGCATTACAAGCCCGCCAATTAAAACCAAACTGGAAAATATTATGAACTACAAAAAATTATTACCGGCCATCTTGCTAGCTACATTATTGCCGGTTGCCGCGGCCACAGCGGCCGAGGACGAAAATATCTGGAACCGCGTTTTGAAGCCGGAGTATTTCGCTCAGCAAGCGATTGAAGAATCCAACGATGTCATCGAGCTGGAAGCGCCTATGCGCGCCGAAGATCCGGCCTTAGTGCCGTTTAAAATCACCAGCAAAATCAAGCAAACCAAGGATAACTACATCAAGCGCATCCTGGTGCTGGTCGATAGCAACCCGTTTCCATTCGTCGGTGATTTCGGCTTTGCCCCGGACAGCGGCAAAGCCGATGTGGCGATGCGGATACGGGTTAATTCCAACAGCTTTATTCGCGCGATTGCCCAAATGAACGACGGCAAATTGATCATGACCAAAAAATTCGTCAAAGCCAGCGGCGGCTGTTCCGCCCCGATTGGCGCCAATCTGGATGAAGCCATGAGCCGTCTGGGAAAAATGAAGTTCAGGCTGGAAGACGAAGTCAAAATCGGCGAACCGAATCTGGTACAGCTGATGATCAGTCACCCGAACATTACCGGCATGCAAATGGATCAAATAACGCGCTTTATTAAAAAATCGCATTTTGTTAAGGACGTTAAAGTGACGTTCAACGGCAAGCCGGTCTTTACCGCAAAAACCGATATTGCGATTAGCTCAGACCCTAATTTCAGGTTCTATTTCGTGCCGGATAAAGCAGGCGAGCTGAAAGCCGAAGTGACCGATACGTCCTGCGAATTGCCGACGAAGAGGGATGTGTGCAGCGAAGGCAATACTTTTACCGAGACGTTTAGAGTTCAGCCGTAGTTTTAAAAATAAGTATTGCAAGTGTTAATAGCTCACCGGATATGATTAAAAGCGCATGATTATCACCCGCCCCCATCCTTTGAATGTATAAGCATCTACATAGCACGTCATCCCGGCATGGATTCACGTCAGGCTTCCTGCCTGACGCCCTTCGGGTTAATGCAAATCTGTTCCAGACATATTTGTGCCGGGATCCAGAACACAGAGATGTTAAAGCGACCATACGGAAAATAACTTAAAAAGTAGAACTTCAGCCCATCTTGTTAGCCGCACAAAGTAGCATTAGACAGTCAATTAGCATGGATATACAATGAAGGCCCGTATATCTTTCCAGCATAGGAGTCCGTCATGCAAGTCGCAAAATGGGGTAATAGTTTGGCTGTAAGATTGCCCGCGCCGGTTGTCGAAGCGCTTCAACTTAAAGAAGGCGATGACATCGAGATTCATATCGCCGGTGAACGGGTTTTCGAACTTGAGAAGAAACCCAGTTCGCAAGAATTGTTAGCTCGGTTGCGTAAATATCGGGGGCGCTTACCCGCCGACTTCAAGTTCGACCGCTTGGAAGCTCATGAAGAACGATAAGCCGTTTTTAGATACCAATGTGTTGTTGTATTTACTGTCCGAAGATAACGCCAAAGCGGATCGAGCCGAAGCGATCATTGCAGCGGGCGGCATCATCAGCGTTCAAGTGCTTAATGAATTCGCCTCGGTTGCATTCCGAAAACTGGGCATGAGCTATGCCGAAATACGCGATGTACTGGCAACAGTACGCACCGTATGTCAAGCCCAAGCGTTGACTGCCGATACCCACGAACGCGGGCTGGATATTGCGGAGCGATTCGGTTTTTCTCTGTACGACAGCATGATCGTCAGCTCGGCTGTTGAATCCGGCTGCACCGTTTTATATTCGGAAGATATGCAGCATGGTCAGGAAATTGATGGTCAATTAGTGGTTGCAAATCCTTTTTTGGATAATTAAGAAGAATCATTAGGGTTGGCATTGTTGAAAATAACCATGAAATATCTATAGCCAGTATCTTGTGTGCAAGATGCAAGCCCTCATTTTTTTAAATGCACAATGCGAGACTCGGAATCTTTTTGTGTGAAGGCTATTAAATGATTTTGCAAGTTAGATATGCTAGCGTTGTAGGAGGCGCATCGTTCGCGGTTGATGCGATTCACTTCGTTCAGCACATCCTATTGACCTTGGAATAGCCAATCATGTTCGGATTTAATTTTATAAACAGACAATTAAAAATTTTAATTTTTCCAGAGTTCTTAGGTTACAAAGCTTTAGCTTTTTGCCCTAACTATGCTAAAGAAATAGTTTCACTGATTTCAAGCCAGAAATGGCTATTTCATAATTTTAATTTAGAAGATGAGTCAAATCTTTACGATATATCAAATTACTTGCTTGCCAAGAAAATCTACAACAGAAAATATACCATCGTATTGGATACAAATATTTACGATTTTTTACTAAAAATCGTAAGAAACCCAGACAAAGAGAAACACAGAGGCGCTGCTGCTTTACTTGCTTTTTGTCAACTATCAGAAATAGAAATAAATCCTTTTTTCGCAGTCCACGAAAAACTTGAAAGCGATAGCATAGATAATATATTAGATGACTTAACTTTATTTAATAGAATAAATAACTCTGAGACAACTGCACTGGCTAATTATGCACTAAGCAAGTCAAGCCATATTAATCTAAATCACAATACGGATTTAGCTCGCAATTCAATTAAACAAGAGATACTTTCATATCAAAAGCCAGACGAATGGAAATCTCTTTATTTAATGACTTTAAAAATAGTTGCCATAAAATACGATGAGTCTGTTTCTGATCGTAAAAAGCTAAGCACATATCTAAAGTGGCTTGTGGAAGATTTCAGAATGGGTGTTCCTAGCTTAGTATATGCATTGGTTATTTTTGGATGCAAACCAATAAAACGAATGATGAAATATAATCCAAGCGATGCCACATGCGATAAATCAAAAAATATCCGCAACATGACTTGGGACCTATTTATTATTAGGCATTTTTTCAAAAAATGGGAAAACAAGAAAGAAGATGAAGAATTCTTATTTGCGAGTGACGACAATGCATTCGGCAAGATATTGTTGATTGCTATCCATGTTTATAAGGAAAGAAACTTCGACTCATGCAAAAATCATGGATATATCAATTCCTCTGATCTAACAAAACTGAATGCTTTATTCAACCAAGCAATAAATATTGAAAACAGAGTTTATAAATCCCCGAACTTCACTTGCGAAGATAGAAGCAATCATAGAGATTCTCTAATATCACAACTGGAAATAGAATTGGGTATCTTGTGCTCTCATTCCCAGGCGCCGCGTGGGAATGCAGCCGGGTAGGTTGGGCAACACTTTTCTGCCCAACATTACCGCGTGGTCACTGTTGGGCAAACGATAAGGCTGTTTGCTCAACCTACACAAACTGACCTTGCAACTTCACGGCAAGTTTTTTGTCCAGCGTTAATAGTTTAATGTCATGCGCGGTGGCCGTGGCGGCGATAATGGCATCGGGTAATTTGACGCGGTGTTGATGCCTAAATTGTATCGTTAAATCTTCAATCAACGGGCTAATCGCCAAATGCGTCATCCGATCCAATAGACGGTTGATGGCCTGTTCCTCATCCATAGCCAAATCGGGGTAACTCAACAATTCCATCCGAGTGATGGCGCTAAACCCGCAAGCAGGCAGACTGATGCCGCTTAGAATGGAAATGGCTTCGTCATTGCCTTTAAGCAAGCCAATGATGGTATTGGTATCAAGCAGATAGCTAAGACCATTCATCACGCATCGCCTGTTGAATCTCTAATGGGTTGCCTCTGAATGAGGGAGAGTTTTTTAGTATTCCGGCAAAGTCGGTCAGTAATTCAGGCTGCTCGGCATGATGGGCTTGTTGTGTGTTGCGATAGACTAGCGTCAGATTTTTTAATAATTGCGCCGGGCTAATATGTTCATGCTCTGCCAATTCATTAAGTAAGACAGCCGTTTCATCGTCTAATTCTATGATTGCCATGGTTTATATCCTCTTTTAAAGTTTGTAGCTTATGCTTCATCGCTGGAAAAAGTAAAATTTTCTTCAAATTCACGCAGGTCTTTTGGCTGTTTCCACTGCTACACCTAGCGTAAGGTGACAGTGCTAAATGGGCTTGATTACTTTGATAGCGCCAATTCATAGCTGGTACTACGCCCGCCACCCTCCGCTTTTACCAATGCGCCTAATTCCATAAGATTGAGAATGTCGCGGTAGGTGGTGTCCTGAGAGCATTTCGCCAGCTTGGCCCACTTGGATGTGGTCAACTTACCTTCTAAGCCGTCCAGCAGCCGGTTGAGCACTTTGATCTGGCGCTCGTTCATTGGTACATCGGCAAAGTGCTCCCAGAATTTGGCTTTTGCCAGCACGGCTGAAAGTGTTTCGTCCGCTCGGACGATGGCGCGTTGCAGACACGCGAGAAACCACAGCAGCCACTCGGTTACGTCCAGATCGCTTTTTTGGCTGCGTTCCAGTACGTTATAGTAGTCTGTCCGCTCTTGCTGAATCTGCGCCGAGAGGCTGTAGAAGCGTTGCTGGCTCTGCTCCGACCTTGCCAATGCCATGTCGCCGATGGCGCGGGCGATAGGGCCGTTGCCGTCATCGAACGGGTGCAGGGTGACGAACCATAAATGCGCTAGTCCCGCTTTGAGCACCGGATCGAGCTGATCGGGCCGCTCGAACCAGTCCAGGAAAGCGGCCATTTCCGCTGTCAGCCGGTTTGCCGGTGGCGCAATGTAATGCACTTTTTCGCGGCCGCATGGATTAATGACGGAGTCGGAGATGACTTGCATCGAGCCGTTCGTATCGTCGCGCCATGCGGCTACCCGAATCTGCGCCAAGCCGCTACGCCCGGTCGGAAACAAGACGCCGTGCCAAGCGAACAGGCGCTCGATCGTCAATGCTTCGGCATGGCGCTGAGCGACATCAAGCATCATCTCGACAATGCTTTCGACATGACGGTCTACGGGCGCCAAAGCGCCGATGTCCAAGCCCAGGCGCCGGGCGATTGATGAGCGCACCTGTTCAGTGTCCAGGCGTTCGCCTTCGATCTCGCTGGTTTTGACGACATCTTGGGTCAATGTTTGCAGCCAGGCTTCATCCCGTAGTTTGAAGCCCAGCGATTCCATGCGACCCAACAGGCGGCCTTGCGCATGCCGAACCGTCCCAGCGGTGCCGCTAATCGCGTTATGTCATAGCGCCAATTGGGCCAGTCGGGATGCTGCCAGATGTAGGTCGTCATGCTATTTTCTCCGCATTAAGTGCGGACATTGTGAAATGTTATCTCCGCAACAGTTCAGACATAGCAAAGACTTTTCTCCAATTCCATGCCTCGCTGCTACATGCGCGCATTTTAAACTGCACAAGAATTAAATGCTGTAGGGCGGATTCGCGTTAGCAATCCGCCATGATTTGGTGATTTACTTTGGCCTCAGAGCCATAGAACGTGCCGAAGAACGAAGCGCATCAATTGCGATCGATTGCTTCATGTTGCCAGCACATCTACGGCCTTACTTTGGTGTTAGAGGAGGTTGTGGGTTATCCACAAAAACTGTGGATAACCTTGTGGTTGACCTATGTCTTGTCAGTATAAGTACCTATCCCTGCTGGCGTTTTTGTTAAAACGGCTAAAAATTGGTCATTCAGGCATACTGTTGTCCATTCCGGCAAACATTTACGATTCTGTAAGCACGATACTACGTGTCTTCCCATATTGACTGCGCCGCCGGGCGCGATCAAGATCGTAAAAAAGTACGCCCGTCTCACTCCCTCATTGGTTTATTAGGAAAATCTATGAAGTCAGCGATTGGAAGGTGGATAACGGTTGTTTTCATCAGTTTTTTTATGCTGGGTTGCTCAAGCATACGCGCTAGAACCGAAACCCCTGATAAAGAGTGGACGGTCTATCCCGGCATTCAGCGGGACATAAAAGATACCGGCGGGGTATTCAGCGGCAAGAATCCGGACTCAGTTTGGGCCAAGGGCATGGTAACAACACTCCTTCTTTTGGACCTGCCTTTCTCGGCCGTGTTCGACACGGTTGTGGTGCCCTATGATCTTTATCGGATTTACGCGCCAAAATATTCCGTAGAGAACGCTGAAAAGGGAAAGCACGTTAACAATCCGCCATGATCGGATGATTTAATCCGGGCTTTGTTAATAGTGATTGGCGGTCTGCTACGCGAGCCGCCTTACGCCTATACCATGCCTGAAAGCTAATAGCCAGTGTGTTAAGGACCTGTGCTTATTAGTTGGAGCAGATTGCCCGCCCAGATTTTCTTAAATTCCCAGAAAGACTTTTATCCATCTCCTTATCTAGCTGCTAAAATGGGCTTATCTTTTAACTGCCCAAGAATTGAAAAATGGATGTAATCCAACGCATTGCCGAAGAATTAGCCGTTAACGTCAAGCAAGTCAGCGCCGCTGTCAACTTATTGGATGAGGGCGCGACTGTCCCGTTTATTTCCCGCTACCGAAAAGAGGTGACCGGCGGTCTGGACGATACTCAATTAAGGCTGCTTGAAGAGCGGTTGGGCTATTTGCGCGAGCTGAACGCGCGACGCCAAACGATTCTGGACAGCATCGCCTCGCAAGGCAAGCTGACGCCGGAACTGGAAAAAGCTATTATCGATGCCGACACCAAAACGCTGCTGGAAGATTTGTACTTACCCTATAAACCCAAGCGCCGCACTAAAGCGCAGATCGCCCGTGAAGCGGGGCTGGAGCCGCTGGCCGATGCCTTGTTGGACGACCGCAGCCTGATTCCCGAGCAAGTCGCCGCAGGCTTTATCGATGCAGACAAAGGCGTGGCTGATGTTGCCGCCGCTTTGGATGGCGCACGACAAATCATTATGGAGCGCATTTCCGAAGATGCTGAATTATTAGCCGAACTGCGTGAGCGCATCTGGCAAAAAGGCATTGTTCATGCCACGGTGGTGACCGGAAAGGAACAGGAAGCGGCGAAGTTCAAGGATTATTTCGATTACGAGGAAGCCATCAACAAGATCCCCTCGCACCGGGCATTGGCGTTATTTCGCGGACGCAATGAGGATTTGTTAAATATAACGCTTAAACCCGGCACTGACGACAAAGCGGAACATGATCTTTGCGCCCAATTTGTCGCCCGTCACCTGAATATTACCGACAGCTCAAAACCCGCGGATGCCTGGCTGGCGGAAACCGCGCGTTTTGCCTGGAAAATCAAGCTGTACACCCGTATCGACCTGGATTTAAAACTCAGGCTGCGCGAAGCCGCCGAACTGGAAGCGATCCGGGTTTTCGCCAGCAATTTAAGAGATTTGCTGTTGGCCGCACCGGCCGGGCCTAAAGCGACGATGGGCCTGGACCCCGGCATACGCACCGGCGTTAAGGTTGCGATTGTCGATCCTACCGGCAAGCTGCTGGCGACAGACACCATTTACCCGCATCCGCCGCGTAAGGACTGGGACGGATCGATAGATACGCTGGCAAAACTGATTCAAAAGCACAAAGTCGATTTGGTCAGCATAGGCAACGGCACCGGTTCTCGGGAAACCGACCAGCTGGTAGCCGATGTGATGAAGCGGCACAACGAACTTAAATTCACCAAAATCACCGTGTCGGAGGCGGGCGCGTCGGTGTATTCGGCGTCCGAACTGGCGGCCAAGGAATTCCCCGCGCTGGATGTGTCTTTGCGCGGTGCGGTTTCTATCGCCAGGCGCTTGCAGGACCCGTTGGCCGAGCTGGTCAAAATCGATCCCAAATCGATCGGCGTCGGCCAATACCAGCATGATGTGAATCAGGTTCAGTTAGCCAAAGGGCTGGATACCGTGGTCGAGGATTGCGTAAACGCGGTCGGCGTTGATGTGAACACCGCATCGGTAGCCCTGCTTAAACAGGTATCCGGTTTGTCCGCCAGCATCAGTGAAAATATCGTCGCCTTTCGTAATGAGAACGGCCCGTTCGCCAACCGCAAGCAATTGAAAAAAGTGCCGCGATTGGGCGACAAAGCTTATGAACAGGCGGCGGGATTCCTGCGCATCATGAACGGCGACAACCCGCTGGATGCATCTTCGGTGCATCCCGAGGCTTACCCGGTGGTTGAGGCGATCATCGGCAGCACCGGGAAATCGATCCGCGACCTGATCGGTCAGAGCCAGTTCCTACGCGGTTTGAATCCTGGCAATTATACTAACGAACATTTCGGTTTGCCGACGGTGACCGACATCTTGCTGGAGCTGGAAAAGCCCGGCCGCGATCCGAGGCCGGAATTCAAAAGCGTCGAGTTCAAGGCAGGCATCGAGAAAATCACCGACCTTGAAGTCGGCATGAGGCTGGACGGCGTAGTCACCAACGTTGCCAACTTCGGTGCATTTGTTGATATTGGCGTACATCAGGACGGCTTGGTGCATATCTCCCATTTATCGGATACTTTTGTCAAAGACCCCAGGGATGCGGTTAAAACCGGCGAGATGGTTAAAGTGACGGTGCTGGAGGTCGATGTCGAGCGCAAACGGATTTCTCTATCGATGAAAACAAATCCCGAGGCGAGCGACGTCAGGCCCGAACGAAATAATCAAAAGCCGACTGCGCATAAGCCCAAGCAGCAGGCGCCGGTACAAAGCGCAATGGCTAACGCATTCGCCAAGGCGCGAACCAGTAAATAATTGTAGCTCTGCTATACTGAGTCAATTATTAACATACCAACAGGATTTGAAATGCGTAAATTCAGTCGTTCTTTTGTTTTATTTGCCAGCCTGTTTGCGGCATGTGCGCCGGTGACTCAGGCCGAGACGCAGCAACAGGGTTATGGCATGGCGGCCTATGCACCCTCTGCTCAACGAGGTATATATCCAAACCAGAGCTTTGGCGACAGCTATGGCAGCAAGGTTGGCAATAAGGCGCTGAATAGCTTTGCTAATCTGACCGCAGGCATACTGGAAATCCCCAAAAACATTATTAATACGACTAATGAAAGCAATGTCTTTTATGGTATTGTCGGGGGAGTATTTAAAGGCGTGGTCGTCATGGCGGGACGCTTAGGGGTGGGAGTTGCCGATTTGGTCACGATCCCCCTTCCAACCAAGCCTATAGCTTACCCACTGTATGTTTGGGATGATTTTGATGTGGATACCAGTTTCGGTCCGGTATTTCGTTTAGACCAGAGTCCGGAAGAAGAGGCTATCGTTCAAGCGCCAATCCCGCAGCCTGTCGTTGCCGCGCCCGCCCCTGTAGCGCCCAAGCCGGAGCCGATTGATAACTCCAAGCAGTACAACCAGGAAACCAACCAGAAACTGGATGAAGTTTTCAAAAAAAGAATGAAAAAATAGTGCGTTGGCGCTAAAAACGAAAAAGCCCGGAGGCGGAAACCTGCCGGGCTTTTTTGTGTGAGGCTATTATTCAGGAATCACTGTTCCGAGTCAGGGAATGGCACAGGAGCAAATTCCGGGTGCGCAACGCTAAGCTTGCTGCCGACTTCGCCCATATAAAACACCAGAATCTTGACCGGCTCTTCGCCTATGTTGCGGCCATTGTGAAGCACGCCTACAGACTCGGGCAAAACGTCGCCTGAATGCAGGATTTTAACCTGGCCTGTGGCAAGCTTTAGTTCCAGCTCACCTTCCATGATGTAGCCGAACGAGGGTACCGGATGTTCGTGCCAGCCGGTCTCGCCCTCCGGCGCAATCTCAACGATCAGTGTAGTGACTTCGCTTTGCCCTTTGGGATAGACGATCGGCTTGCCGTCCCAGCTGGTGGTGGTCTTGAGGAGTGGAGTAACTTTAAGGTCAGGGTTTTCATCCGTAGCGAATGCTGTAAATGGGCAGCATAAGGCAATGAGCAGCATGAATTGCGCTTTGACGTTCATTTGCATAACTTTATTAAAATTCAATCAGTCGACGCATCGTGCGCTTAACCCGGCGGCCAGATCATTTGCCGGCCGCCCAGTAGATGCAAATGCAGATGGTAAACGTCCTGTCCGCCTTTCCTGTTGCAGTTAAACACGGTTCTGTAACCGGCTTCAGAAATGCCTTCCTGTTTAGCCAGTTTTGCCGCCGTTTGTAGTATTTGGCCTGCCAGCAGGGTGTCGTCCAGGTCATTCACGGTAGCAATATGACGTTTGGGGATAATCAGGATATGTACCGGGGCTTGAGGCCTGATGTCCCTGAAAGCCAGGACATTCTCGTCTTCGAAAACCACATCCGGTTTGATATCGCCAGCAACCATTTTGCAAAATAAGCAGTCAGTCATTATTTCTCCTTGTTATACGATCGGCCGGGGCGGCCGACACGGTTGGTGTGAAAATATACGCCCCTTCTCCGGTCAGGGAAAGGCTGCCGAGAGTCATAAGGTCACTCACGCACAAATTGCGCCACATGCCCGGCGCGCTTGTGGGGCAGGGTCGGCGCATTGGTTGTAGACGTCTTGAGCTGACGCATCGAAATGTAGCGGTTTAATAAAAACAGATACAACCGGGCCCGACTCTGAGGTATCCTCACGAATTAACCTCTTTCCAGCTTTTCAAAATACCCGACTAATAGCGCCTGCGCTAGTTCTAAATAACCCTCAGGCAGTTCAAACGAGACATAGCGGCAAGCCATTTTGCCGAGAAAATAACCGGATAACCGGAGCTGCCATCGGGACCCAAGGAGGCATAAGACGTGGTTCCGGGATCTCCATCATAAAAGGCGTAACGCCCGCCAAGCTCACCGTGCCCATCAGATTCGGCACGTTGGACTGGTCGGGCAATGCAATCGGTGTGGTGCCGAACCCCTGACTATATTTTCATACCATGACACAACGCCCTCATTAAATCATTAATGACCCGGCGTCGTCACGGTGCAGGCACCACCCCAACTAGCTGCCGGGATAGTTACTGCGCTATTCGCGGTCAAGGTGTTTGCCGCAACGGTACAGATTGTGTACCACGTCGTCGTTTGTTGCAGGAGCAATTGTTGGGTTGGATCTACTGTAACGGAATGCACGTTGTTATCGCTGATAGGCGATGGCGGGGCTATCTGGCTGCCGCCTTGTACCACAGCCATCGGATATTGGCCCGCCTGATTGGCTTGCACGGTAATTTCAACCGCACTGGGCGGCGTACCGCTACAATTGGAACTGCCCACAACACACAATGGCGGGTTAAAGTTGCTTGGGCAGGCCAATGATTCGGCAGGCGAAGACGGTGCAGCGTAGGGCGCCTTGGTCAGCATGGTTTGATATTGCGCTGCCAGATTTGCAAACGCGTTATTCGGCCAGGCCGGCTTTAAATTCTTCACGTCAGTTTTGCCGTTCAATCCCTTACTGCCTTTACCCAATTTAACTAATGCGAATCCGGAGCCTGCGCCCGAGCCATCACCGATGTATTGATAGGCAAAGCCACCGGAAATATTGCTTGAGACTGTGGCATCGTTATAGAAACTTGGCACATCCAGAAAGTCTCTGTTGCCGGAAGTCAATCCGGCTTCGTATTCCGACAAGATCACAGGAATGGAGTAATTACCGATGCTGTAATCTGAAACAAGGCCTTCATACGCAGCCGTATTTCCCCCGGGCGGGACGTATCGATAAGTGTTTATGCCGATATAATCTAACGGCAGACCATTGCATGCCGAGCTCGCATAGTATTGCGCAACCGTGCTTTCATTATCCGGCGTGTCTTGCATGGCCACGCCGACGGGAATGGCGCGATATGTCTTGGTTGACATGTAGGTTTTGGCATCATTCGCCGCCGACTTGATTGCCGCGGCGGCATTTAACTGTGTTGGCGTGCCTTTGCCTTCCGCGCCCGGGTCGGTCACTTCATTCGCGATTTCAAAGCTCAGCACATTGGGATAAGCTTGAAATTCATCAATAATCTGCTGCACACGCACTTTAAATTGCGAAGGATAAGGATGTTGCCCACTTGCCGGATTTTGAGGAATATTGGTGCCGTAAGGATCATTCGCCAAACCCACAATGACGTAAATCCCGTTTTGCGCGAGTAAATTCATCGTCTTGGCATGCGGCTTATTGTGGCTCACTTGATACACGCGAAGCGCATTGATATTCAAGTTTTTAAAACTGTATTTGTTCGATGACTGCAATAAGGCTTGAATCACCGGGTTGGGCTTGCCGCCAACATCAATCAAGGGATCAACGCCGTTCACCGGCTGAAAGCCGACGCCGCGAAACAATAGGCGATTATTGTTTTGATCAAAAAAGGCTTTGCCGTTAATGGTCGCGCCCTGGGTAATTGCACCGGCCGAAGACGCTGCGGCTTGCGCGCTTTCGGCCGGTGCCGCGCTCGCTGTATGAATTGCGCCGGTCAATAACAAACCTAACAGTAGTTGCACCTGTCTCATAACATTACCTTATTCGTTGAATAACACATTTAATTAAAACCGATCATGAAGATAGTGATAGCCGATCACGAAAAGCCAGGGCGCCAGGCCTTGCAGTAACAGACCTGGCGCTTTATTTCCTCTAGGGATTTGCCACACATCCACAAACAGACATTTTACCTGGCACTGTAGTGGTCCATTGCTTATTCCATGTGCTATCGGCACTTGCGCATACTGTTGGGCACTGTTGCTCTGCTTGGCTATTGCTGTATATAGGGCCGGCAGGCACGTCGCCGGTCTTCTGTTGGGCGCGGCCAAACAAGTGGCTCATATCGCCTTGATAGGAGGCAGTCGTTGGCTGGTGGCATGAGAAGCAATCCTGCTGGGTCCATGTTGTCGGTGATGTGCTTGGACCGGTGGTGAGATTGATGTCTTTTTGCATCCATGTTTCCATGGTGGTGTTTGCCAAGTTTTTGGTACCGGCAATGCCCATTATGCTTTCGCCTGGAGGATTGGGGTTGTTGGGATTGCAGCTTAAGCCCAAGGTCCCGACCGAGCTGCCTGGCTTAGGGTTCCCGTCAAAAATGTTGAAGCAGCCTACCAGCGGCGTAGTTTGCCCTGCGGCGGCGCCCCAGGCTCCCCATTCCGCACCGATCAACTGATAGTTTTTCCATTTGTTGTTTAAAGTGGAAGGCAGATTTGTTTGCACGTTATTGTTTAGGCAAGAGGTAACCGCTAGGTTACTCGCGGCGGCGTCGCAATTGGTGGCTGGAGGCAACTGATCGGTGCGGCACACATTAACCGAGACCCAGGTTTTGTTATCGTCGGAGGGGTTGGGATTCGTTAAGCACAAAGGATTGGCTACGCCGCTTTGCGGATAGGTGCATTGCGTGCCATCACCGCCAGCGTTTGTATATGTGGTGTAGTTGAAGAGATTCCATCCGTTTGTTAACCCGGCAGGATTCGGTTTGATAGGATTGCTGCCTCCGGCGGCACAGTCAGGCGCATTGGCAACATGCTCGAAGGAGGCCCAAATCATCTCGCCATGCAGAGGGGTTTTCTGCACTAAGTGCATGCCGATCAGCCCCCACCAGTTCCCGGCACTGTCCTGCTCGCAATGCATAGTGTCGGCGGGGCAATCGCTTTGCTTGCTGCCATAGTCTCGCCAAGCGGTCTTAATCTCTAATGCCGACTTTGTGGAAGTGGGGGTTGTGGGAGGCAACCATATTCCTCCTTTAGACGGATCGGCATTGAAGGCTGCGGCAGCCTGGTTTATAGCCGGAATTGTATACATGCCGTTTTCAGCAATGTAATTTACAAAGTCCTCATTAACACGAATATCATAGCTAACGGTTTTGCCGTTTACGTCCAGCAGATGAAAGGCGTCGCCAGCTTGTAGGTGATTCATGTTTTTATTCATTTGCGCGGTCTGTAGCGGGGCATACGTGCCCGACCAGACAGGCTTGCCGGATTTTGGCATGGCGTCGTACCATGGCGCCAAACTCATAAACCGGGGCTTGCCCGAGGCATCGTTGCCCACCAGATACAAAAAATTATTCCAGGCAAACTGATCGACATCGCAAGTGCTTGCAGATAACTGGCCTTTGGCCATAGGCACGTCGCCCCACAAGGCCGCCCCGTTAACGGTGCCGCTATTTGGAGCATTGACGGTGCAGGCAGAACCGGCCTCGGCTATGGTGGCGAAAGACGCCAGCATGACAATGGAACTCAATAATGAAACAGTATCTAACTTCATATTTTCACCTAATATGTTGGTTTGAATTTAATACTTTGCACTTGGCTTTGATCAGCGAAACGGGATCAGGCTTTATAAAATCGCCAAAGGCTAGTGCAATACCTGATGCTCACCTAATCAGTCTCGGCCACTGGTAAAATACTCGATTCATGAGACTTATTGCTGACCATTCCTGACGATCGTCAAGTCTCCACGGTTTGTATCGTAACCCCGAACAAATAGCCTTGCCCCTTAACTCCCCGAATCGGGAACCTCTCTGGTGCATAAGAAGCCAATTTGCGACGCAGGCGGCTTATAAGCGCTTCGAGACGGCGTTCGTCGTAGTGCCAGAAATCCTGGCCCAAGGCTTCGATGAGTGTCTTGCGGCTGACCAGATTTCCGTTCGCGTTGGCAAAGGCTCTTAAGATACAGCATTCGTTGTGCGATAGCGGGATGAGTCTGCCGTAGGGAGAAACCAGTTCCAATTGCGATGAATTGAGCTGCCAGAGCGATTGCCCATTGCCGTTAAGTAATTCAGTTTCCGACTTGCTGATGGAAGCGGTGGCCGGTCGCTCATTTTCATTCGGCAAGGGTAGAACCAGCATGTCGACCCCGTGCTTTGCCAGCCATGCGCTCAGGTTTTCAGTGTCGAGCGTCGTCGTAGTGGCAAAGCTGGGTTGTTGCAGGGTGGAAGCGATGTTGTCGAGCAGGTAGGTATTGTGATCAAGGATGGCGATGCGAATCATGGCGAGATGACCTCAAGGGTCTTGGTCGACTGATCGGCGCGAAGAATAAAGCAAAACATGGCGACTCCCCTCTGTTGGAACCAGTTTGATGCTGTCGGTAATTCCCGGCTGATAAAACGACTGCTAGGGCTTAACTATCGTTTATATACGGGAATCCATAATTAATGGGACGGAATATTTCCGTTGCCCACTTTGCTGCGCAGGTTTTGATTATTTTTGCCCGTAGCTCGAAGCGTCATACCCTCTGAGCGTAAGGTCTTTGTCTTGAACCTGTCGAAGCAACCTGCACCAGTCTTTATGCTGGGTTAAGCCATCAGTCCGACGTCGTACTTACGGTGTGCTGAGGCGAATTTGCAAGTTAGTAGGGTGGCGATTTTATTTATGGCTAATGAGCTTATTATTTTCTGCCACCAAAGATTGGGATCGGCAGAAATGCTAAAAACTTTAGAGAATTTATAAAAATAAGTTACGTTCACGATTCGAAAGGCTAACAAGGGACGTAACTTATAAGCAAAGGGAGGTTAGTCTCGCAGTATCGCAATGAGGGACTGTTGTGATTTTTTGCTTATTGCATAGACCGGTGGTCTCAAGTGCCGGCTGTTAATCCGGGATGGTGGCTGGTTGAGGTTAAGGGTGTCAAAGGCAAGTTATTTGAAACTGTAGCGGCGGCCTTTACATTCCTGTGCGGCCATTAAAAGCATGCGATAAGGTGCTGCTGTCGGTAAACTCCAGTTCGCCGCCCATGGGCACGCCGTGGGCGATCCGGCTCGCCAGTACGTGGTGCTTCCTGGCCAGTTCGCTGATGAAATAGGCGGTGGCCTCGCCTTCAACCGTGGAATTGGTCGCCAGTATCAGTTCCTTGACGCGGCCTGTTGCCAACTGCTGTTCAAGTTGATCCAGACCGAGTTCATCGGGTCCTATGCCGTCCAGCGGCGATAACCGGCCATGCAATACAAAATAGCGTCCTTTAAAGACGGTTGCCTGGTCGACAATCCATACATCGGACGGGCTTTCCACGATGCAGACAACGGAGTCGTCTCTTGACTTATCGGCGCAGATGTCGCAGATGTCACCTTCGGTCAAAGTGCGGCATTGCCGGCAGTGGCCTATTTCTTCAATTGCCCTCAGCAGCGTTTGAGCTAGCGTTTTTGCGCCGTTGCGGTCGCGCTGGAGCAGATGAAACGCCATCCGCTGAGCGGTTTTAGGACCGACGCCGGGCAGGCAGCACAGATTCTGGATTAATTGCCCCAATAAGCCTTTTCTATGCATATTAGAAAGGCAGCTGGAATCCGGGAGGCAAGGGCAGCCCCGATGTGACGTCCGCCATTTTCTCTTTTTTCATTTTAGCGACTTTATTGACCGCATCGTTGATGGCCGCCGCCACCAGGTCTTCCAGCATATCCTTGTCTTCGCCCAGCAAGGAGGGATCAATGGTGACCTTTCTGGCTTCGCGTTTGCCGGTCATCAGGATCGTCACCAGACCGCCGCCGGCTTCGCCCATGACCTGCATGGCATTAAGCTCTTCCTGTGCTTTTTTCAGGTCTTCCTGCATTTTTTGGGCTTGTTGCATGATGTTGCCGAGTGCATTTTTCATTTGCTTCTCCTGTTTCGTTAAACGGGTACTTGTTAGGTGGGCTCTATGGTACCGGGCATGACTCTGGCGCCCAAGTGGTCTTTTAAAGCCTGGACATTTTCATCTGAATTAATAGCGTCAACCGCTGCCTGCTGCTTGTCTTCGCGCGCTTTGGTTAATTGTACGGCAGGTGTGGCAACCGTGACCTTTTCGGTGGTGATCACCAGCTTCAACGGTGCCTTGCGATAAGCCTGCAACGCCTTTTGTAAATTTTCTTCGGTGCGACTGCTGCGTAGTTGCTTATGTCCCGAATCCAATATCAAGGTGCAGACGGAATCGTCAATATTTTCCAGTACGCAATTATGAGCCAGTTCTCGGGTTAAGCCGCTAATCTTCATTGCCGCGACGATTTCCATCCAAGTGCTATCGTGCTTTTGAACGACGGCAATTTCCTGTACGGTTTTTTCAGCGGCAATGGAATTTTGCTCTGCTGCCGCCGGGTTATAAACAGGCGGCGCTTGATTATGGACTGGCTGTGTTTGGGGCTTGTTTACGGGTTGGCGAACCTGGGCCGGTTTGGCCGGCGCAGACACTATGCCGGCCGGCCTGAAAGTCAGCATACGCAACATGACCATCTCAAAACCGCTGCGTGGGTCGGGCGCCAAATCCAGGTCCCGTTGTCCTACCAGACCTATCTGGTAATAAAGCTGGACATCTTCGGGAGTCAATTTGCCTGCTAGCGCGGCAATCATATCCGCATCAAAATCATGGTCAATTGCCGTGGGTATTTGTTGTACCAGTGCGATGCGATGCAGGACTTGCAAAATCTGTTGCAGCACATCGCTAAAGTCCGGCGTTAAGTTGGATACCTCATTTATTTTATCGAGTATTGCCTTGGCATCGCCCTCGGCCAGGGCCGTTAAAATGTCATCAACAGGCTGTTGCGCCACGGTGCCCAGCATCGCGTTGACATCTTCCGTGCCGACTTTGCCGTTGCCGTAGACAATAGCCTGGTCGAGCAGGCTTAAGCCGTCGCGCATGCTGCCGTCCGCGGCACGCGATAATAATTTTAGAGCAGCCGGTTCAGCTTCAATGTGTTCCTGCTGAAGGATGAATTCCATCTGGGTAAAAATCTGGCCGGGCAGTAAACGCTTGAGGTTAAACTGCAAGCAGCGGGACAGCACGGTGACGGGAATTTTATGGGGATCGGTGGTGGCCAGCAGGAATTTTACGTGCGGAGGCGGCTCTTCCAGTGTTTTCAGCAAGGCATTGAAGCTGTGCCCGGACAGCATGTGTACTTCGTCAATCAGGTAGACTTTATAGCGGCCTTGATTGGGCGCGTATTGCGCGTTGTCGAGTAAATCGCGAGTATCTTCAACCTTGGTGCGCGATGCCGCGTCGACCTCGATTAAATCCAGAAAACGTCCTTCGTCCAAGTCTCGGCACACGCTGCATTCGCCGCAAGGATTAAAATCCTGGAGATTTTCGCAATTGATGGCTTTGGCTAAAATCCGGGCAATGGTGGTTTTGCCGACGCCGCGCGTTCCGGTAAATAAATAGGCGTGGTGCAGTCGATCATGCTGCAAAGCGTTCATTAACGATTTGACGACATGCTCTTGTCCGACAACTTCTGTGAAATTATGGGGACGCCACTTTCTGGCGAGAACCTGATAGTTCATTGCAGGCTCGAAAAGGTAAGTATGTTTGGGCGGTGACCATGCCAGCCACATCCCGGCACACGAATCTGCTGTTACCGTTGCTCCCTTCCGGGCCTGGCGGGGTTCACAGCGTATCGTTGCGGGAGGACCGACACGATCACCATAAAACATTAGCCGTACTGGCTAAAGGACGGCTATTATCGTTGAATCGGTTTCATAACACAAGCCGGAAATGGCATATATTTTGAAAATTCACCACGAAGGCACGAAGGACGCGAAGTTTTACTTGGTCATTTTCTTCGTGAACTTCGTGGTGGTTAATCAGTCTGTCCGATACGGCTTACTAACGTTAAGGGCGGGGTACATATCCATACGCATCAAGCTAGGCGTAAAACCATGAAGCACATGAAGTTCATGAAGAAAAAAACTTCGTGTCCTTCATGTTCTTCATGGTGTCATATCTTTAAGTTCGTATATGGAAGCCTCTAGTTGCTGCTTACCCAGGCCAAAGAATCACCGCCGTCCTGAGCCTATTTTTGCCGAAACTGGACATTTTCTCGAAATCCTCGCAGGCGATAGGAATAAACTGGCAGTCGAGTTCGCTTTGCCGTCCTTCTTCGGGGTCCGGGTCGTGCATGTACAGGCAATCATCGTCGAAGCCGCTCATGACCACCCAGTGCGGGGCTTTTTTCCGGTCCATCCGAAAGGTGCTGATCAGGATCAACGGTATCGCCCCGGACTTGAACGCACCGATAAGGTCATTCTGGCTGATATTGGCGTAATGTATCTTGATGCCTTGCTCTTGCGCCTCGCGCTTGAAGCAGTTATCGACCAGTTCCACGACCTGCTTTTTTTCCTCATTGCGCACGCCGTCGATAAACAGCGTTCCGGTTTGGTTGACCCAGACCTCGACCGCAAATTGCCGCCGCTTTGCCGCCAGCGCCAAGCCTATCGGGTGGCAGCCGCCATGTCCCGAAGTCATGAAGATGGTTGTGGCCTCGCGCCACAGGTTGATCTCTTCTTCTTGCGAGGGTTGATAAGCCCTGTTTAAGCCGTGCATAGCCATCATCAGCGATGCGGGGCCGCAGGTGAACGGCGTGGTTTGCCTTAGCCAGTGCACCGAGCGGTGCTGCAGGGTATCGCGATAACGGCGGATGCGTTTCTGATAACGCAATGCATCTTTATGATCTTGATAGTAATCGCGGTAGATGCCGAATTTCTGGTAACCCAGCGATTGGTAAAGTTTGATCGCCGCCGTGTTATCGACACTGACTTCAAGGCGCAGGTACAGCCTGCCTGCCTCGTTGGCGGCCTGTTCGCCTGCCGCCATCAGCTGTTTGGCGATACCGGCGCCTCTTTGCGATGGGGCGACGGCCAGCGAATAGACTCTGGCCAGCCGGGTGCCGGGGTGATAAATAATCAGCACATAGCCGGTGATTACTTTTTCCTGCTCCGCAACCAGCAGTGCGCGATGTTCCGTGCTTATCCAATGCTTGAAACTGCGCCGGCTTAACTGGTCGGAGTCGAAACAGGTTTTTTCAAGCAGAACCAGTTGGTCAAGATCGGTCAGCAGGGCGGGGCGGATTAAAATGCTCAAGACGCCACCCCGTGCAAGGCTTGTGCAATCACCTGTCTGGCACGGAACAACACCATTTCCCGCCATGCCTGATCGTCGGGGCAAAAATGGCGGCGCATGGCTTTACTGTGTTCCAGACGGGCCGGTTCGTTACCGGTTTGCGCCCACAGTTGATGGTCGCGCAGCAAGGTTTCAAACAGCCGGTCGGTGCTGAACGTGCCGAATTCCAGCGTGATGTAACAACTGCGTTCATTCATGATCGCATGCCAGGCATAATCCAGCAGTCCTGTTTTCGGCACCGAGCTGGAGGTGCCCAGCAACGGCAATGCAACCGACTCGCCGTATAAGCTGCGGGCTATACGTGTTCCGGCGCTGTCAGGCTGATGGTCGCAAATGATTTCGCCATAGCCGTAAGAACCCAGGCCGGTGTGCAGGTCGATGACCGCCAAATCCCGCTGTTGCAGCGCATATTTGCGTATCAGGTCTTCGCAGACCAGTCTGCCGTGCGCGGGAGCTTTGCCGCCGTAAAACGGCCCGGACGGATCGCTGTATTGTCCGGCGCTGACCGCTTTTTCCAGCGCTACGCGGCCATGCCGGCGCTCGAACTCGGCCAGTGCGATTTCTCTTTGTGCGGCATCCGGCAAGTACAGCGCGTCTTTCAGCAAGTCATAGTCTTTATTTTCGGGCAGCGGCCCGGAAAAATCGACGGCATTGCGGTTAAGGTCAACGCCGTCCGCATCGCAACGCCGTTGCCAGGCATAACCCCACGGCGTCAGGGCGTGAACCATCAGCACCGCCGTGTCGGCAGGAATAACGGACAGGCCGACGCCAATCAAACCCAGCTGGTCGGTTTGTATAGCGCTGCCGGCAAAGCCTTCAATGCCGTGCGTTCCGCCGAGCAAAACCAGCACTTTTGATGCGTCTTCCGGGCCTATCCAGACCGTGTCGGTCACCAGCTCCTCGCTTTCAGGCCCGCTGCCGGGACATGCATAAGGCAGGCATTGCGTATGACAGGATAGTTTATTTAACTGCGCCAGCCAGCGTTGCCGACCGGCGGCATAGCTGGCCGGAAAAACGGCGGTATCGATAGCGGCAAGGGGAAGACAATATGACATAAGAGTTACCTGGAATTTTTCTTTAGCATAGTCCCAGTTAAGTCAATCATGAAATATTTTTCAAGCCCCATAAAAACACCTTGTGCAAACAAGGGACAGGTTCCAGAATTACGCCTCACTTTAGACACAGGATTTTTTTGTTATGGCGCGCACCCTTCTGGTTGTCGACGATCTTTCCGACTGGAATCCCTATTATCCCAGCGAGCAGGTCATCACTTTTGAAAACTATCTCGCGACCCAGCAGGGCGAGCCGCAGCAGCGCGTCCGCATCATCAACCTTTGCAGCAGCTACCGCTATCTTTCCGACGGCTATTACTGCTCGTTGCTGGCCGAGGCCAGGGGGCATCACGTTATTCCTTCGGTCAGGGTGCTGAACGATCTGGGCAAAAAAGCGCTGTACCGGTTACAGCTTGATGACTTGTCTGAGACGCTGGAGCGCGCAGTTAAAACCGCCGACAAGGACAGCGAAATAACCTTGATGAGTTATTTCGGCACTACGCCCGACCCGGCTTTTCAGGAACTCGCCAGACTGCTGTTTGAACGCTTTTCCTGTCCCATTCTGGAAGTAACGCTACGTTGCAGGCAGCATTGGGAAATTATCGGTTTAAAGGCCGTATCGCACCGGCTTCTGGATGATGCGAAGCAAACCGTTTTTGCCGACGCGCTGGATCAATTCAGCAAAAAGGTCTGGCGCAAGGGCCGCGCCCGTAAAGCGGCGCGATTCGATCTGGCGATACTGATCAACCCCGAAGAACAATTGCCGCCAAGCAACCGTGGCGCACTGAAAAAATTCATCAAAATCGGCCGGGAACTGGGCATTGAAATAGAACTGATAACGCAGCAGCATTATGTGCGACTGCCCGAGTTCGACGGCTTGTTCATACGCGAAACCACCAACATAGACCACCACACCTACCGTTTCGCCAAAAAGGCCGAGGCCGAGGGCTTGGTGGTTATCGACGACCCGACTTCGATGCTGCGCTGCACCAATAAAGTCTATCTTGCCGACCTGTTCCGCACCCACCGCGTGCCTACGCCCAAGACCTGGCTGCTGCACAAAGGCAATGCCGCCCACCTGGACAGGGTGGAAGCGGAAGCCGGCTTTCCGGTCGTCATAAAAATCCCGGACGGTTCCTTTTCCCGCGGCATCGTTAAAGTGAACGACCGGAAAGAGCTGGAACTCAAAGTGGAAGAGCTGTTCCAGAAATCCGCGTTGCTGCTGGCGCAGGAATTTCTCTATACCGATTTCGACTGGCGCATCGGCATTTTCAACAACAAAGCCTTATATGCGTGCCGCTATTACATGGTCAAAAACCACTGGCAGATCTACCGCCACGGCGGCAGCCGGATCGATAGCGGCAGTTTTGCGACCCTGCCGACCTTTGAAGTCCCCAAAGCCGTGCTCGACGCCGCATTAAAAGCGACTCAGCCGATAGGCAACGGTTTATACGGCGTGGACGTCAAGGAAAAAGACGGCAAGGGTTATGTTATCGAAGTCAACGACAACCCCAACATCGACAGCGGCGTCGAGGATAAATATCTGGGCGATGAGCTGTATCGATTGATTATGAGCGAACTGCTGCGGCGCATGGAAAATCGCAGTAAAGGGGTTTGATTGTTTTCGGTGTCAGAATTGTAGGATGGGCAAAACGTTAGTGTGCCCATCAGGGTCGTCTCGAATTGATTTGATGGGCACGCACGCTTTGCCCATCCTACGCGGCTTTTAGCTATTTTCTTTTTAAAACTGTAACAAGGGGCGGCAATGTTCAAGGTCAATTTACTGGTATTCTTACTTGCAGTAGGAATGTCTGTTCAAATCGTTTATGCGGATGATATGAGTTCTGCATTGCAGAAAACGCAAGATTGCCTTAGGAATCAGAATTGCGATGCCGCGAGGACCGAGGCAGGAATAGCGGCTAATCAGAAAGCTTTGGAGGCAGTCGGGGGAAACGCCCGAGACATGCAAGAGTTATATAACATCTCTGCCGATATCATGCCTATTTTGGAACAACAAGCGGGCGGAGACCCCGTAAAAATGCAAGCACTTATGCTGAAAGCTCAAACCGATCCCGAAGGCTTCCTGAATTCATTATCACCGGAGATACGAGCCATGATCAAAAACGTCTCGAATGCAGTAGAGAAAAATCAGGCACTTAGGCAAAAGCCGTGATCTGGATTTTTATATTGCCATCAGGCCGATTCCCAAGCTTGGGAGACGGTGAAAGAATTCTTGTTTAGCATAAATTTAATGGGCAACCACGAAGAACACAGAGGACACGAAGTTTTAATGTCTTGAATTAAGTGGAGTTATTTTTCTTCGTGCTCTTCGTGTCCTCTGTGGTAAATGATTTTTTACCTGATTTGGATAATATTTTCACAGTCTCTGGAGATGATTGGGAACCAGCGAAATCACGCCGATTCCTATCAGGTGATTGAACCTGTAGAATGAGCAATCAAAAAAATTAAGACACTATCTATATGACCGAAAAAGAAGATTTTGCAGAGAAACTCGAAGAGTTTGTCACCGAGCTTAAAGAGCATATCAGTACAGATGGTGGTCAATGGACAGTAAAAGGCTTTATTGATATTTTCAAGAACATATACACAATATCTTCAGATACCAAAATTGTGTCGAAAATTCTTGAAATTCATCTATTCCCTAAAATTCTGCATTTTGCACAAACTAACGGCTACAAGGTAGTTCTTGCCGATCACCAGAATTACTACCCCGACATATCGTTTGTCAAAGCCGACGATGAATCCATCAAATTCGCCGTCGATTTTAAGACCACCTATCGGAACCCAAAGAAGCCCCATTTGTGCAATGGTTTTACGCTGGGTTCGCACGGTAAATATTTTGAACATCGCACCAGCACCAAAAACATCCAGTTTCCCTATAGTTCGTATTCAGGCCATTTCTGTCTTGGCATCATCTACGATAGAGCCGATGGCGCAACCATTGATGAGACAAGAGCGCATAGCATCGATGAACTGCATTCCATTGTTTCGGTAGTAAGAAACTTCCAGTTCTTTGTTGCAGAAAAATGGCAGATTGCCAGCGATAAAGGCGGTAGCGGTAACACCGCCAACATCGGGAGCATCAACAATATCGCCGATATAATCAATGGCCGGGGCATGTTTTCAAGACTTGGCGAACACTGGTTTGATGAGTACTGGATGAACTACCAAAAAATAACTATCCAGGATGGAAAAGGCGGGACAAAGAAAATTTCTACGCTTCGGGATTTTGTCGAGTACAAAAATGGTGATCTGTCTTTGGTTGTAAATAAGAGGAATGGCGAAGAATGACCGTAAAAGTTGGTGTGCCTCCGATCAAGTCGCAAGGCATAAAAACCAAGCTAGTTCCTTGGATTAAAAGTATTGTTCCGAGCGATTTTACAGGTGTGTGGATTGAGCCTTTTATGGGGACGGGGGCTGTAGCTTTTAATGTCGCGCCTCAACGTGCAGTTTTGTGTGATGCCAATCCGCATTTGATTAACTTTTACTCCGGCATAGCCTCCGGTGAAATAACGCCCGAAGTGGTAAAAGAATACCTTACACGCGAAGGCGAGCTACTCCTATCAAAAGGCGAAGAGCATTATTACTTTATAAGGGATAGGTTTAATTCCGAACACTCGCCGCTGGATTTTCTATTCGTTAATCGTGCCGGATTTAACGGCATGATTCGCTTTAATCGCAAAGGCGGATTCAACATCCCGTTCTGTAGAAAGCCGCAACGCTTTGCTCAAGCGTATGTAACGAAAATCACCAATCAAGTTGCTTGGGCTTGCAAAATAATCAAGACAAAAGAATTCGTATTCAAGTGTCAGGATTTTAACCAAACCATTTCCGAAGCATCATCATCGGATATTATCTACTGCGATCCACCCTATATCGGTAGACATGTTGACTATTACAATGGCTGGGATCAGTCTCACGAACAAGAACTATTCGATAGGCTTTCCGATTTTGGCGGAAAATTTATTTTATCGACATGGCATCATAATGATTACCGGGAAAACGAATACATTAACACCTTGTGGGCTAAGCATTCAGTTCTTACTCGTGAGCATTTTTATCATGTTGGGGGTAAGGAAACAAACAGAAACCCTGTTATTGAAGCCTTAGTTACAAATTTCAATGCCATTTCTATCGAGCGAAAAAAAGAAAGCCCAATTCAATACACGTTGTTTGAAACGCAAGCGAAATATGGCGCTGCATAACAATTCGTTCCTGCGAACCTGCTAAGGTTCGTTGTCGACCTAAGTTGTTATTACTTTCGTAACCTAAACACTAACCCATGCTAGCCACCCTCGTCCGCTTTTCCATCCGTTTTTACGGCATCGTTATCGCGCTTGCGGTATTAATCCTGCTGTACGGCAGTTACCGCTTCGCCACGGCGGGCCTGGATATTTTTCCTGAATTCTCCCCCAAGCAGGTGATTATCCAAACCGAATCGCCCGGCCTTTCTTCGGAGCAGGTTGAAGTGCTGGTCACCCAGCAAATCGAAACGGCTGTCAGCGGCTTGATCGGCATGAAGTCGGTGCGCTCCGAATCGATCCAGGGCCTGTCGATTGTTATTGCGACTTTTGTCGAAGACAGCGATGTGTACCGCAATCGCCAACTGATCAGCGAGCGCTTGACCACTCTGGCGGGACAGCTGCCGCTGGGCATTACGCCGGTGGCGATACCGCTGTCCTCGTCTTCGGCGACCGTATTAACCATCGGCTTAAGCAAGGATGATCAGACCGATTTGATGGCTTTGCGCAGTCTGGTCGACTGGACGATAGTGCCGCGCTTGCGAGCTGTTCCGGGGGTTGCCGATGTCAACGTGTTCGGCGGCGACATTCAACAGCTGCAAATTCAGGTCGATCCGCTGCAACTGCATCGTTTTAACCTGACACTGGAGGACATTATCCAGGCCGCTTCAAAGGCCGGAAATATTCAGGGCGGCGGTTTTATCGAAAACAATAATCAGCGTTTCACCTTGCAGGTAACCGGGCAGCCCGTCACGCCGGAACAATTCGGCAAAATTATCGTCAAGCGGGATCAGGGGCGCAATGTGACCTTGGGCGAAGCCGCCACGATTGAATACGCGCCGGAGCCGCCGATCGGCGCGGCGCAGATTATGGGTAAATCCGGCATTGTGATGATGGTGATCGGCCAATACGGGGCCAATACCTTGTCGGTGTCCAGGCAGGTAGAACAGGCGCTGCAAGGGTTCGAGCCTATTTTCAGCAAACAGGCGATCAATTTTTACTCGCACTTGTTCCGCCCCGCCGATTATATCGAAAGGTCGCTGTCCAATTTGTCCGGGCATTTACTGATCGGCGGCTTGTTCGTGCTGGTCATCTTGTACCTGTTTTTGTTTAATTTCCGCACCGCATTTATTTCCGCGCTGGCGATTCCGGTGTCGTTGATCGGCGCGGTTATTGTGCTGTTGGAAAACGGGGTTAACCTCAATATCATGGTGCTGGGCGGGCTGGCTATCGCGTTGGGCGAGGTGGTTGACGATGCGATTATCGATACCGAAAACATTTTCCGGCGCTTGCGCGAAAACCGGTTGTCAGCCCGGCCGCTGCCGGTTGCCGACGTGGTTTACAGCGCCTCGCTGGAAGTTCGCAGCTCCGTGGTTTACGCCAGCTTTATCGTTGCGCTGGTGTTTGTGCCGTTGCTGACCTTAAACGGCGTTGCCGGACGCTTGTTTGCGCCGCTGGGCTATTCCTACATTTTGGCGATTTTAACGTCGCTGCTGGTGGCGCTGACTTTAACACCGGCGCTGTGCTATGCGCTGCTGGGTAATGCCGATCTCGCCAATGACGACCCGCCGCTGATCAAGCGCATTAAGCCGTTGTACAAGGATTTATTAAGCAGGGTTTCCAGTCATTTCAAGCCGGTGGTTATCGGCAGCATCATTGTTTGCTTGGCAGGCTTGGCGGCTTTTTTCAGCCTGGACAGCAAATTCCTGCCCGAACTGCGGGAAGGCCATTATATCGTCCATACCACCAGCATTCCCGGTACGTCGTTGCAGGAATCGATCAGAATCGGCAGCAAGCTGACCGAACAGTTTATGGCGATTCCGGGCGTACAATCGGTGTCGCAATGGGCGGGGCGAGCGGAACGGGGCGCCGATACTTACGGCAGCCATTACAGTGAGTATGAAGTCCGGCTTGAGCCGATGTCGGGCGCGGAGCAGCAGCAGATTAAGGACAGGCTCCGGGCCATTCTGGTCGGATTCCCCGGCATTTTGTTTGAGGCCAACACCTTTTTGACCGAGCGGGTCGATGAGACCATTTCCGGCTACACCTCGCCGGTGGTGGTGAATATCTACGGCAACGACCTGAATAAGCTGGATGCCAAAGCGCAGGCGGTCGCTGAAATCATGCGCGATATAGACGGCGCGGCGGATGTGCAGTTGCGCTCGCCGCCCGGCACGCCGTTGCTGCAAATCAACGTAGATCTCGACCGGCTCAGTTTCTGGGGCGTGTTGCCCGCCCAGATTGTCGATACCTTGCAGGCCGCTTACGAAACCCGCGTGGTCGGCAAAAACATCCAGGGCAATAAAATCTACAACGTCGCGGTGACCTTGACGCCGGAGCTGAGACAGCAGCCCGAATCGATAGCCAAGCTGCCGATCAGGACCCAGGACGGCACGATGATTACGCTGGACCAGGTTGCGGAAATCAGGCATTCGGCCAGCCGCTACAACATCCTGCATCAAGGCTCGCAGCGGCGGCAAACCGTGACCGGCAATGTGCTCGACCGGGATCTGGATGATTTTATGGCGGAGCTTAAAGAGCGGGTATTAAAAGAGATTCCGTTCTCTGCGGATATTTATCCCGAGTTTACCGGCGCGGCGGTGGAACAGGCGCAGGCGCGCAAGGAATTGATCCTGCATTCATTGCTGGCCGGAGCCGGGGTGCTGATTTTTGTTTATATCGCTATCGGCAGCATACGCCATGTGTTGCTGACGCTTGCGAACCTGCCTTTCGCCTTGATCGGCGGGGTTGCCGCCGTGATGTTGACTGGAGCTACGTTATCGGTCGGTTCGGTCGTCGGTTTTGTGACGCTGTTCGGCATTACCGTGCGCAACAGCATCATGCTGCTGTCGCATTACCGCTATCTGGTCGAAGTCGAAGGCAGGAGCTGGAATCTGGACACCGCCGTACTGGGCGCTCAGGAACGCTTGCCGTCCATCCTGATGACCGCGTTGGTCACCGCGCTGGCGATGTTCCCGATTGCGTTCAACAGCGATAATCCGGGGCGCGAGATCATGGGGCCGATGGCGGCGATCATCATCGGCGGGCTGGCGTCTTCAACCTTGCTGAACTTATTATTGCTGCCCGCCATTTTGCTGCGTTATGGGGAGTTTAACCGCGAAGCCAAGCGCGACCGATAGCGATCCTGAGGCGAGCGGCCTTAGTCCGAACCCTCGCCGTGACTGTTTTCTTTAGTGGCGGACTGAAGACGTTCACACATTTTTATTGCCGAGTCGCGCTCGCTTTGGATTTTTTTAATCCCGTCATTCGCCGTTAATATATCGAATTCAAGTTTTATCGCGCGCTTAAACCATTCATCTCCTGATGACTTAAGCGCCTTGTTTTCCTGCATTAATTCGGAAATTTGTTTGTTTGAATATTCCAAACGCACAGCTACGGCTTGCAGTTGGTTATGAGCAGCATCAAGGGACCTAGCGCAATTTTTTACACGTTCACTCATGATGTGTTGGGTTTCGTAGCGTTGGTCCAATTCAAGTGTTTTTTGGTTGAGCTCATCCTCAAGCAGTTCGATCTTTTTTATCGCAGCCTCATAGTGGTTGCTTATCACGATGGTTTGTTTAACCGGAGTGTTGCTGTGTCTTTTAGTGAAATTGAGCATAGTGTGTATTAACCTAACGATTATGAAGAGGGTTCCATCACCTCGGGAAATAAAAGTATTTTTGCAACGTTTGCGGCAAAAATCGGTTGGCGTTGTACAAGTGGCTGTAGGGTAGAGAGCTCAACTTCTTCGATCAATAAGCGATGTTAGTTATCAGTTGAATCGGCTATTGAGTATCACCACTGGCCCGGATAGAGTGTTTTTCGGCAAAGGATTTGGTTAAAAATAACTTCCCGAAATCACTGTCTTCTATCGTCAAGCCGTTCGTGCTGACCCTTCGACTACGCTCAGGACTAAAGGCCTTGTCGAAGCATGATCGGCTTGACGCGGTAGGCCGAAATTTTTCCGTCCACCCTTCGACAAGCTCAGGGCGAACGGAAAAATTTTATCCGATCCATATCGGGAAGTTATTAATGACCGCATCCAAAACAGCTGCGGACGGATTGGCGGTGTCCGCAGCCGGTCGGCGTTTTTAACTAAAATTCCTCCCATTCGTCGCTGGCCAATTGTGAGATCGGCTGAGCTTTGATTGCCGAACGCGATGGCTCCGGAAATCTCGCCACACTTTTCGCAGGCATGTAGGTCGCCTGGTTTTTGGCTTTTTGAAAAGAACCGGTTGACTTGGTTTGAGGCATGTCGTCAAACGCATGGCGAGAGTAAGCATCCACTTTGAATTGCGCGACCGTGACCGCCAGGCTTTGCGCCTGTTCTTCCAGCGATTCCGCAGCTGCGGCGGCTTGTTCCACCAAAGCGGCGTTCTGCTGGGTCACGTCGTCCATTTGGCTGATGGCCATATTGACTTGCTCGATGCCGGCCGTTTGTTCTGTTGAGGCGGCGCTGATTTCGGACATCATCACGGTAACGCCGCGTATCGAGCCGACGATTTCCTCCATGGTGTGACCTGCTTGTGTTACCAGTTTACTGCCTCCGGCGACTTTAACGACCGAATCGTCAATCAGGTGTTTGATTTCTCCGGCAGCCGTAGCGGCGCGTTGCGCGAGATTGCGCACTTCGACGGCCACGACTGCAAAGCCCCGGCCTTGATCGCCGGCGGCGTTGAGCGCAAGGATGTTGGTCTGGAAAGCAATGTCGTCGATGACCGAAATAATATCGCCTATTTTGCGCGAAGATTCGTTAATATCGTCCATCGTCCTGACCACTTGGCCGACCACCTCGACGCCTTTGCCGGCTATGTCGGATGCGTCAACGGCCAGTTGATTTGCCTGTTGGGCGTTTGCGGCATTATGCTGCACGGTCGAGGTCAGCTCCTCCATGCTGGCCGCCGTTTCTTCGAGGCTGGCGGCCTGCTCCTCGGTGCGATGCGACAAGTCGTTGTTGCCCGAGGCGATTTCTTTAGCGCCGGTGTTAATGTTGTCGGTGGCTTCTTTGATTTGAGAAACGATTTCCTTGAGTTTATCCACCGTGGTGTTGGCGTCATCCTTGAGTTGCCCGAAACTGCCGGCATAGTCATTGGTGATGGTTTGAGTCAGGTCGTTGCGGGACAATGCACCCAAAACGCGCACCACATCATTGATGCCGCTCTCGGTGGTTTCCATCAGTTCGTTAAGTCCTTCGCCCAGTTGCTTAAAGAAGCCGTCTTTTCCCTGGATTTCAACACGCCGGGTAAAATCGCCCATGACGGCGCCATGTACAATGCCGGCTACTTCCTGTTCCACTACAACCTCGACAGTGCGATCCAGCCATTCGGCCACAACGCCAATGCGTTCACCGTCTTCACTGATAACCGGGTTGGCGACGACCACCATATTGTGACCGCCGATAGTTAATTCCGAACGATGCGAGTCGGTTAATTTTTCCAACATGTCGCGTTGATGAGCCGGGTTTTTATGAAAAATATCAATATTGGCCCCCATCAATTTATCGGCGTTAAAATCCGGCAACTGTTCACGAATATCGGTTTCCGCCTTCTTGAACAGGCGTTGTACAGCTTGGTTCATATAGATAATATTAAAATTAGGATCGGCGACCATTACCCCCGAATGAACGTTATCCAGCGCCCGGTTAATCTGCAAGGCGTCCGTCGTCATCTGCCTGGATTCGGCTAATTGCGAATTCAACATGACTTGCACGACATAAAGCCCGCGCAATAAATCGCCCAGTTGATCGCTTCTGTTTAAGTTCAACCGGTTTTTAAATTTTCCGTCTGCTATGCAATAAAGCGCATAAATACAGGTTTCGAGCGTAGCGATGACTTCATGCGTCAAACTGGCAATAATTCCCGCTGCGACTAGGGTCAGCACAGAGGTTGCCGCTAACGGCAAGTATTCCTGAGCTAAAAACAGCCGATATATCGAAAAACCGGTCAGCGCCAATATCATCGTTAATGCCAACGCTACTTTTTTTGAGATAGCCGTTTCGCTGACCGCTTTGGCGACGGCGGCAATTCCTGTAGGCCGTAGCTTTGCAATATTGGCATTCAGCTTTTTGTACACGTTTTCCGCATGGGTTATTTGTTCGCGGTTGGGCGCGTAACGGGCGGACAAATATTCATGGAGGACTCCATTTTGATAGATCGGCACCACATTAGCTTCGACCCAGTAATAGTCGCCGGATTTAGTCCTGTTTTTTACCGGAGCGGACCAAGGTTTGCCCTGTTTTATCGTCGTCCATAAATCATCAAAAGCAGCCGTCGGCATATCGGGATGACGAACGATGTTATGGCTGGAGCCGATTAATTCTTCCCGTGTAAAACCGCTGATGGCAATAAATGCGTCATTGGCGTAGGTGATACGGCCTTTTAAATCAGTCCGGGTAACCAATATTTCGCTTTTTTTCATCAGGACTTCTTTATCTGTTACCGGCATGTTGATTTTCATGGTAATTCCTCATTCTTAAAGTAAATAATTTTTCTTTTTCAGCGGTTTTCTAAACAGTCTCAAGTCGCCAACTCCACCCGGTTACGCCCGGCGACTTTGGCGCGATAAAGCGCTTGATCGGCGGCGTCGATAGCGGTTTCCTTGTCCAGTGAAGGAATAGCGCGGGCCACCCCGGCGCTGACGGTGACGTTGATGGTTTGGCCTTTGCCGACGTCTATCGGCATGGCTTCAATGGTTTGGCGCAGACGTTCAGCCAGTCCGCCGGCCTCTTCAAGTCCGGTATCGGGCAGCAACACGGCAAATTCCTCGCCTCCGAGACGGCTCGGCAGATCGTTTGCCCGGAGGCTTTTTTGAAGCGCCTCGGCTATGGCCTTGAGCACGACGTCTCCGGCAGGGTGGCCGAAAGAATCGTTGACCTGCTTGAAGTGGTCCAGATCCAGGAGGATCAGCGTAAACTCCCCGCCATAACGCCTGAGACGGGCAAACTCCGTTTTCAGCCGATCGTCGAGTTGGCGGCGGTTAGGCAAGCCTGTCAGAGGGTCGTATAGCGCCAATTCTTCCAGTCGGCGGATCAGATTGACGCGCTCGCTAATATCGTGAAAGACCACGACGACTCCGTCGAGTTCGCCTTCGATCACAAGCGGTTGCACATTCAGATGCACGGGAATCAGGCGCCCATTCTTGTGGCGGAAGATATGGTCTCCTCTGCGAGGCTGTCCATCGACAGTCGTGCGGCGGATAAGACATTTATTGCTTAGATAAATTCGATTTTCAGCATAATGCTGATGAAAAGCCGGCCGAAGATCTTTGCCAAGGACGTCACTGATGGAAAGATCCATCAGCTCCAGAGCCGCCCGGTTAACGTAAATACAGAGCCCCTCCTTATCGCAACTGAAGACGCCATCGCCAAGCGACTCCATGATGTTCTCCAGATGGAGCAGTCCGGTATTTCGCCCATGGGGTAGTCTGCGTTGCTCCTGAGAGTTATGCATCGTTTTCATCCGTAGTCAGTATTGTTCGAATTTGCCCCAGCAGCGTCGGGACGTCGAAAGGCTTGGTAAGATAGGTCAGGAAGCCTGCATTCAGGCCGGTTTTGACGTCGCCGGGCATCGCCGCGGCGCTGACGGCGATAACCGGAATAGCCGCGGTGCGGGGCCTTGAGGGCGTCGAGACCGTTCATGCCGGGCAGGTTGATGTCCATCAGGATAAGGTTGGGCCTGAGATCATGAAGCATCATTAATCCGTCTTCGGCATTTTCGGCGGTGCGCAGTTCGACGCCCGGAAGCATTCGGAAGATATGTTTCATCACATTGATGTTGACCGGGTTGTCTTCCACATAGAGTACGCGCCCTTTGCAGGGTATTCCCGCATCGGCGGTGGAAAAACCGGCTGTCAGTTTCGCCGGCATCTTGTGTGCGGGCAGGGCCAGCGGCAGTTCCAGCCAGAAACAGCTGCCGACGCCGAGGTGACTGTCGAAACCGATCCGTCCGTCCAAAGCTTCTACAAGATTCTTACAAATAGCAAGACCAATGCCCGTGCCTTCGATATTGGTTTTTTCCGCGCCCAGCCGCTGGAAAGGCTGAAAAAGATCCGAGCGAAGCTCTTCGGCGATACCCGGTCCGGTATCGACTACCGTAATACGAACGGTATTTTCAATCGCGACGCAGCTGCACATGACATTGCCGCCCTCGTAGTTATATTTCACCGCATTGGTGAGCAGATTGAGCAGGATCTGCCTGACGCGCGAGCGGTCGGCCCGGGTATGGAGTTCATCGGTACAGGACTGACGGATGACGATGCCGCGGGCTGCGGCGGCGGGTTGTAACAGGGCGACGACTTCATCGATCAGCGGCGCGAGCGGAACGGCTTCAATGGACAGGTCCAGCCGGCCCGACTCGATGCGCGCCAGATCCAGTATTTCGTTGATCAGCTCGAGAAGATGACGGCCTCCGTTCAAGACATGCCCTATGGCTTCCTTTTGCGGCGGCGTCATCGGCCCCGGTATCTCCATCTCAAGCATCTGCGCAAAGCCGACGATGGCGTTCAGCGGGGTGCGCAGCTCATGGCTCATGCTTGCAAGAAAGGCCGACTTGGCGCGGCTGGCGGCTTCCGCGGCTTCACTGGCGGCGACTAAATCGTTTTCCGCCTGTTTGCGTTCCGTGATGTCTTCTCCTGAGCTCAGCGTACCGGCAATCTTGCCGCTTCTACCGTTAAGGTAAGCGTTGTGCCAGGCAACCAGGCGCTCTTTGCCGTCGCGGCACAGCACCGGATTTTCGAAGTATTCGACTGTTTCCGCCTCGCCGGACATGATGCGCCTGAACATCGGATAAGCCGTTTCCATGCCCAGCGGCTGCGGCAGGCAGCGCTCGAACCAGTTGCAGCCCAGCAGTTCGCTTTCCTGGTAGCCCAGTAGATCGCATCCTTTACGGTTGATCATCGTGATATGGCCGCGCCAGTCCAGCGATACCATAACTGTCTGCACGGTGTCGAGATAACGCTGCTTGTGGTCGCGCTCGAGGCGCAATTCCGTTTCGTGTTCGAGCAGCCACTGCATCATCCGCCAGCCCATCAGGGCGAGAACGCTCGCATAGGCGGTCAAGTTCCAGGCCATGTGCAGCCAAGTCAAGGGATGGTAGGCATAGAGTTGATAATTCAACTCGAATTCCAGCCAATGGTTGCTTGCAGCTACGCCAATCAGCACAACGCACAGGGCATTGCCGATTATCAGCCGCCATGCGACTTTTTCACCGAGAAACAGGATCCCAACAAAGGCGCTTAAAACCACATAAGTACCGGCGGTTGCCACCGGTCCCAGTTGCGAGAGTCCGCCAAAGGCCGCCAGCAACATAACGCCCAGCAAGCCTAATGTCCGTGCATGATAGGAAATGCGTCGCCGATTCAGCCACAGCAGCCAGAGTGCGGCTAACAATGCAACGTGGAGCAGCATCACCGGACGCCAGCCGATATATAATGCTCTCGCCAGAGAGATTCCCACTCCCGGCACAGCGGTAATGCTTATCCAAAACAGGGTATCGTCGAGCAGGCGGCTGCGCAGTCCGGCAAAATCCTTGGCAGGCGTCGTGGTCATCGTTGCGATTCTTGTACAGGACGCCGATTGCGCAACCAGACGATCAGCTCTTCGACCGGCATCGCCTTGGCGATATGCCAGCCTTGCACCTGATCGCAGCCGAGGCCGCGCACCAAATCCAGATCCGCTTGCGTTTCGACGCCTTCAGCGACGGTGAACAGATTCAGTTTCCGGGCCATCTCGATGCTGGAGGACAGAATCGCGCGTTTGTCCGGTTTTTCGGCGGCGCCGTGAACGAAACTGCGGTCGAGCTTGAGTTCGCAAAAAGGAAAGCGCTGCAACTGATCCATCGACGAATAGCCGGTGCCGAAATCATCAATCGACAATTTGAAGCCTTTGAGCCGCAAGCGGGTCATGACATCCATCGATGTCGTTATATCGGTCATGATGCCGGTTTCGGTGATTTCCAGGGTCAGGTTTTCCGTCTTGAAGCCTGTCGCCTGAATGCTGGCCTGGATGAATTCAGGCAGGTTGATGTCGCCCAGCCAGTTCATCGACAGGTTGACCGCGACGGCGAGCGGGAAGCCCGCATCGCTCAGGCGGGCGCCGCCGATCATGGCTTTGGTGACCAGCACTTCCGAGAGCGTGCCAATCAAGCCGTATTGTTCGGCCATGTCGATAAAATGCTCGGGACTGATCGATTTGCCGTCGTGTTGCCAGCGCGCCAATGCCTCGACCCCCACCACACGCAAGGTGTCGGCGTCGACCTTGGGTTGGAAATGCACACTGAATTCGTCACGCCGCATACCCTCCAGTATGTCGTTGGGAGAGACGGCTATTGTCGCCGGCTGCGCCGGTGTCTTCGGCTGTTCGCACGACTCCAGCAGCAGGTTTGCCAGAACATCCTGGGTCATCGGTTTTTTTATCGTGCCGCGCAGACGCAGTCCCTTGACCCGGGCCAGATCGGCAGCGGTCTGCAACAACTTTTCATCGACCCCGCTGTAAATAATCAGGCAATTCCGGTAATCGGTTTCGGCCAACCGCCGCAGGAATTCGATGCCATCCATGACGGGCATGTTGAGGTCGGTGATAATCAG
>NZ_JALOCF010000021.1 GCF_023227905.1 Methylobacter sp. | reverse complement strand
CAGTTGCCTGATGCGTTGTGCCACTTGATAGCCATTCTCTCCAGGCATCCCGATGTCCAGCAGCATTACATCAGGGTGGAATTCATCGATCAGCATTACGGCGTTTTCGCCGGAGTCAGCCATTTTGACTTCGTAGCCATTCATCTCCAGGAGGAGAGCCGTACTCTCCCTTACGTCGGAATCATCGTCCACTACCAGCACGCGCGTACCTGCGTTAGGCGAGGAGGCTGACGTCTCGGAGTCAGGAGCGCCGGCAGCTTCGGTAAGCGTTGGCAACCGGATGCTGAAAGTGGAGCCCAAACCGGCTCCAGGGCTTGATGCCGATACCTGCCCGCCGTGCAATTCCACTAATCGTTTGACTAGCGTAAGTCCGATGCCTAATCCGCCCTGAGCCCTATCCAGTGTACGCGCGCCCTGCTGGAACAGGTCGAAAATCGTCGGCAATAATTCTGCCGGGATGCCGGTGCCGTTGTCTCGCACCTGAATCTCGACTTCAGCTTCGAGCTGTCGAACATTAATCTCGATTTGACCGCCTTCCAGAGAGTATTTGCTGGCATTGTCGAGCAGGTTAAGTAACACTTGAGACAGGCGCACGGAGTCGCCCTCCAACAGTATCGGTTGCTCAGGCAGGCCGACATTGAGCTGTTGTTGTTTGGCCTGGGTGAGGTCGCGCGCCGTCTCCAAGACTGGTTTAATCACGTCCACAAGGTTAAGCCGCTCTTTCTTCAGCGAAATTTTGCCGCGCGCAATACGGGAAACATCCAGCAGGTCATCCACCAGATGAGTGAGATGCGTTACTTGCCGCTTAATAATGTCCTTAGCCCAGCTGAGCCGTGGATTTTCCAGCTTCAGCATATCCAAAATATGGGCTGCGTTGCTGATGGGGGTCAGCGGGTTTCTCAGCTCGTGGGCCAGCATGGCGAGGAATTCGTCCTTATGCTGGTCGGCTTCACGCAAGGCCGCTTCGGCTTGTTTACGCGCGGAGATATCACGGCTCACGGTGGCGATACCCACTGGTTCGCCGGAGCTGTCCTTGATGAAGAATGCGTTGTAGATCATCCAGATGGCGGCGCCGGTCTTGAAATGGCGGAACCTGATTTCCACATCAGCGTGACCCTCGCTCACAACGCGCGGAAAGAATTCATCAAGGATAAAACGCTGGTCTTCCGGGAAAAAAAACTCCTGGACCGGCGTTCGGATGCACTGTTCCAGGTTGTCGAGGCCGATCAGGCGCATACCGGCTTGGTTAATGTAGAATGGAATGAAATTCATGTCGCACATGCTGATGAATTCCATGCTGTTGTCGGCCAGCGAAACAAACTTCTGCCGTTCCAACTCCATATGCTTGCGCTCAGTAATGTCGCGCAGGGCGATGACGTAGCCGGGTTGCCCGTCCCAGTCCAGCGGCGCGGAACGCATTTCTGCCCAGGCGAAGCCGTCAGGACGGATCAGGTTAATGTCCTGGTAGGTGGTTTTATCAGGATGGACTGGAATCGCCAGCGATTGACCGACCATCGAGCTACGCGCCAGCAGGATTTCGGCAGCTTGATTGGCATAAAGCACTACGCCCTGACGATCTACAACCAAAACACCGTCAGTGATAGTGTCAAGGATCAGATCAAGCTTGGGGAGATTGGAGGACATAGGCGCTAAATTTGCTTAAATAATAATGGTTTGTACGCCGATGCCTTTTGCTTGGGTGGTAATGGCCGCGATAACGGAAGGCACTCGCGACAAGTCGCCGAGCAGCTTCAGTACGGGTTCCGGCATATCGCGCACCAGCATTGGCGTCGCAAATACATCTTTTTCCAGGGCTTTTTCCGGCATGCCCAATACTTCGACGACGTCGAAAACCCACTGCCCGGGCTCGTAAAGGTTAGCGAGCGCAACGGTAATCTGCTCGACCAGGCGGCGGGTTTCACTGTTTAATGATACCACATACAGGGTTAGAACCAGTTTGTGCGGCATCGATGCGCGTCGGTCTTGTTGAGGCGTGGCAACCTGGGCGATATTGCGGATTTGTACTGAAGACAGCGGCTTGCTGGCCAGTTCGAACTGAATGCCTTCCTCATGAATGCCTTTCAGCTGCTCCATGTATTCATTGGCAAAGGCGGTGACGATATAAATGTTCAGTGTATCGTCAATGGCTTTCAGGCGGCGCAAGACTTCTACGCCATCAATGCCGGGCATGCGCAGATCAAGAAAAATCAAGTCGGGCCGCTCGGCGAGGGTCATTTCGATGCCTTGCAAACCGGTTTCGGCTTCGCGAACCGAGAAGCCATCTTCCAAAATCAATTTGAAGGCTGCGCGCACCGCAGGGTCGTCGTCTATTACCAAAATTTTTCGTACCATGTATCGTGCCTCTTGTGTATTCAATTTAAACGCTAAAATACTGGGAAATCTTAGCCGCAAAAGACCGCCATATCCAAGTGATGTGTATGGGTTGATGTTCAAGCATGGGAAAACCGAAGCCTCATGCAACAGCCGTGTCCGGGCGAACTCTCCACCTGTATAGAGCCTCCAACATCCTGAACCAGACGGCGGATGACTGACAAGCCCAGGCCGGTACCTTTTCCGGGAGGCTTGGTGGTAAAAAAGGGATCGAAAATTTTGCTTTGCACATTTTGCGGGATGCCGGGACCGTTATCGGTCACGCTCAATTCTAGCATTTCCCCGATGGGCCTAACCATGATTTTGATTTTTGGCTGCGGTTTCGGGCTATCGGCCAGCGCGTCGCGGGAGTTAATAATCAGATTGACCAGAATCTGTTGCAGGCTATCTGCGCTACAGTAGACTGGCGGCAGACCTTCGGCGTCATCGACCTCAACGGCTATGCCGCCTTTGCTCAATTCGCCTTCCAGCAGCAACAGGCTTTGCTTGACGACTTCAGATATTTGACAGTTGCCGCTTGGGGCGGATCGGTTGTGCACAAATAGCAGCATGTTGCTGACAATCTTCTTGATCCGGTGAATTTGCTGTAGCGCCTGATCGAGAATTTCCTTGGACCGGCCATCCGTGCTCCTGTCGGCGGCGAATTCGACAAAATTCATTACGCCCATCAGCGGATTGTTGATTTCATGCGCTACGCCTCCGACCAATGTACCCAATGCCGAGAGCTTTTCCATTTGCAGCATGTGTTCCTGGTTTTCCTGGAGTTGCGTATAAGCCAGCCGGGTTTGCTCCAGCAGGCGGGCGTTTTCCAGGGAAATCGCAACTTGGGCAGTCAATAGTTCGGTCATATCGGTTCTTTCGGCAGTAAATACACCTGGCGACAGCCGGTTTTCCAGATAGAGCAGACCGATGAGTTCGTTTTGCTTGATCACCGGCAAGCACAGCACCGAGCGCAGTTTTAGCGCCTGCACTTCCGGCGTATCCTGAAACTCGCCTTCGGCCATCGCATCGTCCAGTAGCACTTTTTTGCGAGTACGCAATACGTAATTGGTGATAGAGCGGCTGATGATGGTGTTGCTGCGGGACTGGTTAAGGCTAAGACGCCGGCGTTTAACGGTTTGTTTTTTGCCGACATGCTTTTCAGCGGCGACTAGCAGTTCATCCCCTTCCTTGATCAGCAGGTAACCGTGCTGCGCCCCCGAGCTTTCCAGCACGACACTCATGATTTTTTGCATGAGCTGATTCAGGTCGACCTCCGCCGACAGGGCCAACGCCGATTTGATTAAATAATTGAAGTCGAGATTCGGTAGCGTAACCGAGGTGTCGAGGGCAAGGGTTTTCTCGGCGCGAACTGCATTGTCGGGATCGGTGTAGGGGTGGCGCTGTTGCAATAATGCACTTTTGCGGTCGGCGCGGCACAGTCGGTACATGCGTCGGGCTTCGTTAAAGTAAAGTTGGGCGTCGCCGAGATTGCCAGCTACCAGCACCTCGGCCAATGACTCGTATAAATGGCCGGTGAGCAAGCCGTAGTTTTGTGCCTGGGCGATCGCGATAGCGTCTAAATACAAGTTGCGGGCGTCGCGCATTTGGTTCCTGGCGCGAGCGATCTCGGCGTGAATAAAGGCCAGAAAGGGCTTTAGCAGCGGTCCGAGACCGGCCCAGGTTTCCAGTTGGGCCAGCAACGGTGTGATTTCCGCTTCAAGCGTCGGCCAGTCGGCACCCTCCGGCCAGCGCAGGCGATTGACGATACGGAACACATACCAGAGACGTTTCAGCACGTTATCGGTCAGGCCATGCAGATAGCGTTCCACCGCTTGCAAGGACTCTGCCGCCGCCGCGTAATCGCCCATATAATGCTGGGCGAAACCGAGCAGCGCAAAATAGCTGCCGGAAGCGGAGACATAATTTTCGACTTCCCAGCGCTCCAGCGTTTCGGCCATATCCACCGGCTGGTAATCGGGTTTCATCGGCGCCACCCAGCCGGCCAGTACGGCTTCGGCGAGGCCGACCGAGAATGACAGCTGGTTCTTGCGGGAAAAATGCAGGCATTCCTCGGCGGCTTCTTCAACCAAGCGCAGATCTTTGCCCTGTATCTGCAAATTCCACATTAATGGTCCATAGGACAGGCCGGCGTTATATAAATCGCCGCAATTCTTACCGCACTGTATGCCTTTGTGGCAATAATCGACGATCTCGGCCGGATGGCTGCGCGAATGCATGTTGCACCAGACAATGCCGTTCATGCCGCGGGTGGCGCCAAAGGTATTGGGATGCTTGGCGCACAGGTCATGGGCCAGGTCCTCATAAAGGAATGCCTGCTCGAACTTGCCCTGTTCGCCGAGATTGAGGCCCATGATCGAAAACGAGTAAATCACCGATTCGTCCATGCCGCCTTGCAGGCAATGCAGAGTAGACTGCGCCGCTGACAGATACAGCTGCGGCACCAGGCCGGACATATAGAGGTCGGGGATTAACTCACTGTAAAACGCCAGCTCGATCTTGCTTTTGCGATCCTGGGTAAAAGGCATGTGCAGGATAGTTGTCCAGACGTCGCCTTGCTGTTCGATTTCCGCCATTAAAGCCAGCATCCGCTGCCGGGCTGTCTCGGGCTGATCGGGGATTGACTTGCCGAAATAGGCCAGGCCGCGGTTAGCGGTCGCTATCGCCTTGTTGAAATTACCGAACGAGGACAACGAAGTGGTTTGTTCAGCCAGGGCTTCGGCTTTGTCCAGGTCGCTGACGGCGTGTTCGACCAGGTGATTAAGCAGTGATTCCGAGGCTTCATAATGGCCGCACATCAGATTGGTTTTGGCCAGGCGCTGATAGATGCGGAAAGTCAGATCGTAAGCCTGTTCCCAGCAATTGTCCGGTAGATAATCGTGGGCTTTCAGGAAAAAATCGTTGGCGGCATCGCCGGCCAGCGCATCCAGCGCCTTGTTGCCGGAATGGAAGTTGATATTGACCAGCCGATACGCCAATTCCTGATCCATGTCAGCCGGATGGCCCAAATTGAGGTGGGCGGCAATGGTAAACAGGTTGTCAAGGGATTCAGGATCGGTTCCGGCCGGTACCGCTTGCAGCAGCCGGTTGCCGATGCGCCAGTGGATAGCGGGCTTGATTTCGGGATTGACTTGGCGCAGTACCGCTTCCTGAACCCGGTCATGGACGAACTGTAAATCGGATTTGTTTTCCAGCAGCATGCCCAGATTCAATACCGGCTTCAAATCTTCAAACAGCTGTTCAATGCGAATATCCAGCACCAGCGCTACATCATCGGCGCTGAAACGGTTGCCCATGCAGGCGCAGTGATCGAGGATATGCAGGGTGTTGGCCGGTAGCCTGCTCACTTTGGAGCTGAATAACTCCACTACCGAAGTCGGCATCTGGGTATCGCGAATCCGCTTGATGTCCCAGTGCCAGTGTTGTTCGGTGTCTGTATTCAGTAAGTTCTCGTTGTACAGCCAGGCCAAACTTTCGCTGACGAACAGCGGGTTGCCTTCGGTAAGGTGGGCGATAAATTCCGCCAGATTGGCTGTGGTTTCCAGCGAGGAATTGAGGATATAGGCCACCATTTCGTGGCAGTCGGCGTCGGTGAGCGCCTCCACGCGAATTTCCGCGAACGGGTCGTTGTTTTCCTGAATCTTGCGGATCAGTTTGCTGAGCGGATGGCTGTTGTCGACTTCGTTGTGCCGGTAGGCGCCTATGAAAAACAGGAAAGGGTGCTCAAGGTGGCTGTCGAACAGGTTTTGCAGAAAATCAAAGGTGGCGCTGTCGCACCATTGCAAGTCGTCGATAAACAGCACCAGCGGATTTTCCTCGCTGGCCAGGCAGGCCAGAAACCGGCCGAACAAGTTGTTGAAACGGTTGCGGGCCTCCACCGGCGGCAAATGTGGCACTTCCGGCTGATGGCCAATGATGAATTCCAGTTCCGGCAACACGTCGACGATGACGCTGCCATTGCTGTCCACAGCGTCGAGTATTTTAGTGCGCCACTGTTGCACCTGCGTGTCACTTTCGGTCAAAAATATACGGATCAGGTTGCGCAAGGCCTGAATCAGCGAACTGTAGGGGATATTTTTCTGGTATTGGTCGAATTTGCCGGAGGTGAAGTAACCCCGGTTTTTGACCAATGGTTTTTGCAGTTCCTGAATCAGCCGGGTTTTACCGATGCCGGACAGGCCGGAAATAAACATGGAACGGAATTTACCGCTGGTGACCTCGCTGTATTGCTGTTGTATCAATCGGCTTTCGGTCTGACGGCCTACCATTTTCGAGATAAAAACGACCCGGCGGCTGCGATCATGCTGACCGATCGTAAAAGCCGATACGCTGCCGGTGGCGCTGTATTCTTTCTTGCAGCGGATCAAGTCGGCCAGCAAGCCCGAGGTGCTCTGGTAACGTTTCTCCGGCTGCTTGACGGTGAGTTTGGCAACGATGTCGGCCAGGGCTTGAGGGATTTGCGGATTGAGCTGATTGATTTTAGGCGCTTCCTCGGCCAGATGCGAGTGAATCAGCTCCAGCGGATCGCTGGAAAAAAACGGCAGTTGGCCGGTAAGCAGTTCATAAAATACGATTCCCAACGAATACAAATCGGTGGAATAATCCACTCTATAGTTGATGCGGCCGGTCTGTTCCGGCGAGGTGTAGGCCAAGGTATGGCGTACGAATTCCGGGTCGTAGATAAAATGGCTGACGTCACGAATGTCGAGCGGGGTGATGAAATCGGTCAGCCGCAAGGTCAGCGTTCCCGGTTGCAGCAGAATATTGTGCGGTTTGACGCCGCCGTGAGTAATACCTGCATCGTGTACCGCTTGCAGCGTATCGGCTAATGTACAGGCCAGCGTAAAAAAATCGTTGAGGTCGAGTTTATCTTGCTGTTTGGCCCAACAGTTCAGCGGTTGTCCGGCGAACCAGGGCTGAACGATAAACTGCTGGTCGCCGTAGGACTCTAAGGCGAGCGGTGTAGAAACTCGTGGATCGTGCAGCACTTTCAGGCGTTCGATTTTTTGGCGCAAATGCCGGGACTGGTCATCCCAGCTCGACATCTGTTTCAGCAGTTTGATAACTAACGGATTATCGGGAACATGTTTGTGGTAGCCCTTGAATACTACGGCCTGCAAGCTCTCCCCCAGCTTTTCGTTAACGGCGTAGTTACCCAGTTTCGGCGCATCCTGCGGTTGATTTTTTGCGGTTATATCAATCATTTGGGATGCGCTTTCGGAGCGGAGAGTGGTGCTGGGCATGATAAAGTCATCGTCAGGCCAAAATTAGGCTTGTAAGTTATTACTGTTGAGATGCATGGTATCGACTGAATTTGAGCACTGTTATGCAGGCACCCAATCCCTACCCGAAGCTTGCCATGCTTTGCGAGGTAGTCATTCGGCTTCCGCGGGGTTCAAGTATGTCAATAATTTCATTGCACTTAATGATATTTTCCTCGCTCGCCAGAATATAGTCAGCCAGCGCGGTAACCGCAAGCCAGTTCGGCCGTCTGCTGACAAAATTGAATGCCGCCAGAAATAGCTCAGTCATTTTTCTTTCCCTCAGTTCATCGTTGTCGATAAAACACTCAAGATATTCGTTGGCAATCGCTAAATCGGATGAGCCGCCATAATATTGCAGCGCATTGATATTTATCAGTTCCGGGTTAATCGGTTCGTTGTCGCGCAGTGCGACATATCGGGCTTCGGCGATAGGTCCTGCGAGTAAATTGATTATATCGGCCTCGAAGGCGTGTTGATAAGCATGCTTCTGTGCAACAGAAAGGTCTTTTGTGGCCTCATCAAACGATAACGGTAGGGTATGAATCAGGCGACCGCCCTCTACTTTAGCGATATCGCGCTCAGAAGCCCGATTTAAAAAACCGGATGACTGAGGGCCACTGTTCGACAGGCTAATAAAAATCTGAAAGAAAACCGGCGGTAATCCTTTTTGCTGGTTGCCAAGATAAATCGCAGCTGCATGTCCAGCTTCATGGATAGCTGTTTCCCGGCTAATTTCCTGATAGGCTAACTGAGTTGTATTTTTTAAGTTGTTGGTACGGTTCATTGAATATCTAATTGAAGTATATGGTGGAAACAGCTGGCCGCATACAGGTAAAGAGTAATGTTTCAGAACAAAAATCTTGTGCTGTTTTCCATGAAAAGAGGTTTAGCGAAGTGACGGAAAATAGTCCCAGAAGCCGAAGTGTGTTCATAGGGTAAAAATGGAGACTTTCGGAAGCCGTATTGAGTCATTGCACGCTCAGTTTTTAGGTATAAAACGAAGAAAGCAGGACGGCTGAGGCCGAGTAAGCAATTAGCAATCGCGTATTTTGTACTTGTTTCCTGCAAATTCACTAATCCCTGACGCGATTTGTTACTCAATGATTGAAAGCATATCCTGATATACCGTCATACTGATCTCTTCAGGATATGAAGTGGCCTCATTTTACTTTTTAATGGCATAGCCTGATTTTGTTAAATTATTGCAATATTATTCTACCGGGCAACAACTTATTTATTTACATTAGAACAAAAAGTAAAAATGAAAAAAATACGTATAAACACCTATTAAACTCATTGAAAATGAATTTTCTGGGGACTTGCCAGTTTAATTGGCAGCGCCAAATAATATCCCATTCTCTTCTGTATTTATTTTTAAAAAGCTTTCTTTGGATTGTTGGTTTTATAAGATTAATATTTACTCAATCCGACGATACAGGAGTCTGACTGAGTCTGCATTTGCAAAGCCGTTGATGGCGCATCCAAGCAAACCGCTTTTATTAATGGCGTAAGCGAAAGATAGAGTTCCCGCATGGGCTAATGATGGTAGGATAAAAAGGATTGTTACGTGTTATAAAATTAAATTTTTCCTCGGCTTGAAAAATGACAATAAAATTCAAAGAGGCCACTCATGAATAGGCGTAAGACCAGCAATATTAAGCTTCTATTAGTCTGCTTTGCGGCTATGGCGATAACCGGTTGTGCCACTACCACGCCTAAGGAAGCCGTAGAAATGGATCCTTGGCAAGGATGGAACAAAGGTACGCAATCTTTTAACGATAGCTTTGACAAGCACATATTAAAGCCGGTTGCTGTAGGTTATTTGCATGTTACCAATAGCGCTGTTGATAAAGGTGTTACTAACTTTTTTAGTAATATTAACGACATAGGCGTCACTATTAACGATATTTTACAGTTGAAGTTATTGCAAGGCGGCATGGACATTAGTCGATTCCTTATCAATACAACTGCCGGGGTTGGGGGTATTTTTGACTGGGCTAACGAAATTGACTTGCCTAAACATAATGAAGATTTTGGTCAAACCTTAGGTTATTGGGGTGTGCCGGCAGGGCCTTATCTGGTATTGCCGTTTTTTGGTGCAAGTACGCCCAGGGATACCGTAGGATTGCTTGGTGATGCCTTTTTGGATCCTTTAACCTATGTCTCTATCTTTGGCGGTCTTGCGGGCAACATCGCGACAATAGGTACCAGTGCGCTGGATGTGACGGATTATCGTGCGGGTGTTATGTCCAGCGAAAAAGTGGTTAATGAGGCAACCGATGGCAATCGCTACGATTTTATAAAAAACTCCTATCTACAGCATCGTGAATATCTGATACACGACGGCAATCCGCCGAATGAAATTGATCCTTTGGATGTTGATGAAAGCGGTGGCGATAGTTCTGATGATGCTGGCAATGGTTCCGAAAATAAAAATGATAATAGTGCAAAACCGATGCCGCCCAATTCCAATAAGCAACCACCTGTGCAAAATAACATTAGGCATGACCTTGATTTAAAAGCACCTGACGAGAAGCAGTAACGGGCTGAGATTCAAATATCTGTTCAGTCGTATTAGAGGATTGGTCTCATAAGTCCAATCGGCACTGATCGGAAAAGAAAAAGGTTGACGATACAGTTTTACGCTTTTTCCGCTTATGGTATAGCGACTTGAGAGTTGTCGAATCGGTCGGTAAATTAAATCCGAATTATAATTGGCGCAATTTTTTTGTGAACTGGATAGCTATGCGGCAAATAATAAAAGCAAAACATGAGCTACGTTTGTATGAGCTTAAAAAAGCGGTGAGCGACTTTCTTGAGTTCACTGAAAATTTAACGTTACTTCAAGCGGTTAATGAAAAGGCTCAGGAGATGATGCAAGCGATTGATGTGCTGCAACAACTGTTACAGCAGGGTTTGGCAGCAGATGAGCTGGTTAAGGCTATCCATGCTTCCGAAGCGGCGACTCTGCTCGATGAGGTTGTTGATGCCGATGCGGTTGGTGAGCTGGAGGCTTATGTATTGTCGGCAGCGGAAGGTATTGAAAATGCCGAAGTAACGCAGTTTTTAACCGAAGTAATGGATAAGGTTGAGCATAAATATAATCTATTGCTTGAGAAAGCGCACGCTTACAATGCGCTACTCAAAGCCTAAACGCGGCGTGTAGCTCTAGTAATTGCGTTGGACAGAAAACAACGCCAGTAAGGTTAACGCTTGTTTATATTCGGAATCAGGCAAGACACTTAATGCGGAAATCGCCTTTTGAGCTTCTTCGTCGGCGCGCCGCTCTGTGTAGTCAATGGCCTTAGTACTTTGCACGATAGCATAAACTTCGTTAAAGGCATCACGGTCACCATTTTTGATCGCATCGATAATGGTTTTTGCCTCGCTTTCGCTGCTGTTTTGAATGGCATAAATCAGCGGTAAAGTTGGTTTGCCCTCGGCAAGGTCGTCGCCGAGATTTTTGCCCAGTTCATCTTTACTGGCTTTGTAATCGAGTGCGTCATCAATCAGTTGAAAAGCGATGCCCAGGTGCTGGCCATATTGCGCCAGTCCCTGTTCGATTTCGGTTGATGCGCCGGCAATAACTGCGGCTAACTTGGTAGCTGCGCTGAACAAGATAGCTGTTTTTCTGGCAATCACTTCGAGATATTTTTGCTCTGTCGTCTCGGGATTATTGCAGTTTAAAAGTTGCAGTACCTCGCCTTCGGCAATGGCGGTGGTGGTTTTTGACAGGATTTCCATCACTCGCATATTGCCGGTGCGGACCATCATTTCAAACGCGCTGGAATAAAGGTAATCGCCTACCAATATGCTGGCTGCATTGCCCCAGACAGCATTGGCGGATTCTTTGCCGCGTCTGAGGTCGGAGTCATCCACAACATCGTCATGCAGCAGTGTGGCAGTGTGAATAAATTCGATGACCGCCGCCAGCAGCAGGTGGTTATCGCTGGCTCCTCCCAATGCTTTAGCCGACAATAACAGCAACATTGGACGTAATCTTTTGCCGCCGCTTCCAACTATATAATGACCCATCTGGTTGATGAGGACGACATCGGAACTTAACTCGTTAATAATAAGCTGATCGACAGCTTTTGCCTCAGTTGTAGTTAATTTTTTGATTGAATCAAAATCAATGGGGGCAGGGATGTTAGTCGAAGATTGTGGTTGCGATGCCATTATTTTGTGATGCGTGTAAGTTTGGGTTAGTTTTCATGGCGATAGCTATGAAAATCAAAGTCTGTTAAGCTATTATAACTTAATAAAACATTAATCGCCCATGCTATTGAGCCGGTGGGTTGATAATAATAGCTTTTTTATGCTATTTTAATAAGATATTCAGGGTGCCAATTTAATTTAGATTGACTTGGGCTTGTTTTAAAAATATAATTTTTTGTTCACTTTAAACAGATTAATGCTTGATGGAGCTTGCGCCGATGTATGCGGTAATTCAAACAGGTGGTAAACAGTACCGCGTAGAAGAAGGTACTTACTTAAAAATAGAAAAACTGGAGCTAGGCGAAGGCGACAGCATTGAATTCGATAAAGTACTGATGATTCAGTCTGACGATGCTGTTAAGGTCGGCATGCCTTTTATCGAAGGCGGCAAAGTTACAGCGACTGTCTTGTCTCAAGGTAGACACGCGAAAGTCAAAATTATTAAATTCAGAAGACGTAAGCACCATATGAAACAAATGGGGCATCGTCAGTACTATACAGAAATCCAGATTACTGGCATTTCTGCTTAAGATATTAGGAGTTACAAATGGCTCATAAGAAAGCTGGTGGTAGTACGCGTAACGGACGCGACTCTAATGCGAAAAGATTAGGTGTTAAGCGTTACGGTGGCGAGAGTGTAACGGCAGGCAATATTATCGTTCGTCAACGTGGAACTCAGTTTCATGCAGGTGACAACGTAGGTTGCGGAAAAGATCATACATTGTTTGCAACGGCTGACGGCAAAGTGGTTTTTCAGGTTAAAGGACCTAACAACCGCAAATTTATCAGTATTGTTGCAGCATAAGACATTCAGCTGTATCGCGCAGTAGCATGGCGGGACAGTTGGGTCGGGTAATGAGCCCGGCAACTTTAAAAAAGCTCCGCCGTTGTTATGGCGGGGCTTTTTTTGTTTTTATCGGTTGGATTTGAAGTTTGGCGGCGTGTGATTTATGAAATTTGTTGACGAGGCGGAAGTTCGCGTAGAAGCGGGCGATGGCGGCAATGGTACTATCGGCTTTCGGCGCGAGAAATACATTCCAATGGGCGGTCCGGATGGCGGCGATGGCGGCGATGGCGGCAGTGTTTATCTGATTGCTGCGGAGAATGTAAATACGTTGGTGGATTTTCGGTATCACGCCGTCCATAGAGCGCAGCGCGGGCAGAATGGTATGAGCCGCAATTGTACCGGCAGAAAAGGCGATGATTGTTATGTGCCGGTACCGCTTGGGACACTGGTTTCCGATGCGGAAACAGGCGAAGTCATAGGTGATTTAACTAAAATCGGCCAAACATTGCTGGTCGCTCAAGGCGGTTTTCATGGTCTGGGCAATACGCGCTTTAAAAGCAGTATTAACAGGGCGCCGCAAAAGGCCAGTAAAGGCAGCGAAGGCGAGCATCGCAGGCTTAATCTGGAGCTGACATTGATTGCCGATGTCGGCCTGTTGGGCATGCCCAATGCCGGAAAATCCAGCCTGATTCGCTCAGTATCGGCGGCAACGCCGAAAGTTGCGGACTATCCTTTTACGACCTTGCATCCCAATCTGGGTGTGGTTAGAGTCGATGATTTGCGTAGTTTTGTAATTGCCGATATTCCGGGTGTTATCGAAGGGGCTGCGGAAGGCGCGGGCCTCGGTTTGCAGTTCTTAAAGCATTTGCTGCGCACCGGATTGTTGCTGCATGTGGTTGATGTTGAGCCTTATGAAAGTACGGAATCGCCAGTGCAGGCGGCCAGAAAAATCATCAACGAAGTCGAAAAATGGAGTGATGAGCTGGCGGCCAAGCCGCGCTGGCTGGTATTGAACAAAATAGACCGGTTGCCTGCCGAAGAAGTCGAGCAGCATTGCCAAGCAATTGTTGACGAGCTGGAATGGACGGGGCCGGTCTTTAAAATTGCCGCAATTAACGGCGAGGGCACGAGAGAGCTGATGTTCGCCATCATGAACTTTTTGGAACAGCAGCGGCGGGAAAAAAGTGAGCAGGAATGATTTTGCCAAAGTTAAGCGAGTTGTCGTCAAAATAGGCAGCTCTTTATTGACTAAGGGCGGCCAAGGGCTTGATAAGGCCTCTATCGCTGCCTGGGTTGAGCAGATGGCTGGTTTAAGGCGGCAATCTATCGATGTGATCCTGGTTTCTTCCGGCTCCGTCGCAGAAGGCATGTGCCGATTGGATATGAAAGTGCGGCCCAAGACCTTGCATGAATTGCAGGCGGCGGCATCTGTCGGTCAAATGGGCTTGGTGCGCGTCTTTGACGATAATTTTCAGCAGCATCGCCTGCATGCGGCGCAGGTGTTATTGACGCATGATGACTTGTCTGACAGGCAGCGCTATTTAAATGCTCGAAGCACATTGCTGACCTTGCTCAAGCTTGGCGTGGTGCCGGTTATTAATGAGAATGATGCGGTAGCGACTGAAGAAATTCGTTTTGGGGATAACGATACGCTGGCGGCATTGGTGGCTAATCTGGTCGAGGCTGACCTATTGATTATTTTGACTGACCAAAAGGGTTTGTTTACGGCTGATCCCGGCTTAAATCCCGATGCCAAATTAATTTCCGAGATTAGTGTTAACGATGATCGGCTTGATGTGATGGCTGGCGATAGCCGTAGCGGCTTGGGTCGGGGCGGCATGTGCACCAAAGTGCGGGCTGCGCGGCTGGCATCCAGGTCCGGTGCGGCTACGGTTATTGCTGCGGGCGCTGTTGATAACATCATTGTTTCTGTTATTGCCGGGGATGATTTGGGTACCCATTTATTGCCGGACATAGAGCCGTTGGTAGCAAGAAAGCGTTGGCTTGCCGGTCAGTTGCAGGTTAAGGGGCAGTTGGTTCTGGATGCGGGAGCGGTCAGGATGTTGAAGAATGAAGGTAAAAGTCTTCTGGCTGTCGGCGTTAAAGCGGTGTCGGGACGGTTTGAGCGCGGCGAATTGGTTTCTTGTATGGATGAAACCGGCTTGGAAGTTGCGCGTGGACTGGCTAATTACGGTAATGCCGATGCCCAGTTAATAGCAGGCAAGAGCAGTTCGGATTTTGAGGGTATCTTGGGTTACTTCGATGATTCCGAGCTGATACATCGAGACAATCTGGTGGTAATTTAGCGGGCGTGATGGCCTGATAAAACTCCAATAAAAAAGGCCGTAAATCAAAGAGTCCGGCCTTTTTTATTGAGTAAGATTAAAGCAATTAAGCGATAGCCTTTACTTTTGCATTCAGTCTGCTTTTACCGCGTGCGGCTTTATTCTTGTGAATAATGCCTTTGGTAACCGCTGAATCGATAATCGGAACAGCAGTGTTGTAGGCGGCTTGCGCTTTTTCTTTGTCGCCAAGCTTAACTGCGGCAATGATTTTTTTGATGAAGGTGCGTAAGTTACTACGTTGTCCTGCGTTGCGAATACGGCTTTTTTCCGCTTGTCGCGCACGCTTTTTAGCTTGTGCTGTATTAGCCATAGTGTCTCGATTCTTGAGGTAAGTTAATTAAACCGTGTATTATCATTACAAGTGATAATATTGTCAAACCTTTTAATGCATCATAACAGGAGTTCCGTTGAGCAGGCGGCTTTTTAAATCGACTTTAATTGTCGGCAGCATGACTTTGATTTCGCGTATCCTCGGGTTTATCCGGGATATGTTGATTGCCCATATTTTCGGAGTGGATTCGGCGACAGATGCTTTTTTTGTGGCGTTCAAGGTTCCCAATTTTTTGCGTCGGCTATTTGCCGAGGGCGCTTTTGCTCACGCCTTCGTACCGGTGCTGTCCGATTACAAAGAGCGTGGCAGTAAAGCCGCGTTAAAACAGTTTATCGATAAAACAGCCGGAACCCTGTCGGTATTTTTATTGCTGCTTACATTGGCCGGCGTAGTGGCCGCGCCTGTGCTGATCATGCTGCTGGCTCCCGGCTTTATGTGGCAGGGAAGCCAATACGAGCTGTCCGTGCAACTGTTACAGATAACCTTTCCGTACCTGTTCTTTATTGCACTAGTAGCTTTTGCCGGGGGCATATTAAATGCGCACGAACAATTTGCCGTTCCCGCGTTAACGCCGGTTTTCCTGAATATCTGCATGATTGCCGCCGCCATCTGGCTTGCGCCGATGATGGCCGAGCCGGTAACCGCATTGGCTTGGGGCGTTTTTACGGCGGGCATCGTGCAGCTGCTGTTTCAGTTTCCGTCGTTGATGCGCTTGGGGCTGGTGCCAAGACCAAGACTAGGCTTTAACGATGCAGGCGTGAAACGGATTATCAGCCTGATGCTGCCGGCCATTTTCAGCGTTTCGGTGACTCAGATCAACCTGTTGCTGGATACCTTGTTTGCCTCGTTCTTAACCGTTGGCAGCGTATCGTGGTTGTATTATTCAGATCGTCTGGTGGAGTTCCCGCTAGGTATTTTGGGGCTTGCGCTGGCGACGGTCATTTTGCCGAGTCTGGCTAAAAGCCATGCTGCGGAAGACAAAGCCGCTTTTTCCAATGCGCTGGATTGGGGCTTGCGGCTGGTCGTGTTGATCGGATTGCCCGCGACCATCGGCTTGGTGGTGCTGGCCGAACCGATGCTGTCGACGCTGTTCCAATATAATGAATTCGCCATCAGCGATGTGCATTTTGCAGGATTGAGCTTGAAGGCCTATTCGTTGGGATTGCTGGGTTTTATCCTGGTTAAAGTGCTGGTGCCGGGGTTTACCTCGCGCGGCGATATGAAAACGCCGGTTCGCTATGGGATGTACGCGATGATGGTCAGTTTGGGATTGAATCTGGCGCTGGTTTTCCCGCTGGCGCATGCAGGGCTGGCGTTGGCGACTTCGTTGGGCGCATTTTTTAACGCGGCTTTGTTATTGATAAAACTGCGGAAGGATAATGTGTATCAGCCAGCAAGCGGTTGGTGGCTGTTTTTTGTCAGGGTATTGCTGGCTGCCGGGGCAATGTCTGCCGGGCTGTATTATTTTGTCGATGCAGCCTGGTGGAATGACTGGAATTCGACGGCGCGCGTGATTAATCTGGTGAAATGGATCGGGATAGGTTTGGTAATCTACACGGCAACATTGCTGTTGACGGGCTTAAGGTTAAAGCATCTGACTGGTCAGATGCATGCTAACGTTTAATCTGATATTGCAGATTTCTAATTCAGTCCTCTGGAATGAGGATGTAAAAATTTCCGTGTAAACCGCCATTAAAAAATCTCTGGAAATCGATCTCCGTATAAAATCATAATATGAGCTCTGGATATTTTCGTGCTTTTTGTGTTTTTCGTGGATGAACTGATTTACCAATCAACCCTGCGTTAACCTGACTTCCGCTTCATGGTATTTTGCCGCGCAAAACTCAGCCACTTCGGCTGGTAGGTGAGGTCCCGGCGCGGTTTTGTCCCAGTCCAGCGTTTCCAGATAATCGCGGACATATTGCTTGTCGAAGCTGGGTGGGCTGATGCCTACCTGATATTGGTCGGCAGGCCAGAAGCGAGACGAATCGGGGGTTAACGCTTCATCGATCAGGTAGAGAACACCATTATCGTCAACGCCGAATTCAAATTTGGTATCGGCAATAATAATGCCTCGCTCTTTGGCGTAGGCAGCGGCTTCCTTATACAGTTTGAGGCTGGCATCGCGCACTTTTTCGGCCAACTCCTGCCCCATCAATTCAACGGTTTTTTCAAAAGATACGTTTTCGTCATGATCGCCCACTTCGGCTTTGGTAGACGGGGTGTAAATCGGTTCAGGCAGTTGCTGAGCTTGTTGCAAGCCTTCGGGCAGCTTAATGCCGCAGACCGCGCCGGATTTTTGGTAGTCTTTCCAGCCGGAACCGATCAGGTAGCCGCGCACAATCGCCTCAACCGGCAATGGCTTCAATAACTTGACGACGATGGCGCGGCCCTCGACTTGCGCGCGTTCGGCCGGATCGGGGACGACCTGCTCCAGCGGAATGTCGGCCAAGTGATTGGGTATCACATGCTTCATTTTTTCGAACCAGAAATTCGACACGTTGGTTAAAACTCGGCCTTTGCCGGGAATCGGGTCTGGCAAAATCACATCGAATGCGGACAGCCGGTCGGTGGTTACGATCAGCATGTGCTTGTCGTCAATATCGTAAATATCGCGCACTTTGCCGCGAGCGCGGAGCTTTAAAGACGACAGTGTTGATTGATATAGGGCTTCTGGAGCGGTCATTAGGTTCTCGCTGGGTGTCAAATAGGGTGATTTTACCTGTAAGTTTGGCTAAGCTCCATTTAGTTATCGATATTCGGCAAGCTCATTCATTATTGCCAAAATGACCGGCGTTTTCGAAACGTATGTAAGCCTTGGGCCAACAACGGATTTAATCAACCGGTTCCAAGCATATCCCTCGCCGTTGATCCGTAGACCCTGCACGACCCGTGACACTATAAAGCTGGATTTTTTAGCGGAACATATCCTTATTAACGGCTTTTTCCATAGCCATTTTGGCGGTAATCAGGCCTTTATCAACCAGTTCTTTCATGTTCTGATCCAGCGTTTGCATGCCGTCCTTGCGTCCGGTTTGAATCGCAGAATACATTTGCGCGACTTTGGCTTCACGAATCAGGTTTCTGATAGCGGCAGTGCCGACCATGATTTCATGCGCGGCAACACGGCCTCCGCCGATTTTTTTAAGCAGCGTTTGCGAAATAACCGCCTGCAACGATTCAGACAGCATGGCCCGGACCATATCTTTTTCCGCGGCCGGAAATACGTCGATAATACGGTCGATGGTTTTAGCTGCGGAGGTGGTATGCAGTGTGCCGAACACAAGGTGGCCGGTTTCAGCCGCCGTCATGGCCAGCCGTATGGTTTCCAAATCGCGCATTTCGCCGACCAGGATAACATCCGGATCTTCACGCAGTGCTGAACGCAACGCTTCATTAAAACCGTGGGTGTCGCGCTTGATTTCCCGCTGGTTAATCAATGACTTTTGGCTCTCATGAACAAACTCGATAGGATCTTCTACGGTCAGGATATGCGCATAATCATTGCAGTTAATATGGTTGATCATCGCCGCCAGCGTAGTCGACTTGCCGGAGCCGGTAGGGCCGGTCACCAGAACCAGGCCACGCGGTTTTTGGCATAACTCTTCAAAAAATTTAGGCGCTTTCAGGTCTTCAAGGCTCAATATTGTCGAGGGAATGGTTCTGAATACCGCCGCCGCGCCGCGCTCCTGATTAAACGCGTTAACACGAAACCGGGCAACGCCGGGCAATGCAAACGAAAAATCGGTTTCAAGGAACTCTTCATAATCTTTGCGTTGCTGGTCATTCATAATGTCATAAATCAACGCATGGACTTCTTTATGATCCAGCGCGGGAATATTGATCCGCCGAATATCGCCGTCAACCCTGATCATAGGCGGGAGCCCCGCCGACAAATGTAAATCCGACGCTTTGTTTTTAGCTGAAAAAGCCAGTAATTCGGCGATATCCATAACATCCTCATGAAGACAAAAAAATTATCTTTATAGCATAGTTCATCTTTTTGTTTTTTGAATGTAGGGTGTTGTGTTAGCTTTTACGGATTGTGTTACTTAGTAATCGACAACCAACGCCCCATGACAAGCATAACCCAAAGACTCAAACAAATACGTTCGCAAATCCGCGATGCGGAACTCGTCTACAAGCGCCAACCGGGTTCGGTGCTGTTATTGGCCGTCAGCAAAACTAAACCGGCCGAAGATATTGCCGCCGCCTATCACGCCGGGCAGCGTCATTTCGGCGAAAATTATTTGCAGGAGGCCTTGAGAAAGCAGCAGGAATTGGGCGCTTATGATATTACCTGGCATTTTATAGGCCCCATACAGTCCAACAAAACCAAGGCGCTGGCGACGCATTTTGACTGGGTGCACAGCGTCGACAGTCTAAAAATAGCCACGCGCCTGAGCGAGCAGCGCCCAGCCCATTTGCCGCCATTGAATATTTGCCTGCAAGTCAATATCAGCGACGAACAGAGCAAATCCGGCATTACCCTGGCCGAACTGCCGCAACTGTATGAACAGATCGTCAGACTGCCTAACCTGAAACTGCGCGGCATCATGGCCATTCCAGCTCCGCAACAGGATTTTGAGCATCAACGCCAACCCTATAAAACACTTTATCAAGCCGTTGCAAAGCTTAATCGGCCCGAACTGGACACCTTTTCGTTCGGCATGACCGGGGATTTAAAAGCCGCGATCGCCGAAGGCTCCACTATCGTTAGAATCGGCACCGCGCTGTTTGGCGAGCGGGATTACGGTTGACAAAAGCTTCAACCGGTCACAATGGGGTTGATTCGATATAATGCTATAGTACAAAGATAATTGAGGAGGGGGCGATGACCGATAAGAATAATGAAAAACACAAAATAGTGATCGTTGGCGGCGGCGCGGCGGGTCTTGAGCTTGCTACCAGTCTGGGTAAAAAATTAGGCAAAAAAGGCCGAGCTGAGGTCATGTTGCTGGACGCATCGCCAACGCATATCTGGAAGCCGCTGTTGCATGAAGTGGCAGCAGGTACCTTGGATGAATCCGAACAGACTGAATATCTCGCCCAGGCGCACCGGAATCATTTTCGCTTCAGGCTGGGTAGGATGGAGGGCTTGAATCGGCAGAAAAAGGAAATTTATGTCAGTCCCACGCTGAGCGACAGCGGCGAAGAATTAATCCCCAGGCGGACGTTCAGTTACGATACACTGGTAATGTCGGTCGGCAGTATCAGCAACACCTTTAATATTAAGGGCGTCGCTGAACACTGTTTGTTCCTGGACACCACCGCACAGGCTTTTAAGTTTCAAAAGCAGTTGGTTGAATCGTATATCAAAAGCCATGCCGGCAAGAGTCATGCCGACGATAAGACCCTGTCTATCGTTATCATTGGCGCGGGAGCTACCGGCGTCGAGTTGTCGGCGCAATTGCACGAGGTAACCGATCTGCTGGCGGTTTACGGCCTGGATGAGTCCAGCGATGTGAAATTGACCATTATCGAAGCGGCTAATCAATTGTTGCCCGCATTGCCGGTCAAATTAGCCAATGCCACGCAACAGCAGCTGGTCAAGCTGGGCATTGACCTTAAGCTCGGCCGCCGGGTGATCGAGGTCACCAAGGAAGGGGTTCATACCCATGATGGCGAGATGATACCGGCGGACCTTAAAGTCTGGTCGGCGGGCATTAAGGCGCCGGATTGGATGCAAAATCTGGATGGGCTGGAAGTTAACAGGATTAATCAGCTGGTGGTCGATAAGACCTTAAAAACCAGCGACGATGATATTTTTGCCATCGGCGATTGCGCGGCCTGCCCTTGGCCGGGCCATGGTGCCAATGTGCCGCCGAGAGCGCAGGCAGCGCATCAACAGGCATCGACGTTGAGCAAATCGATAACCAACCGGTTGCGGGGCGGCAAGCCGGTGAAGTATGTCTACCTCGACTATGGGTCGCTGGTGGCATTGGGCAAATACACCACGGTCGGCAATTTGATGGGCAATCTGATGGGCTCGGTCAGTGTTGGGGGATTTATCGCCAGGGTGGTTTATCTGTCCTTGTATAAAATGCATCAGGTGGCTGTACATGGTTATTTTAGGACGGCAATGCTGACGCTTTCCAATTTATTCAGACGTAGCGCTCATGCAAAAATAAAAATGCATTAGAGCTTTTATGTGTCCGTGCCCGTTTTTATTTAACTCTTAATTACCTACATAACTATTTTTATAACCATTTACAAAGACCAAAGACATGTTTGAAATTGAATACGAATTCCGCGAAGAAGATTTAATCCATTTTAATGAAATGCAATTCATGAGAAATGAAGAGATACAAAGCAATATCAGGAAAAACCGTTGGATAGTGCCGGGCATTATGGGGCTGATCGGTTCGTTTTATTACTTCTACTATCAGGATATGAAGTCAGCGGGATACATTGTTGTTATTGCGGTGCTATGGGCATTGCTTTCGCCAAAAATAATGATGCTGGATTTGCGCAGGCAGATACTCAAAAACTATACCCCTAAAGAAAAGGTCAATATGTTCGGCACTTATACGTTGAGCATTGACCCCGCCAATCCCAACTACCTGCTGGAAAAATCGCCCAGCGGCAAGCATAAAATGGCTTGGGGCGAGCTGGTCAGGGTGGAATACGGTAAACGCTATGTATATATCTATATCAACTTAAGCACTGCGTTGGTAATTCCGGTAGAGACTGTCAAAAAAGGTAATCTTGAGCAATTTGCCGAGCAGGCGGAAAAGATGATTGAGCGGTTTGCGTAGAAACCCGAAGATACGATATGGACGGCTTTTGCCGCTCATATCGATTCCCGTATTGATAGCGTAATAATTTTCTATAAAGTAAAAAGCCATGATTACGGCAATATATGCATCATTATCAGCATTATTAATAGTAAGACTCTCTCTTTCGGTAATAAAACTTCGCAGAAAAAACCGGGTCAGTGTTGGTGATGGCGGAAATGAGGCCTTACAGTTAGCGATCCGCGCTCATTCAAATGCAGTGGAATATATTCCGATAGCGTTAATGCTTTTATTAATGCTCGAGTTAAACGGGGCGCCGAAAATATTGATTCATATATTGGGTGCCACGTTGTTAACCGGCCGAATATTGCATGCTATGGGGCTTCCCGCAAAGAACTTAAAGAAAAGAGTATTGGGCATGCAGATAACAATCTATCTGTTAATCGGCTTGGCGATACTGAATATATTATTGTTATTCCCAGCGTTTGCCGGGGCGCTTAAACTTTAGCAATTACGTCTGCTTTGGTTGATATCAAACATCAATCTACGAACTGAAAATTTTCACCTTGAACTTCAATGTTAAATTTTAGAAATATAACCCTTCGCCGTGGTGTGCGGGTGTTGTTTGCCAACTCTTCGTTCACCATTCACAAAGGCCAAAAAGTGGGTTTTACCGGCGCAAACGGCGCGGGCAAGTCCAGTTTTTTTGCGCTGGTCAGAGGCGACCTGCATTTGGACGAGGGCGATTTTTCGATGCCCCCGGGGCTGGAAATTGCTCACGTTGCCCAGGAAACGCCTGCCGTCGACCGCTCTGCTATCGATTATGTCATTGACGGCGATCAGCCGTTAAGACGCTTGCAAGCCCAGCTGCTCGCTGCCGAACAGGCCGATGACGGGCTAAAACAGGCCGAATTGCATGCCGCGTTGGACGTTATCGGCGGTTATAGTGCACAGGCCAGGGCTTCACGCTTAATGAACGGTTTGGGATTCAGCTCGGATCAGGAAAACAATGCCGTCAACTCGTTTTCCGGCGGCTGGCGGATGCGGCTTAATCTGGCCCAGGCCTTGATGTGCCGCTCGGATGTATTATTGCTTGATGAGCCGACCAACCATCTGGATCTTGATGCGGTGATTTGGTTGCAGGACTGGCTTTGCAAATATCCCGGTACTTTGTTGCTGATTTCTCATGACCGGGATTTTCTGGACACCATCGCCGACCATATCGTGCATATCGAGCAGAACAAGGCCGAAATTTATAGCGGCAACTATTCGGCTTTCGAACGGATGCGTGCCGAAAAGCTTGCGCAACAGCAGTCGTCTTATCTAAAGCAGCAACGCGAAATCGCCCATATGCAGAGCTTTGTTAACCGCTTCAAGGCGCAAGCGACTAAAGCAAGGCAAGCGCAAAGCCGGATCAAGGCCCTGGAGCGCATGGAGCTGATCGCTCAAGCGCATGTCGATTCGCCGTTTGATTTCAGCTTCGCCAAGCCGGGAAAAATGCCTAATCCTTTGTTAACGCTGGATAAGGTCGACATCGGCTACGGGCAAACCTGCGTGATTAAGCAGGCGGGGCTGTCCATATCGCCGGGCGACCGTATCGGCCTGCTCGGTCCGAATGGCGCGGGCAAGTCCAGCTTGATCAAGGTACTGGCAGGCGATATGCAGCCATTATCCGGCAATAGGAATGAAGCGGAAGCGTTAAAAATAGGCTATTTTGCCCAGCATCAACTGGAGCAACTGCGCATTGATGAAAGCCCGTTGTGGCATTTGCAGCAACTCGACAAGCAGGCGACCGAAAAGGATTTACGGAATTTCCTGGGCGGTTTCGATTTTTGCGGCGACAAAGTGCTGGAGGCTGTCAAACCCTTTTCCGGCGGCGAAAAAGCGCGTTTGGTGTTGGCGCTGCTGGTTTATCAAAATCCGAACCTGCTGCTGCTGGATGAGCCGACTAACCATCTGGATCTGGAGATGCGTCATGCTCTGAGCGTCGCCTTGCAGGATTATGAAGGCGCGATAGTGGTCGTTTCGCATGATCGGCATTTATTGCGCTCGGTAACCGATCAGTTATTATTGGTGTCCGGCGGCCAGGTACAGCCTTTCGATGGCGATCTTGAAGACTACCGGCTATGGCTGACGGAGCAGAAAAAAGGCGAAGAAAAAACCGTTGCTGAAGCTGTGTCGACGGTATCGCGAAAAGATCAAAGAAAGCTGGATGCAGAGCGCAGACAAAAACATAAGCCTTTATTTGATGCGCTTAAAAAAGCTGAAATCGCCGTTGAAAAATACCATAATGAACAGCGGCAACTGGAACAGCAACTGGCTGATCCTGCCATTTATGCGGAATCGGAAAAAGAGCAGTTAAAAAAGCTGATGGAACGCAAAGTAAACGTCGACAAGGCTTTGGATGAGGCGGAAGCGGCCTGGATGGAGGCTGAAGAAAATATTCAAGCGGCGCAATAATGAAAACGGTCTGTGCAGGCCGACCGGTTGGTCGCTCTCTGAGCAAGTCGTATGATCAAGACCCACGCATAGCAGGAAAAACCATGTTCGAGATCATAAAACTGTTATTTGATATCTGCCTGTTTAAAAAGGGGCCGCAGGACTTGCCATTTTCAGTATGGGTATGGCGGCTGTTAGTTGTTGGTGATGTTGTCGTCAGTTTCTTAATGATAAATATCCATACGGACCGGCTTAACTCACTGTTACAGTCTGTTGTTTCCGCTTTGTTGATCGTCGGATTTAGTTGGCTGATGTTATATGTAGGCCGAAAGCCGGAGCGATTTTACCAAACAAGCGGCGCCTTATTGGGTACTGATGCATTGATTAGTTTTTTTGCCCTGCCGGCGATAGCTTCAATGGCAATCGGAACAGGCTCTTTATTGGTATTTGCGGTAACGATGGTTTTAATGGCTTGGCATTGGCTGGTTACAGGACATATTTTTCGCAATGCGTTGGGACAAACCTGGACTTTTAGTTTAGGCTTGGCATTTTTATACATACTGGGATCTTATCAGGTGATAGCTTTGTTGTTTCCTGAAGTTGCCGGTGTTAAATAGGAGGGATCATGGAAAGCTATAAACACATATTACTGGCGGCTGACTTTTCCGAGCATGGCGAAGCTGTTGCCACCAGAGCGAAAGATTTAGCCGAGAGATACCAGGCAAAACTGAGTATTGTGCATGTAATGGATAATTTGCTGATTACCGATGCGGCTTATGGATCAACGATCCCTTTTGATCTTGATTTAACTGCCGAGTTAATGGCATCGGCAAAAAAGAGACTGGCCAACTTGGCTGACAAACTTAATATTGCTGAAGATTGTCGATGGATGGAAACGGGCAGCCCTAAATTGGAAATAATCAGGGTTGCAGAGGAAAACGAGGTGGATTTGATCGTGGTCGGCTCACACGGTCGGCATGGTTTCGCGCTGTTGCTGGGGTCGACCGCAAACGGCGTGTTGCATCACGCGCTGTGTGATGTTTTAGCCGTGCGATTGCAAAATGAGTGATTTGGTACTGGTGCTGTAGTATTCATAGGGTACTTGTATCCTGACGGTTATAAATGGCGGCCTATGGGCGTTCTAATTTTAAAGGTAGATAGTAAATGATTGGACAGATTGAAAGTTATGATCCCGATACGCAAACCGGGGTGATAAAAACGGAGAAAGAGTTGTTTACGTTTCATTTAGACGGATGGATTGCGGACGTGCCGCCGGAAGAAGGCGATGATGTTAGCTTTGACGCCGAAGGTACATTTGCACGCAATATTAATCTGGTGGGCGCATATTTGGAGCCGCCTAAAGCCGTTAAATATAAATACTTGGCCTCTGTGCTGGCATTGTTTTTAGGATGGACAGGGATACATAGGCTTTATTTGGGCTTTTATAAAATGGCCTTTATACAGTTAATGCTGACAGTGATACTTTATGTAACCGGACTGCCCGGGTTTGCGGCGCTCTGGGGTTTTATCGAAGGCATTCTGCTTTTTGGCGGACAGATCAACAAAGATGCTAAAGATCGTCCTTTAAAATAGCTTAAAAACAGCAAGACAAAAAAAAGCCCTTGTGAAGTTGTCACAAGGGCTTTTTTAAAGCTGCTTATTCCTTATTTGGAACTAACATTAACCGCAGTTAAGCCTTTTGGACCTGATTCAATATCAAAAGAGACTGTGTCGCCCTCAGTCAGAGTTTTAAATCCTTCGCCTTGAATAACTGAATGATGAACAAAAACGTCTTCGCCGCCATCAGCAGGTGCAATAAAACCAAAACCTTTCGTGTTGTTAAACCACTTTACGGTGCCTGTTGCCATTTTGAAACTCCTAAAATAAAAACTTACGGTTAACACAGAACTACAACATTGATAACCGGACAACCTAACAATTTAGGAATCCCTTAACTCAACATCTGTTTTCTGACTTGGGGTATTGTACTGTTTTTTTTATGATACTGTCATCAGCAGATTGTATAAAAAAGCCGCGCGCTGCTAAAGAATTGAGGCTGGATGCCGTGGTACAGAGAGGAGAAATAAACTGCGATATTTACCCGCTCAACGCTGACATAGCGCTACTAGCAATATATAAAGCCAGAGTAAAGAAATTTATAATTTATTGATCAATATGCTGATGACCGTCCAAACGCATGGGCGATAATTATTCATCTTCTTGCTGTTCAATTTTATTCAGCCGGGCTTCCGTTTTGAGATTATCGGGTGTTTGATAATCATTATCGGACTTAGGCACAAAAAGCTTTGAACATAACAATCCCAATTCGAACAACATCCACATCGGCACCGCCAACAAGGTTTGCGAGAGGGCATCGGGAGGGGTTAAAACGGCCCCTACGATAAACGCGCCGACGACCACATAAGGGCGTTTGTCGGCAAGATCAGCCGGAGTTACCATGCCGGTCCAAACCAATACGATGGTGAATATCGGCACTTCAAAGCATACGCCAAACGCAAAAAACATGGCTAAAACAAAATCCAGATACTTGGCAATATCGGTCATTACCGCTACTCCATCGGGTGCGGCGGCAGCCAAAAATTTAAAAACCAGTGGGAAAACCACGAAGTAGGCAAAAGCCACGCCTATGTAAAACAGTAGCGTGCTGGCGACCAGCAACGGCAAAATCATCCGCCGTTCCCGTTTATACAAGCCTGGTGCTACAAATGCCCAGAACTGGTAAAGAATAAAGGGAACGGAAATAAAAATCGAGAGTAGTAGCGCCAATTTAAACGGCGTGAAAAAAGGGGAGGCCACATCAATAGCGATCATCGTGCTATTTTTAGGCATGTACTTTAGCAAGGGTTCGGCTAGCAGGGTGTAAATTTCGTTAGCGTAGAAAGCCAACCCCAAAAATACCGCTAATACGAAAAAAACTATACGCAGCAACCGGTTGCGCAATTCAATGAGGTGGCTGATAAAAGGCAGTTCTCCGCCTCCGTCAAAGTTATTTTGGCTCATGCTGTTCGGCTTTGGATGTCGGTAACGACTCCTTATGTTGTTCTGGGTCGGTAACCGCCCTTGTATCCAGATTGTCCTGCGCCTCTGAAATCGTGGATTTCAGGGTGTTAGAGGTTTCATCCATTATTTGCTGAACTTCCGGCAAGCCGGACTGCTCTTTAAATATCTGGCGCATTTCTTCGGCATGCAGTTCCATCTTGATTTCTTCCTTGACGGAAGCCACCATATGGCGCGTCTTGCCTAGCCAGAACCCGACAACCCTAGCTACTTTGGGCAATCTTTCAGGACCTATCACCAATAAGCTGACCAGGCCGATCAGGCAAAGTTCCGAGAATCCTACATCAAACATAGGTGTTAATCTTTATCGTCTTTTTTGGAAGTGACTTCGCCTTCGATGGTTTCACTTTTATCTTCGGCGGGCTTGTCTTCTTCGCCTTCCTTCATGGCTGTGCGAAAGCCTTTGATGGCTCCGCCCAGATCGGAACCTATATTGCGTAGACGCTTGGTGCCGAATACAACAATGACGATGGCTAATACAACTAATAAGTGAGTAACGCTAAGACCCATTTCTAACTCCAATGGAGACCTTGCCAAGCAAAGTCATTATTTGTTACGTTGCGCCTTTTCTTCAAGGCCGGACAAACCGAAACGACGTTGCAGTTCCTGCAATACATCATCCGGTCCCAGTCCCTGATCGGCCAGCAACACCATGCAATGAAACCACAAATCGGCGGTTTCATAAATAATCTGTTTTTTATCGCCGTCTTTGGCGGCAATAACGGTTTCTGTGGCTTCTTCGCCGATCTTTTTCAGTATGCTGTCCAGTCCCTTGGCATACAGACTGGCGACATAAGATTTATCGGCAGATTCCAGTTTACGCTGTTCCAGAATTTGTGCCAGCTGTTGTAATACATCGCTCATGATTTTCTATAAATAGCTTCAGGATCTTTTAAAACCGGTTCTACGCTTTGCCATTGACCATCAACCAGGCTGCGATAAAAACAGCTTTCCCGGCCGGTATGGCAGGCAATGCCGCCTTCTTGTTCAATTTTAAGCAAAATGACGTCCTCATCGCAATCCAGAGCGATACCTAGCACTTTCTGCCTGTGCCCGGATTCTTCGCCTTTGCGCCATAACTTTCCGCGTGACCTTGACCAGTAAACCGCATAACCTTCTGCAACGGTTAAAGCCAATGACTCGCGATTCATCCAGGCGAACATTAATATTTTTCCGGTTTCCGCTTGTTGAGCGATAACCGGCACCAAGCCGTCGCCGGTCCAGCGGATCTCGTCCAGCCAGGAGGCGTTCACAGGCGTACCTCTATGCCGCGCGAGGCCATGCGCTGTTTGGCCTGTTCAATGGTGTATTCGGCAAAGTGGAAAATGCTGGCGGCCAATACCGCATCAGCCTTGCCTTCAAGAATACCATCGGCCAAATGATCCAAATTGCCAACGCCGCCGGATGCAATGACTGGTACCGTCACCGCCTCGCTGATAGCGCGGGTTAGCGGCAAATCAAAACCTTCACGGGTTCCGTCCCGATCCATGCTGGTTAACAGGATTTCCCCGGCACCATAGCCGACCATTTTCTTTGCCCATGCAATGGCATCAATGCCGGTGGGTTTACGCCCGCCGTGCGTAAAAATTTCCCATCGATTGGCTTCGCCTGGCTGGCTGACTTTTTTAGCGTCTATGGCTACTACGATGCATTGCGAGCCGAAACGCTCAGCTGCGTCACGGACAAATTCCGGATTTGCAACCGCGGCGCTGTTAATGCCGACTTTATCGGCCCCCGCGTTAAGCATACGGCGTATGTCTTCCAAAGTCCGGATACCGCCGCCGACCGTCAGCGGAATAAAGACTTCGCCGGCCACCTGCTCAACGACATGGACAATGGTGTCCCTGTTATCGTGCGTGGCGGTAATATCCAGAAAAGTGATTTCGTCAGCGCCTTCGCGATCATAACGTCGGGCAATTTCTACGGGATCGCCGGCATCGCGGATATCGACAAATTTTACGCCTTTAACGACGCGGCCATTATCGACATCCAAACAGGGGATAATGCGTTTGGCTAAGCTCATGGTTATTCGAATGATTCCGCTAATTTTTCGGCCGCTTCAAAATCCAGCGTGCCTTCGTAAATGGCCCGTCCGGTAATGGCGCCCATAATACCGTCGCCTGCGGCAGCGCCCAAGGCTTTGATGTCATCCATATTGGTAATGCCGCCGGAAGCGATAACGGGAATGCGGATCGCGCGCGCCAATCTGGCTGTCGCTTCGACATTAACTCCAGACATCATGCCGTCTCTGGAAATATCGGTGTAGATAATGGCTTCTACGCCGTATTCCTCAAAATGTTGAGCCATGTCGATTACGTCGTGTTTGGATAATTTGGACCAGCCGTCAATAGCCACTTTGCCGTCTTTTGCATCCAGTCCGACGATGATGCGGCGTGGATATTCCAGCGCCATATCCCTGACAAAATGCGGTTCATTAACGGCCTTGGTGCCGATAATGACGTATTCGACGCCAGCGTTAAGATAAGCCTGAATGGTTTCTTCATCGCGAATACCGCCGCCTATCTGTACCGGTACATTGGGGTAGGCTTCGACGATGGCATGAATCACATCGGCATTTCTTGGTTTTCCGGCAAACGCGCCATCCAGGTCTACCAAATGAATTCTTTTTGCGCCGGCGGCAACCCACTTGCCGGCTACGGCGACCGGGTCATCGGAAAAAACCGTATCATCATCCATTCGTCCCTGACGCAAACGAACACATTTTCCCTCTTTCAAATCGATTGCAGGTATTAGCAACATAACTTATAAAATCCTCAACGGCATGTAATTATTATAGAGGCGGATTGTCCGCCCAAAGACGAAATACCTAGAAGGCACAATTGAATCCATTCTTACGCTTGTCCATCCCAATGCATGAAATTTTTCAGTAGCTGCAAGCCGACGGCCTGGCTTTTTTCGGGGTGAAATTGTACGGCAAAGATATTGTCTTGTGCCAAAGCGCAGGTAAATGCATTCGGGTATTGTGTAGTCGCCGCCATTATCGCTGCATCATCCGGCTGCGCATAATAACTATGAACAAAATAAAAGCGGCTGTCTTGGGGGATATTTTCCCATAACGGATGGTGTTGCAGTTGATGGACCTGATTCCAGCCCATGTGCGGAATTTTGAGCGAATTGCCGTCGCTGTCTTTTAGCGATTCAGGGAAATGTGCAACGTGCCCGGGAAAAACGTCCAGGCATTTTATACCGCCGTTTTCTTCGCTATCGGTCAATAAAGCCTGCATGCCTAAGCAAATTCCCAGCAAAGGTTTGCTTTTGGCAACCTGCTGGATAACATCGGATAAGCCCGATTGATTGAGTGCCTGCATACAATCCCGTATTGCACCGACACCGGGAAAAACCACCCGGTCAGCACGGAGGATAGAGTCGGCATCGGACACGCACGCAACATCGACTTCAGGCGCTGCATGTTGCAGGGCCTTTACGATGGAGTGCAGGTTGCCCATTCCATAATCAATTACAGCGACAGAAGACATAAGAAATACAGGCTAAAAGTTAGAGGTTAAAGAGTGCCCTTGGTAGATGGCATCATGCCTGCCATACGCGGGTCGGCGGTAATCGCCATGCGTATGGCTCGGCCCATGGCTTTAAAGATGGTTTCTGCAACATGGTGGGCATTTGCGCCTTTCAAATTGTCGATATGTAAACTCACTCCGGCATGATTGACAAAGCCCTGGAAAAATTCGCGGAACAAATCCACGTCAAAACTGCCGATCATGGCCTTTGGGTATTTAACTTCATAAAATAATCCGGGGCGTCCGGAAAAATCAATCACAACCCGCGATAAGGCTTCATCCAACGGCACATAGGCATGGCCGTAGCGGTAAATGCCTTTTTTGTCTTGCATGGCCTTGGCAAACGCTTGGCCTAAGGTAATGCCGATGTCTTCAACCGTGTGGTGGTCATCAATATCCAAATCGCCCTTGGCTTCAATGTCCATATCAATCAGGCCATGTCTGGCAATCTGGTCGAGCATGTGTTCAAGAAAAGGTACGCCGGTTGAAAACGAGGATTTACCCGAACCATCCAGGTTAATTTTGATTTTAATTTGAGTTTCAAGCGTATTTCGCTCTACTTCTGCTGTACGTTGATCCATGTTTGTATTACTTATATTAAAGACTGGCAATATATTACTATGCCAAGCAAGATTTTGCAGCGTTTGTTATTTGCACTGTCGAACTTACTCGGCCCTTGATGCATATGTAATTTTGAGCGTACATCATATTCAGCTTTGGCTGGCTTTTTTTATGGTTATTTTCTGAGACAATAGCCATGTCACCAAAAGAGAAGATGGATTTTAAGAAAGTTCAACAAGATGTTGCCAAGGAGGGAATAAAGTGCCAACCAAGCAGGTGACTTTTAGTCCCAGCACATACCCTTGTGTTCTGGGACTTTTTTTTGAATAAAAGCCCATCATACCCATCGCACAATCGACTCCCCGCATATTGCGGACAAGTTTATCCTTTGCCTTTTCTGCTATTAAATGTGGTTTTTTAATAGTGTGCTACCTTTAAAGTTAGGGTATTTGGTTAAGTTAAACATAAAGCGCTTCTTATTGGTGCTGATAATCAGATAATTAAAAACGGCTGGTTTCTTAATATCTTTATTCTTGAAGGCCGAAATAATTCTCCAAGGAGCACGCTGTGAATGATGAGTCGCCTACAGATGTTCTGACATTTAAGCTTGTCGATGACGGCAAGTTGCTTGCAATATTTGAAGCGTGCGAGTGCAAACCTCCGCTAGATAAAGCAATAATCAAAGATGCACTGGCTGAACAAGGTTTGTCCAGCCTGTTTCTGTATGAAAACTCCCTCCCGGATTTGATAAAAAAGTATAGCGAGGCTACTGAAGGCTTTGTGCTGGAAATCGGTGAGCGCAGAGATGGTATATGTATACTTAAAATCGATGACGATAAAATGGCCGCCAAGCTTACTTTAATCCCTCCCTATGGCGGAACTCCAGTCGGTCTGCTTCAAATTCAGCAAGCTTTACAGGAAAAAGGGGTAGTCAAGGGCATCATAAAGAATGAAATCGAGGCCGCCTTAAAAGAAGGCTACGCCACAGAACGTGTCATCGCCCAAGGAGCGCAGCCTGTACGTGGCATTGACGCACGGTTTCAGAGTCTGATACCGCAAATAAGAGAACGGAAACCCCGAATAGACGAGCGCGGTATCGTCAATTACCGCGATCTTGGGCAGCTGATTGTCGTAAAGCCTGGCGATCCGTTGATGTGCCGTACTCCGCCCACCGAGGGCGAAAAAGGCTGGGACATTACCGGACAAGTAGTTATGCCTCAACCCGGACAGGACATACCGTTTGCCTCGGGGTTGCAAGGTGTAGAGTTGGATTCGGATGACGAGCTTGATCCTGATAATAACAGTCTGCTGTTGGCAGCTATCGCTGGTCAGCCAAAGTTGGTTCCTAATGGTGTTGTGGTGGAACCTACTATTGCTCTACCGCAGGTGGATATTTCAACCGGCAATATGCGCTTCGATGGCACTATCAATATTAAAGGCGACGTCAAGGAAGGGATGAAAATTCACGTGACGGGAGATGTGTTCGTGGGAGGTACCGTCGAAGCGGCAGAAATTGAAGCGGGTGGGAATGTCGTTATAAAAGGCGGTGTAATCGGCCATAGTGAACAGAGCGGCGATCCAAGCGAAGATCTCATCTTTAACGCGAAAATTATCAGCAAAGGTTCAATCAGTGCGCGTTTTGCCGAAAATGTCTCTATGAATGCGGGCATCGATATCATCATTGAAGAATTCTCCATGCATAACCATTTGACCGCTCTTAATCGGATCTTGGTGGGGAAATCAGGCGGGAAAAAAGGCCGTATTATCGGCGGCATTACCTGTGCACCCGCTTTGGTAAAAACAGCGATAATTGGTTCAAGCGCCGGCTTTGTAACCAAGGTCAGGGCGGGTTTCAACCCTTACCTTCAGGCGAAGATAGACAAGTTTAAGCTCAAGATTGATGCGAACGAAAAAGAGCAGGGGGACATCAGAAAAATTATTGCTTTTATTTCAATGCATCCCGAAAAGGACAAGAATGGTTTACTGAATAAGCTCTTTCACACCCGGGAAAAACTCGAAGTTGACCGCGCTCAGCTTCATGCCGATCGCATCCATTTGCTGTCGGAAATAACCCTTGCCGAGCACGTTCAAGTGATTGCGGAAGAAGCCGTCCATTGCGGTGCCGAAATCCAGATTGGAAATTCTATTTGGAAAAATAATGAAGAACGTGGCAAAGGTGTTTTTAGAATCGTTGAGGGCGAAATTGATTTTGACAATACCATGTTGAGCATCAACGGATCAAACTGAGATAGAAGATTTATAGCCGGGCGTGATTATTGATAAGGGATGTAACTGCTTATTTTCGGTGTGGTAAAATTCCTGAAATATTCAAAGTGGGTAGCTTATTTTAGTTTGCCTGCTTATTTATCGTTATGAACAGGCTATAACATTAGAGGAAATATCATGAAATTCAGTCCATGCGTTGATAAATGTACTTACGAAGGAACTCACTGTGAAGGCTGCGGTCGAACACACAAAGAAATAGCCGAAACTAAAAAGTTGGTCATGGCGGTAGTGAATTTTGCCCAAGAGCAGGAGTATGAAAATATTGAGGATTTTGCCAACGCTATCGGTCAAAGCGTACTGAAAAAGCTAAAGAAATCTGCGGCGGGAAAATAGTGGCGTTACGCCCAAATAGTTATGATATTCACTCCTGAAATTATCGGCTATTTAGCCGCAACACTGACCACAGGTTCATTCGTGCCGCAGGCCGTATTGACAATAAAAACCAGGGATACCGAATCTCTTTCCCTGGGCATGTACAGCACCTTTACCTTGGGCGTGTTGTGCTGGCTGATTTACGGCATTCATCTCGGCGATATGGCCATCATCATTGCAAACTCGATAACGCTGCTGTTGGCTGCGTCGATACTAAGCTTCAAAATCTACAATTTAGTTCGCAACAACAAAACCTAGGCAAATTTAGAGCTGCTGAAGAATCTCCAGCGCATTGCCGTCCGGATCACGGCAAAATAGCGCTTTCCGGCCGGATTTGCTCAGGGTGTAGGCGATACCGTTTTGTTCGAGCGCTTCCCGGACCGGCTCCAGATCCGGCACGCTTAAGGCAATATGCCGGTCGCGCCCGCCATGTTCGGGGCGGCCGGTTGTCGGGTCAGGATTTTTAAGTTCCAGCAAGTGAATCTGTTGAGCGCCCAATTGTAACCAGGCGCCGGGAAAACCCAGATCCGGCCGGGCGGTCTGTGGCATGTCAAGAATGTCGCAGTAAAATTTCAACGATGCCGTCGTATCGGCAACAACGAGACTGGCATGATGCATGGTGAAATTAAATTTTGACATTAGACTATCCAAAACAGTTGCCATGAATTACAAGTTTTTTACTTTTTCCAATACTTCCTGGGCGTGACCTTCGGGCGTAACGCCGTAAGCCACATCAACCAATTCGCCTTGCTTGTTGATAATGAACGTGGAGCGAAGAATCGCCATGCTTTTAACGCCGTTCTTTTCCCGTTCCTGCCATACGCCATAGCTTTCGCAGAGTTTGCCGTCTTCGTCGGCCAGCAAATCCACTTTCAATCCGTATTTGTTAATGAAATCTGTATGGCTGGCGCAAGTATCCTTGCTGACACCGATAACCACGGTGTCCGCCTTGGCAAATTCCTCCGCAAGCTGGGTGAACTGGTTGGCTTCTATGGTGCAGCCGGGGGTGTCATCCTTGGGATAAAAATACAAAACCACATTCTTTTTGCCCAGATAATTGGACAAATTGACCGTTTCATTAAATTGATTTTTTACACTGAACTGCGGGGCTTGCTGGTGTTGTTCTAACATGGGAATCTCCTTGCGAGTTCACGGATAGTTAAAAGCCTGAAGCCGCAGTGTAAGCGCAATCAAAGTTTCACTGCAAGCCTCATAAAACCTGGATATGTGTACGTTATTTAGACTGGAACGTGGAAAAATCTCTTTTATTCACCACGAAGGCACGAAGGACGCGAAGTTTTATTTCTTCGCGTCCTTCGTGCCTTCGTGGTGAGATATTTAGATGGAAACTACAATCACGCCTTATTCTCGCCGCCGAACAGCTCCAGCAAACGCGGAAAGAAGTTTGACAGTTCCAGCGACATGATCGAAAAATCCACATCGAACTGCTCGGCTTCAGAGCCTGATTCAGTATCGGCCACCTGATCCTGAATCAAATCAAGAAACTTCAGGCGTTTAATGGCCAGATTCTCATCGATAATGAAAGCAATGCGATCGGCCCAATTCACGGCCAGTTTGATAACTTCCTTGCCGGTATCCAGATGATTTTTAATTTCCGGCAGGCTCAGGTCATGGCGCTTGCAGCGAATAATGCCGCCTTCCTCTTCCGGTGAGCGCAATTCGCACTCGTCTTCAATCGTGATATCGTCCGGCGCCTGATTATTGACCAGCCACTCGGTCATGATTTTAACCGGTTTTTCGATAGTATTAAGCGGAACGGCCGGCAACGAACCCAGGCATTTGCGCAAGCTGCTCAGCAAATCTTCGGCTTTTTTTGCGGAAGCCGCATCGACGATCAGCCAGCCGCCTTTAGGGTCGATATAGGCGTAAGTCTTGTTCGAGAACGTGAAAGCTCTGGGCAATAACTCAAAGATAAGCTCATCTTTGATAGCGGTGCGTTCTTTTTTAGATAATTTGCGCCCTTGTTGTTCTTCGGTTTCAAGAATCTTTTCCTGCATCATTTCATTGACGACAGACGCAGGCAGGACTCTTTCCTCTTTTTTTCCGCACAACATCAAAAAGCCGTTCGCGCTATGCACCAGTTGCTCAGACGATTTTCCCAACGGTGACGTCCAGCCAAAAGTGAATTCCTCATGACTGCCGCAGGGGCGAAAAGCCATTTGTTCAAGTTTTTGTTCCAGGTCTGCTGGAGCTAGAGTGAAATCTTCAGTAAGACGGAAAATGCTTAGATTCTTAAACCACATGTGCAACGGATACCTTGTAAATAAAATGACTGCGCATTATCGCAAATTTGACGGCATAAAAATAATGTAAATTTTAAGAATGGGGGTAATTTAAGCAGTTTCAAAACCATATCAACTTAGCCGCCATCACAAACAACAGCAGCGAAAAATAGCGTTTTAATTCCTCGGCAGGCAGTTTATGAGCCAGTTTGGCGCCTATCGGGGCGGTATAGATGCTGGTCAGTATGATGCCCAGAAAAGCAGGCAGGTAGATATAGCCTAAACTCCACTCCGGCAATTGCAATGCATCCCGACCCAACAGGGCATAACTCAACGTTCCTGCCAAGGCTATCGGCAAGCCGCAGGCGCTGGCTATCGCGACTGCGTTTCGCATAGGCGTTTGGAAATGGACTAAAAATGGCACTGTCAGTGTGCCTCCGCCTATGCCGAGTAATGATGACAGCAGTCCCATGATGACTGCCGCACCGAAATCCAGTTCTTTGGATGGTTGTTCTCGTCCGGGTTTAGGCTTCCATTTCAAAGCCATTTGCACACCTACGGAAACTAAGTAGATGATGAAGATAGAGCGTAACAGGTCAGCGTCTATATGATCCGCGACCACGGCTCCGATAGCCGAACCGACCATAATTCCTGGGGCCAGGGCCTGAACTCTATACCACAAAACGGAATTCAATCGATGATGCGCCAGTACTGAAGCAATCGAGGTGAAAATAATGGTCGCCAGCGAGGTTGCCACCGACATGATCATGGTCAGTTCGGAGGGAAACCCTTGCCCCGCAAATAATACGGCTAAAACCGGCACAATAATAAGGCCGCCACCTATTCCGAAAAGGCCTGCCATGAGCCCAGAAACAGCGCCCAGTACAAGGCTGGCTAAAAAAATTGCTATCATTTTGTTTCCCTGATTATAGGTTGGGTGATGCGTCGGACGCACGGCCATTATGCCTTTTTTCGAATGCAGCTGTGTTATTCTAGGGCATTGTTAAACGGCTTGAGCGACTAAGTGGAAATATACCTTGTTGGCGGCGCAGTGCGCGATCAATTACTGGGGCTTCCGGTCAAGGAGAAGGACTGGGTGGTGATCGGCGAGACCCCGGAATCCATGGTGCGTCAGGGTTTTAGACCGGTGGGCAAGGATTTTCCGGTATTCCTGCATCCGCAAAGCCAGGAAGAATACGCGCTAGCCAGAACCGAAAGAAAAACCGCGCCCGGTTATAAAGGCTTTACGGTGCATGCAGCGCCTGATGTCAGCCTGGAGCAGGATTTAATCCGCCGCGACCTGACTATCAATGCCATGGCAATGACGCCAGAAGGACAGCTTGTTGACCCTTACGGCGGGCAGGGCGATCTTGAAAAACGCATTTTCCGGCATATCTCGCCGGCCTTTGCCGAAGATCCGGTGCGGATATTGCGCATCGCCCGTTTTGCGGCAAGGTATCAGCATCTCGGCTTTACGTTGGCCGAGGAAACCAAGGGCTTGATGCAAGCCATGGTGACGGCAGGGGAGGTGGATCATCTGGTGCCCGAGCGGGTATGGGCGGAATTGTTTAAAGCGCTTAATGAAAAATCGCCCAGCGCTTTTTTCTATACCTTAAAAGATTGCTCGGCGCTGGATAAAATCTTGCCGGAAATAGCTTGCTTATTCGGCGTGCCGCAGCCGGAAAAATATCACCCGGAAATCGATACCGGCGTTCATGTCATGCTCTGCCTGGAGCAGGCGGCGCTGTTGTCACCCAACCCCGAAGTGCGATTTGCGGCATTGGTTCATGATCTGGGCAAGGGCGTGTCGCCCAAAGCACATTGGCCGCATCATCATGGGCATGAAACCCAAGGGCTGCCGATTCTGGAACAAATGTGCCTCCGCTTGCGTGTGCCCAACGCGTTTAAGGCTCTGGCCTTGCAGGTCATGCAATACCATAGCCATTGTCATCGGGCTTTCGAATTACGCGCTTCAACGTTAACCGATACGCTGACCGCTCTGGGGGCATTCAAGCCGGTCAATAAATTGCCTGAGTTTTTGCTGGCCTGCGAGGCGGATGCCAAAGGCCGGGCCGGGCTTGAAAATGTCCCTTATCATCAAGCCAAACTGCTGAGCGGTGCAGCCAGGGCGGGAGCATCGATCGATACTTCGTCTATTCTGAACGGCGAACTTAAAGGCGCACAGATCGGCGAAGCGATTCGGCGCTTGCGGATCAAGGCCGTCAGCGAGTTTATTAGAGCGTCTGCATCGGCTAGGGGTGTTGAATAATGCCGCAAAGATTATTATAGTTAGGCTCCTTTTATTATCCTGACATCATAATCATGCCTTCTTTCGACATCATTTCAGAATTCGATAAACACGAGCTTACTAACGCCGTTGACCAAGCCAATAAGGAAGTCAGCACGCGCTTTGATTTTAAGGGCACCGACTCAAGCTTTGAACTGAATGACGATAAAGTGATTATGATCTCCCAATCGACGTTCCAGTTACAGCAAATGTTCAGAGTTATCTGCGCAAAACTCACGCGGCGCGGCATTGATATAGCTTGCATGGAGACAGGTGATGCAAAGCCTAGCGGTAAGGGGATGCGTCAGGAAATCACTATGAAGCAGGGGCTGGATAAGGAGATGGCTAAAAAAATCGTTAAATTGATTAAAGATAAAAAGCTGAAAGTTCAGGCCGCCATTCAGGGCGACCAGGTCAGGGTGACCGGCAAAAGCCGCGATGATCTGCAAGACGTAATTAAAATGCTCAGGGAAGAGAAGCTGGACATGCCGTTGCAGTTTGAAAATTTCAGGGATTGAGATTTATCCCCGAACCTTTTTGTAAACAAAATAGCCGATGAGGGCGAGGCTGAGCCAGCCGGTAACCAATGGGCCGATGACGCCATCATAGCTGCTGACCAGATACAGATATTCCGAGCTGGAATCAGTATTAAATAAACTCTTGCTCATCTTGATTTGCCACACCCAGCAGGTATGGCAGCCGATACATAAGCCCAGGCTTTGTTTGATGTTTGTCCTGAGCACGCCAAGAAAGATACCCACCATCAGCAAAGCTAAAAATGTCGACAGGATTTGCGGGTTCATTAAATTGGCAAAGGCTTCGCCTAGCAAGGTAAAGCCGCTGAATAAGTCGGCTTGTTGCAAAGGTATTTCGGTTTTGCTGTCCAGGAAATGCAGCGCTGCATAATAAGCTGAGCTGATAATAATTGCCGCAATGACCGGCAAGTTCTTTTTTAAACCGGCGAAGAGAATGCCCCGGAAAATAGGCTCTTCAATCATCGAAATCAACAACGCAAGCAACAACGAGATAAGCGCTTTTTCAGCCAGTAAACCGGCAGTCCAATGCTGCGTCTGATCAATGATATGGATGCCAAGCGCATATTCGGCGATAAACACCGGCATCAACGTTGCAAATCCCAAGCCGAACCCCAGCAATACTTGCTTAAAAAATACCGCTTTTGCAGCAAAGCCTAGATCGGTCTTGCTCAATTTCAGATAAGCCATGGCTGGAAAAATACTCAGCACCAAAAACAGCTGCGTCGATTTGGTGATTACTTTGGATAAAGGAAACCGGCCGTCAATACCCTGGAAAATAAAATAGCCTACGATGCAGGCTAACGATGAAGCTGCCAGCAATACTAGCAGCGGCACTATTGAATAAATAATTTTCCTGATCATCCGTTATTTCCTTTGCCGAAATCGCCCCATAACAGCTGCACGGCGGCCAAGGCGGCAATGGATGCGGTTTCTGTTCTTAATATGCGGGCGCCCAGGCGGACGGGTATAAAGCCGGAGGCTTTGGCTATGTCCCGTTCCTGACTGGAAAAGCCGCCTTCGGGGCCGGTGAGTAAGGTGACTGTCACTGCGTCGGGTTTTAAATCCATTAATGTCGTTTCCGCGTAGGGGTCGAGAAATACTTTCAGTCCCTGTTGGATGTTCACCCAGTCTTGCAGCCGCTCAACTTCCGGCATTGCGGGCAGGGCGGTTCTGCCGCTTTGTTCGGCGGCATGTTGGACGATTTTTTGCCAGTGCAACAGGCGTTGCGGTTTTTTTTCGCCTTTGAATTGCACCAGGCAGCGCTCGGTCAATAACGGTGTGATGTGGTTGACGCCCAGCTCCACGGCTTTTTGCACCGTCAAATCCATCCGGTCGCCTCGTGAGATGCCCAGACCCAAGATGACCTGCAACGGCGATTCCACACTACGGTCATCCCATTGCCCGACGGCAATCAGCACGGCTTTTCGGCTGACTTCGGCAACGGTGCCCAAATACTCACCGCCGTGCCCGTTAAATAGAATGATCGGGTCGTCTTTTTTTAACCGCAACACCGTTCTGACATAATGCCCGTTGTCATCATCCAGTTCGACCAAGTTGCCCGTGGCCAGCGGTGCCGGCGTATATAATCTGGAAACTCGCATAATCAGTCCTTAACTGCCTGTTGTATGCCTTGCCATGCAACTTCAGCAATCAATAATAGTTCATCCTCGGTGACAATATAGGGCGGCATGAAATAAATAACGTTGCCCAAGGGGCGCAGTAATACGCCTTTGGACAGCGCGTACTGATAGACTTTGAGTCCACGGCGCTCCTGCCAGGGATAGGGTTCGCGGGTATGTTTGTTTTTGACCAGTTCAATCGCCAGGATCATGCCCGTTTGCCTGACTTCAGCGACATGCGGATGGTCATGGAAACGCGCTGCCGCTTTCGCCATGCTGTCAGCCAACGAGCGGTTTTTTTCGATGATGTTGTGTTGCCGGAAAATATCGATGGTCGCAATGCCTGCCCTGCAAGCCAGAGCATTGCCGGTATAGCTGTGCGAATGCAAAAACGCGCTCATCGTTTGATAATCGGCATAAAAGGCCTGATAGACCTGATCGGTGGTCAACACTGCCGACAACGGTAAATAGCCGCCGGTTAAGCCTTTGGACAGGCACATGAAATCGGGGCTGGTTGCCGCCTGTTCGCAGGCAAACAAGGTCCCGGTGCGCCCGAAGCCGACCGCGACTTCATCGGCGATCAAATGCACTTGGTATTTGTCGCAAGCGGCGCGAAGTAATTGCAAATAGACTGGGTCATACATGCGCATATTGCCGGCGCATTGCACCAAGGGTTCGATGATAACCGCACACACCGTATTGCTGTGTTGTTGCAGCGTCTCCTCCATCAGCGTGAAGCGGCGGGTGGAATAATCTTCCCATGATTCGCCGGGTTCGCGGTGGTAACAGTCCGGACCGGGTACGGTGATGACGTCCATTAATAACGGTGCGTAAGTTTCCTTATAGAGCGATACGTTGCCGACGGCCAGCGCACCCAAGGTTTCACCGTGATAGCTGTTTTCCAGGGTGATGAATTTGGTCTTTTGGATTTGCCCGAGGTTGCGCCAATAGTGAAAGCTCATCTTGAGCGCGACTTCCACCGCAGCAGAACCATTGTCGGCATAAAAACAGCGGCTTAGTCCTGGCGGGGTTATTTCGATTAGTTTTTCCGCCAGTTCGACTGCGGACGCATGGGTGAATCCGGCGAAAATCACATGCTCCAGGGTATCGAGTTGGTCTTTTAATGCCGCATTAATGGCAGGATTGGCATGGCCGAATAGATTCACCCACCATGAGCTGATCGCATCGAGATAGCGGTTGCCGTCAAAATCCTCCAGCCAAACGCCTTGCCCTTTTTTGATCGGTATAAGCGGGAAAGTTTCGTGATCTTTCATTTGCGTGCAAGGATGCCACACTACGGAAAGGTCACGGTTGGAAAGGGATTGGTTGGACGACATAAGCTAGCTGCGCTCAGGTTTGGTGGACGTTCCCAATCGGGCTTGGGAACGGTGTAATTCTTGCTGCAAATACGGGTTGGGAGCGCGGCCTTGTGTTTAGTCTTTGGGTTTGATATGCAAATTTTCCAAAATCGCCAGGGTGGGCGCAGCCTGGTTCATTGTATAAAAATGCAGTCCCGGCGCGCCGCCTTCCAGTAAGCGTTGGCACAGGCTGCTGACCACGTCCAGGCCGAATTTCTGTATTGATTCCCGATCATCGCCAAAGCTTTCCAGGCGTTTTCTGAGCCAGCGGGGGATGTCCGCGCCGCACATTTCCGAAAAGCGGAACAACTGCGTGTATTGGGTAATCGGCATAATACCGGGTACGATGGGGATGGTTATGCCATTTTTTTCGCAGCTATCAACAAAATAAAAATACGCTTCAGCATTGTAAAAATACTGGGTAATGGCCGCGTTGGCGCCCGCTGTTGCCTTGCGCTTGAAGTTGTTGAAGTCTTCCGCACCGCTGGCAGCTTGCGGATGCACTTCGGGATAGGCGGCAATATGAATCTGGAAATGGTCGCCGGTTTCCTGGCGGATAAATTCGACCAGCTCATTAGCGTAGCGAAATTCTCCGGCTGACATGGTGCCGGATGGCAAATCGCCTCTTAATGCGACAATTTTAGTGATGCCATGATCCTGGTAGTCTTTCAGAATCGCCCGGATATTGGCTTTGGTTGAGGCAACACAGGACAAATGCGGTGCAGCAGCTATGCCTTTGGATTGAATATCAATGACCGTAGCGAAGGTTTTGTCGCGGGTCGAGCCGCCTGCGCCAAAGGTAACGGAAAAAAAGTCCGGATTGAGTTTTGCCAGTTTGCTATGAACAACTTGCAGGTTTACAGCGCCTTCTTCGGTCTTCGGCGGGTAAAATTCGAAACTAAATAGTTGGGGATGCTTTTGCATTTTTACGGTCTCACTGCCGGGAATCAAACGACTGTAGCTACAGATGTCTGTCGAAATGTATCGTTCCCGCGGTTTCTGTCGAGATGCCGCTGTGGACGCATTGCAGTCCGCATCGCCGAAGCGACACGGACCGCATTCCCACGGAGGCCGTGGGAACGATGATTAATCAATAACGGTAATGATCGGCTTTAAACGGTCCTTCTACCGGAACATTGATATATTTGGCTTGCGCTTCAGTTAACACGGTCAAATTCACGCCCAGCTGTTTAAGATGCGATCTGGCGACTTTTTCGTCCAGTTTCTTAGGCAGGATGTAAACCTTGTTCTCATACTGCGCAGAGTTTTTCCAAAGTTCAATTTGTGCCAGAACCTGGTTGCAGAATGAGTTAGACATCACAAAGCTTGGATGCCCGGTGGCGCAGCCCAGGTTAACCAAACGGCCTTCTGCCAGAATAATCAGGCGTTTTCCGTCAGGGAAAATGACATGATCGACTTGAGGCTTGATGTTTTCCCATTTGTATTGACGCAATGAGGAAATTTCAATTTCAGCATCGAAATGGCCGATATTGCAAACAATCGCCTGGTCTCTCATCGCCAGCATGTGCTGATGAGTGATGATATTGAAGTTGCCGGTTGCGGTAACGAAAATATTGGCGAGCGGGGCGGCGTCTTCCATTGTGACTACGCGATAACCTTCCATCGCAGCCTGCAATGCGCAAATCGGGTCGATTTCGGTGATCCATACGGTTGCGCCAAGGCCGCGCAACGATTGAGCGCAACCTTTGCCGACATCACCGTAACCGCAAACGACAGCGATTTTACCGGCGATCATCACATCGGTAGCGCGCTTGATGCCGTCAACCAGTGATTCTCGGCAACCGTACAGATTGTCGAATTTTGATTTAGTGACCGAGTCGTTAACATTGAAAGCAGGGACTTTTAAAGTGCCTTTAGCGACCATTTCATACAGACGCAATACGCCGGTAGTGGTTTCTTCGGACAAGCCTTTAATATCGGCCATTAATTCAGGGTATTTTTCATGCATCATGACGGTTAAGTCGCCGCCATCATCCAGAATCATGTTCGGGCGCCAGCCGTCAAGACCGTCGATTGTTTGCGCGATACACCATTCGGCTTCTACTTCGGTTTCGCCTTTCCAGGCAAAAACCGGAATGCCCGCAGCGGCCATTGCCGCAGCGGCATGATCTTGGGTAGAGAAAATGTTGCAAGAAGACCAGCGAACTTCTGCGCCTAATGCAGTCAGGGTTTCAATCAATACCGCTGTTTGAATGGTCATATGCAAACAGCCGGCAATACGTGCGCCTTTTAAAGGTTGTTCTGCGCCGAATTCTTCACGCAGGGCCATTAAGCCCGGCATTTCAGTTTCGGCGATATTGATTTCCTTGCGGCCCCATTCTGCCAATGAAATATCGGCGACTTTATAATCTGGTTTATTCATTACTGTTCCTTTGTTTTTATTTAAGGCCAGCCGCATCTTTCAATGCGTCAACTTTGTCGGTTTTTTCCCAGCTAAAGGACTCTTCGGTACGACCGAAGTGGCCATATGCTGCTGTCGGTTGGTAGATAGGCTTTAACAAGTCCAGCATCGCAATCAAGCCTTTGGGCCTTAAATCAAAAATATCCCTGATAATTTGTACCATCCTGTCTTCGCTGATTTTACCGGTGCCAAAAGTTTCAACAGTGATAGATGTAGGTTCCGCAACCCCGATCGCATAAGAAACCTGAATTTCACAGCGCTCGGCCAATCCGGCCGCAACAATGTTTTTAGCTACATAGCGCGCCATATAGGCAGCAGAACGGTCAACTTTTGAAGGATCTTTGCCTGAAAACGCGCCGCCGCCGTGTCTTGCCATGCCGCCGTAAGAATCGACGATAATTTTACGCCCTGTTAAGCCGCAGTCGCCGACAGGGCCGCCGATAACGAATTGACCGGTTGGGTTAATGAAATATTTGGTATCTTTATGAAGCCATTCTTTAGGCAGAACCGGCAGGATAATTTCGTCCATTACCGCTTCATGCAATGCTTTGGTAGCAATTTCAGGCGAGTGCTGTGTAGACAAAACCACCGCATCGATAGCTACGGGCTTGTTATCTTCGTAGCGGAAAGTAATCTGGCTTTTGGCATCAGGACGCAGCCAAGGCAAGGTTTTATTTTTACGTACTTCGGACTGACGTTTGACCAGCAGATGGGAATAAGTGATTGGAGCCGGCATCAGTACATCGGTTTCATTGCTGGCGTAACCAAACATCAAGCCTTGGTCGCCGGCGCCTTGTTCGTGATTTTCGGCTTCATCGACGCCCATCGCAATATCGGCCGATTGTTTACCGATAGCATTTAAAACCGCGCAACTTTGACCGTCGAATCCAATGTCGCCATGATCATAACCGATGTCGCAAACAACTTTTCGGACCAACGCTTCAAGATCAACCCAGGCATCAGTAGTGACTTCGCCGGCCAGAATGACCATGCCGGTTTTTACCAGTGTCTCGCAAGCGACGCGCGAACGAGGATCTTGTGCCAATAAGGCATCAAGTACTGCATCTGAAATTTGATCAGCAACCTTGTCAGGATGACCTTCTGAAACCGATTCTGATGTGAAAGTATAATTATTGCTCACGATACCACCTTGTTAAAATGTAAAACCCAGATATACAAAAGGCTGCCGAGGCAGCCTTCTTGCGTATGGTGGGCCCTGTAGGACTTGAACCTACGACCTGCCGATTATGAGTCGGACGCTCTAACCAACTGAGCTAAGGGCCCTTATATATTATTTACTCGCCATCCAGAAAGCACCTTAATTGCTCTGATCTTGAAGGATGTCTAAGTTTTCTCAATGCTTTGGCTTCAATTTGACGAATCCGCTCACGCGTCACATCGAATTGTTTGCCCACTTCTTCCAGTGTATGGTCGGTATTCATGTTAATACCAAAGCGCATGCGCAGGACTTTTGCTTCTCTTGCGGTTAATCCAGCTAACACATTTTGTGTCGATTCACGCAAACCGGCGATTGTTGCAGCCTCAACCGGGGACAATACTTTAGCATCTTCTATGAAATCTCCCAAATGAGAATCTTCATCGTCACCGATAGGCGTTTCCATTGAGATAGGTTCTTTGGCAATTTTCAATACCTTACGGACCTTGTCTTCCGGCATTTCCATGCGTTCCGCCAATTCTTCCGGTGTCGCTTCCCGTCCTAATTCCTGAAGAATCTGTCTGGAAATCCGGTTTAATTTATTGATCGTTTCGATCATATGCACCGGGATACGAATGGTTCTAGCCTGGTCTGCGATTGACCGGGTGATAGCCTGTCTAATCCACCACGTGGCATAGGTCGAAAACTTGTAACCGCGGCGATATTCGAATTTATCGACTGCTTTCATTAGGCCGATATTGCCTTCTTGAATTAAGTCCAGGAATTGCAGTCCACGATTAGTATATTTTTTAGCTATTGAAATAACCAGCCTTAAATTGGCCTCGATCATTTCTTTTTTCGCCCGCCTTGCCTTAGCTTCGCCGATAGACATGCGCCGGTTAATATCTTTTAAGCCGCTAATGGTTAGGCCGTAGTCGGCCTCAATATCAGCCAATACTTTTTGGGCTTTTCTTATTTCTTTCTCGCGTTCTTTTAGTGATGCTGCATACTTGCTGGCTGAGTTCAAATATTGGTCAAGCCATTCTGAACTGGTCTCGTGCTCAGGAAAGGAGGCAATAAACTCTTTGCGCGGCATTTTTGCATGATTAACGCAAATATCCATAATGAGTTTTTCCTGCTCCCGCACAGCGGTAACACCATTAGGAATAATAGCCGTCAATTTCTTTAAGTATTGCGGAGTCCATTTAAACTCCATGAACAAGTCGGCTAATGCCTCAAATTCTTTTTCGGTTTTATCGCTTGAGTAGCCATGCTTTTTAATTGCTGCGGCGGCTGTTTTTAATTGCTTTCTGAGAGCCTCAACTTTCTCTTTGACTTCTTCGTAATTCAGTCCTTTTGGCTCTTCTTCGGCTGGAGTCTCTTCGACATCCTCGCTCACGGGCAGGACGTTAACAAAATCCTCGGGTTCCGTTAAATCTACAAAGCCGGAAACCAAATCGGTAAGACGAATACCGCCTTCTTCGCCGGAAATATTGTCGAATGATTGTAAAAAATCTTCAACAACGATGCAGGAGCGAGCGATGGCTTTGACCAGCTGCTGTTGGCCTTCTTCAATGCGCTTGGCAATTTTTAATTCATCTGCTCGAGTCAGCAATTCCACTGAACCCATTTCCCGCATGTACATGCGTACTGGATCGGTGGTTCTGCCAAATTCGCTATCAACAGAAGCTAAAGCCGCAACTTCTTCGGCGTCTTCATCGTCTGTAGTAACAGCCGCTGAGTCGGTGATAAGGGAGTCTTCATCAGGCGCAACTTCGTAAACCTGAATCCCCATATCATTGATCATGCCAATAATATCTTCAATTTGCTCAGGATCAACAATATCACTCGGCAAGTGATCATTAACCTCGGCATAGGTCAGGTAACCCTGGACTTTGCCTTTGGCTATCAATTGTTTAAGTTGGGACTGCTGTTGTTCTTGGTTCATCATTTACTCACGGAAGACTCTGCTTCGGCCTAACTTCGCCGAACCAATGATTATACTACGAATTCCTATTATTTGGCACCAAAATTTTGGGCTGTTAGCATTTTTCGTAACAGCTCTTTCTCCTGTGCATCCAGTCCTTCTGTCTTGCCTTTATTCAATAATCTAGTTAAAACGGTTTCCCTGGCTTGAGTTAATAACCTGTCCAGGGAGTCGCAAAATACAGTTTCTATCTGGTCATCCGAAACTTGCACATCTAGTAAAGCTAATGCCTTTATAAATTTTTCTTCGGCGGTGTCTCGGTAGCATTCCATTAAAACCGCTGTATTTGACGGATTCTTGTCTGCAATGACTTGCAGGATATTTTTAAAAAGGGCTGCACCTGAAAAGTCCAGTCCGTTCCAGTCAATTTCCCGCTGCTCAATCAGCTCGGCCAGGCGGGGGTTCTGGACCAGCAAGGCAATAGCGGCTCGCGCCGACGATAATCTGCCACTATCCTGAGGTCGATTCCTGGCTGTATTCCTATATCGCTTTGGGTCTTGCTTGGAGACAAGTGTAGCTGTACTCTCCAAAACATCCAGATTGGCCCATCCAGATAATTCTTTTAATCGTGCAAACATCATCTCTTTAAAAATACTCTCCGGTAATTTATCTAGATACGGTTTGGCTTTAGTTACTAATTGTGCTCGTCCTTCCATTTCGGATAGATTCAGCTCTTTCGAAAAATGCCCGAAAAAATACTCCGACAAGGTTTCGGCGGTCTGTACGCGGCCAATAAATCCATCAACGCCTTCCTCACGCACCAGCGAATCTGGGTCATGATTTTGCGGTAGCAGCATGATGCGAATTTGTCGTCCGTCCTTTAAGCTGGAAAAAGCCGGCTCCATGGCTCTCCATGCTGCTTCGCGCCCCGCCTTGTCGCCATCAAAACAAAACACCAATTCCGAAGAAAACCGGAATAATAAATCAAGATGTGTTTGCGATGCTGCGGTTCCTAATGCGGCAACTGCGTAATGAATGCCAAACTGAGCCAAAGTAATAACATCCATATAGCCCTCTACAATCAAGATCCTTTGAGGTTTGGCATTCTTTTGCAGAAGCTCATGTAAGCCGTAAACTTCTTTGCCTTTATGAAATAGGGGCGTTTCTGGAGAATTCAAGTATTTGGGTAAAGAATTGTCGAGTACTCGTCCGCCAAAGCCTATAATTCGTGCTCGTTTATCCCTGATAGGGAACATGATTCGGCCGCGAAATCGGTCATAGGGCTGACCGTTCTCTTTGCTGACCAGTAATCCGGCTTCGAGCAATAATTTCTGGTCGAAGCGGGTCGCCAAGGCTTTCCATTCGTCAGGCGCGTAGCCCAGCATGAAATCGCTGGCGCAATCGCCACTGACACCTCGATTTTTTAAATACTTAGCTGCTTTTTTCCCTTCGTTGCCGGTCCTTAGTTGCTCGGTATAAAAGGCGGCTACCTGTTCCATTAGCGCATATAGACTGATTAGGTCTTCTTTCTGCTGCCTTGGTTGATGTTCGATAGATTCTCTGGGTACTGCGATCCCGGCAAATCCTGCCAGGTCTTCAACGGCTTCAACAAAATCGAGATGGCTGAAGTTCATTAGAAAGCTGATGGCGTTACCGCTGGCTCCGCAGCCAAAACAGTGAAAAAATTGTTTTTTTCGGTTTACGGAAAAGCTGGGAGTTTTTTCGGTGTGAAAAGGGCAGCGGGCTACAAAGTTAGCGCCCGTTTTTTTTAGAGGAACGTGCGAATCGATTAAGTCGACAATATCAACCCGCACCAAAAGCTCATCAATAAACTCACGAGGAATTCTACCGGACACAGCTACGCTCCGACAACTGCGTGGATGTAAGGCAGCGAGGGAAGCGGTTGCCGACAAAAACCGGTAAAAACAATCTACCCAGCTAGAGCTGCCTTGATCTTGTTGCTCACAACGGACATGTCGGCGCGCCCTTGCATTTTTGCCTTAAGCAAAGCCATGACTTTGCCCATATCCTTGATGGATTCAGCGCCGGATTCAGTGACAGCATCTTTGACCATTAAGTCGATTTCGATTTCAGTCAAAGCCTGAGGCAAGAAATCCTGGATCACCGGAATTTCGGCCTCTTCAATGTCTACCAAGTCTTGTCGACCGGCTTCGGCAAATTGACGTATAGATTCGCGGCGTTGTTTGAGCATCTTATCGAGTACCTGGATAACGCGTTCGTTATCCAAAGTGATGCGCTCGTCGACCTCGACCTGCTTAATGGCGGCCAAAATCAAGCGAATTACGCCTAATCGTGCTTTGTCGCCGCCTTTCATGGCGGCTTTCATATCTTCCTTGATACGATCTGTTAACAAATCCATCGTATTGACCTTGGTTTTACAGTGCAGGACGGCCGCGACGTAAGTTTTTCAATGCATAACGCTCGCGCGCTAATTTTTTCAAGTGACGCTTAACAGCAGCAGCGCCTTTGCGTTTGCGCTCTGCGGTTGGTTTTTCGTAAAACTCGCGGCGACGTACTTCAGCTAATACACCCGCTTTTTCACAAGCGCGTTTAAAACGGCGAATTGCAATATCAAATGGTTCGTTTTCTTTGATTTTTACTGACGGCATTATAATGACCCGAATATGTTAATATTTAAAAAGTTAGGATTTTTTAATCCACTGCACAAACAGAACCCTTAATTATACCTTTACTTTTAAAAATTTCAAAAATCAATGTACGTTTTAGGCATAGAGACCTCATGCGATGAAACCGGTGTCGCAATTTATCACTCCAAAAAAGGCTTATGCAGCCATCTTTTATACAGCCAGGTTGATATGCACAGCGAATACGGCGGTGTTGTTCCGGAGCTTGCCTCGCGCGATCACATTCGAAAATTAGTACCGCTGATCAAGCAATGCTTAAAAGAAAGTCAATTGACCAGTAACGATATTGGCGGCATTGCCTATACAGCAGGGCCCGGGTTGATGGGGGCATTGCTGGTCGGTGCGGCAACAGCCAGAAGTCTGGCTTGGGCATGGCAAGTCCCGGCACTTGCCGTTCATCATATGGAAGGGCATTTGCTGGCGCCTATGTTGGAAGAAAATCCGCCGGAATTTCCTTTTGTCGCATTGCTGATCTCCGGAGGGCATACCCTGCTTGTGCAGGTTGAAGGTATCGGTCGCTACCAACTGTTAGGGGAGTCTCTGGATGATGCCGCAGGTGAGGCTTTTGATAAGACCGCGAAAATGCTGGGTTTGGGTTACCCCGGCGGCCCAAGATTGTCCGCGCTAGCTGAACAAGGTAAACCGCAGATTAAATTTCCTCGTCCGATGACCGACCGCCCTGGGTTGGACTTTAGCTTTAGCGGCTTAAAAACATTCACGCTGAATATCATTAACGCTTCTGAAAAAACTGATCAGGATAAAGCTGATGTTGCCGCCGCGTTTCAACAGGCGGTTGCCGAAACACTTAGCATTAAATGCAGGCGAGCCTTGCAACAAACCGGCCTGAAAAGACTGGTTGTTGCCGGAGGCGTCAGCGCCAACAAGCAAATCAGAGCCTGCTTGACGGAGATGGTGGTCAAGGAAAACGCCCAGCTCTATTTTCCGAGACTTCAGTTCTGTACCGATAACGGCGCGATGATCGCCTATGCCGGTTGCCAGCGTTTAATGGCAGGGCAGCAACAAGGGCTGGAGATTTATGCTCGCCCGCGCTGGCCGATTAGTGAGTTATCGGGCAGCTGATCCGCCTTCCTGCCCGGCCAGTAGCCGCTGAATATTGCCTTTATGCCGCCATAGCAAGAAGACTGTCATGACCGTGGAAGCTGCAACAATAGTCTCATCGCCAACTATGAACCAGGCAAAGATCGGCGACAGGGTCGAGGCGACTAATGCGGACAGAGACGAAATTTTGCCCAATTTGTAAATCAGATACCACGTTGCCATGAACGCAAGACCCAGCGCCCAGAAAAAGCCGAGCAAAACGCCAACCGATGTCGCAACACCCTTGCCGCCTTTAAAGCCAAAAAACACCGGATAGAGATGGCCTATAAAGGCTGCCAATCCGGTAGCGGCAATCAGCTCGTTCTGTATTCCCATTGCATTCGCGGCATAAACCGGGATTAAACCTTTTAGCGAATCGCCCAGCAGCGTAATTGCGGCCGCTTTTTTTCCCCCGATACGCATTACATTAGTCGCGCCGGGATTGCCCGAACCCTGTTCGCGGGGATCCGGCAAGCCCATCAGGCGACAAATAATAATTGCGCTGGAAATTGAGCCTATCAGGTAGGCAGCCGGAACAAACAACCATTCAATCATTGCATAACCTTTTAACATTCAGAACTTGTAAGCGCAGTGCGTTTCCCTGATACTTACCGCTTTTTAAAAAACACGCATCATAACCGGAAATCACAATGGATATCATATTTTTAGGCGGGCTGGAAATCGAAACGATCATCGGCATTTATGACTGGGAAAGAGTGGCCAAACAAACCGTCATTCTTGATATTGAGATGGCTTTTGATATTCAAAAAGCTGCTGAAACCGATGATATTCAATATGCGCTTGATTACAAAACGGTTTCTCAGCGCATTGTTTCTTTTGTTGAAGCCAGCCAGTTTCTTCTGGTGGAAAAATTAATCTCGGAAATTGCCGATATTATACGCAGCGAGTTTAATGTGCCTTGGGTCAGAATCACTCTGAATAAAAAAGGCGCGATCAGTGCCGCTAAGGATGTCGGCATTATCATTGAGCGGGGAGAGAAAAAATCGTGACCCGGGGCTACATCAGCATAGGCAGCAACATAAACAAGGATGAACATATTCCTGCCAGCCTCAGGGCGCTCGAGCAAGCCTTTGGCGAGCTGACGATTTCAAGTATTTACGAATCCGAGCCTGTGGGCTTTACAGGCGATGTTTTCTACAATCTTGTGGTCGGGTTCGATTCCGATTTGGAGGTGAAAGCAGTTGCCAAACAGCTTAGGCAAATTGAGCTTGATAATGGCCGAACTCCCGACAGCCGAAAATTTGCTGCACGCACCCTCGATCTGGATCTAATCTTATATGGCGACCTGATCGTCAACGATGGACGCCTGCGGATACCTCGGGACGAGATTGAGCACTACGCTTTTGTGCTTGAGCCTTTAGCGGAAATTGCCCCGACCCTAAAGCATCCGATCAGCCATTTGAGCTATGCCGAGCTTTGGGACAGGTTCGATAAGACCGGCCTCAGGCAAAAGCGCGTCATACCGTCCTGGACGTTAAGAAAATAAAGTACGTCCGCCATCGACTGTCAGTATTTGGCCGGTGATATAGTCGGCATCCTTAACCAGAAAAAGCACCGCCTTGGCGATATCCATCGGCTCGCCGCTACGCTTTAGCATTACCCGTTGAAGTATCTCCAGTTTGGCCGATTCGGACAAGTCGTTATCGGGCCAGAGTATGGCTCCCGGAGCTACGCCGTTGACCCTGACGGCAGGCCCCAATTCCTTGGCTAAAACCCGGGTCATGGCGGCCAGCCCCGCTTTTGAAATACTGTACACGGGATAACCGTTCAGCCCGCGTTCGGCGTGGATGTCGACAATATTGACGATGCAGCCCTTATTGTCGGCTAAGGTCTTCGCCAAGGCTTTAGACAGAAAAAACGGCGCTTTTAAATTACTGCCCAATAACTCGTCCCATTGCCGCTCGGTTACATCGGATATGGCCGTTGGGTAAAAGGACGAGGCATTATTCACCAGCACATCTATACCGCCCCAGACCCTGCCGGCGTCACGGGCAACCGCCTCCAGCTCGGCCATATCCAGCAAATCCGCTTGAATAAGTTTCGCCGAATCGGGGCGCTGTCGATTCAGCTCATCGCAAAGCTGCTGCGCCTCGGCTCTTGAAGACCGGTAATGCAAAAAAACATTGCAGCCTTCACTATGCAGCAAGCGGGCGCAAGCCGCCCCTATCCGCTTGGCGGCGCCGGTAATCAACACATTTTTGGCAAGATCGTTCATTGGGGTTTTATAACGGCGTTATAGTGATTTCCGATTAAAAACGGGTAAATCTTGTTAACAAACAAAAAAGATTATCACCATCAAGGCACGAAGAACGCGAAGGGATAAAAACTTCGTGTTCTTCGTGCCTTCGTGGTGAACAAAAGACTTTAAGGTTACGCTTGCTGAGCCAGGCTTTTGCTCGCCACTTCGTAAACATCTTTGGAAATCGCTTCTGTCGATATAATCCGTTCCAGCTGCGCTTTCATCAGCGCCTGTCTGCTTTCGTCATATCTACGCCACGTCGTCAATGCGCCGACCATGCGCGATGCAACCTGCGGATTCAACGTGTTCAGTGCGATAATTTGGTCGGCGAGAAATTGATAGCCTTGGCCATTGGCGGCATGAAAATGCCGCGGATTAGACTGGCTGAATGCGCCAATCAATGACCTGACGCGGTTTGGATTTTTCAAATCAAATGCCGGATGCCGCATTAACGCCTGCACTGTCGCAAAGGTATCCGGCATGCTGCTGGAGGCTTGCAGCGCAAACCATTTATCGATAACCAGCGCTTCCGCTTTCCATTGATAGTAAAAGCTGTCCAGGCACTGCTGTTTGGCGGGATGTGGGTTATCGACAATGACCGTTAACGCCGCTATCTGGTCGGTCATGTTTTTAGCGGCATTAAATTGCTGCTGAGACAATTGATGAATGTTGTGGTTTTCCAGTTTGCTTAAATAACTTAAACAGGTGTTTTTAATCCGTCTGCGGCCGATGGCGCCGGCGTCGAATTTTCCGGATTCATCCCGATGATTATTCTTGTATAAAGCCTGGAACTGCGGTTGTAGCTGTTCGGCCAAGGTCAGCATGACAAATTCGCGCGCGGCATGGATGGCTTCCACATCCACAACCTGCATTTGTTCGGCCAGATAGGTTTCCGAAGGCAGGCTTAACAGCAGGGAAAAATACGACAAGTCGTCCCAGGGTTGCTCCAGCACTTGCTTAATGGCGGCGACCATAATGGGGTTGACGTGCATCTCCCGGCCGTTTTGCAGGTCGGCGCTTAATCCGGTAATTATCTGCCCGGCCAGTTGTTGTCCCGCTTCCCAGCGATTAAAGGTGTCGCTGTCGTGGCTCAACAAGAACGCGAGCTCATCCAGGCTACGTTCCATGACCAGTTTGACCGGCGCTGAAAAACCTCTCAGGATAGAAACGACCGGTTGCTCGGCCAAGCCTTCAAAGGTAAAGGCCTGTTCCGTCTGGGTCAGTTGCAAAATGACTTCATCGCAGGCTTGGTCGCTGCTATGCAGCTTGCAAGGCGCGACGGAGCCGTCTTTGTTAAGCAAGCCCATCGTCACCGGAATATGCAATGGCTCTTTAACGGCCTGTCCCGGAGTCGGCGGGCAGTTTTGGTTGATGGTCAAGGTCAGGGTTTGTGCGGATGGATCATAGTGCTGTAGAGCCGTTAATACCGGCGTTCCGGCCTGGGTGTACCAGCGGCGGAATTGGCTCAGGTCAATGCCGTTGGCATCCTCCATGGCGCTGACGAAATCATCGCAGGTAACCGCTTGTCCGTCATGACGCTCAAAATATAAATCGCTGCCTTTACGAAAGCCTTCAGCGCCGAGCAGGGTGCGGATCATGCGCACCACTTCCGCGCCTTTTTCGTATACGGTCAAGGTGTAAAAATTGTTGATCTCTATATAGGAATCAGGGCGTATCGGATGCGCCAAGGGCCCGGCATCCTCAGCAAACTGGCGGGTGCGCAGCATGTTGACATCTTCGATGCGTTTAACGGCTTTGGAAGTGCGGTCGCCGGTAAATTCCTGGTCGCGAAATACTGTAAAGCCTTCTTTCAGGCTGAGCTGGAACCAGTCCCGGCAGGTGATGCGGTTGCCGGTCCAGTTATGGAAATATTCATGGCCGATGACGCCTTCGATATGTTCGTAATCCGAGTCGGTCGCGGTATCGGGCCGCGCCAGCACAAATTTGGTATTGAAGACATTCAGTCCCTTGTTTTCCATTGCGCCCATGTTGAAATGGCCCACTGCGACGATCATGTACAAATCCAGATCGTACTCGCGGCCATACGCTTGTTCATCCCAGCGCATCGCGTTTTTTAAGGACTGCATGGCATGATCGCATTTATCCAGATCGTGTTTTTCGACAAAGATTTGCAGGTCGATGTCGCGGCCGGATTGCGTGGTAAAACGGTCAGCGATGCATTCGAGTTGCCCTGCCACCAGCGCAAACAAATAGCATGGTTTGTTAAACGGGTCTTCCCAGGTTACCCAGTGACGGTTATCCGGCAGTTCGCCTTGAGCGACCTTATTGCCGTTGGATAATAAAACCGGATAACGATCTTTATCGCCGACCAGCGTGGTGGTGAATAGGGTCATCACATCGGGTCGATCCAGAAAGTAAGTGATTTTCCTGAAACCTTCCGCCTCGCATTGGGTGCAGAGCATGCCGTTGGATAAATACAGCCCTTCCAGGGCGGTATTGGCTTTCGGGTTAATGGTATTTTCGATGGTCAGCGCAAAACGCTGCTGCTGCGGAACATTATGAATGATCAGCGCATCCTGGGTTTGCAGGTATTGATCCTGGCTTAAGTCGTTGCCGTCATCCAGATTAACCCGGATAAGTTTCAGGGTCTCGCCCGATAAAATCAGCGATGTGTTGCTTGACCGACTGGCCGGGTTGCGGCTCAGGATGAGTCTTGAGCTGACCAGCGTGTCTTCATCATCCAGAGCGAAATTTAAAGCAACGCTGTGAACCAGGTATTCAGGTACGGTGTAATCTTTTAGGTAGATGGTTTGTGGGTTGGCGTCGCGCATTATTTATACCTGCTGTTGTGACCGGAAAATCTGATGATTGGGGCGGCGGATAGTGTGATTAATAGCCAAGCCGCTAAAAAACAAACACCGCCGAAAGGAGTGATCATGCCTAGCCAAGTATGGTTAAGCAATGACAGAGCATACAGGCTGCCGGAGAACAGCAAGATGCCCGCGAACATTAACCAGCCTGCCCAGCACAATAATTTGGAGCCGGGCGCTTGCTGGCGGATCAGGGCGACGCCGATCAATCCCAACGCATGCCACATTTGATAAGTCACGCCGGTCTGGTAGACGGTTAGCATCTCCGGGCTGATAACTGTTTTTAAACCATGAGCGCCGAATGCGCCCATGCCGACGCCGATCAGTGCGCTTAACGCGCCGAGCAATAAAAAAGTCGATTTCATCATTTTTCCAGTAGTCTGGGCATGAGCTGCACTAAATTACAGGGGCGGGTGCGGTGATCCAGTTGTTCCTTAATCAAGGCGTCCCAAGCGGTGCGGCAGGCTCCCGATGAGCCGGGCAGGCAAAAAATATAAGTCGCATTGGCAACCCCGGCAATCGCCCTGGACTGAATGGTCGAGGTTTTAATATCCTGATAGGAAAGCATTCTGAAGACCTCGCCGAAACCGTCCAGCATTTTGTCCAGCAACGGGGCAACCGCCTCAGGCGTGCCGTCCCTGCCGGTTACGCCGGTGCCGCCGGTGCTGATTACGGCATTAACGTTATCTGCGGCAATCCAGTTTGAAACAGCCGCCCTGATTTGATAAATGTCATCGGGCACTATTTTCTTTTCGATAACTTGATGCCCGGCATCGGTTACACGTTCCGCCAGCGTTTTGCCGGATACATCGTCGGCATCGGTGCGGCTGTCGGAAACGACCAGTATCGCAATGTTTAAGGGGATGAAATTTCTATCTGTAGGCATGTTTTTTTAGAGGCAAAGGGCAAAGGGCTAAAGGCGAAGGTGCAATATTTGAAAGTTGTACCTTTCGCCTTTAGCCCTTCGTCTTTCATCTGATTACTTTAACACAACAAAGAAGCCTTCCTGTCCTCGTTGGATGTTCATCAATAATGGGCCATTCGGATTAGCCACCTGTTTCAATTCTTCAATATTGCGAACGCGATAGCGATTTGCCGACACGATAACATCGCCGGGACGCAGGCCCGCACGCCATGCATCGGACGCTGTGTCGATTTTTTCAATTAAAACGCCTTCAATCTGGTTTCTTTGCGAGTTGCTTAGCAGTGCGCCCTTTAGCGAGCGGTGCAGTTGGCTTCCTGCCAGTCGAGGCAACTCCTGTTTGCCGACTGATGCGGTAACCTGTCTTTTCTCGTTGCCGCGGAAATATTCCAGCTCAACTTTATCGCCGATTTGCAGCATGCCGATGATGTTGCGTATGTCATGGCTGTTTTTAATGGGGTGGCCGTTAGCCGAAACGATAATGTCGCCTGGCTCCAATCCGGCTTTGGCCGCGGGTGAGTTGGCTTCAACCCGGCTAATTGCGGCGCCCTGTAGGTTTTGAAGGTTAAAGGCCTTAACCAGCTCAGGCGTCAGATCCTGGGTGGTTACGCCCAGCAAGCCGCGCCGGACTTCTCCGTGCTTGACCAGCGATTCCTTGATGGTCATGATCATATTGGAGGGTATGGCAAAGCCGATGCCGACATTGCCGCCGGTCGGCGCCAGGATTGCGGTATTCATGCCGACCAGTTCGCCGCGCAGGTTAACCAGCGCACCGCCTGAATTGCCAGGATTGATTGATGCGTCGGTCTGGATAAAATCTTCGTAGCCTTCTATGCCCAGACCGGAGCGGCCCAAGGCGCTGACTATGCCGGAAGTGACGGTCTGTCCCAAGCCGAACGGATTGCCGATGGCAACCACAAAATCGCCGACTTTAAGTTGCGTGGAATCGGCAATGGGTAGCATAGTTAAGTTATCGGCAGGAATCTGGATGACTGCGACATCGGCTTCAGGGTCGGTGCCGATTAATTTTGCGGCAAGCTGGCGGCCGTCATTCAGGGTCACCGTGATGGTGTCCGCTTTGTCGATAACATGGTTGTTGGTTAGAACCAGTCCCTGTTTGCTGTCGATAATAACGCCAGAGCCCAAGCTGTTTTTTTGCTGCCGTCGCAGTTGCTGGTCGGGGATATTAAAAAATTGGCGAAAAACTGGGTCCTGCATCAGTGGGTTTTCACTGATCGTGATGTTGGTCGAGGTTGAGATATTGACTACCGCCGGCATGCTGCGTTCAAGCATGGGGGCCAGAGACGGCAATGCCTGGCCTTCTACGTAAGCCGGCAAAGCTGCTGTTGCAGGGGCAGATATACAAATGGATAAGAAAGTTATAAATAGCAGCTGCTTTACAGTTTTAGTATTCATTATGTTTTCCAGGCGTTTGTGAACATACATGGTCTACAATATATGCGTAAAAATGTTTAATACAAGGTGTGTTAAAGTAGTTTTTTTAAAGATCAACACTGTCATTTGGCTATTATCTTGCTTAAAATATTTGAATGGCTATAGACGGCAATTCTGAAGATGGGCTGGTTATTCGTAAGCTAATCCCGCTTGCAACATTGCCGGGGGCCCAGTTTAATGCGTTATGCGCTGAAATAACGGTCGAAGAGATACAAGACGGCTTTTTGTTTAAAAAAGACGATATATCCCCCGAACTTGTTTATCTGATAACTGGAGAGGTTACTCTTCAGGCGGCCGGACTGGTCGTCGAGGTTATTGCTGCAAACAGTGATTCTGCCAAGTTTGCCCTGGCGCATCAGATCCCACGAAAAATTGATGCAGTCGCGAACGGAAGGGTACGTTTTTTGCGACTGAATGCCGATATTATTAATAATTCACTCTCCCTTGCTTATAAAGAGGACAACAGTTACATGGTCATTGACGAGACTGAAGGCGATTCAAATGACTGGATGACAGCATTATTGCGGTCGCCAATTTTTCAACGTCTCCCTCCCGCTAATTTACAAAAAATCTTAATGACTTTGGAGGCTGTTCATTTCAAAACAGGCGAAACCATAATCGAACAAGGGAGCGTTGGAGATTACTATTATCTGATTAAAAACGGGCAATGCCTGTTAACGCGCAAGCCAACACCCAATGCAAAAGAAATTAAATTAGCGCAACTAACAAACGGCGACACCTTTGGGGAAGATGCATTGCTTTCCGGTGCGCCCAGGAACGTAACTATTACGGCGCTGACGGATATTGTTTTATTGCGTTTGGATAAACAACAATTTATATCCTTAATAAAAGAGCCTTCTTTGAAGTTTGTTGATTATGAAGGCGTGCAGGAAACAATAAAAAAAGGGGCGCTTTTGTTGGATGTGCGTACCCCGGATGAGTATGAAAATCATCATCTTGAAGGCAGTATGAATGCGCCTTTTTTCTCGTTAAGGATGCAACTTAAGACATTAAGCCCGGAAAAGCCTGTTGTTGTCGTTTGTCAGGATGGTAAGGTCAGTGAAGCGGCTGCATTTTTGTTGCTCAGGAATAAAATTGACGCAATGATTTTGAGAAATGGGATGGAAGGCCTTGCGGCAAGCACTCCATCCCTGGAGATAAAGCCGGATATTACGCCCGAGACGGAAAATAAAGCTTCTTCTTTCAATCATTCAAAAAGTGAGAATGTTGCTGAAAATAGTGACAGGAAACAGCCGGCAAATAATTCGGCGACTGTTGCTACCAATATATTGGAAGACCAGTTAAGAGTCCTTAAGCTTGAAAATGAAACCCTCAAAAATGCCAACCAGCAGCTCAATGATAAGTGCATGAAGCTGGAGTTTGACAAGCAACATGCTGAGAAGCAATGTCGAATACTGCACAAGCAGATGGAGAAGCTGACCCAAGTACTGGATAAGTTAAAAGGAGGATAAGTTCGAGCGGCCTGTGGGCCATAAAAGCGGAGTTGTAGCCCGGCAGTCAGATTGCAGATGCCGGGCTACGATATGCTGGGTTTGTGCCTATGAAGCAGATGCCGGGAGCGCCAAAAGCAGGCGCTTTAGGAACACAAACCGAAAAGAAGCTTAAGTCAAATAATTATTTGATTTTTGCTTCTTTGTAAATAACGTGTTTACGGACAACAGGATCAAATTTTTTGATCTCCATTTTTTCGGGCATAGTCCGTTTGTTTTTGGTTGTCGTATAAAAGTGCCCGGTTCCTTCAGTTGAAATCAATTTAATTTTATCGCGCATTTTTTTATCCTCTTAAGAGATGTCGCCGGCTTTACGCAAATCGGCAAGAACAGCATCGATGCCTCTCTTGTCAATGATACGCATGCCTTTGGTGGAA
>NZ_JALOCF010000091.1 GCF_023227905.1 Methylobacter sp. | reverse complement strand
AGCAAAATGTCCGCGCTGGGGGCTGCCATGCGTAAGCTGGTGCACTTATGTTTTGGCGTCTTGAAAACTCGTCAACCTTATCAAGCCAATTATGCGATTTAAAGTTGACTTTCAAGACGGTATCTACCTAGCTCATTGAATCTTTGCGCTTTTGCTCAGGTTATGGCGGGCACACAGCAACTGAACATTTTCAGCCTTTAGTGACGTGCCACCCTTTGAAAAAGGCAGTATATGATCGAAGTGAAGCTCGTCCTTAGCGCCACAGGTAACACACTTGCCATCATCTCGTGCCCACACTTCGAGCTTGACACTTGTTGGAATAATGCGACTTCGCGCAACATAGCGGTTTAGAATTTCTTCTGCAGCGGACTCATCAGAGACATTCTCTACAGCAACTAGTGTGAACCTAAAAACATTTCTGACACCGTCATTCTCGACCCTTGAATCCACCAAATGGAAGAACCCATTGTCAGTCCAAATGCCAGATTTGATCTTTTCATACACTTGAACTATGTCGGGGCCTTTTTGTCCTAACTTAAACCGCTGCGCTGCTTGATGGAATTTTCCATTTTCAGTTAGTGTCCCACCAGGTTGTCGTTCAGGCTGATCGAGCGATTTTGGGTCAGTAATTCCCTTGCGCTTCGGCTCATCATGTCCCTCATAGATGAGTACAGCTCCATCGTCTCGCACTTCGTCTCGATAGGGAGAGTTTGGGCGCACAGACATTAGAATAACGGAGTGACGGCCTTTCAACCGGAAGTTCATACCACGCTGGAGACTTGTACCTTCTTTCTGACACATCTCAATGTAGGAGATAACATTACCTCTCATGCATCTACTCCAGATAAAGCATAACTCAATGTATGCGACACTGATTGCCATATAAAAAATCTCATCTGTCGTATATTCTTCATAAGTCCTTATAATTATTTGGCTTTACTGCGCTACTTTCCAGCAACAAGACATACCGTACAAACAAGTACAACACTATCAACCCTCATAAACTCACTGCTTCAACAACGCCAAATATTCCTCTTCACTGATAACCTGAACACCTTTTTCCGTAGCGACAGCGATTTTTGCCATTCCTACATCGGTACCGGTAACCAGAAAATCGGTCTTCCCGGTAACCGAGCTGGCTACTTTTGCCCCCAGACGTTTGGCTTGCTTGCTCATGTCATCGCGCTTACCGTGGACCATGGTGCCGGTAAAAACGATGGTTTTGCCGGAAATCGGGCTGATAGCTTGCTGTTGCTCGGCGATTAACGGCGTTGGGATTAAATTAAAACCCAACTGGTAGATTTGCATGAAGTCGGTTTTGATTTTTGCCAAACATTCGACCACCGCAGCGCTGGTTTTATCGGCAAAGCCTTCGATATTCATCACATCTTCAACGGTCAGGTTGAAAATATCCAACAAATGGTGATGTTGTAGCAGGCGTTCGCAGTTGCCAAGACCCATCCGGTAAATGCCGAACGCGCCCAGAAAACGCCAGTCGTCAATGGCTTCGGTTCTGCTGCGATGCAATTGATCCAACAGATTTTGCGCGGTTTTGTCGCCAAAGCCCATGGTTTGCAATTGCTCCATGCTCAGCTGATAAACGGCATAAATCGAGTTGACGCCGAAAGTATGGAGTTTTTCTACGGTTTTTTGCCCAAAGCCGTCGACATTCGCCAAGGTTCTGAAGAAATGCTCGATGGTATTTTCAATTTGCGCCGGACATTTGGTGGTGTTCAGGCAATACAGGTAATCGCTGTCCCAAACCAGCTCGCTGCCGCAACTGGGGCAATGCTCGGGGATTTGCGGCGTTGCCGGAATAATGACCCGCTCGATTTTGGGTATCACCAGACCTGAGCGCGTTAGTTCGATTAAGGTGCCAGGACCGATACCCAGCTTTTTGACCATGCCGTAATGATGAGCCGTAGACCTGGAAATCATCGCTCCGCTGAGTTTGGTCGGCGTCAGCTCGGCAACCGGATTGACCCGACCGGAACGGGAGGTTTGCGGGGTGACTTTAAGCACAATCACTTCAGCGGTTTCTACATTGTTTTTATAGGCAATCTGCCAGCGGTGATGATGCCGCGTAGCGCCTAAATATTTTTTTATGCGCTCATTGCCTATCAACTCAAAAACGACGCCGTCGACATCATAATCGACCAGCTTGTAGACGGTTTCTATAACATGTTCGAAATCGGCCAGCACTTCGGCGGCTGTGCCCTGCCAGGCGGGCAACTGCGAGAATGGAAAAAATACTGCCGCATGGTTTTGTATGGCTTCTAAAGCGTGCTGTTCAAGCTCTTTTTCTTTAATGATGCTGGCCTGAAAATTCCGGGAGTTTTCAAAATAATCGGCCAGATAATTGTTAAAGTACGTCTGGCTGACCACGATTTCACCGGCACCTTGCCCTCTTTCGCCGTTTCCGCCAACTATCAAACCGCGCTCGAAAACCCGGCTAATGTCCGTGCCTCTGCGGCCATCGCCGCGCGTGTAGAGTACTTTTCCGTCATCATAAGCCGCGTAACCGTCCAGCTTGGGCGTTGCCCGGATCATCAGCGTGGAAAAATCCGCATCACAGTCTTCTGCCGCTTTTTTCAGCCGCGACAGCCATTTTTCGATACCGCTTCGGGTATAGGTTTTTTCCGTCGACAGCATAGGCTCCGGCAGCGTGACGGTCTTGCCGACAGCAATGACTTCCGGTTCGACGGTTTCCAAATACGGATGGCTGGGATGGCGTTTTTGCAGCTCAGCCAGGAAGATAAAATCATAATCGGCATCGGAAATAAGCGGCTCGCCGCTTCGATACAAGGCGTTGCATGCTTGCAAAAACTCAAGCAGTTGCTCATCGCTCAGTTGCTTGGGGTCGGCTTGGGCTGCAATTTGAGCGATCAGCTCAGGGGATAAATGGATTGAAAGATCGGCTTCTTTAAGAAGCTCTAACTGGGTATTGCTAAGGGATGGCATTTAAATAATCCGAGCAGAAAACGCGCTTTGTAAAAGATACCTGCATACCTTGGGCATTCAATGGTACGCACAGCGTATCTATAAGGCTTGGCCGAACGGAGCAATTGCCCCATTCGGCAGAGACACGAAGCTTTAACTGTCTTTGTGGTGTTATATCTAAGTTTAATGACTATGCGTAACTAAAAAGCAGCTACATTAAGATCACAAACTCTGGCGAATGGCTTGAACGGTCGCTTCGGTCAGCGGCTGTCTTCTATGGTCAAGAATAACGCCATCCAATTTCGCGGCCAATGTATTGATTGTTTCTACATAATCGTCAAAAACCGCCGGTGCATCATCCAGTGCTTCAGGCTGCATAAAAAACACGATGCCGGGGCAGTAGAAATTTTCCAAATCTTTATCCGGAAACGTGCCCGGTTCAACAATACACGCCACGCCATAATCGACCAACCGATTAGCATCCAGGCGTTCAAATATTTTTAAGCTGCCGTATTCAAGCCCGACCGCTTCAAAGGCTTCAACCAAGTCAGCGCCGTTAAAATCCTCGTCCGCCTTGGTGATAATACTGAACTGAATAATCGCCGGTGCGGTAGCGCGTGGCGGCGGCTCTATGTCGTCATCCTGCTCATAGTAATCCTCGTCATCGTCTTCATCATAGTATTCATGAGGATGAACACCGGCATGACTTTCAGAAGCAGCCAACGAAGCAATATCAAAATCGCCTTTTATGTCCGAAGCATCCGACGTCAGCGGATGATCGCCGGCATCATCGTAAAAATCCATGTCTTCACGTGCTTTTTTATCTTTGATATAAGCCCAAACCAACATGCCAATAACGACTAGCATGCCGGTTGCAATAATTACTATTCTTAAAATTTCTTTATCCATTAGGTTTCCGCCAGACTCACTGCTTCTTCAATATCAACTGCGACCATCCGGGACACGCCCGGCTCTTTCATAGTAACACCTGCCAGCTGTTTTGCAATTTCCATAGTCGCCTTGTTATGGGAAATATACAAAAATTGCACAGATGCCGACATTTCTTCGACCATCCTTGAAAACCGCCCAACATTAGCGTCATCCAGCGGCGCATCGACTTCATCCAGCAAACAGAAAGGCGCTGGATTGAGTTCGAAAATAGAAAACACCAAGGCTACCGCCGTCAACGCTTTCTCTCCGCCTGACAACAAGTGTATAGAGCTGTTTTTTTTGCCGGGAGGTCTGGCAATAATGTTTACGCCCGATTCCAACTCGTCTTGTTCAGTCAATTCCAGATAAGCATGACCGCCCCCGAATAATTTCGGGAACTTTTCCTGCAAACCGGTGTTTATTTTATCGAATGTTTCCTTAAACCGCTGCCGACTTTCCTTATCGATTTTACTGATTGCCTGATCCAGCGTTTGCAAGGCCTCGATTAAATCGGCATGTTGCTCATTCAGAAAATTCATTCGCTCGGACTGAGCCTTGTACTCTTCTATTGCGGTCAGGTTAATGGTACCTAATCTTTCGATTTGAGCCAATAAGTCATCGACTGTTCTTTTCCAGCTGTTTTCTTCGGCCTGTTCCGGCAAGCTATGAAGCACCTGCTCGACATCGGCATCGATTTCTTTCAGCTGCTCGTTGACGGTTTGCTGGCGCACTTTGCTTTCCTGCAACTCAAAACGAATCGTATCCAGCGCTTCTTTCTGCTTTTCCAAAGCGCGCTGCACCCGGATATGTTGTTCGGATAGCTGGGTTATTTCCGCTTCAAGGTCTTCCTGAAGCTGACGTTGTTCGTGCAAACGAATCTCCAGCTTCCCCTTATCCACCAGCATTTGCTCCAGCTGCTTTTTTTCTTCGTCCATAGGAGTCAACGTTTGGTGCAGATTTTTTTCCAGCTCGGCGATGCGTTCTATCGATTGTTGATGTTGCTGCTGCAATCGGTCCAGCTGTTTACCGGTTAGGGATTCGGATGAACGTAGCGATTCGATCTTCGACTTGATACTGTAAACCTGCTGTCTGGCTTCATTAGCGGATTGATCGATACGCTGTTGCTCGGATTGCAACTCCTGGTTTAACGTCTCCAAGCTTTGTTTTTTTTGCTCCTGCTCGGCCATGACCTGTTCGGCCTGTTCCTGCAACAGCCGGGATTCGGCGATGGTCTCGGCATTTTCAGCGGTCTCAATGCTGATATCGTCAATATCGTTGCAGACCTGCTCCAGACGGCGCTGCTGATGTTCCAAACGGGCGGAACGCGCACTGAATTCGGCGCTTTTTACCGACAGTTCACTCCCCAGGCTATTGTCCTGTTGCTGAATCGATTCACGCTGGACTTCAGCGTCTTTCAAGCCGGTTTCGGCAGATTCCAGCTGGTATTCAAGAGCTTCAATCTCAATGTGCAGATCTTCCTGCCGCTGCTTCAACAGGCGCAACTCTTTTTCGCGCTGCAATACGCCGGTTTTGCTGTCTTTGGCGCGGATTATTTTTATCCAGCCGGAGCCAAACCAGGTACCATCCGGGGTAATGACCGATTCATGCGCTTTAAGCTGGGAAGATAAGGCTCTGGCCGTTTCAACATCGTCGGCGCAGTAAACGCCGGCCAGCAAATTGCTCAAATCCCACGGCGCTTTTACCTTGTCCAATAAGAGGGTATAGGCCGGGTTAGCGTCAGTGTAGCCCGCTGATTTAACTCCGGTCTCAACCAGCATCAACGATTCATCGGTCAACCGTTGCAGACCCGGAATAACCTGATCGGCGCTTTCAATGCAAATCGCTTCCAGATAAGAGCCCAGCACCGTTTCAACCGCCGTATCCCAACCTGTCTGCACATCCAGAAACTCGGCAAGACGGCGGTTTTCGGTCAGATCAACGGACTCAAGCCATGCGCTCAGGTGCTTGTTGTCTTTGCCCATCGCATGTTGCTGCAACAATTTCAGCGAGGTGATTTTGCCTTTTACGCTGTGCATTTCCGAGCGGCGCGCATGCAATTCATCATGATACTGCTTGATCTGCTGGCGCTGTTCGCGTATCTGCTGATGCAGGCCTTCAAGCTGCTTTTGCAGATCATCGCGTTGCGTTTCAATAAGTTCGATGCCGGCATCCAGAGATGCAATCTCGCTTTGCAGCTCGCTGGATTCCAGCTCACTACGCTCGTTATGCAATTTATCCAGGCGGATTTGCAGCTGGCGATTCTGGTTTTCCAACTGCGCGGTTTTTACCCGCTGCACTTCGGACTGTTCCTTATAACTCGAACTGGTGGTGCGATACACTTCCCATTGTTCCTGCCAGGAACTTTTCTGCTGCTGCACTTCCTGCTGGCTGTATAAAACATCTTCCTGCCTTTCCTCGGCAACAATCAATGCCTCTTCCGCTTCAAACAAAGCCTCTTTGATCTGTTCCAGCTGCTGCACATCGGCTTCGAGTTCTGTTAGCGACTGATCGGCCTGCTGGCGCAAGCGATTAATTTCGACCAAGGTTTGTTCACGGCTGGTTTCGCTGTGCTTGATGGTCTGCTCAAGACCGCTGACTTCGGCGACAATCTGGTAATAATCGCCTTGAGAGCTGTTGGTTTGCTGTTGCTGGGTTTTATGCTCGGCGCGTTTGGCTTCAATGGTGTTATCGATGTCACGCAGCTCGACAAACAATCGGTTGTGCTCGTGGGCGACCGTCTGCAACTTTTCATCCAGCTGTTTCGCAGCCTGATGATAGGCGTTCCAGCGCATCGCCAACAACTCCAACCGGTATTGGCGTTCCTTCTTTTTAAGCTCGGTATATTTTTCGGCTTTTTCGGCCTGCTTTTGCAGATGCTTGATTTGCTTTTCAACTTCGTCGCGCAAATCGTCCAACCGCTCCAAGTTTTCGCGGGTATGCCTCATCCGGGTTTCGGTTTCACTTCGACGTTCCTTATATTTGGAAACGCCCGCCGCTTCTTCGATATGAACCCTTAAATCCTCCGGCTTGGCTTCTACCATGCGGGAAATCGTGCCCTGCTCGATGATCGCGTAGCTTCGTGAGCCCAGCCCTGTGCCCAGAAATATATCGGTGATGTCTTTGCGTCGGCAACGCGAACCGTTGAGCATGAACACGGAGGTGCCGTCGCGGCTGACCTGGCGTTTGATTGCGATAGTATCGTATTGCGAATATTCACCGCCCAGCTTGCTGTCGGTGTTATTAAAAACCAACTCGACCGAAGCCGTACTGACCGGCTTGCGCCCGGATGAACCGTTAAAGATTACGTCGGCCATGCTGCCGCCGCGCAAATGCTTGGCAGAGCTTTCGCCCATCACCCAGCGCACTGCATCGATAATATTGGATTTTCCGCAGCCGTTAGGCCCGACGATGGCGGTCAAATTACCAGTGATCGGTATGACCGTTTGATCAACAAAAGATTTGAAACCCGAAAGCTTGATTTTTTCCAGTTTCATAGTACTGGTATGAATATCCCGACAGTTGAATTAAAATAACGGCCTATTATTAACGATAATTAGCCGAGTATCGAATTTTTTCATCTAAGGCGCCTACTTTTTGTACCCTCTTTTTTTTACATATAAACTGAAATGACAACACAACCAAGCAAAGATCTGGAAACTTTCGACAACCCAAAACCAGGCCGTGATTACACGATCCGCATCGATGTGCCTGAGTTCACCTGTCTGTGCCCAAAAACAGGCCAGCCGGATTTTGCCACCATCCAGATCGAATACATCCCCGCAAAGCTGTGCGTGGAACTTAAAGCGCTCAAGCTGTACATGTGGGCATTCCGCGACCAAGGCGCATTTCATGAAGCCGTCACCAATGAAATCCTCGATGACCTCGTAAAAGCCATTTCGCCGAACTTCATGCGCATCCGCGCCGAGTTCAATGTACGCGGCGGCATCTACACAACCGTCGTTGTAGAACATAAAAATCCCGATTGGCAAGCGCCGGAACTGGTTACGCTGCCTTAAGGCTCATGGCTAAGACCTATTACACCTCGGACATTGCCGTCGCGTTAAAATACGACGGCAAGAACGCGCCCAAGGTGACTGCCAAGGGCTCAGGTCTTACCGCAGAGCAAATCTTAGCAATCGCCGAACACCACGGAATACCGCTACAAACCGAGCCGGAATTGGCAAGAATTCTGGCTCAAATTCCGTTAGGCGATGAAATCCCCAATGAACTCTACGTTGCCGTCGCGGAAATTATCGCGTTTGCTTACTTCTTAAGCGGCAAAACACCCGACAATTACCAACCATGAACTTTAAAGAAGCCCTGACCACCCTGCCCCAATACGTTCTGCCGCATCACGCGCTGTCGCAAATGATGAGCAAACTGACGCACTGCGAAAACACAGCCTTTAAAAACCTGTTTATCAAGCAGATCATCAGGCATTACGGAGTTAACATGGATGAGGCGCAGGAGTCGGACATCAATGCCTACAAGAGCTTTAACCACTTTTTTACCCGCGAGCTAAAACCCGGCGTTAGAGCGTTCAGCAGCGAGAGCAACGCGATCATCTGTCCAGCGGACGGCGCAGTCAGCCAAGCCGGAGACATTTCAGACGGCAAAATCTTTCAGGCCAAAGGCAAAAGCTTTACCGCGACCGACCTGCTGGGCGGCGATGCATCCCGCGCCGAGCCGTTTAATGACGGCGTATTTACTACTATTTATTTGTCGCCCAAAGACTATCACCGCCTACACATGCCGCTGACCGGCACCTTACGGGAAATGGTGCATATCCCCGGCCGCTTATTCAGCGTCAATGCCGCCACCACCAATTCAGTGCCCGGCTTATTCGCCAGAAACGAGCGCGTCGCGGCCATATTCGATACCGAAATAGGCCCGATGGCTTTGGTACTGGTCGGCGCCATCTTCGTGTCCAGCGTAGAGACTGTCTGGCATGGCGTCGTCACGCCGCCGAGCATTACATCAGTGCAAAATTGGCAATATGACGGTGATGCGCCTACGTTGAAAATCGGCGAAGAAATGGGTCGGTTTAATATGGGTTCTACGATTATTGTGTTGTTTGGCAAGGATAAGGCGGAGTGGGATGCCGAGTTTAAAGCGGAAAAGACGGTTAAATTGGGGGAATTGATTGGGCGGGTTGTTGGTTAATCTTATTCCGGCCTGGCTGGATCAAGGTGTACTTAAATAGAGAAATCGAGTATTTCGATTCACAATAGGAATTTAGACATTGAGCATTGAGTTCTTAGAAACTGATTTTGACAAGGTGAGTTACCTTGTTAATTTGCTAACTGCACGAGCAACTGGTGTGACTGCAGATTCAAGCGAATTTGAAGCGCTTAGACATGAGCTTCTGAGTAACCCAAAGTTAGTTCCACATTTACCTCAATGGCTAAAACATCACCGTAATCTTGATTCATTTTGGGGTTTCATTAAGCCTAAGTTTGGTAGTTATGCCGAACGGCGTACATATCTATCGGAACAATTTACCCCGCTATTAGATTCTTTAGAGTTTGGCCAGCAAACCACAACCTCTCCAAAAAATGAACTGATTCAAAATAACCTTCAATTACCGGCAGTTGCAAGAAATAAACGAAAAGTATTTATCGTTCACGGTCGAGACAATGAGGCTAAGCAAGAAATCAGCCGCTTTATCGAAAAGCTTGGATTAGATGCAATTATATTACATGAGCAAGCCAGCTCTGGAATGACTATAATTGAAAAAATCGAACGATATTCAAATGACGCTGATTTTGCACTTGTACTTTATACAGCTTGCGACCATGGAAGAGGTGTACATGAATCAAACATTCCACCTAAAAATCGAGCACGTCAAAATGTAGTTTTTGAACATGGGTACCTTATGGCGAAACTTGGGAGAGAAAATGTCTGCTCTTTAGCCCCGTAGGCCGGAATAAGCCGGTTCGAGCGGTAGCGAGAATTGGTGTTTCCGGCAAACATCACTCAAACTCGCCGGAAACGCCACCTCGCGCTACGCGCTTGGATGGCCTTATTCCGGCCTTGTATATTAAATACATCTCTAAAACACAGGATTATGTGACACAAAAAAGTTTATAGTGGTAAGTGATTTTCTGGGGAAGCCGATCCGGCCTTAAGCTATGAGCTT
>NZ_JALOCF010000079.1 GCF_023227905.1 Methylobacter sp. | reverse complement strand
CCCTCGATATCGCCGGGCCAGTTATCGACTTCGGTTGTGGTCGTCAACTGGCCGCCTTGCTGCATACCCGTAATAATAACCGGATTCATGTTGGCTCGCGCGGCATAGATAGCGGCCGTATAACCGGCAGGGCCGGAGCCGAGAATCAGAAGGCGGCAATGTTTGGAGTCACTCATTAAAAATCCTTGGTAGTGTCAAGATAAATAAATTAATTATGAAGACGAAAGCGTGTTTCGTAAACAGTTTTATCGGGTACGGCTGACGTGGAATTGCCGAAGTGCGGAGCGAGGTTTAATGCGGATATTATTAATGTGAAACATCCTGTTATTGATCTATAATCATGTTTTATGGGTAATTTATGTGACGAGTTGTTGAGTATGGCTGCTGTAATGGAAGAAAAAACCTTTCGTGGCTTGCGTGAAGTCGCTTTATTAGGCTTCATTGCGGGCGCATTATTTTTTTTAATTTCGCTGATCACGTTTAGTAACGAGGATGCGGGCTGGACGCATAGCGGATCGGTGCAGGCAGTCTCAAACGCTTGTGGCGTTTTTGGCGCGTGGATTGCCGATTTCATGCTCAGCTGTTTTGGCTTGGTCGCTTATTTGTTTCCGGTCATTATCTTCTGGCAAGGCTATTTAATTTACACTCGGGGCAGACAAGGCCGCGAAAAAATGATTATCGCGCTGCAATGGGTAGGGTCTATCGCGACCATTATCTCGGGTGCAGCGTTATTAAACTTGTATCTATTAAGAACGGGAATCGAACTGCCCAGCAACACCGGTGGTATTTTAGGTCAGGAAACCGGCAATGCATTGTTGTCCGTGCTTGGCAATTCGGGAGCGACATTACTCCTGTTAGTGGTTTTATTGGCTGGCGTTACTTTGGTTACCGGCTTGTCGTGGGTAGCGTTAATAGACGCTATCGGCAAATATACCGTACTTATCTGTCAGTCTTTGGGCAGCAGCATTTTGAATTTACTTCAGGACCGCTCAGCCAAACGCGCCCAGATGCCGGTCAATAATCTGGTAAAGCCTGGAGCTAAGAGAAAAATCAGTGCCAAAGCCATGCCGGTGTCGGTGCCCGCTGCCGAAAAACCGGCAGAGAAGCCTCCGGTAAAAAGCAGCTTTGCGCTCAAAAAACAACAGCCAGCGGTCAAATACGATGCCAGCCAAGGTGTTTTACCTTCGCTGGAACTGTTGGACCACCGCGACACCCGCGTTATCGGCTACTCGCAAAGCGATTTGGAAGAAATGTCGCGTCTGGTGGAAGACATTCTGGCCGATTTTAACGTCGTTGTGTCTGTCGTCGGTTTTCATCCTGGGCCCGTTATCACCCGTTTTGAATTACAACCTGCGGCAGGCGTTAAAGTCAGTCGCATCAGCACGCTGTCCAAAGATTTGGCCAGAGCCTTGTCGGTTACCAGCGTTCGCATCGTCGAAATCATCCCCGGCAAATCCGTAGTTGGCCTTGAAATTCCCAACCGGGAACGGGAAATGGTGACCTTGCGCGAGCTGTTGGTTTCGGCGCCGTTTGAGAAATCCAAATCCCTGCTGACCCTGGCGATGGGCAAGGACATTTCCGGCACACCGATGGTTGCCGACCTTGGCAAAATGCCGCATGCGCTGGTCGCCGGTACCACGGGTTCCGGTAAATCGGTCGCCATCAATACCATGATTCTCAGTCTGCTTTATAAAGCGACGCCGGAACAGGTGCGCTTGATCATGATCGACCCGAAGATGTTGGAGTTATCGGTATACGAGGGAATTCCGCATTTATTGACCCCCGTCGTGACCGATATGAAGGAAGCCAGCAATTCATTGCGCTGGGCGGTTGCTGAGATGGAAAGGCGCTATAAATTAATGTCCAAGATGGGAGTCAGGAACCTTGCCGGGTTTAATCAGTTGATAGAAGACGCAACGGCAAGAGGCGAGGCCATCCGGGACCCGATGTTCCAGATGATTAATCCGCTGGAGGACGACGAAGAGTATCCAACTTTAAGCACTCTGCCCAGCATCGTTATCGTCATCGACGAATTGGCCGATATGATGATGATCGTCGGCAAAAAAGTTGAAGAACTGATTGCCCGGCTGGCGCAAAAAGCCCGTGCGGCCGGTATTCATTTGATTTTGGCTACACAGCGCCCGTCAGTCGACGTGTTGACCGGGTTGATCAAAGCCAACGTGCCGACCCGGATTTCATTCCAGGTCTCATCGCGCATCGACTCGCGCACCATTCTCGATCAAGGCGGCGCGGAAACGCTGCTGGGCAACGGCGACATGTTATTTTTGCCCTCAGGCACCAGTATTCCGGTTCGTGCTCATGGCGCATTTGTCGATGACCATGAAGTGCATCGCGTGGTTGAATTTTTAAAACAGACTGCACCGCCCAATTATCTGGAAGACATCACCCGCGATTCTTCCGATTCGAGCGATGGCTACAGCATGGGCGGCGGTGGCGGCAATGGCGATTCCGAAACAGACGCCTTGTACGACGAAGCCGTGCAGTTTGTCACAGAAACCCGCAAAGCCTCAATCTCCAGCGTACAAAGACGCTTTAAAGTCGGCTACAACCGTGCCGCAACCATGATTGAAGATATGGAAGCAGCCGGCGTTGTCAGTTCGCCTGAAAGCAATGGTTCAAGAGTCGTGCTGGCGCCGCCGCCCGTAAGGGATTAACCATGAATATTGCGTTGGTCGGCGTCGTCATCGCGCTGATGGCGACCCTCGGCGGCATTGTTATGGTCAGGCGCAATTCTCCCCAGCAGCCGATGCAAGTCAAAATCGTTCTTTTCGGGATTTATTTCTGGGGATTAGTGTTTTTTCAGCTGGTTGTAGCCGGGTTGGCATATTATTGGCTTAAGGCGTAGTGGTTTGATCTTCCGGGCTTTAGACAAAACGATATCCCGATGCCATAAGACCAGAAAGCGCCCGCTTTAAAGTTATTGTGTTTCATAAGAACGCGAAGCTAAAAAAGCAGGCAAGATTCATATATATCAAGAAAATACAATTATTAATCGAATTTTTAGGCTTATTGACAATAGCCCGGTGAGCTGATACTTTGCTTCGCTGGCACTCGCCTTAACGGAGTGCTAATTTTAGTCGCAGAGGTTGGTGTGAGTAAGACGCAGGTTTTAAATGAGCGGTCGCTACAGCTATTGAAAATGCTGGTTGAACGCTATATCAGTGATGGTCAGCCGGTGGGTTCGCGGGCTTTATCGAAAGATTCGGACTTGAATTTAAGTCCGGCAACTATTCGCAATGTCATGGCCGACCTCGAAGACCTTGGATTGGTGCATTCGCCGCATACTTCAGCGGGACGGGTGCCTACGGTCAGCGGCTATCGCTTGTTTGTTGATAGCTTGTTGACAGTTAAGCCGCTGGAGTCGAAAGATCTATCCCGGCTGCATGAGGGCCTGTCGTTAAGCGAGGACACCAGTGATGTGATCGGCGTCGCCTCGCGGCTGCTGTCTGAGTTAACGCAGATGGCCGGGGTAGTGACTTTGCCTAAAAGAGAGCTGGTGTGCTTGCGGCATATCGAGTTTCTATCTTTATCTCACACCCGTGTTTTGGTTATTTTTGTTACCAATGAGCAGGAAGTCCACAACAAAATCATCCATACCAGCAAAGTGTTCAGCCCCGCCGAACTACAGCAGGCGGCTAATTATTTGAATTCGATTTATTCCGGACGCAGCCTGGATGCAGTGCGCAAAGCCGTCTTAAAAGAGCTGCAGGAAGATCAGGAACGCATGAACCAGGGCATGCTGGATGCGGTAAAAATGGCGCAGCTGGCGTTCGATCAGGACAATAAAAAAGATGATTATGTGCTGACCGGCGAAACCAACTTAATGGGTTTTTCCGAGCTATCCGATATGGATCGGCTCAGAAATCTGTTTGAAGCGTTCAGCCAGAAGCAGGGCGTTATTCATTTGCTGGATCAATGCATGAAAGCCGACGGCGTGCAGATATTTATCGGCGAAGAATCCGGTTACCGGGCTTTTGATCATTGCAGTCTGGTGACCTCATCGTATTCGGTCAGCGACGAAGTGGTCGGGGTTCTGGGCGTCATAGGGCCAACGCGCATGGCCTACGAGAAAATCATCCCTTTTGTCGATATTACGGCAAAATTGTTAGGCGCCGCCTTGAATCCAAAATCAACGACCCCACAATAAATAACATCTGTTTTTTATGCCGCCCGGCATGGATATTAATTTTAAACGTTAAGGAGCTATAAATAATGAGTACTGATCAGGAAGCGCCTGAATCCCAGGTTAAAACTGAAAACGAAACGGTTGTAGAGCCACCGCATACCGAAGTGGCCGAGCACGAGCCTACGGTTGAAGAGTTACAGCAGGCATTGGCCCAAGCTGAGCAAAAAGCCCAGGAGAATTGGGACAAAGCGGTTCGCGCACAGGCGGAAATGGAAAACCTGAAAAGAAGAACGCAAAAGGATCTGGAAGATGCGCACAAATTTGCGCTAACGGGTTTTGCCAAAGAGTTATTGCCGGTATTGGACAGTCTGGTGTTGGGCTTGCAGGCAGCGACAGGCGATAGCGAGGAAGTAAAAAAATTCCGTGAAGGCAGCGAATTAACAATTAAACAATTCGAATCAGTATTTGCTAAATTCAAAATTGAAACGATTGACCCCATCGGTCAGCCGTTTAACGCGGAACAGCACCAGGCCATGACCATGCAGGCCGTAGAGGGCGTTGAGCCGAATACGGTGGTCAATGTTTTCCAAAAAGGATATATGTTAAACGGACGATTGCTTCGTCCTGCGATGGTTGTGGTTGCCAAAGCAGCCGAAAATAAGCCAACAGATACTCCTAGCATCGATGAACAGGCTTGAAATTAAACATAACAGCCTCATATTTGTAACAACTTTTACTTTTTAAATAAATTCAGGTCTGGAGAATTCAATGGCTAAAATAATCGGCATAGATTTAGGAACAACAAACTCGTGCGTTGCGGTGTTGGAAAACGGCGTAGCAAGAGTGATTGAAAACAGCGAAGGCGCGCGCACTACGCCTTCCATTATCGCTTTTACCAGTGACGACGAAGTATTGGTTGGGCAATCGGCAAAACGTCAGGCTGTTACCAATCCCAAAAATACCTTGTTTGCGATCAAACGATTGATCGGTCGCCGTTTTAAAGATGATGTCGTGCAAAAAGATATCAAAATGGTACCTTATAAAATCATCGAAGCTGAAAACGGCGATGCTTGGGTTGAAGTTCACGGCAAAAAAATGGCCGCTCCCGAGGTTTCTGCGCGCGTTTTGATGAAGTTGAAAAAAGACGCTGAAGCTTACTTAGGCGAAGAAGTCACCGAAGCGGTCATTACCGTACCGGCTTATTTTAACGACTCGCAACGTCAAGCCACCAAAGACGCCGGCCGTATTGCCGGACTTGAAGTTAAACGTATTATCAATGAACCGACTGCGTCTGCATTGGCTTTTGGTATGGACAAGCCTAAAGGCGACACTAAAATCGCGGTGTATGACTTAGGCGGCGGTACCTTCGATATTTCAATTATTGAAATTGCCGAGATAGAAGGCGAACACCAATTCGAAGTGTTATCGACCAACGGCGATACTTTCCTGGGCGGTGAAGATTTTGACTCAAGAGTTATTGAGTTCCTTGCGTCAGAATTCAAAAAAGAAAGCGGCGTTGACGTGCATAATGATCCGCTGGCCTTGCAACGTTTAAAAGAAGCGGCGGAAAAAGCCAAGATCGAATTGTCTTCAAGCCAGCAAACCGACGTGAATCTGCCGTACATTACCGCAGACGCATCAGGCCCTAAGCATTTAAACGTTAAATTGACCCGCGCCAAACTGGAATCGCTGGTTGAAGAACTGATTAACCGCACCAAAGGCCCTTGTGAAATGGCGCTGAAAGACGCGAAGTTAACGGCAGCGGATATTAACGACGTAATTTTGGTTGGCGGACAAACCCGCATGCCTAAAGTCCAGGAAATGGTTAAGAGCATTTTCGGTAAAGAACCACGCAAAGACGTTAACCCTGATGAAGCGGTAGCCTTAGGTGCGGCGATTCAAGCGGGCGTTTTGGGCGGCGAAGTCAAAGACGTATTGTTGTTGGACGTTATCCCGTTATCATTGGGTATCGAGACCATGGGCGGCGTCATGACCAAGCTGATCGAGAAAAACACCACGATCCCAACCAATGCATCGCAAGTCTTCTCTACCGCGGACGACAACCAAACCGCAGTAACCGTGCATGTATTGCAAGGCGAGCGTGAAGTCGCATCGGCGAACAAGTCCTTGGGACGCTTTGACCTGGCCGATATCCCGCCGGCACCGCGCGGCATTCCGCAAATTGAAGTCGCGTTCGACATCGATGCCAACGGTATTTTGAACGTGTCTGCCAAAGACAAGGCAACCGGCAAAAAACAATCCATCGTCATCAAAGCATCCAGCGGTTTGTCGGATGATGAAGTTGAACGCATGATTAAGGACGCCGAAGCGCATGCTGACGAAGACCGTAAACTGACTCAATTGGTTGCGGCACGCAACCATGCGGACAGCATCATCCATGCGACTGAAAAATCGTTGAAAGAACTGGGCGATCAAGTCGGCGCGGATGAAAAAAGCAACATTGAACATGCGGTTGAAGCACTGAAAACTGCGATTAAGGGCGACGATAAAGAGGAAATTGAATCCAAAACCAATGACTTAACCGAGTTGTCCGGTAAACTGGCTGAACGCGTTTATGCACAAAAATCAGCATCCGAAGGTGAAGCGTCCGGTGCTCATGACGCTCATGCTTCTTCAGAGCATCATGCTGCGGCGGATGACGGTGTTGTCGATGCCGAGTTTGAAGAAGTTAAAGACGACGACAAGAAGTAAAATGTAAGTTGGAGGCGCATCACCGTGCCTCCTTATGCATTAACTTAAAGCATAAAACCACAAAGAACACGAAGCTCGCGAAGAAAAAACTTCGTGTCCCTTCGTGTTCTTTTTGCGGTTTAGCAGCCCGTCTCTTATCCTCTTCACGGGTATCCCGGACAAAATCAGATAATCATCAAAATCCAACAATAGAATATTGAACCATGGCAAAAGAAGATTTTTACAAGCTTCTCGGTGTAGACAGAAACGCCAGTGATGCAGAGATTAAGAAAAGCTATCGCAGCAAGGCGATGAAGTATCACCCGGACCGGAATAAAGACAACCAGACAGAAGCCGAGGCCAAGTTTAAGCAGATTAAAGAAGCTTATGAAGTCTTATCCGATCCCAAAAAACGTTCCGCTTACGACCAGTTCGGTCATGCCGGAGTCGATGCTTCAATGGGCGGACGCGGCCCCGGAGGCTTTGGCGGTTTCAGCGGCGCTGAAAGTTTTAGCGATATTTTCGGGGATATCTTCGGTGGCGGAAGGCAGCAGCGCAGCAGCGTTCAGCGCGGTTCTGACCTGCGTTACAACCTGGAATTAACGCTTGAAGAAGCCGTATTCGGCACTGAGGCCAAAATCCGGGTGCCGGTGCTGGTGACCTGTAAAGAATGTAGCGGTTCCGGCGCTAAAAAAGGCTCCAGCCCGATTATCTGCTCAACTTGTCATGGTCACGGCCAAGTCAGGATGCAGCAAGGTTTCTTTTCGGTCCAGCAGACCTGTCCAACCTGTCGTGGTACCGGCAAACAAATCAAAGACCCTTGCGGCGCGTGTTATGGTCAAGGGCGCGTTCAGGAAAATAAAACCCTGTCCGCAAAAATTCCGGCGGGCGTCGATACCGGCGACCGCATACGTTTGGCCGGAGAAGGTGAAGCCGGAGAAAATGGCGGACCCGCAGGCGATTTATATGTTCAGGTTCAGGTAAAAGAACACGAGATATTTACCCGTGATGGCGCCAACCTGTATTGCGAAGTGCCGATTAGCTTCCCGACCGCCTGCCTGGGCGGCGAATTGGAAGTGCCGACCTTAAACGGCAAAGTACTGTTGAAAATCCCGGCCGAAACGCAAACCGGCAAATTATTCAGGCTGCGCGGCAAAGGCGTCAAGCCGGTTAGAGGCGGCCCGGTCGGCGATTTGCTATGCAAGGTGCAGGTTGAAACGCCGGTGCATCTGACCAAGGAGCAAAAAGCCCTGGTTGAGCAGCTCAGCGAGTCCCTATCCGGCAGCGGCAAACACCATAGCCCGCAAGAGTCTTCGTGGACTGACGGCGTGAAAAGCTTTTTCGATAAATTAACGGGATAAATCAATGATGCGTATTGCTGTAGTAGGTGCGTCCGGCCGCATGGGCCTTTGCCTGATTAAAGCCGCGGCGCTGGCTAAAAATGCCGAATTGACCGTTGCGGCGTCCCGTCCCGAGAGTCTTGCCATAGGCCGGGACGCCGGTGAACTGGCGGGCATCAGCGAGGTCGGCGTCAAAGTCGTTGATGACCTGGCATCCGTCGTCGACCAATTCGACGTGTTGATCGACTTTACCCGTCCCGATGCGTCAATGGATTTTATCGAGATTTGCCGCGAGGCAGGGAAAAAGCTGGTCATCGGCACCACCGGTTACAGCGACGCGCAAAAAGCCCTTATTGCTGAGGCGGCTAAAGACGTAGCGATCGTGATGGCGCCGAACATGAGCGTCGGCGTCAACCTGTCGCTTAAACTGCTGGCTTTGGCTGCCAAAGTCATGGGCGATTACACCGATATTGAAGTGATCGAAGCCCATCACCGGCACAAAGTCGATGCGCCGTCCGGCACCGCATTGCGCATGGGCGAAGTGATAGCCGATACGCTGGGCCGGGACTTAAAAGACTGCGCGATCTACGGCAGGGAAGGCAATACCGGCGAGCGCGACAGAAAAACCATCGGTTTTTCAACCATCCGTGCCGGAGATATCGTCGGCGAGCATACCGTGATGTTTGCCGACGACGGCGAGCGGGTGGAAATCACCCATAAAGCCACCAGCCGTATGACCTTTGCCAATGGCGCGGTCAGGGCAGCAGTTTGGCTGGCCGATAAGGACAGCGGTTTGTACGACATGCAGGATGTTTTGGGGCTTTCTTGAGTAACATGTCATAAAGGGCGTAGGGTACGCAGTGCGTACCCTAATACTACGTCTAAGTCACTGACCGGTAACGCGATGGATTTGTGCCGCTTATATTTGTTGGTAGAATTTAAGTTGACTTTTAATAGTACTGGTTTGCCTGGTTCACGCCCAATAATGATGCAAGATCCAGCGAAACGGTTGGTTATGGACAGTAGTAAACTTCATGGGAAATTCGTTCCCAACACATCCAAATGCAAATGCCGCTTCATGGCATTCAGATATATTTTGCGTTGCTCGCTTTATCTCGCAGTCATTCCCGTAACGGATTCTAAGCTATGTTATGATTCAGTTATTAAACCTATCAGTAAAAACGGCACAACATGATTCGTAAACTGCACATAAATAATTATAAATCCTTACACGACCTGACCTTGGAGGTCGGGCGATTTAATGTGCTTATTGGCGAGAATGGTTGCGGAAAAAGCAATTTGCTGGAGGCGATTGCTTTGGTCGCAGCAGCAGCAGCCCGTAAATTGGATCATGAATTTCTAGCATCGAGAGGGATTAGAGTGACTGAGCCGAAATTGATGAGATCGGCTTTTAGTGACGAAACCCTGCAACAACCTATAAAAATAGCTGTGGGTTTCGAAAATTTAGATGAAGTAGAGCAATATACGTTAATTAATGATAACCAGCCTTATGCAAAATGGGTCAAAACCCGCAAATTATCTGATTTAGTTTCGATATGGAAGAGAGCAAAGGATATTAAAGGGAGTGTATCAAAACATGAAAGTGAGCTGACGTCCGCCGAAACAGTCTATACAGAGATTGGCGAATTAGAAAAAGAGATTTTGGACTTTGCGACATGTAGTTACTTTGAAAATAATGAAGAAGAGGCAAAAAACTATCTTTCGCGATGTGGAGATATTGAGAATAAAGAAGATAAGGTTAAGAACTTTATTATCTATTCTCCCGAAAACACCGCGCTTAGAAACTTCTACAAAGAAGGCCAAATTGAACCTTTAGGTATTAATGGCGAAGGTTTACTGAAACTATTGAAAGTTATTCAAAGTAAATCGCCTGAACAACGTCAAGACATCCATACTAGTCTACAGCTTTTCGATTGGTATACTGAGCTTGATATACCTAATGATTTATCCTCATCTGAAGATAAAGTGACAATAACCGACCGTTATTTAACCCAAGTTTTCGACCAACGTAGCGCCAATGAAGGCTTCCTGTTTGTGTTGTTTTATATCGCGCTGATGGTATCGGACGATACCCCGAAAATCTTCGCTATCGATAATATCGATACCTCACTCAATCCCAAATTGTGCACCAAGCTCATTAAAGAATTAGTCCGTTTAGCAAAAAAATACGACAAACAAGTTTTCGTGACTACCCATAACCCGGCAGTTTTGGACGGCATCGATTTAGGCGACGATGAGCAGCGGTTATTGGTGTTATCCCGCAATAAACAAGGCCATACCCGCTATAAACGTATCACGCTGGAAGATAAGCCGCGCTCGTCAACCGATGAAGACTTAAAACTATCGGAAGCCTTTTTAAGAGGTTATTTGGGCGGCTTGCCGAAAGGGTTTTAAGTTTTATGCTGTTCGGCTTGGCTTGTGAAGGTGTGACCGATCAGATCACCATTGAAAATATTCTGTGCGGTTACTTTAAAAATCTAGATGATGAAGAAATAACGCATTTACAACCGCTTTTCGATGAAACCGATCGGAAGCAAAAGGATTTTGGCGGTTGGCAAATGCTGCTTGCGTACTTAAGTACGGCACGATTCCGTGACGACGTCCTTAATAACAAATTTATTGTTGTTCAAGTTGATACCGATGTGTCTAACGAAACAGGTTTTGATGTTTCCCAAGTTGACGCTAACAATCAGCCATTAACGTCGGAAGTTTTGATAACCAATGTTATTGCCAAACTGGTTGAAACCATTGATAGTGGTGATGCAGACTTTTATCAACAACATTCAAATAAGATCATTTTTTGCGTCAGTGTTCATTCCCTGGAATGTTGGCTTTATGCATACCATAATAAAAAGCCGCTCAGTAAACCCAAAATTACCGGCTGTTACAAAGCATTGTCTTTCTTGTTGCCGACGACTGAAAAAACCTACCGTTGTTATGATGAACTCAGTCGAGATTTTCTAAAGCGTAAAAACATAGATATTGTTGTAACAAAAGATCCCAGTTTTCGTGTATTCATTCAATCGCTAGAAAAAATAGAAGACTTGGTTAATAACCGCGCTTGAAAGGAACCCGGCAATGTTAAGAATATTCCACACCGCAGACTGGCATCTCGGCCACCATCTGCACGGCGTCTCCAGGCAACTGGAGCATCAGCGGTTTCTGGACTGGCTGCTGGATGAATTGCACAGCAAGCAGGCCGATGCGTTGATTGTTGCCGGTGATATTTTCGATTCGGCCAATCCATCTTCTGCCGCGCAATCCCAGCTTTATGAGTTTTTGGTCAAAGCCAAGACCCGGTTGCCGAATCTGGGCATTGTTTTAGTCGGCGGTAATCACGATTCCGCTTCACGCTTGGATGCGCCGTCTCCGATTCTTAATGCGCTGGGCGTTATTGTGGTCGGTGGCCTGTCGCGGGGCGATCAGGGCAATATCGATTGGGAGCGCTTGCTGGTGCCGCTGACTAATGCAGCGGGCGAGATTAAAGCCTGGTGCGGGGCGATGCCGTTTTTGCGCAATGCCGATCTGCCAGCGACTGCCAGGGATGGCGAGAGTGTCGCAAATGGTATGGAACCAATGCGACCTGGCGAGCAAGGCAACGATCCGTTAATCTCCGGCATGAAAACGCTGTATGCCGAATTGTTTATGCAGCTGCAACAAAAGGCGGGCAATGCCGAGAGCCTGATCCTGACCGGGCATTGTTATATGGTCAACGGCGCGGTGTCCGAGTTAAGCGAGCGCAAAATACTGGGCGGCAACCAGCACGCGTTGCCGGTTGAATTATTTCCCGACGATATTGCTTATGTGGCCTTAGGCCATTTGCATTTGGCGCAAAAGGTCGGCGCTAACGAGCATATCCGTTACAGCGGTTCGCCCATTCCGCTGTCGTTTGATGAAAGCGATTATCCGCATCAGGTCATTCAGGTCGATGTCAAAGCGGGGCAGCCGGTTGAAACCGTCGCCGTTAAAATTCCCCGTAGCGTGCAATTACTCAGAATACCGAATGGCAAAGATTTTGCCGTGTTGCCGGAAGTGGTCGACCAGTTGCAAAGCTTGACGCTGGAGGACTTGCCGATCGAACAACGGCCGCTGCTTGAGCTGCGCATCAGATTGGAAAAACCGGAGCCCGGATTGCGCCAGCAGATTGAAGAAGTCATCGCCAAACTGCCGGTGCGCTTACTGAAAATTTCCACTGCTTACAGCGGCAGCGAAAAAAGCCTGGCCGATTTAAAAATCGAAGAACGCCTGGAAGAACTGCATCCGCTGGATGTTTTCCAGCGCTGTTATCAAAACAAGTACGACAAGGAAGCGCCCGAAACCATGAATGCGCTGTTTAATGAGCTGTTTGAAAGCCTGCAAGGAACGGACTGATGCGCATTTTAGCGATACGCGGAAAAAACCTGGCAAGCTTGGCCGAGCCGTTCGAGATTTTGCTGAATGCAGGCCCCTTGGAGCAGGCCGGATTGTTTGCGATTACCGGGCAAACCGGGGCCGGTAAAAGCACGATACTGGATGCCTTATGCCTTGCACTGTACGACAAAATCCCGCGCTTGCCGGACGGCCACGGTTTTGCGGTAGGCCATAAAGATGAGGATGAGAACCTGCGCGTGGTTAGTACTGACGTGCGCTCGATACTGCGCCGGGGTACCAGCAACGCTTATGCCGAAGTGGATTTTATCGGCAAGGACAAGCAGCACTACCGTGCGCGCTGGGAAGTCAGCAAAGCCCGGGGCAAAGCGGATGGGCGCTTGCAGGCGCAGGAAGTCGCGTTGACTAAAATCGATGACGGCCAGCGCATCGGCCAGGGCAAGAGGGACACTCTGGAAACGATCAGTGAATTGATCGACCTGAATTTCGACCAGTTCCGCCGCTCAGTGCTGTTGGCACAGGGCGACTTTGCCGCATTTTTAAAAGCCAAAAAAGACGAGCGTTCAAGTCTCTTGGAGCGCATCACCGGCACCGAACTTTATTCCGAGCTGTCCATCGCCGCGTTCGAGCGGGCCCGGCAGGAAAAAGAAGCGCTAAACCAGATTGCTAACCGGATGCAAGACCAAATCCCGTTGGATCAAGATGCCCGGCAACGGCTGGAACAGCAACGTGATCAGTTCATCGGCCAGATAGCTGATCTTGACCTACAAATCGCCGGCAACCAGAAAATCATCGACTGGTATGCCGAGCTGAAAAAACTGCAACAAGCTGAACGGGATGCCCGTGACAATCTTGCCGTCAGCCAACAAGCTTGGGATGCGGCGGAAGCCGATCGGCAGCTAATACGAAAAGTCGAAGCCGCACAGCCGTTAAGGCCATTGTTAAGCCAGTACCAAGTAGCACGCGTCGAGCACCGGGATGCCGAGCAAAAACTCAAGGACAGCAGCGAGCAGCAGATAGCCGCAGAAACCAGACTGCAAGGCGCAAAAGAACAGCTCGAAATTTTGGCTGTTGCATTAACCGAAGCCGAACAGCAACAACAGCAGGCGCAACCGGTATTAATTAAAGCGCGGGCCTTGGACACGCGCATCGATATTATCCGGCTAGCGGTCGAGACTTTAACCACGGAAGAAAACCAATTGCTTAAGGCGCTGGATGCGACTGAAAAAGAGCATCAATTGCTGTTAAGCCGGCAAACCGAACAAACCGCTGCGCTGCAACAGCTCAATATCTGGCTGGAACAAAATCAGGCGGTTAAGCCTATCGCCGCCGAATGGAGCCGATGGGATGCCGAGCTGGAACGCTATCAAACCTTGAACGCCCGGAAAACAGACGACGCACTCAAAGCGGAGCAGTTAAATCTGTCGGTTGCCAAGGATGAATGTAGTCTGGCGGGGCTAAAGCTTGCGATTGAGAGCAGTCACAAAAAGCTGGAACAGCATCAGCAAGCGCTGGCGCAACTGAAAACACAGGACAGCAAGCAATCGCTTGACGGCCTGCATCAAGCAAAAGGCGAGCTTGAAAACCAGCGTGAGCAGATCACACTGGCGCTGAGTCTGGCGAGTAACGCCCAGGAACTGCAACATGTTATCAAGCAGGACAAGGATGAATTGGCAGCAACAGAACAGACGCTTAA
>NZ_JALOCF010000036.1 GCF_023227905.1 Methylobacter sp. | reverse complement strand
GGCACGCTGCAACTGCAAACCTTAAACCAGCAACAGGCGGCTAATGGCATCGCTTTGAGCGAGGCAAAAAAAGCTTTGGAGCTGATACAGGCGACGACGCATAAAAACGCCGAGCAGTTCCGCGCATTGTTGCAGCAAGGCCAACCTTGCCCGGTCTGCGGAGCGCTTGAGCATCCGTGGAACGATCAGGCGAGCCTAGGCAATGAACATGCCTTAGCACAGTCAGCACGGGTCGTTGAGCTGGAAAGCCGGCATGAAGCGCTGATTAAAGCCAGCGCCGAATTGACCAAAGGCATCAGTCAAGGACAACAGCAAAAAACGACACTGGAAGGCAGGCTGGCCGAGGCGCAGACAAAGCTCGATATTTGCAGCAGCGATTGGGCGGCTCTGGCTATGCAAGATAAGGTCGCATCGGTCGGGAGCAGTCTCGTCCACCCTCTTTGGCAGTCGCCTGATTTTTCGGTTACGGATATTCAGCTGTTGCCTGCACTAAAAGGTCATGAAGAGCAGGTCAATTCCGCGCTGGAACAAATCAGGCAGCAGGAAAAGGCAGCACTTGACTTGCAAAAACAGCTAAAAGCGGCACAGGATTTATTCGATGCAGATCGCCGGAATAAGGAAAAGCTGTCTGTCGAATACGCCGAGCTGGATAAGCAACATGCCAAAAATAAAATCGATCTGGAACATGTCGCTGCCAGTGTTCAGGAACTGGACAAGCAACTGCAAGCGATTGTCGAGTTACTGGCGGCCCCGTTTCGTCAGGTCGACAACTGGCAAGCTGATTTGCAGGATTCCGCCACAGGATTCAGGCAGGGTTACGCGGCAAAAGCGCAGCAATTCCAACTCGCCGGGCAGCAGATTGAAGCCGCCGCCAAAGCCCTGGAAAAAATCAACCACGACGAAAAGCTTGCCGAGCAGGCGCTAAAGCAATGCCTGCAACAACATCGAATTAAACAGGCCGAGTTAATCGCCCAAACGACAGAACAGCAAAAATTGTCAGTCGAGCGCGAGACGGTGTTGCCAAGCGTTACCGCCGACAGCTTCGAGCAAACCGTCAACCAGGACGTACAGGTTGCAAGAGCTGCCCAGCAGCAGGCCGGTCATGCAGTCAATCAGGCCGAAACGGAGCTGGCAACCCATAAACAAAATCAGCGGCATTGGCAAACCGAGGCCGGCAGGCGTTACGGCAACTTGGAAAAATCCCTAAGTGCGCTGAACCAGTCGCTGGAAAAGCAGGCCATCGATGTGGAGCAGTTAAGCGGCTTATTGGAAAAAGATGACGGTTGGCTGACGGAGCGCAAAGCCCAAATGGCGGCTCTGGAGCGAAGTCTGCAAGAGTCTTTGGCGTTGTTGAAAGTTAAGGCCGACGATTGCTTTAAACATCAACCGCCATGGAGGGCAGAAGTGTCGCAAGACGTAGGGAATTCCTGCGACCAAAGCCATGCGGTCGAGTTGCTTGAGGAAGATGCTAATAAACTGTCGGTCGAGTTGCAGCAGCAAAGACAGATTGCGCATAGCCAAAAAGAAGAGCAGGTCATACTGCTGCGGGAAGACGATAAAAAAATAGAAACCGGGCGTCTTTTGAAAACGGAGCTGGACAGCCAACGGGAGCGCTGGGAGCAATGGGAGAGCGTGAATGAATTGATCGGCTCAAAAAACGGCGCCAAGTTCCGTACCTTTGCCCAAAGCCTGACCCTGGAAGCGTTGCTGGCGCACAGCAACCGACATCTTGAAGACTTCGCCAAGCGCTACGCGCTGCAACGCGTGCCGGGCAGCGACCTGGAACTGCAAATCATCGACCGCGACATGGCGGACGATGTACGGAGCATTCACAGCCTGTCCGGCGGCGAAAGCTTTTTGGTGTCGCTGGCGCTGGCCTTGGGCTTGGCATCGTTGTCATCCAACAAAACCCAGGTTGAATCGCTGTTTATCGATGAAGGTTTCGGCAGCCTGGACCCTGAAACGCTGGACATCGCCATTGCCAGCCTTGATACCCTGCAAGCCTTGGGCAGGAAAGTCGGTGTTATCTCGCATGTGCCTATTTTGGTAGAGCGTATCGGCGCCAAGGTGGTGGTTGAAAAGCAAGGCGGAGGACGGAGCCGTGTTGAGATTGTTGGCGGGTATTAAACCAACGCTAACGCGATAAGGTATAACTTTATCCTTGCGTTGGCTGAGGTTCTCTTGTTGGTTATGACAGCATTATGATCGATGAATATTATTTCCTGGGGAGGACCAGAATCATAAATTTGCTTAGTTTCAGCCTCGGGTATAATGGCGTATTGATATAACATCCATTAAAGAGGAACGCCATGCCGACCGATATTTTACTTACGGTTGTTGCAACATCTGTAGTTCAGTCTGTTTTTGGGGTAGGCGTATTATTATTTGGTACTCCCCTGTTGCTTTTACTCGGCTATGGCTTTGTCGATGCACTGGGCGTGTTGCTGCCTGTTTCTATTGCCATAAGCGCTTTGCAAGTTCTGAGGCACTACGAAGATGTTGATACCCGGTTTTATAAAAATGTACTGGTTTACAGTATTCCTTTAGTGGTGATGTTTTTACTGGTGGTTACTACGGTCGAGATCAATATCAGTCTGGTGGTTGGTACACTGCTGATTTTTGTGGCGTTAAAAAATTTTTCATCAGTTATTGATAGAACGTTACAGTCCATCGTCAAGTATGAAAGAATTTATCTGATGGGGATGGGACTGGTTCATGGCATGAGCAACTTAGGCGGTTCTATGTTAACCGCGATCATTTACAGCAAGAAGTACCCGAAAAACAAAACGCGCGTGACGGCTGCGGCAAGCTATGCGACGCTGGCCTTGTGTCAATTAGCGACGTTATGGTTTATCGGTAATGATTTTACGGTGTCATTTACGGACAAGATAAGCTTTATTCAGGTCGCTGTCGTGATGTTTTTATTGACTGAAGAAATGCTTTACAACGGGATCGATAATGAAAAATACAACAAGATATTTGCGGCGTTTTTGTTTGCATCAGGTATCTTGTTAATAATGAAGTCCTTATAAAATTTGGAGAGAGAAATGAAAGACTTGGTTAAAAAACTGTTGAATTATTTCCTGATCGGAGTGCTTGCGGTTATTCCGATTGTCATCGTTTTGCAAATTATGATCTTCGTAAAAGACCGGGTTTCCGATTTGTTCCAAATGGTTTACGGCTATGCGGATAATTATCTTTATACGATCCTGGTTTTCGCGATCAGTTTTTTTATTCTGGTATACATTGGCCGAAAATTAGTCCGGGAAGGCCGTTCCTGGGTGATTGGAGCCTTTGACCATATTATTGATCGAATCCCATTGATGAACACGCTTTACCGTGTGCTTAAAAAAGTCATCAATATGTTTACATCCCATGACCGGACTATTGCAAAGGAAGTGGTCTATGTCGAGTATCCCAAAGACGGCGTGTGGATGACTGCTTATGTTACTAACCGGTACGATGATAAATATGTGCTGTTTGTTCCGACATCACCTAACCCGACATCCGGCTTTACGGTGATTGTCGAGAAATCGAAGGTAATTAAATCCGCCATGAATATCGAAGAGGCCAGCAGTTTTATCATCAGTGTCGGCGTTGATTACGGCAAGGCTTCGGAAATGAGTCAGCTGCCCTAAATCTGAACCACAGCAAGGAAACAAGATGAAACTATTAATTAGAGTGGCGGCAATTTTGGCGCTGGTTGCAATCGTCGGCTGCAATAAAGACGATAAACAGGTTGAAGCTGTAGATCCCGGTCCATTAAAAACGCAACTGGAAACTTTGCAGCAGGCCAAACAGGTTGAGCAACAGATTCAGGGCGCCGCGGATCAACAGCGCCAAAAAATAGAGGAGGGAACTCAATAGCTTGCAAGGCTAACGGTATGTTTTTAGTTATCCAGGAGCTACAAATTGTAATCGGGTATCGGCGGGAGTAAATAATCGCTGAAAGCGTTTTGTTTTATTGACTTTAAGCGGGTTGTTTGTTATGTATGAGTTTGCCTTTGTTGGCAAAAACAATAATAAATATAAACAATTACGTAGCGAGGTGGATAATGGCATCTGATAACGGCACCAAAACAGGCAAGTTGGCGAAGCTAACTCAACTGGAAGCGGAGGTGGTCAAGCTTTCCGAGCAGCTGAAAAAAAATAAGAAGACTATCGTTTCGCTGAAAAAATCTTTAACTGAGCGCGATTTAAAGATTCATGAACTGGAATTAAAATTGGTATACGCTCAACAATCGTTGTTGAAAAAAACCATATTTACAATTCACCAATGCAGGGAGCAAACCAAAAATGGAATTGATGAAAAAATAATCAACCCGGCTTTAGCGCAAATTCAGCAGCAGATTGAAGTCATTCGGGGCATTGTTTATGAAGCCAAGGATTTCATCAGCAAGAAAAAATTGCTGATTCACGAAAACATTCATACCACTTCCAATATAGTTCATCAATGTCCTGATCAGGCGATAATGTATTTTGAAAAATGGGTTGTTGAGCCGGCCAGATTAATGATCAGTGAAGTTGTTGAGTTGACCGACCACCATCTAAAAAACAGTCAATCCCAGATCGAGCAAAAAATCATCTATCCATGCAAACTATGGTATGACAAAGTTGCTATCGTTGCACAGGCGCTACCGATGCAAAGTCAGGTCATTTTTCAAGTGTGGTTAGTAGCGCCGGTGATGCAAAAGGTGGAAGCATTACCTGTTATTGGAAAAGAGCTGGGCGCCAATGCGGAGGCATTGCTGAAGCATTTGATTGGCCATTTAAAATCCGGAGCGGAACAGGGTTTTGAAAAAACAGTCGAGGCAATAAAAAAATCATCTTTTTGGGATGGAAAGCGCAAGATGGAAGCCGCTTAAGGGGCGTCATTTTCAGGCGCTTAAAACGACGAGGCGACCTAGGCTGGTCGCCTGTCCTCATCAAGAACGGTTTAAGTCAACAGAGTGGCTTCCAATCTTTACTGTGGTTATTTAACCAGACTCAATAAAATCCCCGCCGCCACAGCAGAACCAATCACCCCGGCGACATTAGGCCCCATGGCATGCATCAGCAGGAAGTTATGCGGGTTACTCTCCAGTCCGATTTTGTTGGCTACCCGCGCGGCCATCGGCACTGCGGAGACACCGGCTGCGCCGATTAGCGGATTAATCGGGATGCTGCTGAATTTATTCATTATTTTCGCCATGATCACGCCGGCCGCCGTGCCGATGCTAAAAGCAATCGCTCCTAAACCTAGAATGCCCAGTGTTTTGATTTGCAAAAAAGCATCAGCGCTGAGCTTTGAACCTACCGCTAATCCCAGGAAAATAGTGACGATGTTGATCAGCTCATTTTGTGCGGTTTGACTCAAGCGCTCAACCACGCCGCAGGCGTTCATCAGATTGCCCAATGCGAACATGCCGATTAAAGGTGCGGCTGACGGCAGCAACAGGGCGCAGATAACCAGCAGCATCAACGGGAAGATGATTTTTTCAGTTTTTCCCACGACGCGCAGTTGTTGCATTTCGATCTTGCGTTCGTCTTCGGTGGTTAAGGCGCGCATGATCGGCGGCTGTATTAATGGCACTAGAGCCATGTAGGAGTATGCCGCGACCGCGATAGCTCCCAACAAGTCGGGCGATAATTTTGACGCCACGTAAATAGCGGTCGGGCCGTCGGCACCGCCGATAATGCCGATTGCAGCGGCATCTCTTATGCTGAATTCCAGCCCCGGTATGGCGTTGAGCGCCAGCGCTCCCAGCAATGAGGCAAAGATGCCGAATTGCGCCGCAGCGCCCAGCAACAACGTTTTAGGGTTAGCCAGCATGGGGCCGAAATCGGTCATTGCGCCAACGCCCATGAATATCAGCAACGGAAATAGGCCGGTTTTAATGCCGTAATACAAGTAGTACAAAATACCGCCTTCCTCGGCGATACCGGCAACCGGGATATTACTGAGTATGGCGCCAAAGCCTATCGGCAATAACAGCAAGGGTTCAAAGCCTTTTTTGATGGCCAGAAACAGCAGCAAAAAGCCGACCATCATCATAAAGGCCTGTCCGCCAGTGAAATTGTATATGCCGGTGCTATGCCAGAGTGAAATGATATTTTCCATGAGATGTCTCTTTATTAAGTCATGTAGAGCGGCCGGATGGCCGCCCTTTATGCCCTGTGGGTGCTACGGTTTCTCGAATTTTCTGCAGTTATCCTTTATAAAGAAATCAGCACATCGCCTCCGGCAACGGCACTGCCTTCTTTTATGTTAATAGTACTGACGATTCCGGCCGTTTTGGAACGGACTTCAGTTTCCATTTTCATCGCTTCCATGATGATTACGACATCGCCTTCGGCAACGATGCTGCCTACATCGACCAGAACTTTCAAAATATTGCCGGCCATTGGAGACTCAACCATGGCGCCGCTGCTGGCTATCAGCGCGGCATGAGTCGCACTGGCGGCGGGCTGAATCGTCAGGGCGGCGTTGTTGGCTCCAACGATAACGCTGAAATTCCTGCCATCGACGTTGACGGTATAAGTTTCCGTTTGCGGCTGGGGCGGCGGAGTAGAGGTTGAGGCCGGGGATGCATTGGCGGCAGCAAAGGCTTGCGCATCCGGCGCGGCTTCAAAGGCGGCCGGATTACCCCGGTTAGCCAAAAACTTCCAGCCGACTTGCGCGAACAAGCCGTTGATCAGCGCGTCTTCCTCGATGCTGGCAGAAAGAGTTACGCCCTCGGCTTGTGCTTTTTCCTTGACTTCGGCAATCAGTTTGTCCATTTCCGGCGCGATCAGGTCGGCTGGGCGGCAGGTAATCGGTTCTGCACCGTTCAATATCTTTTCTTGCAAGGCTTTGTTGACCGGTGCAGGCGTTGCGCCATATTCGCCTTTTAAAACGCCGGCGGTTTCCTTGGTGATGTTTTTGTAGCGTTCGCCGTTCATCACATTAATCACGGCTTGGGTGCCGACGATTTGCGAAGTCGGCGTCACCAGTGGAATAAAGCCCAAGTCTTCGCGAACACGCGGGATTTCCAGCATGACTTCGTCGAACTTGTCGGCGGCGCCCTGTTCTTTCAGTTGGCTTTCCATGTTGGTCAGCATGCCGCCCGGCACTTGGGAAATCAGGATACGGCTGTCGACGCCTTTTAAGCTGCCTTCATATTGCGCATATTTTTTGCGTATGTCCCGGAAATAAGTGGCAATATGTTCCAGTTCGACCAGGTCCAGGCCGGTATCGCGACCGGTGTCTTCCAGGCTGGCGACGATGGTTTCGGTGGGGCTGTGCCCGTAGGTCATGCTCATTGACGAAATGGCGGTATCGACATTGTCCACACCAGCTTCGGCGGCCTTGATCAGCGTGCCGACACTCAAGCCTGTGGTGGCATGGCAATGCAGATGGATCGGAATTTTAGTGCTTTTTTTCAGGCGTTTGACCAGTTCAAAGGCATCGTAAGGCTTGAGCAGTCCGGCCATGTCCTTGATGCAAATGGAATGCGCGCCCATGTCCTCGATCTGTTTACCCAGATCAACCCATAAATCCATGGTGTGTACGGGGCTGGTGGTGTAGGAAATGGTGCCTTGCGCATGGGCATCAGTGCGGAGCACGGCTTTGACCGCGTGCTCGATGTTGCGCATGTCATTCATCGCATCGAAAATGCGGAATACGTCAATACCGTTGACGACGCAACGCTCGACGAACTTATCGACCACATCGTCGGCATAATGACGGTAGCCCAGGATATTCTGGCCGCGGAACAGCATTTGCTGGGGCGTTTTGGGCATGGCAGCTTTCAGCAGGCGCAGTCTTTCCCAAGGGTCTTCGCCCAGGTAGCGGATACAGGCATCAAAGGTTGCGCCGCCCCAGGACTCAATAGACCAATAACCGATCTGGTCGAGCTTTTCGCAAATCGGCAGCATGTCTTCGATGCGCAACCGGGTTGCCAAAATGGATTGATGGGCATCACGCAGAACGACTTCGGTGATACCTAAGGGCTGCTTTTTAACAGTGGACATGCTTATTGTTTCTCCTGAAACCTTCGTAAATTTTGATCGTTGACCTAAAGGTGGTTAGTTATGCTTTTTGCGGTACTGGTGTACGGCGGCAGTTATCGCCGCAACAACGCTCTTGTCAATATCATTGGTAATGCCGGGAACTGACCTTGATACAGGTATCTCCGGGAAGTAGCGTTGCACCAGTGCCGACATGAGGTTGATAGCGACTACCAACATGGTCAAAAACAGGAATACTATGCTCATCCCGGTAAACATTAATTCGATCCCGCTAGTCATTTGTTCTGTCATGGTTGATCACGTATTTAAAATTCAATAACTATTGCATTGTATCATAGGCAAAAATCATAACTAATCGATGTTTGTTTTCGTATCAATTTGGCATGCAGTCTTTTGGCTATGCGGCCTTGAGCGCGTACAATACACGGCATTGTAAATGCTTGTTATAGGGGTAAAAACATGACGAATAAAGAGCACGACGAAAATATCCAGTGGCAAGACAAATTAACGCCGGAGCAATTTAACATTTGCCGCCAGAAAGCTACCGAACCGCCTTTTACCGGCAAATATGTCGATTGCAAGAAAGACGGTATTTATCATTGCATTTGCTGCGGCAATCCGTTGTTCGATTCGACGACCAAATATGATTCCGGCTCCGGCTGGCCGAGCTTCTGGGATGTGCTATCGGAGCATAGCGTTGCTGAACATGCTGACGTCAGTCACGGCATGCGCAGGGTGGAAGTGACCTGTAAATCCTGCGGCGCGCATTTAGGCCATGTCTTTGAGGACGGTCCGCGACCGACAGGATTGCGCTACTGTATCAATTCCGCCGCATTAGACTTGAAAGAAAGAGTATGAGTGCTAGACAACCGGTTCAAAATTTACTGGATTTCATCGACGCAAGCCCCAGTCCCTGGCACGTCGTTAAAACCATTGAAGCGCTGCTTGCAACGCAAACACCGGCCTGGCAACGTCTTGACGAAACGGCCAAGTGGACATTGCAGCCGGGCGGGCGGTATTACGTGGTGCGCGATGATTCCTCGATTATCCTGTTTATAGTAGGGCAAAAACCGCTGGCTGAAACCGGCTTTAAGATTATCGGCGCACATACCGATTCGCCCGGCTTAAGGATCAAGCCGAATGCCGCCAGTAGCGCGGACGGCTTGATGAGGTTGGGTGTCGAGATATACGGCGGCCCGATACTGGCGACCTTTACCGACAGGGATTTGAGCCTTGCCGGACGTATCGCTTATAAAAACGATCAGGATCAGATAACCGGTATGCTGGTTAAATTCGATCAACCGCTGCTGCGGTTGCCTAATTTGGCCATTCATATGAACAGGACGGTCAATGAGGAAGGCCTGAAACTGCAAAAGCAAACCGAATTACCGCTGATCTTGTCGGCATCGGCCGAAGAACAACTGCCGCAAGCTTATTTTTCGGCGTTGTTGCATCAGCAAACCGGCATCGCCGCTACGCGGATCTTGTCCTGGGACTTGGCGGTGTACGATACGCAAAAAGGGGTTTTCTGGGGAGCTGAAAGCGAGTTTTATGCAAACAGCCAATTGGATAATTTGGCATCGTGTCATGCGGCGTTACAGGCGCTGCTGGATAATGCAGATTTACGGCCGGACAGCACGCGAGTATGCGCGTTATTCGACCATGAAGAAATCGGTAGTCAAAGCAACAAAGGCGCAGACGGCAGTTTCCTGCCCGATGTGCTTGGACGTATCGCTTTGGCGACCGCAACCGACGGAGAGGATTATGCCAGGGCGCTGGCGAAAAGCTTCATGATCAGCTCGGATATGGCGCACGCCTACCAACCCAATTTTCCCAATGCTTACGATCCGGGCCATAAAGTTATCGTCAACAAAGGCCCGGTGATTAAAATCAACGCCAATCATAACTACAGCTCGGAAAGCGTGTCGGCGGCGATGTTCGTTGACTGGTGCGAACAGGCCGGCGTACCGTATCAGAAATATTCGCACCGTTGCGATATGCCCTGCGGCAGCACAATAGGGCCGATTACCTCTGCAAAACTCGGCATCCGCTCGATCGATGTCGGCAATCCCATGTGGGCGATGCACAGTATCAGGGAAAGCGCCGGGGTGCTGGATCACGATTATATGATCAGGGTGATGAAACGATTTTTCGCCGCACCTTAATGGCGGCCAATTTAGTCCCCTTTGACGGCGAACTTTATTTAATCAAGCAGTTTTACAGTTTGCCGGAATCTGACCGGTTATTTGCACAGTTGCAAACCGAGCTGGTTTGGCAGGAAGAGGCGATTTTTATTTACGGCAGGTGGGTTAAAGTGCCCCGTTTGATGTGCTGGTATGGGGACAAGGATGCCTGGTACCGCTATTCGGGCGTTAGCCATCAGCCACTGCCGTGGACTCCGGTGTTACAAGCCATCAGAGAAAGGATGGAGCGGCAATGTCAATGCTCCTTTAACAGCGTATTAGCCAATTTGTACCGCAACGGGGAAGACTCGATGGGCTGTCATGCCGATAATGAAAAAGAGCTGGGGCTAAATCCGGTAATTGCGTCGTTGAGCCTCGGCGACGAGCGGCTATTTAAACTGCATCATAAACAAAGCAAAGAAAAGCGGGATATTGCTTTAGGTCATGGCGATTTGTTGGTAATGGCCGGAACCTTGCAGCACCATTGGACGCATTCAGTGCCTAAAACGAAAAAGCTGAAAACGCCACGGATTAATTTGACGTTTCGGAAGATTAAGGCGGAGTGACTCATTCGCCACGATACGATCGGCTTCAGGAATGTTTATAATGCCGGGTCGTTTACGTCAGGGTGGGATCATGAGTATACGATAAAACAAAATGACATTTTACTGCGCATTAATCGGCAAAATTTACATAAAAATAATAAATACTTCGAAATAATGTCTATACTCATTCAATTATCTCACGCGTCAGAATAGATGAAAATTGTCAGTTTATCAGGTGTTTTTTTTTTCATAGTCTTGCTTGCGCAGCAGGCTATGGCTGATGATGCCAATGTCGAATATAAAGTAAAAGCCGGTTATTTATATAATTTCACCAAATTTATTACCTGGCCTGAGGATAACAGTGAAACCTTTAACCTTTGTATTGTGGGTGAGGATCCTTTCGGCGGTTTAATAGATCCCATCGAACAACGCACGGCATTTGGACGACCTATTAAACTATTCAGGTTTAATAGCCTTAATAAAGAGCAGAGCTGCCATATCCTTTTTATCAGCACCTCTGTCAAGGATAACGTCTTGCTTGAAAGCATGCTGGCTATTCAAAAAACCAATAAATCCTTAACCGTAGGCGAAAGTAAAGAGTTTGCTGCTCAGGGAGGGATGATTGGCTTTGTAAATAGACAGGGCAATATAAAGTTACAAATTAATCTAAAAATGCTGCAACAGAGCGATTTAAAAATCAGCGCAAAGTTATTGGAAGTCGCTGAGCTTGTTGGGGAGGAAAGCAATGATTAGATTTGTTCGTAATTTGCCTATAAATCGAAAACTACTGCTAATTTTAACATTTTCCAGTATTACCTCTTTGTTGTTTGCCGGTTTGTTGTTGATAGTGCTGGAAATCACGGAATTTCAGAAGAATACTCAGGATGACTTGTCAACCTTGGCTCGAATTGTAGGTAATCGTAGTACCGCTGCTTTAATGTTTGGGGACAAGGATTTGGCCAATGAAAACCTGGCGGTCTTCGGCAATCTGCCCGACGTGCGGCTAGCGTGTCTTTATGATGGACAAGGTGTTGTTTTTGCACAATTACAGAAACAAAAGACATCCGAGTGTCCTTTATCCATTAACTCTGAAATAACCCGGTTTGAAAAAGACCATCTACATATCACTGAACTGGTTGATGTCGATGGCGCACAATTGGGTACGGTCTATATTTATGCTGATTTAACCAAGGCTTACTGGCGCAGAATACAGTTTTCAGGACTCATACTTCTGGTGTTGGCCGGGGTATCAATACTGAGTTTCTTTTTATCAACGCCGCTATTGACGCTTATTTCCTCGCCGATAAAAAAGCTTGTCGATAAAGTTAAAAAAATTAGCGATACCAAAGATTACTCGTTGAGAGCAATTAAAGTTAATGATGATGAGTTAGGTGTTCTGGTTGATGCATTCAATGGCTTGATCGGTACTGTTGAAGCTCAGAACCAGGCTTTGACGCTGGCAAAAGACCGCTATCTGGCGCTTTATAATGACAATCCGACCATGGTTTTTAATCTGTCCATAGACGGGCGTATTTTATCCGCTAACCGAACCTGCGCGCGACATCTGGGCTTATCTGTTGATGAACTGCAAGGTTGCTCGATTTTTGATTTTGTTCATACGGATGACACGTCTATCCTGCATGAATTAATGGAGCATTGTTTGGCGAACCCTTTGCTGGTCTATAAACAAGAGCTTAGACAGGTTTGCAGTAAAGGAAGGATTATTTGGGTTAGGGCCACAGCGAGACGGGTTGAAAATGAACATCGGCAGAGCAGTTTATTGCTGGTGGGCGAAGATATCATGGAAGCCCGCTTATTGAGCGAAAAAGTGGCTTATCAGGCAAGCCATGATGCTTTGACAGGCTTGGCCAATCGCACCCAGTTCGATAATTATATCAAGCATGCGGTCGCATTGGCTCATACCGATAATTCGGAACATGCTTTGTGTTACTTGGATCTTGATCAATTTAAAGTGGTCAACGATACCTGCGGGCATCTTGCCGGCGATGAACTGCTTAGACAGCTGGGTGAGCTGTTAAGACGGAATATAAGGAAACATGATTTTGTCGCTCGACTGGGTGGTGACGAGTTTGGCGTGTTGATGGGCAATTGCTCATTGAATGAAGCGTTTCAAGCTTGTGAGAATATACGGGATTTGATTAAAGATTTCCGTTTTGCCTGGGAAGACAGAAGCTTTACCATCGGCGCGAGCATTGGTATTTCAGCTATTAACAGCTCTAGTGGTAATGCTGTCAATCTGCTTAAAGAGGCCGATGCCGCCTGCTATGCGGCGAAAGACAACGGCCGAAATCGGGTGCATGTTTTCCGTCCTGACGATGAAGAGTTGGCCATGAGGCAGGGAGAAATGCAATGGGTAGAAAAAATTCAGCAGGGGCTGGAACAGAATCGGTTTTGCCTGTACGGGCAGCCGATCGTCGCAATCGCTCATCCCGAGGACGGCCTGCATTTTGAAACACTGGTTCGTTATCGGGATGAGGATGGACGCATTATTCCCCCTGGAGCATTTCTACCGGCGGCAGAACGTTATAATTTGGCGTCTGAGTTGGATCGATGGGTAATCAGGCATCTATTCGAATGGATAGCGAATAAACCCGGTTTTCTGGATAACTTGTCAGTTTGCTCGGTTAATTTATCCGGCTTGTCGATGTCCGATGAAACCATGCTGGTGTTTCTTTCCGAGCAATTCTCCAAATGGGCAATTCCGGCACATAAAATCTGTTTTGAGGTAACCGAAACAGCCGCTATCGCCAATTTATCCTATGCGACCAAATTCATTAATCAATTAAAAGAGCGGGGGTGTTTGTTTTCGTTGGACGACTTTGGCAGCGGCTTGTCCTCTTTTGCCTATTTAAAGAACTTGCCGGTCGATTATCTTAAAATTGATGGTTTGTTTGTTAAGGATATTCTGCATGATAAGGTGGATTTTGCGATGGTGAAATCCATTAACGAAGTTGGGCATGTTATGGGTAAAAAGACCATTGCCGAATTTGTTGAAAACGAACAAATCTTTAATTTGCTTAGTGAGTTAGGCGTGGACTATGCGCAAGGCTACGGGATTGGGAAACCGGTGCCGCTGGGAGAACTTAAACTTATAACCCCCTTTACAGGGACGTCAAAATGAAAGTCAAAACCACACTTGTTGTTAACTGTTTGGCGCTGATGCTTTACAGCGATTTTGTTAAGGCAGAGGCAAATAAGGTGGATGATTTCTTTGCCATGTCGCCGGCTGAACTTGCCGCGACACCTATCGTCAGCATTGCCACCGGAACGCCAAAGCCGATTTTCCAATCTGCCGCAGTAACCAGTGTCATTACCGCTGAACAGATCAAATCTATGGGGGCGACCGAACTGCATGAGGTTTTGGAGACAGTGCCTGGGGTTCATGCCAGCTTGCAAAGAAGCACTTATGATTATAATTACAGTGTTCGCGGCATACAAAACCCCACCAATTCACAACTTCTGATAATGTTAAACGGTACGCGCATCACTACGCCGTTCCGTGGCACAACGATGTCCGGTATGGAATTGCCTGTTGAAGCAATTCAACGAGTGGAAGTTATCAGGGGGCCTGGGTCAGCACTTTATGGCGCGGATGCTTTTGCGGGGGTTATTAATATTATTACCAAAAAAGCCAAGGATATTGATGGCACAAAAGTTGGTGCCCGCGTAGGTGATCACAGCACCCAGAGCGGTTGGGGGCAACATGGCGCCAAGTGGGCGGGCTGGGATGTTGCGACCAGTTTGCAATACCAGCATACCAGCGGGGATGACGGGCGGATTCTTAATGCTGACGCTCAAACCGTTAAAGATAATGCATTTGGCACCCATGCCTCTTTAGCGCCAGGGGCAATGCCGACTCGCTATGAAACTTTGAATGGGCATCTCTCATTACAGCGTAAGCATTGGGATATCGGCTTCTGGGGCTTCAATGAAATTGATGGCGGTGCTCGCGCTGGTGTTAATGCAACGCTAGATCCAAGGGGTAAAGCTAACGGGGAGCAATACCTGGGGGATGTGCGTTTCTCCACAGAGGACTGGTTTGACGATTTGGAACTGACGGCACATTTCAGTTACCTGCAGGCTGATTTTAACGCGGCATTTCAGGTTTTTCCAAATAATGCCAGCCTGCCGGTTACTGATACTGGAAATATCAGCAATACGCTTGATCCTTTAGTTCCAAGGACGTTTTTTCCTAATGGCGTCAATAATAATTTAGGGCGAATAGAGAAAATTCCGTCCATTGAGTTGAGTTCAATCTATCAGGGTTGGGGCAATCATGTGTTGCGGTTAGGCACAGGCTTTCGGTATGAAGAGATCACTACCAGTGAGAGTAGAAATTTCGGTTATGGGACGCCGCTGCCCGCAGTAGTTAGTGGCGCCTTAACTGATGTGACTGGTACACAGTTTGTGTATTTACCCGATACCCACCGATCAATCTGGTCTGCTGTAGCACAGGATGAATGGCAATTCGCTGAACATTGGCAGTTAACAACCGGTGTGCGCTTCGATGACTATTCTGATTTTGGCAACACCGTAAATCCGCGTGCAGCCCTGGTTTGGGACATTAATGAGCAACTGACCAGCAAACTGTTGTATGGCAAAGCCTTCAGGGCGCCAAACTTTTCAGAGCAAGGCAACCAGAATAATCCTGTCATCGTTGGCAACAAGCAGTTAAAGCCGGAGATCATTAACACTGTTGAATGGGCTTTTGATTACCGGCCTTTCTCTGGACTGAGAACGGCAGTCAATCTGTATTATTATGAAATTGAAAATCTTATCGCCATACCGGCAGGATCGGTCACCTTTCAAAATAGCGGCAATCAGAATGGTTACGGCACTGAGTTCGAATGGAACTGGCAAGCCACTGAAAATTGGAATGTAATGGGTAATTACGCTTGGCAAAACGCCCGTAGCACCGACACTAATAGCCGAGTGACAGGTGTACCTGAGCATCATGTATATACAGCAGTTGGCTGGCAGTTTTTGCCGCAGTGGCAATTACAGCCGCAGGTTAACTGGATCGGCAGCCGAACCAGTGCATTCGACGATAATAGATCACTAAAAGATTATGAGACGATTGACTTAACATTGCGAGGCAAAAAACTATTTGGGCATCTTAATCTGTCAGCATCCATCCGCAATATGTTCGATGCTAATAATCTTGAGCCTGCAAGCCCTGCACTGCCGCAAAATATCCCATTGCCGGGAAGAAGCTTCTATATTGAAGCCGTTATTGGCTTTTAAATAAACAAATAGAATAGGTTTGCAATAAGTAATATTGATGCGAAATTCGGCGGCTTTATCGCGGCCGGATTTGCCCGTTATTAGTTAGCATATTCCAATGATTTAAATTTTTTTTGGCTACGCCATCCAGGAGATCATCTATCTTAATCACACAAGGTTGGCGTAGGCCGTAGTGGTTCACTAATGGGCCAATTTCAACAAAATGTATGCCTAATGCCGAAATAATCCGAATCAAAGCTGGTTCCATGAAAGCGTACCAGTAATGAATATTATTTTCAGAGCTCATTTTAATGCCGCATGCAATTAAAGCCAGTGTCAAATAGGAAGAGCTCCGTTTTTCTTCTTGTTCAAATATAACTTTTGAACCAACAATATCGTTAGTGATCAATAAATGCCCCTCGTTTTTCCTGCGCCTAAATTCTTTCGATATACAAAATCGGGACAGCTCAGCCAAATTATGTCGGGGTATTAATTTTAATAAATCAACATCATCAATCTGGCTGTGTTTTTCTATTGGAAATAGTTTTTTTCCATTATGGGCATTTGGCAAAATAAGTCGGGTAGTTGCCATATAAGTTCGAAGCTCACGATGGCGAATTAAATAATGACTTGAATGCGAGTCGTATTCATCAAATTCTATTTCGCCAGAATGGTCTATAAAATTATTAAATCCTGTTTTATCTCCATTTTCAGTGCTATAGACTTGATAACGTAATTTATATACTTCATGCTTAAGTTCGTCGGTAACCGCAGGAACCATCTCGAAATACTTATTAAAAATATTAATGGCATTTATTTCTGGCATCTGTCTAAAAACCGTATTTTAATTATATTAGATAAATAAACAGGAAAGCAAAAAACTACCGAATAGCCTTAAAACCAATATCGGTACGGTAATAGACATTATCCCAATGGATGTTATTAGTTAGCGCGTAGGCTTTGCTTTGGGCTTCCTTGATATCATGGCCCAAAGCGCAAGCGCATAGCACCCGTCCGCCGGCCGTAACCAGATCGTCACCGACTTGTTGGGTGGCTGCATGAAACACCTTGCGGTCTTCTTGTTCCTCAGTCGGCAAGCCGGAAATAACTGCGCCGCTTTGAGAGGCGTCAGGATAGCCGCCGGCCGCCAAAACAACGCCTAATGCGGCGCGTTCGTCCCAGTCGCTGCTGGTTTCGTCGAGATTGCCGGTCAGCGCGGCTTCGCAGAGCTCCACCAGATCGCTCTTCAAGCGCATCATGATCGGTTGCGTTTCAGGATCGCCAAAACGGCAATTGTATTCTAGCACTTTAACAGCGCCGTCTGCGGAGATCATCAAGCCGGCATACAGAAAGCCCGTGTAAGGCAGGCCGTCTTCGGCCATACCTTTTAAGGTCGGCTCGATGACTTCGCGCATGACCCGTTGGTGAAGTTCAGGGGTGACGACCGGGGCAGGGGAGTAAGCACCCATGCCGCCGGTGTTAGGGCCTTTGTCACCATTGTCGCGGGCTTTATGATCCTGGGATGTTGCCATCGGCAAGGCATGCTTGCCATCGGCTATGACGATAAAGCTGGCTTCTTCGCCAGTCAGGAATTCTTCGACGACAACGCGATTGCCCGCTTCGCCGAACACATTGCCGGATAACATATCTTCAACAGCCGCTATTGCTTCCTGTTCGGACTGGGCGACGATGACGCCTTTGCCTGCGGCCAAGCCATCGGCCTTGACTACGATCGGTGCGCCTTGTTGTTTTATGTAGGCTATGGCTTGCTGTTTGTCGGTAAAAGATTGGTATTTCGCCGTTGGAATGTGGTGGCGGATCATGAAATCTTTGCAAAAAGTCTTGGAGCCTTCGAGCTGCGCGGCTTTTGCGGTCGGGCCAAAGCACTTGAGACCCGCTTCCTGGAAACGGTCAACGATACCCAAAACCAGAGGCACTTCGGGGCCGATGATGGTCAAGCCAATCGCTTCTTTCCGGGCAAATGCCAATAATGCGTCAATATCGTTGGCGGCAATGGCGATATTTTCTACAGACGGTTCCAGCGCGGTACCGGCATTGCCGGGTGCGACGAACACTTTTTCGACTTTGGGTGACTGTTTGGCTTTCCAGGCGAGGGCGTGTTCACGGCCGCCGCTGCCGACGATGAGGATTTTCATAAATAAAAGGCTAAGGGCTAAGGGCTAAGGGCTAAGGGCTAAGGGGAGTTTTTTTGTCTTTCGCCTTTTGCCCTTCGTCTAAAATTAATGCCTGAAATGACGCATGCCGGTAAAGACCATTGCGATATTATGCTCATCGGCTGCGGCAATGACTTCATTATCGCGCATCGAGCCGCCGGGCTGGATGACGGCGGTGATGCCTGCTTCGGCTGCGGAGTCGATGCCGTCCCTGAACGGGAAGAACGCGTCGGAAGCCATTGCGGAACCCGGCACATCCAAACCCGCATCGGCGGCTTTGATGCCGGCGATTCTGGCCGAATAAACCCGGCTCATCTGTCCTGCGCCGACGCCTACAGTCTGGCTGTTTTTGCAGTACACGATCGCGTTGGATTTGACGAATTTGGCAACTTTCCAGGCAAATAACAAATCCGCCATCTCCTGTTCGGTCGGGGCACGTTTGCTGACTACTTTGATGTCAGCCGCGCTGATTTCGCCCAAATCCTTGTCCTGAACTAATAGGCCACCGGCAACGCGCTTGAAATCGAGTGACGGTTGCTTATCGCGGCTCCATTGGCCGCATTCCAATACGCGAACATTTTGTTTTTCAGCTAAAACGGTTTGTGCAGCCGCGTTGACAGACGGCGCAATGATGACTTCGACAAATTGGCGTTTGACGATTTCAGCAGCGGTTTGTTCGTCCAGCTCACGGTTAAACGCGATAATGCCGCCGAATGCGGAAGTGGGATCGGTGGCGTAAGCTTTATCGTAAGCATCAAGCAGGCTGCTAGCCTGGGCTACGCCGCAAGGGTTGGCATGCTTGACGATAACGCAGGTCGGTTGGTCGCCAAATGATTTGACGCATTCCAGGGCGGCATCGGCATCGGCAATATTATTGTAGGATAACTCTTTGCCTTGCAGTTGTTTGGCAGCCGCGATCGTGCCGCTGGCCGGTGCTTTTTCGCGGTAAAAAGCGGCGTTTTGGTGCGGATTTTCGCCATAACGCATGGTCTGGTTGCGGTAAAACTGCAAATTCAGCGTTTCAGGAAATTGCACGTTGTTAATATTGCCAAGATAGGCTGAGATCGCGGTGTCATAACGCGCCGTGTGTTCAAAGCTTTTTAGTGCCAGGTTGAAGCGGGTTTGATGAGAAAGCCCGTTGCTGTTTTTTAGTTCGGCAATAACTGCGGTGTAATCGGCCGGATCGACGATCACTGCTACGTCGGCATGATTCTTGGCAGCGGCGCGGATCATGGTCGGACCACCAATATCGATGTTTTCAATGGCGGTATCTAAATCGCAGTCAGGATTGGCGATGGTCTGTTCGAAGGGATACAGGTTAACCACCACCATATCGATCGGCTTAATACCATTTGCCGCCATCACCGCGTCATCAATGCCGCGGCGGGCCAAAATGCCGCCGTGGACTTTGGGGTGCAAGGTTTTAACCCGGCCATCCATCATTTCAGGAAAACCGGTGTAATCGGAAACTTCGGTCGCTGGAATATTATGTTCAGCCAGTGTCTTGGCAGTGCCGCCGGTAGACAGGATTTCGATGCCTAATTGATGGAGCTCCAGGCAAAAATCCACGATACCGGATTTATCGGATACGCTGACCAGCGCGCGAGTGACTTTTTTGTTCATGCAGATCTCAGAATGAAGGGGAGGGGTAAAACCAGCCTTGTTTGGGCATTAGGACAGGCCGTAGAATTCCAGTTTTTTACGCAAGGTGCTGCGGCTCAAGCCCAGCGCTTTAGCGGCTTTGGTTTGGTTGTAGCCGGAATGTTCCAGTGTGGCTTGCAATAACGGCTTTTCGACTTCACCGATAACCATGGCATGCAAATCCACTGCATCATGACCATTCAGGTGCAAAAAATATTGCTCCACTGTCTGCTTCACATGCGCGGATAAGGGAATGGCGGCGATTTTTTTGCTGTCTATGTTAATGACTTCAGCACTTTTTTGGGATGCGTTCATATTATTCAGCACGGTCGGTGGTTAAAGGTTTAAATGCCAAATTAATCAGCGCTATTTGTTGGGATGGACACTGTGCCTGATTGATGATATTCCGCGCGTCTTGAGCTACGGACTCAATATGCTTGAAATACCAGGCTATATGTTTTCTGGCTATTCTAACACCGCTCGCTTTACCGTAGAAGCTATATAGTTTATCCAAATGATTCATGAGAGTGCTGTGTATGTCATTAATTGTTGGTTTTTCAAGGTGTTTACCGTGGTTGATAAAGTGACTTATTTGGCTAAATAGCCATGGATTTCCTTGGGCGGCGCGGCCGATCATTATGGCGTCCGCACCGGTTGAGTGGAGCACAAACTGAGCCTGTTCGGGGGAATCAATATCGCCGTTGGCGATAACCGGAATGCTGATGGTTTGTTTCACCCTTTTAAGAGTTTCATGTTCGGCCTGCCCGTCAAATTTGCAGGCACGAGTTCGTCCGTGAATGGTCAGTGCCGCAATGCCTGCATTTTCGGCTATTTGAGCGATTTCAAGGGCGTTGCGGCTATGCATGTCCCAGCCGGTACGGATTTTTAATGTAACCGGAATATCGACGGCGTTAACGACTGCGTCAAGTATCCGCTTTACCAGCGCTTCATCCCTTAATAATGCAGAGCCTGCCGCGACTGAACAGACTTTTTTGGCCGGGCAACCCATATTAATGTCGATAATTTGGGCGCCTTTTTGGGCGTTGAGCTTTGCCGCATCGGCCATTTGTTGGGGATCGGTGCCTAGGATCTGCACGGAACGTATGCCGACTTCACCGCTATGGTCCGTTTTTAATAACGTTTTTTTATGTCGGCTTAAAGCCGGATTGGATGCGACCATTTCAGATACGGCCAAACCTGCGCCGAATTGCTTGCACAACTCTCTGAACGGCCGATCGCTGATACCGGCCATGGGCGCCAGGATCAGATTGTTTTCCAGTTGATAAGGACCAATTTGCATAGAGAACGCGAAGGGCGAAGGGCTAAAGGCACACGGAAGGTTTTTTAGCCTTTCGCCTTTTGCCCTTCGTCCAACTTACTTATCTCCGTCGTCATTCCAGATGGGATTGTCGCGGTCTTCCGGTTCCAGTTTGACAATATCCTCTGGATAAATATGCCAGAAAGACTTATCTATCTTGGCGTTGTCATAACCTTCCTTTTTGTCATGGCCGAACGGGCACCACCAGTTCTCGACAATCTTGACCATATAAGCATGCCACTCGAACAAGGCGACGCTGTAAGGGCAATACCAAGTGCAGTTCAGAATCCAGAACAGTTTTGACTGTGAGGTGCTGGTTTTGAACGAGCCGTGCATGGTGATTTGATTTTTTAAGGTATAGCGATGGCTGGCACGGTCAGGCAGAAAGTCAGAGTAAGTTTTGAGGTTTTTGGCGCCAATCAGCAGCAAGTGCCAGTAAGTCATATAAGCGCTGGCAAACACAAACGGAAGGGTAAGGATGGGCAGGTACACCAAGACCATGCCTATGCCTCTTTGCAGTACCGGGATTTTTTGGTGATTTTTGCCGATTTCAACACGGCTACAGGACTCGCAAGCTTTCATTATTTTTATATCCTCATTTTTTTGTTGTTAGCAGGGGGGTTATCGTCGGTTTAGCATCGTCCTTATTTAGTAACTGATAAATGCTCAGGCAACCGGCGCAGCAAAATTTTTGCAGACCGTCGCTTGTGGTTAGCGAGAAGCCGGTAATTTCTACCGGTTGACCGCATAATACGCAGGGCTCCGTAGTTTTTGCATCGATCATAAATACCTTACATTTTACAAGCTTGAAGAGACGGAACAAAAAAAAGTTTTCAAGTATTCCGTCTCGGGGGCAGCCGGGTCGATAGGATGATCAGGCCCCTGTCCTCCGGCGGCAAAAAACACCAAATGACGGTCTATATGTCGTCCTGACGAGCGTAAAATTTCATGCAGGTTGTCACGGCTCAGGTGATGGGAGCAGGATGCCGAGACCAGTATGCCGTTCTTGGATAGTACCTGTAAAGCCAGATGATTCAAGCGGCGATAAGCTTCATAGCCTTGCTTGAAATCTTTTTTACGCTTAATTAAAGCAGGAGGATCCAGCACGATAATGTCGTAGAGCTGGTTTTCCAGACGGGCTTGCTTCAGAAACTCAAACACATCGCTACGCACAAAGTGCATTTTATCCTGAACTCCATTCAGCGCCGCGTTTTCCCCTGCCAGCGCCAGTGCGCTTTCCGAGGCATCGACACAGGTGACTTCCAGTGCTCCGGCCAAGGCGGCAGGAATGCCCCATGCTCCGGTATAAGAAAATAGATCGAGCACCCGCTGTCCTTTTGCAATGCCCGCCAATTGGGCGCGGCTGCTGCGATGGTCGTAAAACCAGCCGGTTTTTTGTCCTTCCAGAATGTCGATTTTAAATTGGGCGCCGTTTTCTTCAATGATCAGCGGCTCCGGGAGCTTGCCATAGGCTAGCTCGGATTCCAGGCTTAAGCCTTCCTGCTGCCGCTGGCTGTTATCGTTTTTCAGGATAATGGCCTCGGGATTCAGTAGTTCAATCAGCGCGGCAAACAGGAATTCTTTGCGCTGATCAATTCCTGCGGTGGTTATTTGCACCGACAAGACCGGGCCGAAACGGTCGATGACCAGGCCGGGCAAGCCGTCGCTTTCGCCGAAAACCAGGCGATAGTAGGGTTTGTCGAACAGTTTTTCCCGCAGGGCCAGCGCGGTAGCCAAGCGCTCTTTGAAAAAATTGGCGCCGCATTTCAAGTTGGCTTTTCTGGACAGAAGCCTGGCGCAAATCAGGGCTTGAGGATTGATGTAGGCGGTGCCCAGCACCTTGCCGTCATCGCTTTTTACTTGTACCAGATCGCCTGCGTTGAACTGTTCAAGCGGCGAGCGCTTGGTGTCGACTTCGTTGCTGAACACCCATAGATGGCCTTTGCGTAAACGTTTGTCTTCGTTCTTTTTTAAGTAAATTTCTGGATGAGCCATATTAATAAATTGAGTTTGAAAGTATAACTGCCGACTTTGGTTTTCAGTGCGGCAACGATCAGTCTGGTTGCTGTGGCCGAAATGTTGGGTTCCGGCTGGGCGTATCTTTAAAAAACAGATTGTTTACCCGGACCCGGTCAGCAATCCTATGCGCCACCCACTGCTATGAGGTACGCAAGCATGAAGGCTGATTAGCGCTTGATGCCGTCCAGCCTGATCCAGTCTTCCTGCTGCACCGGCGCGTTGAATGTTATGTATGGCCGATACGCGTTCATCACCGACTCGGCTTGTTCATGCAAAATGCCGGACAAAACCAGATGGCTGCCGGGAGCGACCAGATTGGAAATCTGCTCCGCCATGTCGATTAAGGGTTTTGCCAGGATGTTGGCCAGCACGATGTCCGCCTGAAACGGCGTAAACTGCTCAGGCAGATAGCAGGCGATTTTATCTTGCACCTTGTTTTTTAGCGCATTGCTCTGGGTGGCGGTGATTGCCTGCGGATCAATGTCTACCGCGTGAGCTTCCTTAGCGCCCAATAGAATCGCCGCAACAGCCAAAATTCCGGAGCCGCAGCCGTAGTCGATGACGGTTTTGCCGGTCAAGTCGTGGCTGGCCAGCCATTCCAGACATAAAGCGGTGGTCGGGTGAGTGCCGGTGCCGAAAGCAAGCCCCGGATCGAGGGTCAGACAAACCGTGCCTGGCTCATACTGCTCCTGGTCGGTCGGGCAAACCCAGAGCTTGTCGGCAAACTTCATCGGCTTGTAGTATTCCATCCAGGCGCGTTCCCATTCCTGGTCCGCAACCTCTTCATGCCGCCAGTTGCGTAATTGCTCCGGCTTGAACTGCGCGTAAGTCAAGGCCTTGACCAGAGTGGGATCGGCGTCCAGTTCATACAACGCTATGACTTCAGTGTTGCTCCATATTTTGGTTTCGCCGATAGCCGGTTCGTAAACGGGTTCGTCTTCGGCATCCATATAAGTAACGGACACCGCACCGAGATTGTCGAAAAAGTCGGCAAGCCGGGGCGCAAGATCTTCATTGGTAATAACGGAAATTTGATGCCAGGCCATGATTAAGGGGTATTTTGGAGGGCGGAAAGATGTATTCACCACGAAGGTCACGAAGAAACATAAATGTAAAGCTTCGTGTTCTCGGCAATTGCTCCTGTATAACCCACAGGGATGTGGGGGCCGCGATTGCTCCAGGCAATCTTGCGGCATTTCCTCCATCCCTGGAGGTCAATGCAGAGGAATGACAGGATCATTTCCTGTCCATGCAGTCGTTCGTGCCTTCGTGGTGAACTTTTTAGATTTTAATAAATCCCCAGCTTTTTTTCCAGGTAATGGATGTTTTGCCCGCCGGCTGCAAAGGCACTGTCATTCATGATGTCATGCTGTAACGGGATATTGGTTTTAATGCCGTCGATGATAATTTCGCTTAGCGCCGTGTTCATTCGGGCGATGGCGCTTTTGCGGTCTTCGCCATGAGCAATCAGCTTGCCGATCATCGAGTCGTAATAAGGCGGCACTTTATAGCCATTGTAGATGTGAGTCTCGCAACGAATGCCGGGGCCGCCAGGCATATGAAACTGGTCTATCGTGCCGGGGCAGGGCATGAAGGTTTTGGGGTCTTCAGCATTTAGCCGGCATTCGATAGCATGTCCCTGAATCCTAACCTGATCCTGAGTAATAGACAGCCGCTCACCGGCCGCAATGCGTAATTGTTCCTTGACGATGTCAAAGCCGGTCACCATTTCAGTCACAGGGTGCTCAACTTGTACGCGGGTGTTCATTTCAATGAAATAGAACTCACCTTTTTCATACAAAAATTCAAACGTTCCGGCGCCCAAATAGCCGATATCGACACAGGCTTTGGCGCAGCGTTCGCCGATAAATTTGCGTTGCTCTTCGGTGATGCCGGGCGCGGGCGCTTCTTCGACCACTTTTTGATGGCGGCGTTGCATCGAGCAGTCGCGCTCGCCTAGGTGGATGGCGTTGCCATGCGAATCGGCCATGATTTGAAACTCGATGTGTCTGGGGTCTTCCAGGAACTTTTCCATGTACACAGTAGGATTGCCGAAAGCGGTTCCCGCTTCGGCTTTAGTCATCGCGATCGCATTTAATAACGCCGCTTCGGTATGCACTGTGCGCATGCCGCGACCGCCGCCGCCGCCGGCAGCTTTGATGATAACCGGATAACCGATTTCCTGGGCCAGCTTCAGGTTCTTTTTGTTGTCATCCGACAGCGGATCATTGTTGCCGGGTACACAAGGAATTCCGGCTGCCAGCATCGCATTCTTGGCGGAAATCTTATCGCCCATCATGCGGATGGTTTCCGCGTTGGGGCCGATAAAAACAAAGCCGCTTTGCTTTACCTTTTCAGAGAAATCGGCGTTTTCAGACAGAAAGCCGTAACCGGGATGAATGGCTTCCGCATCGGTCACTTCGGCGGCGCTGATAATGGCCGGAATGTTCAAGTAGCTGTCAGCGGATGCCGCAGGGCCGATGCAGACGGATTCATCCGCCAGACGCACGTGTTTTAGATCACGGTCTGCTTCGGAATGCACGGCAACCACCTTAACGCCTAATTCTCTACAGGCGCGTAAAATACGCAGTGCTATTTCGCCACGATTGGCGATAACGATTTTATCGAACATGAGTTCCCCGTTCCTGGTGTTATTCAATGATGAATAATGGTTGGCCATATTCGACAGGCTCAGCGTTTTCAACCAGAATTTTGGTGACGGTTCCGCTTTTATCCGCTTCAATCTGATTAAGGATTTTCATGGCCTCAATGATGCACAATGTATCGCCGACTTGAACGGATTGGCCGACTTCGACGAAAACCTTGGTGCCGGGCGAAGCGGAGCGGTAAAAAGTACCGACCATTGGCGACTTGACCACGTGTCCGGTGATTTTTTCTTCTGTAGGCAGAGCAGCAGGGGTTGCTACAGCAGGAGTGGCGGCAGCAGGTGCGGGTGCGTAAGCGACCGCAGCGGGCGCAGCAGAATAACGGCTAATGCGAATGGATTCTTCGCCCTCTTTGATTTCCAGTTCGGCAATGCCTGATTCCTCGATAATCTCGATGAGTTTTTTTATTTTTCTAATATCCATAGTTTTAGTGTCTCTCGGCTAATATCTGATGAGCGGCCAGTAAGGCCAATTCGTATCCTGTTGCGCCTAATCCGCAGATAACGCCTTTGGCAATATCCGAGAAATAGGAATGTTTTCTAAAGGGTTCGCGTGCATGCACGTTTGATAAATGAACCTCTATAAATGGGATCTTGGTTGCCAGCAGCGCGTCACGAATGGCAACGCTGGTATGAGTAAAGGCTGCCGGGTTAATAATGATAAAGTCAACATGGGCTTGATAAGCCTTATGTATTATTTCCACAATTTCATGTTCTGCATTACTTTGGTGAAAGTTAAGCTGATGATTCAAGTCTGAAGCTTTTTGTTCGAGATGTTGCTTAATGTCGGCGAGGGTTTGATTTCCGTAAAGACCGGGTTCGCGAATGCCTAACAGGTTTAAATTCGGCCCATTTAAAACGGTGATAGTCGCCATTAATCTTGAAATCAGTTAGAGGTGAAGAAGCATTATTAACTATTAATTTTGCCCAATTTATAGGGTTTTGTCCAGATATTATGTTTTTAGCCAAAGTTAACGGCAGAATTCACGGTAATTGGAGTTATTACGTACAAATCAACCGATTTTAAAAGGAAGTATTGTTTGCTCCTATCGTGTGTTGAGTTTTTGGATGATTGACACAAGCTTTACGCAATTATATAAATAAGGGCTCCGTGACATATCGTTGCGGCTCAAACTAGAGAGAAGGAACATGAAAGTTCACAATTTTGCCGGCGCATTGACAGCCATTGCTTTGTTGTTCGTGGGAGAGATTTTTATTAATAATGCAATAGCAGCCGAATCAGAGTATTCGTTCAAAGTGCACAATAATACCCGCACCAAAATAACTAAGCTTCTGGTGTCCGAGGACAAGAAGGATTGGGGATTCTTCGATATCGGTCAGGGTATTGCGGCAGGCGATAATCTCATGCTGGTTTGGGATTCAAGCACCAATAACGAAGGCTGCAATCAGTATGTCAAGGCGGTCTATGCCGACGGTTCAGAATCCGAGGAGGCTAAGTTTGATTTTTGCGAAGCCAATTTGGAACTGGAGTTTTAACAAAATTTGCCTTAAATGGTTTGTTGCTGGAAATTTATTTCAACAACGGCGTAATAATTTCCAGTAAGTGTTCTTTAGATAATTCTCCCGGATGCCGGTATATGATTTGCCCCTGTCGATCAACAATAAGCGTATAGGGAACGGCATCCATACTATTGCCCAGCTGATGAGCCAGGGTGATGCCATTGTCGCCGCCCAATAAAATCGGGTAATTGATGTGAGTTGCTGCGGCATACTTGGCTACCGGTTCCTTGTCCTCCAATGCGATGCCAATAAACTGCACATCTTTGTCGGCATATTGCTTCTGCAAGTCGATAAAATCGGGTATTTCTTTGAGACAGGGCGGGCACCACGTCGCCCAGAAGTTGAGCACTAATATCCGGCCTCGCCATTCGGAAATATTGTGCTGCCGGTCAGACAAATCGGACAGGTTGAATTCGGGTAAAGCGCTAACATCATTTTTTGGAGTGGTTGAAAAAAAATGCCGGGCGGATATGCCCAGAGCCAGCGCAAGAATCGCGGCAATAATAATCAGGCCTGCTTGTTTCATTATTTACCTCGTTGCAGCGATGTAAGAAAAGTTTCTACATCCTGATAACCGATAACTCGGTTGGCGGTTTTTTCCTGACGATCCAAACCGAAAAACAAAATCGCCGGCGGCCCTATCAAGCTGAATTTTTCCAACAGGGCTTTATCGTCATCCGAGTTTTTAGTGACATCAGCTTGCAGCAGTACATAGCCTTTGAGCGCCTGTTTAACGCGCGGGTCGGCAAAGGTATACGTTTCCATTTCCTTGCAGGAGATGCACCAGTCGGCGTAAAAATCCAGCATGACCGGTTGATGATTGGCGGCGGCCTGATTGATGCGGGCTTCCAGAGCGGCTAGCGAGTTGATGCGTTCAAAGTTGATGCCCGGTTCTGCGGCTTGAGCCGTACTTAAGCCGAGCCCTTGCAACGGCTTTAACGGATTGCTGTTGCCCAGGCTGAAACCGATCAGCAATAACAGGCCGTAAGACAGCATCATTAAGCCCAAGCCTTTCCATAATTTCCGCCAGCCGGAGCTGTTTTCAGGTAATGGGTCGACAGCGCTGAGATAGATAGCCGGAAATATCAGCAGCATCGCCCAGAGAACCATGATCACGTTGCCGGGTAAAATCCGGCTGAGCATCCACACCGCGACCGCCAGCATAATCACGCCGAACACGGCTTTGGTGGAATTGAGCCAGTTTCCGGCCTTGGGCAGCAGTTTTCCGGCGGATGCGCCCAGCAGCAGCAACGGTACGCCCATGCCTAAGCCCAGAGCGAAAAGGGCGCTGCCGCCCAGTACCGCATCGCCGGTCTGGCCGATAAAAATCAGCGCGCCTGCCAGCGGTGCGGCGACACAAGGGCCGACGATCAGCGAGGATAGTGCGCCCATGATGGCCGCACCCCAGAGCGAGCCGTCACGGTGTATTTCGCTGGAATTGTGCAGTTTGACCTGTAAGGATTTGGGCAGTTCCAAATGATAAAAACCGAACATGGACAGAGATAGCGCCACAAAGATAGCGCTGAACAGGCCGATAATCCAGGGTTCCTGGAAAGCTGCTTGCAGGTTGCTGCCGAACAGCGCGGCCAGTATGCCGAATACCGTGTAGGTCAGCGCCGAGGCGACCACATAACTCAGCGACAGTAAAAAGGCTCTAGTGGTGTTAATTCGGTTGCCGTGGCCGACGATAATGCCCGATAAAATCGGGATCATCGGAAAAATGCACGGGGTTAGCGATAACAGCAAGCCGAATCCGAAAAAACTGAACAGGGTTACCGCGAAGCTGTCCTTATGCAAGGACTGCACGATTTGATCCTGTTCGGAAAGTTCCTGCACGTCAAGTTGCTGCGCCACCGGCAAGGACAGGTCGATTTTCTTGCTCATCGGCGGATAGCAAACGCCCCGATCGGCGCACCCCTGGTATTTTGCCTGTAGGGTGACGTTTTGTGCCGTTTGGCTGGAACGGATAAGCGGCAGGTCGAAGTCGAGTTTGTCATGGAAAGTTTCAACCTGGCCGAAAGCTTCATCCTGTTTGGGCGCTCCTCTGGGAACGTCGTAAGTCCCAAGCTTTACGCCGTCGGCATTGATCAATTCAAATTGAATTTTCTCCCTGTAAAGATAATAGCCGTCCGCGATATGCCAGTTGACGTGCAGGGTACGGTCATCTTTGACCGATGCAAAAAACTCGAAAGCCTGTTCCGGCGGCAGCAAGGCATCTTCGAACAACCCAGTTTTCAAGCCTTGAGCGCCTTTTATAAGCTGCTTGACCGGATCGGTTTTGGCGGCAGGTGAGGGCAGTTTCAGGTCGAAAGTGGTTTTCTGCGGCGGATAGCAAATGCCGCGGTCGGCGCAGCCTTGATACTGCACCAGCAATTGCAGTGAGGATGCGCCGTTTTCGACGGTTACCGCAACCGGCACGTTTAGGGTATTGCGGTAAATAACCACATCGCCGAAGTTTTCGTCATGGTGGGTTTGCCCGGCCGGAAAAACGGGTTCACCTAACTGGATTTGCGTGGTTTTAGACTCAAAACGCATCTTATTGCGGTAAAGATAATAGCCATCGGCTATGTCCCAGGAAATTTCGATTTGATCCGCTGCAAGTGCTTTTGCAGAAACCTTGAAGGCCTGGTTGGGCGGCAGTATTTCGTCAGCGCCCAACGCAAAGGCCGATTGACTGACAACAGACAGGAAGCAAAGAAAAATTATTTTAAAGAGTGGCATGAATCTATCCAATGCAGGTATTCAGGTAAGCCGCGCTCAATAGAGACGGCAATTATTTCAGGCAGTTCGTAAGGATGATGGTTGCGCAAGGTTGTTTCGATAGACTGATAGTGATCTTTATGCGCCTTAATCAGCAATAAATGTTCCTGGGCGGACTCAATTTGTCCCTGCCAAGCGTAAATGGAAGTAATGCCGGGTAAAATATTTACGCAGGCAGCCTCGTGATTGGCGACCAGTAGTCGGGCTATTTTTTCCGCCGTGTCTTTATCAGGGCAAGTACAGAATATTATTTGATAGTCAGCAGGCATGTTACAGGTCATAAAAACTGGAGCATCGGATATTATCCTAGAAATTAACTGGAATTGCCCTTATATTGTAACGACGATGATGACAACAAGAGTACTTTAGATGAAAAATTTTCAAATACTATTTCTGGCAATATTGATTATCCCTTTTGCAGAAATTTATTTGCTGATACAAGTGGGCGGGATTATTGGGGCGTTCCCGACCATTTTACTGGTGGTGTTTACCGCAGTGCTGGGCACATGGCTGTTGAGACAGCAAGGTTTTGCAACTTTTCAGCGCTTTCAGGAGAACTTGGCGCGAGGCGAGATCCCCGCTTATGAAATGGTAGAAGGCCCAATTATTCTGGTCGGAGGAGCATTGTTGCTAACGCCGGGGTTTATTACGGATATAATTGGCGTTGCCTGCTTAATTCCGCAGTTACGCAGAAAAATTGCTCAATATGTGATTGAGCATTATCTCGTTCAGGCTGGGGCGCATTTTCAGCAGTCAAAAACGGCTGAAAACAATGTGCTGGAAGGTGAGTTTCGTAAAGAAGAGTAAGGCAATCAAGGCACAAGACAAACCGGAATTTAGCCTTGTGCCTGAGCTAACTTAGCCCTCTGTAGAGTCGTTTTCTGTCGGGGCGCTATCAGTTGGGCCGCCTGCGGTTTCGCAAGTATTTTTGTTAAGCCCTGAGTAAACCGGGCACCAGCCTGAATAACCGGTTGCAACAAGAACCAAGCCTATCAATAATAAAAGCACCTCACCGCCGGGGATGAAAAGTGAAATAACCAGAAGCGCGGACCCTGCGTATAAACGGTATTTCTTTTCCTTCTCGCCAATATTATGTTCAAATTTAAGCATACGTTTAAAATCAAAATTCATCTTAGAATCCTCTGTGTGTAGTTATTATTATCTTTAGCAAAGCAACGGTTCAGTCTGTCATGATCGAACTCATGCAATATACACAGCTCCAAAAAATGTGCAAGCGAAAAAATTACCAATAGTAGGTGCTTTAGGCAATGGATGTTACCTCAATAATAGATCCCCTCAATGATGCCCAGCGTCAGGCTGTTACCGCGCCGTCTCAAGCCATGCTGGTTTTGGCGGGAGCCGGTAGCGGCAAAACCCGCGTTTTAGTCCATCGCATCGCTTGGCAAATCCAGGTGTTGGGTGTGTCAGCACACAGTATTCTGGCAGTCACTTTTACCAATAAAGCGGCCAAGGAAATGCGCGGCAGGATTGAAGATTTGCTCAATATGTCCGCACAATCCATGTGGATAGGGACTTTTCACGGCATCGCGCACCGGTTGTTAAGGCGGCATGCCAAGCAGGCCAAATTGCCGGAAACTTTTCAGGTGATGGATTCCGGCGACCAGTTGCGGCTTATCAAGCGCCTGTTGGCTACGCTAAATCTTGATGCGGATAAATGGCCTCCGCGCCAGGTGCAATGGTATATCAATGCCCAAAAAGACGAAGGCATCAGGGCGCGGCATATGAGGGAAACCGGCGATCCTTTTCAGCGGCAAATGCTGATCATATATAAAGCCTATGAAGAGCTGTGCGACCGCTCCGGTCTGGTCGACTTCGCCGAGTTGTTGCTGCGGGCGCATGAATTGCTGCGCGATAATCCTGATGTGCTGGAGCACTACCAGCAGCGTTTCAGGCAAGTGCATGTCGATGAATTTCAGGATACTAACACCATACAATATGCGTGGCTGCGGCTGTTGACCGAGGGCAAGGACAATATCTTTGTGGTCGGCGACGACGATCAGTCGATTTACGGCTGGCGCGGCGCGAAAATCGAGAATATTTACAGCTTTCAAAAACATTACCCGAATCACCAGGTCATCAAGCTGGAGCAAAATTACCGCTCGACCGGCAATATATTGAAAGCTGCCAACAAGGTTATCAGCGTTAATGACGGCCGCATGGGCAAAGAGCTGTGGACCGATGCCGGCGAAGGGGAATTGATTTCCTTGTATGCGTCATTTAACGAACAGGATGAAGCCCATTTTGTGGTTGATCGAATCAGGGCCTGGGTCAATGAGGGCGGCATGCGCAAGGATATTGCCATTCTTTATCGGTCCAACGCCCAATCCCGCCAGTTCGAAGAAAGGCTGATGACCACCGGCACACCCTACCGGGTTTACGGCGGGCTGCGCTTCTTTGAGCGGATGGAAATTAAAAACGCGCTGGCCTATCTGCGGCTGATGTCCAACCGCAATGACGATGCCTCGTTTGAGCGGGTGATCAACACCCCGACGCGCGGCATAGGCACTAAAACCATCGACGACATCCGTACTATAGCAAGGGATCAAGGCCTGTCGTTATGGGCGGCGGCCATTGTGCTGATTAACCAGCGTACCTTGTCAGCCAGGGCGACCAATGCCTTGATCGGTTTTTTGGAGTTGATCAAGCAGCTTGATGCGCAGACGGAAGGCCTGGAACTGTATGAAAAGGTCAAACTGGTAGTCGAAAAAAGCGGTTTGATTGAGCTGTATCAAAAGGATAAAGCCGACAAAGGCGAAGAAAAAGTAGAAAACCTGGAAGAGTTGGTCAATGCGGCGCGGCTTTTTGATGCCACTTCAATCGGAGACATGGAAGACGAAGAGAACTTGAGCGAATTGGACATGTTCCTGGCGCATGCCACGCTGGAGTCTGGTGAACTGCAAGGCGACGACTTCGACGATTGCGTACAGTTGATGACCCTGCACTCGGCCAAAGGCCTGGAGTTTAAGCAAGTGTTCCTGGTCGGCATGGAAGAAGGTTTGTTCCCGTCGCAACAGTCCGTCGATGATGTCGGTAGATTGGAGGAAGAGCGCAGGCTTTGCTATGTCGGCATCACCCGCGCCATGCAGCGCTTGTATCTGACCTATGCCGAATCCAGGCGTTTATACGGCAGGGAGACTTATCCGAGGCCGTCGCGTTTTTTGCGCGAGATTCCGTCGGAGCATATTCAGGAAGTCAGAATGCGCGCCACCGTGAGCCATCCGGTAACCTCGGCAAAACCGAAAGCGCTGTCTTTGCAAATGGAAGGAAAATACAAACTGGGGCAGCGTGTCAGTCATGCCAAATTCGGTGAAGGCATGGTGCTGCAGATGGAAGGCGCCGGTGCACAGGAAAGGGTGCAAATCAACTTCAAGCAAGTCGGCATCAAATGGTTAATGCTGGCCTATGCGCAATTGGATGCTTTGTAAGAGAGCTTTGGCTGCAAGTAATCGGCAATTGGCAAGTAGCCTATTATATGAACACACTTTATAATATCCGGCTGACCGCATTGGGCTATGGGTATTTGTATCCGCAACCACAATGACTTTCGGCTTGATCTCCCTCAACGTAACAGATTGAAACAGGAACCTTTAATGTCACAGAAAATTTCAGATGTAGTAAAACCCGGTGTTGTCACTGGCGATGACGTACAAAAAATCTTTGCAATTTGCAAAGAAAACAAATTCGCATTGCCTGCGGTAAATGTCATTAACACTGATTCGATTAATGCAGCGTTGGAAGCGGCCGCGAAAGTAAAATCGCCTATCGTTATCCAGTTTTCCAATGGCGGCGCAGCATTTATTGCCGGTAAAGGCCTTAAAGCTGAAGGCCAAACTCCAGCTATTTTGGGTGCTATCTCCGGTGCTAAACACGTACACAATGTAGCTGAAGCTTATGGCGTACCGGTCATTTTGCATACCGACCACGCGGCTAAAAAACTACTGCCTTGGATTGACGGATTATTAGATGCCGGCGAAAAACATTTCGCTGAAACCGGCAAGCCTTTATTCAGTTCGCACATGCTGGACTTGTCAGAAGAAAGCCTGAAAGAAAACATTGAAATCTGCGGCCAATATCTGGCACGCATGTCCAAAATGGGCATGACGCTGGAAATCGAATTGGGCTGCACCGGCGGTGAAGAAGACGGCGTTGACAACAGCGATATGGATCATTCCATGTTGTACACCCAGCCAGAAGACGTGGCTTATGCCTATGAAGAATTAAGCAAAATCAGCCCGCGCTTCACTATTGCCGCTTCTTTCGGCAACGTTCACGGCGTTTACAAACCAGGCAACGTTAAATTGACGCCAAGCATTTTGGCTAACTCACAAAAACACGTTTCTGAAAAATTCGGCGTTCCTGCAAACACTTTGAACTTTGTCTTCCACGGCGGTTCAGGTTCCAGCGCTGAAGAAATCAAGGAATCTATCAGCTACGGCGTAATCAAAATGAACATCGATACCGATACCCAATGGGCGACTTGGGAAGGCATCATGAACTACTACAAACAAAACGAAGGTTATTTGCAAGGCCAAATCGGCAATCCTGACGGTGACGACAAGCCCAACAAAAAATACTACGATCCACGCGTTTGGCAACGTGCCGGTGAAGTCGGCATGGTGGTTCGTTTGGAACAAGCTTTCCAAGAGTTAAACGCTGTTAACAGTCTTTAAATCGATGAGCTAAAAAAGGCCGGTGCGTGTGCATCGGCCTTTTTTTTGTCCGGCAGACAGCCAATGCCGACAATATAAGCATTCATGATATGTCGTTATAATGGATGTATCTTAAGCAAATCGGGTATCATGAAAAACTGTTCGACAGACAACGTATGACGAATAACCTACTAATATAGTAAACTATATCAACCTCACATCACGGTTAGCACGATGACAGCTTCAAACAATGTAAATCCCCATGAAATCCATAAATTCGGCTCGATGGCGGAACGCTGGTGGGATACCCAGGGCGAATTCAAGACCCTGCACGACATTAATCCGTTGCGTATCGAGTTTATCCGTCGTTATGCGGAATTATCAGGAGCGCGCATTGTTGATGTCGGCTGCGGCGGCGGTATTTTAACCGAAGGCCTGGCCAAGCAAGGCGCTGATGCGCTGGGCATTGATCTTAGCGAAGACCTTATCGATATCGCCGATTTGCACGGTCTTGAATCCGGTGTTAATGCCCACTATCAAAAAATTAGCGCTGAAGACTTGGCCGAGCAACAGCCGGAAAGCTTCGATCATGTGACCTGCATGGAAATGCTTGAGCATGTACCTGATCCCGGTTCGATCATTTCCGCTTGCGCCAGAATGGTTAAACCCGGCGGCATGGTGTTTTTTTCGACACTGAACCGTAAGCCCAAGGCATATTTATTGGCTATCTTTGCAGCGGAATACGTGCTGCAAATGCTGCCTAAAGGCACCCATGACTTTAAAACTTTCATAAAACCGTCGGAGCTATGCCAGTCGGCGCGCGCGGCAGGCCTTGAGCTACAGGGCATGGTAGGCATCGAATACAATCCGTTTACCAAGCATTTCAGTCTGGGTAAGGATATAGACGTCAATTACATCGCTGCGTTTAAACGCTCCGTATAACCCATGTCTGCCGATTTTAAATTATCCTGCGTATTGTTCGATTTGGACGGCACTCTGGTCGATACCGCGCCGGACCTGATTGCATGCCTGAACCGGGCGCTGCACCTCCACGGTTTTGACGCCGTTGCGCCTGAAATCATCAAGCCGTTTATTTCATACGGCGCTTTAGCGATGATTAATGCAAGCCAGCCATTGCGTGACGAGCAGGTAAAAGCGGATATTCTGGAAACCATGCTCAATTTGTATCAGGACAATATCGCCGAACACACGGTTTTTTTCGCCGGCATGATTGAGACGCTGGCCGCTATTGAAGCCCAGGGGCTTAAATGGGGCGTGGTCACCAACAAGCGCGAACGCTTCACCAATCCGTTGATGGACGCCCTGAACCTGACCCAGCGCGCCGCCTGCATCGTCAGCGGCGATACCACCGCTAACCCCAAGCCGCACCCGGAACCGATGCTGCTGGCCTGCAAACAAGCTGACGTTAATCCGCAGGAATGCGTGTATATCGGCGATGCCCGGCACGACATTACTGCCGGAAAAAGCGTACAAATGAAAACACTGGCCGCGCTTTACGGCTACATTAAACCCGGAGATACGCCGGAAACCTGGGGCGCGGACGCGCTAATCGAGTCTCCCGATCAAATTTCAACCTGGATAGCATCATTGTCATGCCGTTAACAAATCAAGTCATCTTAATCACCGGCGCAGGCGGCGGCTTAGGCAGTACCGCTGCTTTGGCATTGGCCAAGCACGGCGCGCATATTATTCTGCTGGATAAAAACATTCCCAAACTGGAAGCGGTTTACGATGCGATTTTGGCAATCAAGGCGCCTGAACCGATCATTTATCCGTTTGACTTGGCGGGCGCCAATGAAAACGACTACCAGGAATTAGCCGACAAGATCGATGAAAGATACGGTTCCCTGCAGGGCATATTGCATTCCGCAGTAGAGTTCAGCGCCTTTTCTCCGGTCGCCACCCACAGAACCCAGGATTGGGGGCATACTTTAAACGTCAACCTGAACGCGCCTTTCTTACTGTGCAGGGTCTTACTGCCGGTGCTGCAAAAGAGCGAACATGCCTCCATCGTATTCACGTCCGATTCCTCAGCCAGAAAGGCTCCGGCCTATGCAGGCGCTTACGGCGTTTCAAAAATAGCTTTGGAAGGCTTTGCAAAGATACTGGCAGAAGAGCATGAGTCTTTCGGGAAAATCCGGGTCAACACCTTGATACCAGGGCCTGTAGACTCCCCGCTAAGAAAACGTGCCTATCCGGCTGAAGATAAAAGCAAGCTGCCGTCAATGAAATCGCTGGCCCCCATTTATCTGTATTTATTCGGCTCAGAAAGTGTAGGCATAACCGGCCAAGCTATCGATGCGCGAACCTTCTATTTATAACTGAATTATTATGGCTGAAAGAGAAGACGTAGTTTTAACCCGAGATGTCAATGTTGTTACTATCCCTGACGGTAATACCGGGACTTTAAGCAAAGGTCAGACGGTTACTATTTACCAGGCGCTCGGCGATAACTATACCGTGGTCACCGAACATGGACACATGGTGCGGATTGCCGGAGCGGATGCCGATGCATTGGGCAAGGAACCGAACCAACTGCATACACTGGCATCGGAAACCGATGCGGCGGCGGTTGAAAAGAACTGCTGGGAAGTGATGAAAACGGTTTACGATCCGGAAATCCCGGTTAATATTGTCGATCTCGGCCTGGTTTATGAATGCAAAGTAACGCCGACAGCGGAAGGCCTGAATGATGTTCACGTTAAGATGACCCTGACTGCGCCGGGCTGCGGCATGGGGCCGGTGATCCAGAGCGACGTGGAAAGATGTATTCGCGCGCTGCCCGGCGTCGCCGATGTCAATGTCGAAGTGGTGCTTGATCCGCCTTGGTCGCGCGAAATGATGTCGGAAGTGGCACAGTTGCAATTAGGCTTGTATTAACGGCTTGCAGAGAGCGCCTCTTTAGCGCTTGGGTGAAATAGGATGGCCACTTTTAAAGAAATTAATCCGCAAGTCGGTGCACGCCTGCAAATGATGTTGCAGCATGGCGCCAAGCCATCTATTTATTATACGGAACTGATCGGCTACGTGGATAAGGAGTATCTGATAGTAAAGATGCCTTTTGAGAACGGGCTTTCGATTCAGGTTAATACGGGCGAGCAGGTTACCCTGCGGATATTGGCAGGAGTCGATGTTTTCACGCTGACAAGCCGGGTAAAAACCGTTTTTAAAGCTCCGTACTATTATATTCACCTCAGTTTCCCGACCGATATTAAATCCATAGCACTGCGCGGCGCCGTCAGAGCCAAAGTCAATTTGCCGGTGCAAATTAATGGCGTGACCGGAGTGATTAGCGATATCAGCGTCACAGGCGCCGCGATAGTTGCCGATAACGCGTTGGGTGGGCTCAATGAAGAAACTCTACTATCTTTCGATTTCCCAATAAAACCGAGCAATCAGAGTGCGCATATAAATACCAGTGCGACGATTCGCAGCGTCCAACAGTTGCCCAGCAAGAAAAAAGACGCGCCGCCAAGGTTCACGCATGGCGTCTCGTTTCATGAGCTTGATCTCACCAGCCAGGTGATGTTGCAAAACCTTGTGTATGAATCGACGAGGCTTAGTTAGAGATTCATGGCATTAAATCCAAGCAGATGACGAAAATGGCAAAGGGTCGGCAGCAGCCGCCTGAAAATAAGGGGGCCAAGGAAGCAAAAGCGCAAACCGAGCCATTCCCGCGCGAATACGGATCGTCCTGGCCCGATTACGAGTTGCTTGATGCGGGTGACGGAAAAAAGCTGGAGCGTTGGGGCAAAGTCATCACCATCCGCCCGGAAATACAGGCCAATTTCAAACCGGGCTGGACTTATAGCCAATGGCTGGACATGGCGCACTGGGAATTTGAAGAACAATCTTCAACTCAGGGTCGCTGGCTTAGTATCAAGCCGCAGGCTCCCGAGCAATGGCTTATCTCTTATGAAAACCTGAATTTCGGTTTGAAGCTGACCAAATTCAAGCATGTGGGGCTGTTTCCAGAGCAACAGGCAAACTGGCGATTCATTAAAGAGCGGGTTAGCGCCGGGCAAAAGGTTTTGAACTTGTTTGCCTATACCGGCGCGGCCTCGCTGGTTGCCCGAGACGCCGGGGCGGACGTGGTGCATGTGGATTCGATCAAACAGCTGATCACCTGGGCCAACGAAAACAAGGAGCGCAGCCGTCTTTCCGACATCAAATGGGTGCATGAGGATGCGTTAAAATTTGCCCGGCGCGAATTGAAACGGGGCAATAAGTACGACGGTATCATTATGGACCCGCCCGCTTGGGGCTTAGGCGCAAAAGGCGAAAAATGGAAACTGGAAAACCATCTGTCCGGCTTGATAGAAACGGCGCACGGACTGATGAATTCGGGCGCTTTTTTAATCCTCAACACCTACTCGCCCAAAGTAGATCTGGCGGATTTGGCGGAATCTGCCGGGCAGTATTTTTCTGCAAGCCAAGTGGAAATCAAGCAACTGTGGATGCTGACCAAAACCGGCAAGGAACTGTATTACGGGAATTTATTGCGGGCGATCAAGTAAGACAACGGAACCTTGCGCTTATCTGCTTTGAAGTAGACGGTACCGTTCCAAATCCTGCGGCGTATCCAAATCCCACTGCTCGTTCAGTTCGTGATGGCGAAGCTTATAGCGTTCGATGCGGGACCGGGTTTGGGCCAGCACCCGATCTGTTCCCCAGGGCATGTTATCAAAGAGTTCCGGCCGGGGCTGACTGAGCCCGATCATGACGTAGCCGCCGTCTTCCGCCGGGGCTAACACGACTTCATTGTCCTCATTTAAAGCAATTAAGGCTTGTTCCAGATCCTGCTCGGTCATTGACGGGCAATCGCAACCCATTAGCAGAGCGCGTGAGTAACTGGCAAGCGCCGAGCAAAAAGCGAGGTGCATGCGCTCGCCCAAATCGGCCCCTTGTTGCTGCTTTAGCAGTAGCGGATAGGCGGCTTTCGATTCAGTAAAAAATATATGGTCGATGGATGGCGTGCACCACAGTTGCACGGGGCATAGCTTGCTTAGCGCCGCCCGTTGCAGCGTTGCTGTGCTGAGCTCGGTATGAAGTCCGGCGGCCTGTTCGGCAGTCAGTTCCGGCATTAGGCGGGTTTTAACCTGGCCGGGAACCGGGGCTTTACAGAAAATCATCAGCACGGCATTAGGGTATTTGTAAGTCATATAAAGGCAAGATGTCAGTTGCTCTATTAAGTGTCAGCTAATGTAAAACGATTAATTCACCACGAAGCCAAAAGTAGGCGCCTCTAGGCGACACGAAGAACACGAAGGAAAGATAAAACTTCGTGTTCTTCGTGGTGATACATCTTTAGTTGATACTTATGGATATTAAATGAATCACCGTTTCCGCAACGCTTTAAAAGGCAACCGCAATAACTCCACAAACCCCAGTTCACGCACGTCGCGGAAAGGCGTCAAGCCGATGTCCATAGATGTCTGCGGCTGCCTGGGTTCTTCGGTGTAGGTGTCGCACAGTCGGTCCCAAAAAGAAAACGAAAAGCCGTAATTGCTGTCGGTCTCGACCGGAAAAGTCGAATGGTGGATACGGTGCATGTCCGGGGTGATGACCATCCAGCGCAGTTTCTTATCGATTGCCGGCGGGATATTGATATTGCTGTGGTTGAATGTCGCCGCGCCGTTAAGCAGTATCTCGAAAGCGATAACCGCCCACGGCGTTGCGCCGATCAAAACGATCCACAGCACTTTGTAAACCATCGAAATCATGATTTCCAATGGGTGAAAACGCACGGCGGTGGTCGCGTCGAATTCCAGATCGGTATGATGCACCTGGTGCAAGCGCCAGAGCGGCGCCCATTTGTGCGTAGCAATGTGCTGGAGGTAAACCGCAAAATCCAGCAGCAGCAAGGTGACGATGACCGACAGCCATTCCGGGGCCCGGACAAGGTTTAATATGCCATAGCCGTGCTCTGCGGCAGCGGCCGCGCTGAAAAAGGCGGCACTGCCCAAGCTGAAGCGCATGACTAAAACGTTGAACGCGGCGAGGCCCAGATTGGTCGGCCAGCGCTGCGTACGGCCGATATGCAAGGTTCGTCTGGGACGAGCGTATTCCCAGGCTATCATCAGGAAAAAAATAGCCAGTGCTACGGATAAACGGATTATGGTTTCCAAAATCGCCCCCTCGAATAAAGTTCGGCCAGTCGTTGCGGGTCCGTGTTAAAGAAATAACGCAGCCGTAAAGTCCACATCAGCAGTATAGTCCGGTAAACGCCGAAATGCTCCCATCTTCGCCCGGAACTGGTGACTTTGGCGTCAAGGCAAAGCGGCGGACTGATTTTTTTTAGTGCTTTGCTCAACGCAATGTCTTCCATCAAAGCAATTTCAGGGTATTGGCCCGCCGCCGCAAACGCTTGCCGGGTCACAAAAATCGTTTGATCGCCGGTGGCAATGCCGGTCAGGCGGGAGCGCCGGTTCATCATCCAGGCGATTACTTTTAACATGAAATGATCGCCGCTTAATTGAATGTCGAATCGGCCCCATTGCTTGCTGTCCAGGTGTTGTTCGATTAATTGCAAGGCGTTGTCGGGCAGATAGGTGTCGGCATGAAGGAATATTAATACGTCGCCGCCGGCATGGCTTGCGCCGAGGTTCATTTGCCGGGCGCGGCCTTTTTTGGAGCTGATGATTTTGTCGGCCAGATGGGCATGGGGGAAATTAGACGATGCGTTTCCGGCATCGACAATGATAATTTCACAGTTATTGCGCAATGGCTGCAACGGCAGCAGGCACGAGGCAATGGTTTTTTCTTCATTCAAGGTTGGGATAATGATCGAGAATTTCATTGGTCAAAAAAGTAGAGATTTTCACCACGAAGACGCGAAGTTTTATTTCTTCGTGTCTTCGTGGTGAATAAAAATTTTGATGCGTCCACAAGATAGAATAATCACCCCGTTTGATGCTGCAACGCCGCCCTGATGCACCGCAAAACTCCGTAACTGTATTGCCCGCCAAACAGTTCATAAATCGGCTTGAGCGCGTTCCGTTGCTCTTCGGGCAAGTCCATAATAGCCTGTTCTATGCGCCTGATTTCCTGCTCGGGTAGCTCCACGACATCGGTCAGTACCAGCAATCCCTGTTCCAGAGATTGGGCCAGATGCCCGTAAACAGTCGACTCTTGCAGCTCCCGTTGCTGGGCAATCTGCTTGACGCTGTACCCCAGCCGGAACAAGGCCACCGATTCGGCCATGGTGTCCGACAGGCCGATCGGCCCGTTTTTGTTGATATCGACAAATTCGCTGATCACGGCCAGGAATTCATCGGCATAAAGCTCCAGCTTGCGCACACCGATGCCGGACAGCAGGCTCATTTGCTGGCGATTGGTCGGCTTGGCTTCCAGCATCGCCATCAAGGTCGCGTCATGAAAAATAACATAAGGCGGCACATCCTGGGCATCGGCAATCATCTTACGTTTGGCGCGCAACGCATTCCACAGCAGGGTATCGTCCGCCTTAGCAAATTCCCGGCTGGTCTTCTTGCTGCCTTTGACTTTCTCAGGCTGTAAATCCTTGCGCAGCATCAATTGCTGCTCGCCGCGCAAAATCGGCCGACAGGCTTCGGTCAGTTGCAATGCGCCGAATTGGTCGAAATTGACCGCAACCAATCCCCGTGCGACCAGCTGCCTGAATACCGAATGCCATTGCTGTTCTTCAATATCAATGCCGATGCCGAAGGTCGATAGCTGGTCATGGGCGGACTTTAGAATCCGGTCGGTAGACTTGCCGCGCAACACATCAATCAAATAGCCGACGCCGTAACGCTGATGGGTGCGATGGATGCAGGATAGCGCTTTTTGAGCGGCTACCGTGCCGTCCCAGGTCTTGACCGGTTCCAGGCAGGTGTCGCAGTTGCCGCAGGGCTGCTCAAGACGGTCGCCGAAATAGCTCAGCAAGGCTTGGCGACGGCAATGAACCTGCTCGCACAAGGCCAGCATCGCATCCAGTTTGTGGTATTCGATGCGCTTGTGCGCTTCATCGGCATTGGAATCCTGGAGCATTTTTCGCAGCGTGATCACATCCTGCAAGCCGTAAGCCATCCAGGCGTTGGCGGGCAAGCCGTCGCGTCCGCCGCGGCCGGTCTCCTGATAATAGGCTTCAACGCTTTTGGGTAAATCCAGATGCGCGACAAAGCGGACGTTGGGCTTGTCGATGCCCATGCCGAACGCAATGGTCGCCACAATCACCAAACCCTCTTCCATTAAAAACTGGTGCTGGTGTTTGGCGCGCAAACCGGCATCCATCCCGGCATGATAGGGCAGGGCGTTGACGCCCTTGGTTCTGAGCCATTCGGCGGTGGCGTCGACTTTCTTGCGCGACAGGCAATACACAATCCCGGAATCGCCGGCATGTTCGGCGCGGATAAAATCGATGAGCTGATCGCGGGCATTTTGTTTTTGCACGATCCGGTAACGGATGTTCGGGCGATCGAAGCCGCTAAGATAGAGCTTTGCTTGCTCCAGATTCAGGCGTAATTTGATTTCTTCGCGGGTTTTGTCGTCTGCGGTTGCAGTCAGCGCGATACGGGGAATGTCGGGGAAACGCTCGTGCAGCAGAGACAGCTGGAGATAATCGGATCGAAAATCGTGCCCCCATTGCGACACGCAATGCGCCTCGTCAATCGCAAACAGTGCAATCTTGATCTGCTTGAACAACGCGCCGGTACGCTCCGAGGTCAGCCGTTCCGGGGCGATGTACAGCAAATCCAGCTCGCCGTTAAGCAGTTGCCGCTCGACGCTTCGGGATTCTTCGAGGGACAAGGTCGAGTTCAGGAAGGCGGCTTTGACGCCCAATTGCAGCAAGGCATTGACCTGGTCCTGCATTAACGCGATCAATGGGGAAATCACAATGCCGACGCCGGGCCTGATCAGCGCCGGAATCTGGTAGCACAACGACTTGCCGCCGCCGGTCGGCATTAGCACCAAGGCGTCTTGACCGGCGATCAGTTGTTCGATGACGTCCTGCTGCGATCCCCTGAATTTATCGTAGCCGAAAACGGTTTTGAGGATTTCGATGGGTTTGTTACTCATAACATCTTTTTTGATCAGCCTAAATAAGCACAGTTTTATGTTTGCAAAAAATTAGACTGACGATAAATTTTTATACCTTGTAAAACCGTTCTTCAAATATAAGACTTGCTATTCTACGGTACGTCATGTCTGCTTCATAGCCGCCCGACAAAATATTGTCCCGTGGCCTCGCGCATTCAGGCTGACATTTATGAGATTATGGATTGGTACGCTTGGAAGTTATCGTGGAGAAAAGACTGCACGGAAACCGAGGTAGTACCGGGCAAGGAACCAGGACGCCTGGCGGCATTGCAGCGTGCAGGCTTATGGCGAGTTGCTGCCGGATAAGCGGTTGGTAACCGTTCAATTCTGGGGCACGGGAAGCTTACCCGTCGAGAGGGGCAAGAAAAACGTGCCACGTTGCCGTTGGAAGAACATGAGGAGGTTTGTTTGAACGGCTACCAGAGGCCATTGTATCGACCGAAGCTTTCACGAACCTTTATCAAACGGCTACAGCAGTAAGGCGTAACCTGGGGCGTTGTTCGCCATGGCTTTAGCTTATGTCAACGGTTCGAACAAAGCCGTCAGGTCTTCCGCCGTCAGTTTCAACGATTCCTCTTTCTCGCCGCCTTTGTAAATGCCTTCGGCCAAGGCGCGCTTTTTATCCTGCATCGCGATAATCTTTTCCTCGACGGTATTTTCGGTAATCAGTTTGTACACGAATACCGGTTTGTCCTGGCCGATGCGATGGGCGCGGTCTGCGGCCTGGCTTTCTGCGGCGGGGTTCCACCACGGGTCGTAAATAATCACGGTGTCGGCTTCGGTCAGGTTTAAGCCGACGCCTCCGGCTTTAAGACTGATCAGGAAGACGTTTACTTGCCCACTTTTAAACCGTTCTATGGCTTCGTCGCGGTTGCGGGTTTGGCCGGTCAGTTTGGCGTAGCCGATGTTTTTTGCGGTTAATTCATTTTCAATCAGCGCAATCATGCGGGTGAATTGCGAGAACACCAGAATTCGGCGGCCTTCTTCGAGCTGCTCAGGCAATAGCTCCATCAGCAGGTCGAGCTTTGCGGATTCCTGCACTTTTTGCGCTTCCTTGAGCGACAGGGTGCGCGGGTCGCAGCAGGTTTGGCGCAGTTTAAGCAAGGCATCCAGGATGGTGATATGGCTGCGCGACAGGCCTTTCAGGGCAATCGCATCGCGGACTTTTTTCTCCATGGTCAGGCGGATGCTCTCGTATAACGCGGCCTGTTTGTCATAAAGCGGTACGGAACGGATGATTTCGGTTTTGGACGGCAGTTCGGTGGCGACTTCCTGCTTGGTGCGACGCAGCATAAAAGGTGCAACCCGGCGCGACAGCCGTGCTCTTTGCTCGCTATCGCCATGCACTTCAATCGGGGTGCGGTAGAGTTTTTTAAAGGTGGCGATGTCGCCCAGGAAGCCCGGCATCAGGAAATCGAATTGCGCCCACAGTTCCCCCAGATGGTTTTCCATCGGCGTGCCGGTCAGGCAAAGCCGGTGATTGGCTTTGATGCGGCGCACCAATTGCGCGGCTTTGGACAGCGGGTTTTTAACGGTTTGGGCTTCGTCGAGGATCAGGTAATGGTAGTCATGCTCCAGCAGCGTTTCCTCATCTCTGGACAGCAAAGGGTAGGTGGTCAGGATCAGGTCGTAGTCCCTGATTTTGTAGAATAGTTGTTTGCGTTCGTTGCCCTGCAAGATCAGGATTTTCAAATCAGGCGTGAAGCGTTCGGTTTCCCGACGCCAGTTGCTCATCAGGCTGGTCGGCGCGATGATCAGGCAGGGCAGGCGCATCCGGCCGTTTTGTTTTTCGAGCAACAGGTGGGCGAGGGTTTGTATGGTTTTGCCCAGGCCCATGTCGTCGGCGAGTATGCCGGAGAATTTATACTCCCGTAAAAATTGCAGCCAGTTGAGGCCTTGCTGCTGATAAGGCCTCAGTTCCGCCTGCAAGTTATTGGGCAGGGCGACATCCTGGATGCCGGTAAAATTTTTCAGTTTTTGTCCCAACTCCCGCAACTCTTTTCCGCCGCTGATGCTGAACAGACCGTGATTTTGTTCTTCCATGTCAGCCAGCGTTGCGGCGTTAAAACGGGACAGTTTCAGTACTCCGTCCTTGCCCAAGGTGCTGGTGTTAAACAGTTCTATCAATACGTTCAGAAACGGTTTGATTTTATCGCTGGGCAAGTTCAGGTAGTTGTGCGCGCCTAGCGGTATGCTGAGCATTTCCGGTAGGTGTTCGGGGTCGTAGTTTTCCAGCACCGGCATGATTAACGGCAGCAGAGGCAGAGGCTGGCCGTTGACTTCGATGGTAAAGTGCATTTCAAACCAGTCCTGTTGGCTTTCGCTGATCTGGGCATCCCAGTTTTGGGCGGTTTGGAAATTAAGCAGGAAACTGTCATCAATGTCGATCATCCAGCCGTCCTGTTCCAACTCCAGCAAGGTGTTCTGGAGAAAGTCCCCCCAACGCGCGGCGCTGTCCATTACTGTTTTTGCCGGGCTGTATAAAAGCAGTTCTTGTATGCCGGTTTCGATGGATGGGGCGGCGATAAAACCGAACTCGGTCAGGCGATGTATTGCCATCTGCTCGGCTTCCAGGTTGCGTTTAACCCGCACCAGCCCCTGCCCGGTTTTTACGACGCTGTAGTCTTCAGGAGAGGTCGCAGAAAGTGTCCATTCACCATAATTGAAACTGACTGCCATAAAATGGGTGTACTGCTGGGGCGTTGCCTGATGTCCGAACAGCAATAGCTGAGGGATAGGCGTCAGCTCGTCGGCTTCGATGAGTTCGATTTTTTTGGGAGCAGGCAGCGGCAGGCTGGGGTGCTCGATAAGCAGGCGCTGACTGAATTCATCGGCATGCTCGGCCGGGATACGCGGGGCGGACAGAATATGTTTAAGCTGCTCCATCGACAGATTGTGGGTGTTGACTGGACCTATCATGCCCAAAGCTTCGTCCAGATATTGCGGCGGATCGGTAAGCAGCAGGGTCGCAGGCGGGTCGATTTCGGTCGTTAATTGATAATCGCCGTTATCGGCGGTCTGCCAGACAAATTTTAAATCGTGGACAACGCCTTTTGTTAATGGCACTCGCTCAGTGTCTTGCCAGAACAGTCGGCCTGTTTTCAGCAACTTGGACAAGGCCAAGTAACCGGTAGCGCCGGCAATTAAGGGTTCATCCTTAAAAGCGGGATTAAGCGCAGTCAGCAGTTTTGCGATTTCCTGATCTTCCGGTTGCACATAATTGAGATAGGAATAGCTGTAGCGGAGATTGTTTAAGGTCGTTCTTCTGCCTTTATTCAAACCGCCGGTTTTTTTGGCTTTGGTAATTAAAAACTCAACGGTGAATTCGTGCTTTGTGTTGCCGGGTTTGAGGATATACGCGATGAAGTCCTGGCAGGCATCGCGTTGTTTCGGCACTTGCTCATGAAGGCTGTCGAGCCAATCAAGGCAATTGGTCTTATCTTCCGTGGCAGGAAGGTTTTGCTTGGGATTTTGATACATCAGGCAAACAGCGGCAACATGTTTGCAGTTATAGCCTATGGGGCAGGTGCAGTCCCCTTCAATCTCTGCCGCGCTATAGTCCGGCCGCCAAATGATACGGATATTTTGTCGATACGGATCTACATTGGTGCCTTTAACGGCAGCATTGAGCTGTACAAAAAGAGCGCCTTCGCTTTTAACGGTGAAATTAATCACCATGCCTCTTTCAAAGTAGCTGCGTCCACGCTCATAGAAAGCGTCGCCACATTCGTAGCGTATATCGGAGCGGAGCAGTTTTTTTTGATTAATCATATTTGATATCGGCGAACAGTTGGGCAAAGCGCTTATTGTACTGCAATCCGGCGTAGTTACAGGAATAGGTATCTGTAACAATCAGGGCAATCGCGCTATCTCGCCATTGACAGGACAAGAAGTATAGAATTGGCAATTTGCAGAGATAACAAGAATGTTACCCAATCCGCTGCCGTATTTCGAAGACCTCAAAGACCCACGCCGCGAGA
>NZ_JALOCF010000090.1 GCF_023227905.1 Methylobacter sp. | reverse complement strand
GGGCCAAACCCGAGAGTAGAGCAGTAGCGTAGTGCCTCAGGGTAGAGGCTTTAGATGACCTGAACCCCATTCCATAGCTTATAGATCAGAATAGGTTTCAGTTATAGCCTCTACCCAAAATCGCCACATCCTATGGTTATCGATTTCTTAGCATTTGATCAACGCTCGGTATCTCCGTTACCCATTGGGCGTAACAGCCTGCTACCGTTGGTGGCGGCTCGGCATAGAGCGCTTCAACACATCCCAGGCCGAACGCAGATTGGATTCAGGTTCAGGCAGCAACCAAGTAATGACTATTTCTTCGATGGCGGCCAGTATGCATATAACCGCCGCAATACGAAACGGCCATGCCAAGCCATACAAAAACAGGATGTATAAGGTTAAGCCCATGGATGCCGCGGCAATTTTAACTCCCCAAGTATGATAACTGGTGAAGCGTCCGAACTTGAGAATGCCCGCCAGCGCCGGCAGCAGACAGCTGGCTATAATCAGGCCAACATAAAATAGTTCTCGGCGTACAATTTCAGGCCAAAGCCACCAACAACACAAGGCAATGGTTAGATAAGTGATAACGTCCGCCCAGCTGTCCAGAGTTGCGCCAAACTGCGTTACTTGTCCGGTCATTCTGGCGACCATGCCGTCGAGCATATCGGTAAGGAAAGCAACCGCGAGCAATCCCATAAAGGCAATCCCATATCCATTCCATGCTAACCACAACAATACCGGCGCAGCAACAAAGCGGAAACCGGTTAAAAAGTTGGGTAAGTTCAGTTTGGACGGTTCGCCGTTCATAAGGCAAATGAGGCCGTCAAAGGCGCATGATCAGAAAGCGTATGCCACGGTGCTTGGGTCAGACGCTCGCACGATACCGGGATTAAACCGCGATAATAAATGCGATCCATCGGTAAAAAAGGCAGCCAGGACGGAAAGCTTCGGGCATAACGGCCGTGAGTTTCACGAAAAATCTCCTGTAAACCCAGGTGATCATGAAAGAACCGATCAGCCTGTCCCAGCCAGTCGTTAAAGTCGCCGGCAACAATCAATGGCGCATTATGGGGCACATGGCTGTCGATACGCGCGGATAATTTGGCTATCTGAAGGCGCCGCTCTTTACCCATCAGGCCGAAATGTATGCATACGATATGCACATCCTGATTGCTTTCCGGCAAGCGGATAACGCCATGCAACAAGCTGCGACTGGCCCAGGGGAAAGGCGACACATTGATGTTTTCCCAATGCACGAATGGGTGTTTGCTCAAGATGGCATTGCCGTGATGGCCGGCACTGTAAATCGCGTTCTTGCCGTAGGCATGGTATGGCCATATGTTTTCAGCAATAAACTCAAGCTGGGATAAAACCGGCCAATCGACGATTCTTTTTTCATGGCGAAGGTGCTCGCCTTGCATTTCCTGCAAAAACATCAAATCGGCATCGGCGGCTATTAATGCATCCCGGATCTGGTGCAGCACAAACCGCCGGTTACCGACATTAAAACCTTTATGAAGGTTGTAAGTTAATATTCGCAATCCTTTTTTATTCATATGCAGTTTCGGTCAATTTATCTAATAAGGCCGCTTTCTAATATGCAGTCGATAAAGAAGCGGCGAGATTAATTCCTCAATCAGAAAAAAAATCACTACAATCAAAGTGATGTCGATCGGGCTCAGCATCAGTGAGTCTTTTAACAGCAATGCCGGTAACAACGACTCGGGCACCGTATCAAGACCTCTTGCATGACTACTTTCAACATAGCCCATCCTGCGCTTGATAAAGCTTGCCAGCAAATCTCCGGACATTACCAATAGACCAAATAATACACCTGTCAAAAGATCTATTCCGCTTAAAATTGCGGCAAGAACGGTAAAAAAAATAGCTGAACATAAGCCTCGCCATGTTTTGGTGTCGCCAAACAAACGACGCCCGTCGCGCAACTTCAGCCCATTATCCACAGGCCATGCCCACTGCGTACCCAGTATTTTATTGACCAGCACCGGTGCGCCATTCGCCACAACAAGCAATGCGACAGCCTGAATCATACAACATAAGCACAACGATAGCGCGTTCACCTTAATAAGCCTCAATTGCTCGCAATAAGCCATGTTATTTGATCATAGCCGGCACTCACTGTCGATTCAGAGCAGATGCGATTTTTGCCATTGCTTGAGTGCATAAAACAGGCTGCTTAAAAATACTGTAAAATACTGTAAAATGTTTAAAGCAAAAAATATTCCCTTTGCCGCTTTCTATAAATTTAAGAGAAACTCATGATAGATAAAAAACTGCTTGATATTCTGGCCTGTCCTTTATGCAAGAGCCCACTGATTTATGACAAATCCAAGCAGGAACTTATCTGCAAAGCCGACCGTATTGCTTTCCCCATCCGTGACGACATTCCTGTCATGCTCGAAGACGACGCACGCGAATTAACTCATGACGAAATCGACGCCTTATACAAATGAGTGTGCGTTTTAAAGTAGTTATTCCGGCACGATACGCTTCAACAAGATTACCGGGTAAACCGCTGCTGGATATTGCCGGCAAACCGATGATTGCGCATGTCTGTGCGCGTGCGCAGGAAGCCGATGCCGACGAAATTATTGTCGCCACCGATGATGAGCGGATTTTTCAAACCGTTACAGCTCTGGGAATTAAAGCGGTTATGACGCGAGCAGATCATCAAAGCGGTACGGAAAGAATCGCCGAGGTTGCAAGGCTTTGCGGCTGGGCTGACGATACCATCATCGTTAATCTGCAAGGCGATGAACCGTTAATTCCACCTGCTTATATTCGCGATACCGCTGAAGCGCTGGCCGGTCAGCAGCAGGCGGGCATAGCGACACTGGCTGCGAAGATCACTGATCCGGAAGAAATTTTCAATCCCAACGCGGTAAAAGTGGTCTTGAATCAGGCCGGTTATGCGCTTTATTTCAGCCGCGCGCCAATCCCTTGGGATAGGGATGCGTTCACCCAGCCTAACGGTGCACCCTCCGGTAAAATGCCTTATCTCAGGCATATCGGCATGTATGCCTATACTGTTGATTTTTTAAACCGCTATTGTTTTTGGGATGCTTCATTGCTGGAGTCGATTGAATCCCTGGAACAGCTGAGAATACTCTGGCACGGCGAGAGCATTAGAGTGCATATCGTCGATAAGACACCGTCCGCCGGTGTCGATACAAAAGAAGATTTGCTACGCGTAGAACAAGTATTGCGCCTGGATCGCTAGTCGGTCCGGATGCTGCTTACATTTGACATAGCATTTTAATAACAGTACCTTGGGCAACATTTTTTAACTTTCACTTAAACACCGGTTTTTCAAGAGCAGTCAATGGAAGAATTTCATAGAATAAGTCGTTTACCTCCCTACGTTTTTAATATTGTTACTGATCTGAAAGCCAAAGCCCGAGCGGCTGGAGAAGATATTATCGATTTTGGCATGGGTAATCCCGACCAGGCCACGCCGGAGCATATCGTAACTAAATTGATTGAATCTGCCCAACGTCCCGATACGCATCGTTATTCGGTTTCCAAAGGCATACCCCGATTAAGAAAAGCCATCTGTACCTGGTACAAAAACCGTTTTGATGTCGATTTGGACCCCGAAACCGAAGCCATTGTCACCATCGGTTCAAAAGAAGGTTTGGCGCATTTGGCGTTGGCGACTTTAGGCCCTGGAGATGTAGTGCTGGTGCCTAATCCCGCGTATCCGATACATCCTTACGGCGTTGTGATTGCAGGTGCCGATCTAAGGCATGTACCTATGATTCCGGGCGGCGATTTCTTTGAAGAACTGCATAAAGCCATTATTGATTCATGGCCCAAGCCGAAAATGCTGATCCTTAATTTTCCCGGCAACCCGACCAGCCAGTGTGTGGAGCTCGACTTTTTCGAGAAAATCATCGCCGTCGCCAAAGAGCATAAAATTTGGGTGGTACAGGATATTGCTTACGCAGACATCGTTTTTGACGGCTACAAAGCGCCGTCAATCCTGCAAGTCAAAGGCGCAAAAGACATTGCGGTAGAGTTTTTCTCGCTGTCAAAAAGCTACAACATGCCGGGCTGGCGTGTGGGTTTCATGTGCGGCAACAAAGAACTGGTTTCCGCTTTGGCACGCATTAAATCTTATCTGGATTACGGCACGTTTACGCCCATCCAGATTGCCGCGATTGCTGCCCTTGAAGGGCCGCAGGATTGCGTGGCTGAAATTGCCGAAATGTACCGGAAAAGACGCGACGTATTGTGCGATGGCTTAACGGCAGCCGGGTGGCCGGTTGAAAAACCGAAAGCCACGATGTTTGTCTGGGCGCGTATTCCCGAAGCCTATCAACATATGGGGTCGCTTGAGTTTTCAAAGAAACTGCTGGCAGAGGCCAAAGTTGCGGTTTCACCGGGTATCGGTTTCGGCCAGCATGGCGATGATCACGTCCGATTCGGCCTGATTGAAAATGAACACCGTACCCGGCAGGCAGTTCGCGGCATACGCAATATGATGAAGAAAGACAAGGTTATATAATGTTGCGTTTTCATCATTCCCACATTCCAGAGGCCATGAAACAATTCGTGCGTTAGCATAAAAAATTAAGAAATAACCACGAAGAACACAGACGACTGCAAGGATGCAGGAGGTAGAGCAATGCAGGAGCTATTGCCGAGAACACGAAGTTTTAATATATTAATTGGATTGTTTTCTTCGTGTCCTTCGTGACCTCTGTGGTAAATATTTTTTTAACTGGAGTTTGATTTGAAACCGGTAAAAGTAGGTATATTAGGATTAGGCACTGTCGGCGGCGGCACAGTCAATGTGTTGAAGCGAAACGCGGCGGAAATTGCCCGCAGAGCAGGCCGTGAAATCATCATCACTCGTGCCTCAGCAAAGGATTTGAGCAAGCAGCGTATTTGCGACACGCAAGGCATCGCGTTAACGACCGATCCTTTTGAAATCATCAATGATCCGGAAATCGAAATTATCCTGGAACTCATCGGCGGGGCAGGGCAGGTTAAAGACATGGTGCTGAAAGCCATAGAGAATGGTAAGCATGTTGTAACCGCCAATAAGTCGCTGATCGCATTGCACGGTAATGAGATTTTTGCCAAAGCCAGCGAAAAAGGCGTCATCGTCGCTTTTGAAGCCGCTGTTGCCGGTGGTATTCCCATTATCAAAGCCATACGCGAAGGCTTAAGCGGCAACCACATCGAATGGTTGGCGGGCATTATCAACGGCACAGGCAATTTCATCCTGACCGAAATGCGCGATAAGGGCCGTGATTTTGCTGACGTATTGGCCGAAGCTCAAGCCTTGGGTTACGCAGAAACCGACCCTACCTTTGACGTGGAAGGCATCGATGCCGGACACAAGCTGACCATCCTTGCTTCGATTGCTTTCGGCATCCCGTTGCAGTTCGACAAGGTTTATACCGAAGGCATCACCAAGATTACCCGCACTGATGTCGAGTACGCGGAGCAACTGGGCTATCGCATTAAGCATTTGGGCATCGCTCGCAAGACTCCGGAAGGCATCGAGTTAAGGGTGCATCCGACCTTGATTCCTGAGCGTCGTCTTATTGCCAATGTCAACGGCGTCATGAATGCTGTTTTGGTTAAAGGCGATGCGGTCGGTCCTACGCTTTATTACGGCGCCGGAGCTGGTGCCGAACCGACAGCATCCTCTGTCGTCGCCGATGTTATCGATGTAGTCAGGGCTTTAACCAGCGATCCTGAAAACCGTGTGCCACATTTGGCCTTTCAGGCCGATGCCTTAGCCGACATACCGGTATTGTCTGCGGACAAGTTCAGGACTTCTTATTATTTGCGGTTGAATGCTGAAGATAAGCCGGGCGTTTTGGCTGAAGTAACGCGGATTTTGGCCGATCACCAGATAAGCATCGAAGCGATTAGCCAGAAAGTACCGCTGCACAATGAAACGTCGGTACCGATTATCATACTGACTCAGATCACGCTGGAAAAAGAAATGAACGCGGCGATTGCCGAAATTGAAGCGTTAAAAACCGTTACCGGTAAAGTTAACCGTATCCGCCTGGAAACTTTGGGATAAATTAAAAAATATGTCTACTCATAAACATCACACCGGCTTGATTAATCGCTATAGAGATCGCCTGCCGGTTAGCGAAAGCACTCGCATTATCAGTTTGAACGAAGGCAATACGCCGCTGATTCAATTGCAAAATATTCCCCGACTGATCGGCAAGGATGTCGATATTTATGTAAAATATGAGGGGCTGAACCCGACCGGCTCATTTAAGGATCGCGGCATGACTATGGCAGTCACCAAAGCCGTGGAAGCGGGCAGTCAGGCTATCATCTGCGCCTCGACCGGCAACACTTCCGCTGCTGCTGCGGCATATGCAGCACGCGCCGGCATCAAAGCGTTCGTGCTGATTCCCGACGGCAAGATTGCCTTGGGCAAATTGGCGCAAACATTAATGTATGGTGCCGAAATTATCCAGATTAACGGCAACTTCGATAAAGGCATGGCATTGGTCAAAGAAGTCGCCGATCATGCGCCGGTCACCATCGTTAATTCGATCAACCCGTTCAGAATTGATGGACAAAAAACCGCCGCTTTTGAAATTGTCGACGATCTTGGTTTTGCGCCTGACTTTCACTGTCTGCCGGTCGGCAATGCCGGAAATATTACCGCTTACTGGAAAGGCTATACTGAATATGCCACTAGCCGTGTATGCAGTACTCGCCCGGTTATGTGCGGCTATCAGGCAGCCGGGGCGGCACCGTTTTTAGCCGGCCACATGATCGACGAGCCCGAAACCATCGCGACAGCGATACGCATCGGTCATCCGCAATCTTGGGATTTTGCCTGGGCTGCGCAAAAAGAATCCGGCGGCTGGTTTGACAAGTTTACCGACGAACAAATTTTAGCTGCTCACAAAATGCTGTCCCAGTTTGAAGGCATCTTTTGCGAGCCTGCTTCGGCAACATCATTAGCGGGAGCCTTGCATGACATTGGCTCAGGAAAAATTCCTGAAGGCAGCAAGATTGTTTGCACCTTAACCGGTAATGGCTTAAAAGATCCCGATACAGCTATCTCGCAATGTGCTGCCGCACATCCTGTGACGATTGACGCCAGTTTGGATGCGGTTAAACGGGCTATTTTGGATTGTTTATAAGCTATGCTCCGCGTTAAAAATCAATAAAGCAGTCATCTAAAGCCGGCTTTTGTCGGCTTTTTTATTGGAAACCCATGTATTATCAAGGCGTAAAAAAAACCATCGTTACCCGCTCAGTCCCGAAGATGCGCGCAAAATTTGGGGAAATGCATCCGGTACTGGAACGCATCTTTTTAGCCAGGGGATTGACTTCAGAAGCCGATCTGGACAGGACGCTGGCTAAACTTCCGTCGCCATGGCTGCTATCGGGCATGGAAAAGATGGTGGAACATTTGATCACCGCGATCAATGAGCAGAAACGGATTTGCATTGTGGCCGACTTCGATGCCGACGGCGCAACCAGTTGTGCGGTAGCTATTAAGGGTTTGCAATCGCTGGGCGCAAAGGAGGTAACCTTTGTTGTGCCTAACCGGTTTGAGTACGGTTACGGCTTGACTCCTGAAATCGTCGATCTGGTTAAGCAGCAAGATCCTGATGTGATTATTACCGTTGATAACGGCATATCGAGCATAGATGGGGTTAGGGTTGCCAAAGAACTGGGCATACAAGTCCTGATCACCGATCATCATTTGCCGGGGCATGAGTTGCCCATGGCTGACGCTATAGTCAATCCCAATTTGATCGATGATAAGTTTCCCAGTGGCACGCTGGCCGGTGTCGGCGTTATTTTTTATGTGTTAATGGCGTTGAGAAGCCGGTTAAGAGATCAGGGCTGGTTTGAGCAAAAACAGGTTCAAGAACCCAATCTAGCTCAGTTGCTTGATTATGTCGCGTTGGGGACGGTTGCCGATGTGGTGGCACTGGATCAAGTCAACCGGGTTCTGGTGTATCAGGGGTTATTAAGGATACGCACAGGGCGTTCGCATCCGGGTATAAAAGCGCTTATCGAGGTATCAGGCAGAAACTCTGAAACCGTTTCTGCCTCCGATTTGGGTTTTGCCATAGGGCCGAGGCTTAATGCGGCAGGACGTATGGATGACATGTCATTAGGGATTCAGTGTCTGCTTACCGAAGACCCTTCTCTTGCCAAAGAAATGGCATTGCAGCTCGATGAGCTGAACAATGACCGGCGGGAAATTGAAGGGCAAATGAAAAACGAAGCGATGGCTTTGTTAAGTGAAATGAAAAAGCTTGATGAACACCATTTGCCTGCCGGAGTCTGCTTATTTGACTCAAACTGGCATCAAGGTGTTATCGGCATTTTAGCATCACGAATTAAAGATCAATTGCATCGTCCGGTTATCGCGTTTGCGCCTGCCGGAAAAGATGAGATAAAAGGCTCCGCACGCTCGATTCCCGGCGTTCATATTCGCGATGTATTGAGTGATATTGCTGCCGCACACCCTAAGCTGCTGAGTAAATTCGGGGGGCACGCGATGGCAGCAGGCATGAGCATAAAAATGCACGACTATCCGCCGTTTGCATTGGCTTTTGATGAAGTGGTCAGAAAACGTTTAGTGACTATTGATCTGGAGCAGAAGATCTATTCCGATGGCGAACTTACTGAGCAGGAGCTGACTATTGGATTTGCTGATTTATTGCAGAACGCCGCAACCTGGGGACAGGAATTCCCCGAGCCTGTTTTTGATGGGGTTTTCGATGTGATTCAATCGCGCATTGTCGGGCAAAGACATCTTAAATTAGTGCTGAGAAAACCGTTCGGCGAGTTATTAATCGATGCGATTGCTTTTTATGTGGATAAGCCGGAAAGCTGGCTGGGCTTGCGGCACATTAAAGCGGCTTATAAACTGGATATTAATGAGTTTAGGGGGAACCGCAGCGTGCAGCTGATAGTGCAGTATCTGGAAAAAATAGTATAAAAAAGGGCGGATAATCCGCCCTTTTTGTGTAATGCTATTATTTTTTTGGTTCTGCTGGTGCGGCGGGAGCCGGTTCTTCAGTTTTAGCTGGTTCTGCCGGAGCCGCTGGAGCTGTCTCAGTTGCAGCGCCTTCAGCCGGTTTTGCAGACTCTGCAGCAGGTTGTTCTGCCGGAGCAGCTTCAGTTTTTGGCTTCTCCTCAGTCAGCGGCACTAATACTTCTACTTTTGCCTGATTGCGCAATGTTTCTATCATGCCTTGAACTTTCTTGCGTTGCATGAAAGGTGTCAATTGCTCTTTAACCGCTTCCAATGGTGGAGGTGTTACAGGGCGAGAATCTTCTTTTAAAATTACATGATAACCAAACTGGGTCTTAACGGGTTCTTTGGAGTATTTTCCTTTTTCCAGTGCCGCCACTGCTTCTGAGAAAGGAGCAACCATTTGTGCAGCAGAGAACCAACCTAAGTCGCCGCCATTTTGAGATTCTTTAGCATCCAATGAATGCTTGTTGGCTAATTTGGCGAAATCCGCACCCTTATTCAATTCGGTAATCAGTTTTTTAGCCTCTGCCTCGGTTTTAACCAGAATATGACGCGCTTTATACTCAGTACCTTTTTCAGCGGCTACCTTGTTGTCATATTCGGCTTTTATTTCAGCATCGGTTACCGGATTGGCTTTAATGAAGTTCTGCAGTACGGCTTGGGTTAATAAGGATTTTTTGGCGGCCTCTAACTGTGCAATGAATTCAGGCGATTTATCCAGTTGCTTTTGCAAAGCATCCTGAACCAGTAATTCACGCTGAACAAGTTCTTCAACCAGTTTTTCCTTAGGGAAAGTTTGTCCGTGGCTACGTTCGGCGATTTCTTTTTCCAACGTTTCCAGAGACGATTTAGAGATATATTGGCCGTTAACAACAGCAACAGCATCTGCTTTATCAACCGCAGGTGAAGCGGTTGTAGCAGGAGTGCTGCCTGCATTAGTGGATGTTTCTTGGTTACAGCCGGCGATCAATGCTGTGCCGACAACAAGTAAGGGGATGAATTTTTTCATTTAGAATCTTCCTTTATTTTCTTCAGAGGGTGAGAGAGCATTAATGCCTAAGGCATGAATTTGTTGTTTCATCATGTCGCCCAGCGCATTATAAATAAGCTGGTGCCG
>NZ_JALOCF010000020.1 GCF_023227905.1 Methylobacter sp. | reverse complement strand
CCGCCAAGGTCGATAAACGCGCCGTAATCGGTCAGGTTTTTAACCACACCGGTAACCACTGCGCCTTCTTCCAGCGTTTTCAGCAATTCTTCTCTTTCTGCGCTGTATTCTTTTTCTACAACAGCACGACGAGACAGAACCACGTTGTTGCGTTTTTGATCGATTTTTATAACTTTGAATTCCAGATCACGATTTTCCAGGAAAGTCGTGTCTCTGATTGGGCGAACGTCAACCAATGAGCCAGGCAAGAACGCACGTAATGCGCCAACAGCCACAGTGAAACCGCCGCGAACTTTACCGGTAATGCGGCCGATAATGGTTGCTTCTTTTTCGAACGCATTTTCAAGTTCTGACCAAGCTTTGTTTTTCTTCGCTTTATCACGAGAAAGCAGTGTGGCACCCAAGCCGTCTTCAAATAAATCAAGGGCAACCTCGACTTCGTCGCCAATGGCAACTTCTAATTCGCCATCGTTATTTAGAAACTGCCATTTTGGAATGACACCTTCTGATTTAGAATGGGTGCTGACGATGATCATATCGTTTTCGATATCGACAACCGTACCCATTAACATGGCACCAGGACGCATTTCCGTCTTGATTAGACTTTCTTCAAATAATTCAGCAAAGCTTTCGCTCATTTTCTATTCCCAAGCCTGTCGAAACAACAACAAGCGTTTTCTTTATCAAAGTTAAAAAAAGATCACGCAACCAATTTGCTGTGACCATGCAGTAATAATCCTTAATGGATTAAATTCAGTACTTCTTCTATAACAGAATTCAATGTCATATCCGAAGAATCGATATAAAGCGCATCATTGGCCATCGCTAACGGCGCGGTCTTGCGCTCCATGTCCCGACGATCTCGCTCTTCTATCTCATTTGTTATCTGTATTAGATTAGCATCATTCCCTTTTTCTATCAACTGTTTATATCGCCTCCTGGCTCTTTCGGCTGCGCTGGCAGTTAAAAATACCTTATATTCTGCGTCAGGGAAAACCACCGTCCCCATATCGCGACCATCTGCAACCAGTCCCGGCAGTTGTTTGAAATCCTTTTGTTTTTGCAATAAGACACGTCTGACTTCAGGTAGCGCCGCGACAATGGATGCGGCATTACCTGTGCTTTCGAGACCCAGTTGTGAGGTTATGTCCTCACCATCCAGCCTGACGACCAACTCATCGTCGCAATCAAACTCCAGCATCATCGCTTGAGCTATATTAACAATGACGGCTTCATCTGCCAAATCAACAGCTTGCTTTAACGCCGCTATTGCCAGCGAACGATAGATAGAGCCGCTATCCAGATAATTCCAGCCCAGTTTTTTTGCTACCGCCCGGCTAACCGTGCCTTTTCCTGCACCGCTAGGGCCGTCAATCGTCAATACCGGAACAGTCACACTTCTTCCTTGCAAACGAGATCAAGGCCTAAACGCTTTGCCAAATCTCTAAACTCAGGGAATGAGGTATTCACGTTTTCGCAATCATGAATGGTAATCGGTGCATTTGCGCGCAAACCGGCAATTGAAAACGACATCGCAATTCTGTGGTCGCCATGCGATATGACTTCGCCACCGCCAATCGATCCACCCTGAATGACCATGCCATCCTCAGTCGGCTGTGCGTCCACGCCCAAAATTTGCAAACCATCTGCCATTACCTGAATACGATCCGATTCTTTTACCCTAAGCTCTTCCGCGCCGGTTAACCGGGTTTGGCCTTCTGCGCAGGCTGCGGCGACAAACAACACCGGAAACTCGTCAATAGCTAGCGGCACCAGATGTTCGGGAATATCTATGCCTTTAAGAGGGCTGTAAACCACATGCAAGTCGGCTACCGGCTCGCCACCAACAGTTCGCTCATTAAGAACTTCGATATTGGCGCCCATCAATCTCAGGATGTCGATGACACCGGTGCGGGTAGGATTAATGCCCACATGTCTCAACGTCAGATCGGAACCCGGTGCAATGGACGCTCCGACCAGAAAAAATGCCGCCGATGAAATATCGCTCGGTACGTCAATATCGGCTGCCGTTAAACGGCCTTCTGCAGTAATGCTGACTTTATTGCCTTCCTGCTTGACCGGATAACTAAAGCCGGTCAGCATGCGCTCGGTATGATCGCGGGTAGGCGCAGGCTCGGTAACGCTGGTTACGCCTTGTGCGTACATGCCTGCCAATAACAGACAGGATTTGACTTGGGCGCTGGCGATCGGCATCGCATAATCAATGCCGGTCAGCTGCCCTGCTCTACCGGTAATATGCAGAGGCGCAGTTCCTTTTTCAGTAGCTTTAATGTTGGCGCCCATGGTTGCCAACGGCTCGGTAACACGTTTCATCGGCCTGCCGGACAACGATTTATCGCCGGTTAATACTGAGTTGAATGACTGACCCGCCAATAATCCGCTCAGCAAACGCATTGATGTCCCTGAGTTGCCCAGATACAAATCATTTTTAGGCGCTTTCAAGCCATGCTTGCCGACACCGTGTATGGTCAATTCGCCATTGACCGGTCCTTCAATTTCAACCCCCATATCGCGAAAAGCCTGCAAGGTCGCCAACGCATCTTCCGCTTCGAGAAAGCCTTTTACATGAGTGACGCCTTCAGCCAGCGATCCCAGCATGATTGAACGGTGCGACATGGATTTATCGCCGGGCACACGTGCCTCGCCTTGTAATTTACCGCCGGGTTGAACGTAAAATGTTATTGATTTTGACATATTAATTATTATCGAATTGGTCAAGAAAGCGTTGCCGTGCGTTTTTGGCATACGTAAAGGTTTCAAAAAGCTGCTGGGTGTCGTTACTTTCCAGCAAATGTTGTATTTTATCCAATTCTCCCTTTAACTGCTCAATTAAAGGGATGATTTCATCTTTATTGGCGGCACAAATATCCTTCCACATGATCGGGTCGCTGGAGGCTATCCGCGTAAAATCCTTGAATCCTCCGGCCGCGTATTGAAATATCTCGCTCTGTTCGTCTTTATGGCCGAGCATATCGACCAAAGCAAAAGCCAGAATATGCGGTAAATGGCTGGTTGCAGCCAGTACGCCATCATGATGCGCGACATTCATCACCGATACTGATGATCCCAGCCGTTCCCAGAAACCTTGAATTTTTTGCACTGCTTCGGGATTGGTATTGCCGACCGGCGTGATAATCAGGCGTTTATTCAGAAACAAATCATCGACTGAGGCCGTTACACCACTATTCTCGGCTCCGGCGATAGGATGAGCGGGCACCAGATTATCAGGAACAACGCCAAAAACGCGCTCAGCTGCGGCAATGACGCTGCCTTTGGTGCTGCCGACATCGGTATAAATCGTATTATCCGACCACAACGGCTTAAGCTGGGTAAAAATGCTTTCGATACTCGCAACCGGAGTCGCAATGACCACACAATCAGCGCCTTGAACGGCTTCTGCCAGTTCTAGCTTATAGCCGTCGATAACGCCTAATTGTTTTGCCGTTTGCAGATTTTGCTCATCGAGTTTGCGCCCATAGCCGACTATGCTATTGCATAAACCCTGTTGCCGTGCCGCACGAGCAATGGATCCGCCAATCAAGCCGACGCCGATAATGCAAATCCGCTTAAACATTGCTTGATAAAACTTCAGTCAATGCCTGTAAGAACAGCTGATTTTCTGTCTGCGTGCCGATGGTAATGCGCAGATGATTAGGTAATTCATAGACGCCGACCGGTCTGACAATAACGCCTTTGCGCAGCAAGGCCTCATAGATCGGCATCGCAGGCTGCTTCAGGTCAACCAGAACGAAATTACCTGCCGAGGGAATCCATTCCAAACCCAGTTTCTTAAAACCTTCGGTTATAAACCGCATGCCTTGAGCATTAACCTCAATGGTGTTTTGCAAATGCTCGGCATCGGTCAACGCCGCTTCGGCAGCGGCCAAGGCCAGCATATTGTTATTGAATGGCTGGCGCACCCGATTCAGGATGTCGGCTAGCTGCGGACTGGATAAGCCATATCCGACGCGCAATCCAGCTAACCCATAAGCTTTGGAAAAGGTGCGCGTAATTAACAAGTTGGGGTATTTTTCCAACCAGGCGATTGAATTATCCGCACTTTGGTCGCCAACAAATTCACAGTAGGCTTCATCGAGTACGCATACGCAAGTGTCCGGCAACGCCTGAATAAATGCCTCCAAACTGGCATGATCCAGTAATGTACCCGTGGGATTATTCGGATTTGCTATAAACACCAGCCGTGTTTTATCGGTCACTCTTTGCAGCATAGCATCCAGATCGTGCCCGTAATTTAACGCAGGAGCTACAACCGCCGTAGCGCCAACTGCCTGAGTTACTATCGGATAGACGGCAAAAGCATGCTGCGAAAAAACCACTTCAAATTCCGGCGTCAAAAACGCCCTCGCTACCAATTCCAGAATTTCATTGGAACCATTGCCCAAGGTAATCTGGTTCATCTCGACAGCATATTTTTTCGCTAATGCCTGCTTTAGATTAAAACCGTTGCCATCCGGGTACAAAGCCAAATCCTTCAAAGTTGCCTGTATCGCAGCCAAGGCTTTTTTTCCGGGCCCTAAAGGATTTTCATTGGACGCCAGTTTTATGATCTGGGTCAGTCCCAACTCGCGCTCAAGTTCTTCAATCGGTTTGCCGGGTGTATAAGGGATAAGCTTTTGCACACCAGGCACGGCAAGGTCATAGATTTTATCGGCGTTATTCATGGAGTCTGTTTGAGATGTGTAGTACTCATGCCAAAAGGATGAGGGAGAAAGATTAGAGTACGGCCTTAGGATAAGAACCCAGCAGCTTAAGCATGTTAACGTTGTCTTTCAATAGTGACAAAGCCTGGGCGACATTACTGTCTTCACAATGACCTTCAATATCGATAAAAAACACATAATCCCATAATCCCTGCCGTGACGGCCTGGATTCGATATGCACCATGCCAATATTCAATCTTGCGAAAGGCTCAAGTATTCTGTGCAGCGCACCAGGCTGATTGCCTGTGGAGACCACCAGTGAAGTTTTATCGTTACCGGTGGAAGACGATATTTGCTGCCCGATAATAATAAAGCGAGTGGTGTTATTAGGTTCGTCCTCGATATTTTTTGCAATGACATTCAGCTGGTAAATTTCAGCTGCAACAATGCCCGCTATAGCAACAGCTTTTTTATTGGTGGATGCTAATTTTGCGGCCTCGGTGTTGCTGTTGACGGCGGTTCGCTTCGCATTCGGCAAATGCTTATCCAGCCATTGCCGACACTGCGCCAAAGACTGCTGATGAGAAAACACCTCGGTCACGTCATCCAGGCTATCCACCAATCCCAACAAGTTTTGATGAACCCTGATTTCAACTTCCCCGCATATTTTTAACGGCGAACTCAAAAACCTGTCCAGCGTATGACTGATAACGCCTTCGGTAGAGTTTTCAACAGGCACGACGCCAAACTGGCAGTTGCCGCTTTCGACTGCATTAAAAATATCGTTAATGGTTGCAGCCGGTACGGTTTTAACCGCAGAGCCGAAATGCTTGATTGCGGCTTGCTGGGTAAATGTGCCCTCAGGGCCTAAATAAGCCACATCCAGCGGTTTTTCCAGCGCCAAACAGGCCGACATCAATTCCCTGAAAAAATGAGCCGCCGTATCATCGGATAACGGCCCTTGGTTCAAGCCTTTGATGCGCCGCAATACCAGTGACTCACGGTCCGGGCGGTAAAATGATCCATTCTCGCCTTGCGCAATCTTGGTCTTGGCCACTTCCATTGCGCAAGCCGCGCGCTGATTCATCAATTGCAGAATCTGCTTATCGATTGCATCAATTTTGTCTCTTAATTCTGAAAGCGGTGTGATGGATGACATGGCGGCCTGATTCATTTATTACGTTTTCAATTAATGGGTGCGTTCAAATTCAGCCATGAAATCAATCAAGACCTGTACACCGGCCTCCGGCATCGCATTATAAATACTTGCCCGCATTCCGCCGACCGACCTGTGACCTTTTAATTCAAACAAGCCATTGGCTTCGGCTGTCGCCAAGAAAGGCTTATCCAGGCTTTCATCAGCCAGAATAAACGGCACATTCATGCGTGAACGAAACGCTGTTTCTACCGGATTGGAATACAAAGCCGATTGGTCGATAGCCTGGTACAGTTTCGCCGCCTTGGAAATATTGCGCTGTTCGATAGCTTCAACACCGCCCTGCTCTTTTAACCATTTAAGTACCAGTCCGACCAGATACCAGTTATAGGTTGCCGGCGTATTCAGCATGGATTGGTTTTTTGCCTGCTCGGCATAGTTAAAAACCGACGGCACCGTTTTAGACGCATGGCCGATTAAATCGTCTCTGACTATCACGACAGTCACGCCAGCCGGTCCCATGTTTTTCTGCGTTCCGGCATAGATCAGGCCGTACTGATTGACATCGATCTTGCGCGATAAAATATTCGACGACATATCCGACACCAACGGCAAGCCCTTGCTGTCCGGACAAGACTGAAACTCCACGCCGTGTATGGTCTCATTCGAGGTATAGTGCAGGTAAGCCGCCTGACTATCGATGACCCAGCTTGCAGCATCGGGAATCGCAGTAAATTTAGTATTTTCTGAACTCGCACTGACTACCACATCGCAATAAGCCCCAGCATCCTTGATGGCTTTTTCCGACCAGGCGCCGGTATTGAGGTAACAGGTGGTGTTTTTGCCATTCAGGATATTCTGCGGTATTAATGAAAATTGCGCCGATGCGCCGCCTTGCAGAAATAAAACTTTATAGTTTTCAGGAACAGACAGCAGTTCTCTTAAATCGCTTTCCAGCTCTTCGGCAATGATTGAGAAATGCTTGCCGCGATGGCTCATTTCCATGACCGACATGCCGCTGTCCCGCCATTCCAGCATTTCCTGCTGCGCTTGCTTTAATACCGGTTCAGGAAATGCAGATGGCCCCGCGCTAAAATTATAAACTCTAGACATTACGATTCCTCACCCGGTTCACTATCGTCATTTGTTGTTTCTTCCGATACATCCAATTCTGATTCGGCGTCATCCAAAAGGTCATCGTCGGTATCGTCCACTCCTGCCAAGCCCTCGATACGGTCAACGCCGATCACTTTTTCATCCTTATCCGGCTTGATAATCGTCACGCCCTGAGTGTTTCGACCAACCACAGAGATGCCGTCGACCCGGGTACGGACCAAGGTGCCGCCGTCGGTAATCAGCATGATTTCGTCATGATCGTTGACCAGCACGGCACCAACCACAGCGCCGTTACGTGCGGAAGTCTGTATTGCGATCAGCCCCTGGCCGCCGCGTTTATGGCAGGTAAACTCTTCCAGCTTGGTGCGTTTGCCAAAGCCGTTCTCGGTGATATTCAGCACTGTGCCTTCGGTTGCAATAATTAGTGATATGACCTTTTGCCCTTCCTGCAAACGGATGCCGCGCACGCCGGACGCCGTTCTGCCCATCGAACGCACATCCTCCTCATTAAAGCAGACCGCTTTGCCGGTGCTGCTGAATAACAGCACGTTTTGATGGCCGTCGGTTACGGCAACGCCGACCAGCGTATCGTCTTCTCTTAAATCGATGGCGATTTTACCGTTAGTGCGTTGGCGCTCGAATTCTTTTAACGGGGTCTTCTTGACGGTACCCGCCGAAGTCGCCATAAAGATGAATTTATTGTCGCTAAATTCGCGTATCGGCAGCATCGCGCTGATTTTTTCGCCTTGCTCCAACGGCAGCAGGTTGACGAATGGCTTGCCTCTGGCCGCCCGGCTGGCAACCGGCAATTGGTAGACTTTTAGCCAGTACACCTTGCCCCGCGAAGAGAAACACAAAATAGTGTCGTGGGTATTGGCCACAATCAGCTTATCGACAAAATCCTGTTCCTTGGTTTGCGTCGCCGATTTGCCGCGGCCGCCGCGCCGTTGCGCCTTGTAATCGCTGAGCGGCTGGGACTTGACATAGCCTTCGTGCGACATGGTCACGACCATATCTTCTTCGGTTATCAGGTCTTCATCCGACAAATCGGAGTGGTTTTGTAAGATTTCGGTGCGCCGCTCGTCGGAATACTGTTCCTTGATCGCCACCAGTTCTTCCCTGATGATTTCCATCAGCCGAACGTCGCTGCCTAGAATAAACAAATATTCGTCAATCTGTTCCAGCAATTGCTTGTATTCGTTGACTATCTTGTCCTGCTCCAGACCGGTCAGGCGATGCAGGCGCAACTCAAGAATGGCCTGAGCCTGGGTTTCAGACAGGCGGTAAATGCCGTCATGAATGCCGAACTCTATGCCCAAATCATCCGGCCTGGAACGATCCGCATCAGCGCGATCCAACAGCGCCGCAACCAGCCCTGCATCCCAGTTTTTTTCCAACAAACCGACTTTAGCGTCAGCCGGTGTGGCGGCCGCCTTGATCAGCGCAATCATTTCGTCGATATTGGCTAATGCAACCGCGAGCCCTTCCAGGATATGTGCCCTTTCCCTGGCTTTGCGCAGGTTATAAATCGTTCTGCGGGTGACGATTTCACGCCGGTGGTTAATAAAGGCGCTGATGATCTCCCGAAGATTCATGCAATGCGGACGACCATCCAACAGCGCGACCATGTTAATGCCGAACACGGTCTGGAATTGAGTCTGTTTGTACAGGTTATTCAGCACCACTTCAGGCACTTCGCCGCGACGCAGTTCAATGACCATGCGCATGCCGTCCTTGTCCGACTCGTCGCGCAGTCCGGAAATGCCTTCAAGCTTGCCTTCCTTAACTAGCTCGGCAATTTTTTCCAGCAATCTGGCCTTGTTGACCTGATAAGGCAATTCAGTCGTGATAATCGCTTGACGGCTGCTGTCGCCGATGTCCTCGAAATGACAGCGCGCGCGCAAATAAATCTTGCCGCGTCCGGTGGTGTAAGCGTTATAGATGCCGGATGCGCCGTTGATAATGGCCGCGGTAGGAAAATCAGGCCCTGGAACATGAGCCATCAAGTCATGCACAGTCAGATCAGGCTGATCGATCATCGCCAGGCAGGCGCTGATCACTTCGGATAAGTTATGTGGAGGAATATTGGTTGCCATGCCCACCGCGATACCGGATGAGCCGTTAACTAGCAAAGTCGGCACTCGTGTCGGCAAGACTTTCGGCTCGGATTCCGATTCGTCATAGTTGGGCGCAAAATCGACGGTTTCCTTGTCCAGGTCGGCCAGCAATTCATGAGCGATTTTAGACATACGGACTTCGGTATAACGCATCGCCGCAGGCGAATCGCCGTCAACCGATCCGAAATTGCCCTGCCCGTCGATCAGCATATAGCGCATTGAAAAATTTTGCGCCATCCGTACCATCGTATCGTAAACCGCAGTATCGCCGTGAGGGTGATATTTACCGATCACGTCACCGACCACACGTGCCGATTTTTTATAAGGTTTGTTCCAGTCATTACCCAACTCGCTCATCGCATACAGCACACGGCGATGCACCGGCTTAAGGCCGTCTCTGACATCCGGAAGGGCTCGACCGACGATAACGCTCATGGCGTAATCGAGATAGGACTGCTTCATCTCGTCTTCGAGATTAACAGGTATTATTTCTTTAGCGAAGTTTGACATTGATCCCTATATACACAGTGTGCCGTTAATATAGACCGGCATGGTTTCGTGACTATGTATGAACACACTTTCCTGATTTTTTTTCGTTTAAGTGTAACCACATGGCATGAAATTAAGCTCTAGATTATAGCAAATTGTCTTAATAGTGTCGAAGCTGATAGTGTTTTAATCAGGTCAACTTGTTGGCAAGCGCAATCCACATTGCCAATATTAAAGCTTCTGAGCTTCTGACGCTTATTGTCAGGCGAATATTTCCGCCAAAAAGTTTTGCATCGCTATCCATGAGCGCCGGTCGGCAGAAGGCTGATAGACAGTGCCGAATGCCGGATCATTAGCAAGCGGATTGGTAAATGCATGCATGGTATGGCCGTACGTATGCAGCTGCCAATCTGCCCCTGCCTCGGTCATTTCCTGCTCAAAGGCAAGCACTTGTTCAGCCGGGTTCATCGGGTCATCCCGTCCATGCAAAACCAGAATTTTAGCCGTAATGGCGTTCCCCTGGGTGTTTCCAGGCGCATCCAGCAAGCCATGAAAACTGACTACGCCCTTGATATCAACGCCGGTTCTGGCCAGGTCAAGCGAGCACAAGCCGCCAAAACAAAAGCCGATTGAAGCGATTTTGCTGTCATCAACCCACGGCATCAATTTCACCGTAGCCAAAGTCGCTTTCATGCGCTGTTGCAGCATGGCCCGATCGGTCATAAAAGGCTGCATGAGCCTCATGTTTTCTTCCCGGTCCGAACCCAAAACCCCTTTGCCATACATATCAACCGCAAAGCCGACATAGCCAAGAGCGGCAAGTTTTTTGGCTTTTTCGGCCACAAAATCATCCCGGCCAACCCAGGTATGGTTGATTAAAACCGCCGCCCGGCGGCCTGACAGCGAGTCATCAAACGCAAAAAAAGCCTCCAGGACCACATCGCCATCCATGTAAGCTACGGTATTCGATACAATTGCCATGCTATTATCCTTTAGTTAATGCGGCCCGATTCCCGCAAGGCTTTTAAAAAGCCGGCGGACGCCTCTTCTACCATATCCAGCACCCTCTCAAATCCATATGAACCGCCATAATAAGGATCGGGCACCTGCCGTTCGTTTAGATGCGGCGCGTAATCGAGAAAGTATTTAATTTTAAGCTTGTGTTGCTCAGGGCAAGCATTGATCAGTATCGAATAGTTTTCATCATCCATTGCCAATACATAATCGAAATCCTCAAAATCGCCATGAACGACCTGTCTGGCCCGCAAGCTGGATAAATCAATGCCTCGTTCACGGGCTGCCGACTGTGCGCGCAAATCCGGCTCATTGCCGACATGGTAGGCATGAGTACCGGCTGAATCGATAGCAAAATGCGCATCCAACTCATTGTCTTTGACCAGCTTGGTAAAAACCCCTTCAGCCGTCGGTGAACGGCAAATGTTTCCCATGCAAACGAAAAGTACTTTTATTTTTTCCATATTGAATAAAACCTGTAAATTAACCGTGATGACGCATATTGTAACGCCTGAATTTGAAAAAATGGACAGCGTTTCATGATGATGTGAGCAATATACCTGCCAGCCGTAGTCAATCTTTTTTGCCGTCACTCACCGTCATCAGCGCTATCACTAATAAAACAATGGCCAGCACCGGCCAGAAATAAGGCGCCATGATAAAAACTCCCATCAATGCTATCAACATGGCGAACAGAAATACAAACACACCGACGCCTAAAAACAGCAGCGCCATCAGTACACAGGTGATGATCATGATCAACAAAAACGTGGGCCCGGCGGCAAAACGAACCAGCGGTTCTGCGACCGGCTCACCGTTGATCATAACGCTGAACTGTCCGGCGCCGGGATGAAAAAAATAGCTCAGGACGGCAATAACCGCGCCGACTATCAGCACCTTTACGATCAGTTTTTTATTGTGTTTTTGCTGCACAAGCGAACCACTTTAAAAAAGCTCAACCCGGTTTATGGTGCAGACTTATTTTAACCATCGACCAACCCAGAAAAACCATATTAATCCCTAAAAACAAACCTAACAGCCACTGCGCCGATTCAGACCAACTAATCCAGATGATAAGCGCAAAAAGCAAAGCTGTGACGCCACTGAACATAACCAACCCCCAGTTAGGCAACGGCCGCATTTTTAAGGCGATGGAAATTTTGGCAATACCCTCCAGAGCAAAGAACACCGTCAACAGCATTGTCAGCGTCACTGCCCCGGCTACCGGCCGGGTGATAAACAAATAGCCGATAATAATCTGCAAAACACCCATAAATAACCACCAGCCAAAGCCGGGCATACTGGAAAACATAAAGGTCCGAGCGACATGAACTATCCCGCCAAACAACAAAATCCAACCCAAAAATATAACTGTCGCCACCGTAAAAACCTGGGGAATCACAATGGCGCAAAGACCAAGGAAAATAAAGAAAATGCCCTCCCCCAGAAACAGCTGCCAATGCGTTTGCAGATAATTTTGCATTTGCTGCTGCATTTGTTGTATTTCAATATTGAAATCGTCTATTTTGGTCATGGTTTTTCTCCCGTCATATTTGAAAAATACCGCTCGCCTGGCCGGTAAACCTTCTTTAACGCTTAAATAATCCGGACGCTGATTGATCGATATCCCATGACCGTATCATGCACCAATACGGATTCCGGATAATAGCTATATTTTTAGCTAACTTTTACTCAATATCCCGGCGGCCCGATTGCCAGGTTGAGCATATATTCGCCAAATAGCAGCTTGCCCCAGGATCTCGCCATGATGTTTTTAGGTAAACTAACGCTCCACAGAAACCATTCGGCAATAGTGCCTCACTTACTTTTTTGTTGCTCCGCAGTTGCCCGTAGTTTTTGCCGGGTTGGTTCGAACAGTGCGCTTAAGCCTAAACAGGGGTTTGGGTCATCTAGCGCTTTTAGCAAGGCGACTGCCAAACCGAAATCCGGATCATTGCTCATAGACTTATTGATGCCGCGCCTTGCAATGCCAGGCGCAATCGCCACATCCGAACAAGCCAGCTCGACCAGTTTCGGGTGCAGCACATCATTACGGTAATCGTCCAGTTGCATCAGATTACGATATTCGCATTCCAGGATTGTTGGACTGTCGCTGTAACAGCTTGTTTGGCTACCCGGTTTTCCTAATGGCAATCCCGTACTGGAAGAGTTCATCCGTGCCTGATAGGCAATGAATTTTTCATTATCCAGTATCGGCTTGAGGGTTGAATCCAGTTTACGTTGTTTGTTCTCGTTCCAATCCGGCATTGAGCTATTACTAAAAAATACGCCATCGAAATTGGCGTGCGACCAGTCAACTCCCAGCAGCTCCACTTCGCGTAATTCCGCCCCCTGTAGCTCCGACAAAGTCAAATCCGAGCCCTGCAGTTTCGCATAACCCAAGTTTGCGCCTTGAAAATTCGTCTCGCGCAGGTTCGCGCCCTGCAATTTTGCCCCGCGAAGGTCTGCGGCCTGAAGCTTCGCCGCGTTCAGATTCGCACCCTGCAAATCCGCCCCGCGTAAATCAGCGCTCTGTAGTTTTGCCCACCCTAGGGCTGCGCCCTGCAGATTTGCCCCGCGCAAATCCGCATCCTGAAGGTCTGCCTCGATCAGGCCTGCACCCTGTAGCTGAGTCCCTCCCAAAATCGCACTCTGAAATTGTGTTTTATCCCAACCAACCACGCCTTGCAGCTTCGCTTTTAACAGGATCGCGCCCTGCAACTGAACGTAACGAAGATCGGCTTTAGGTAATACGGCCCCGTAAAAATTGGCAAAGCGCAGATCGCGATTTTGTAAATTAAGCCCGTCGAACTCCTTAAAGGCAGCGTCGCGCACTTGTTTATCGGGGTCTATTGCCCGGGTCAATAGCGATAAAGACACTCCTTTGGGCACTAGCCTGGCTTCTCTGAGGTTCAGGTTGCGTGGAAATAAATCCAAATTGAACCATGAACAGGGGCCGAGCATTACCTGAAGTATGGATGCGTCCAATTTTTCCGCCATTGCCAGTGATGCGCAAGAAACCACATCATGTCTATGGGCGGCGACGCTCAGCCATGACTCAGGCACTCGGCGGATCAACCAGTCCTCGAAATAGCGGGGAGTATGTTCGGGCTTATCCTCCTCCGGGGCGTAATAAGTCTGCACGGTAATACTGCCGGGTATGACCGCGATAATACTGGCGAAAACAATCACCGGAACAGAGAGCAGCAGGAATATCATGCCCTTAGGTTCTATCCCAGGCTGCAACATGGGGCGAATGACTATTTCATGCGCAGGCAGACTCAGCCGGCGCCGCCGAACCGATCGCTTCAGCCGATACCATCCGAGGCTACTCATATACCTGAGCCAAGCCGGCCAATAATCGACTAACCGAAAACCAAAGTTCCGCCACCATTCGCGCGCTCGGTCTTGAGGGGAAGCAATCAAAGGCCACAAGGTAATCAGCATGCCGGCATCAACCCAAACCGCGATTCGCTGCGACCAGGTAATGGCTTCGTCATGAAATGGCAGAAAGCGGATTTGTGCGGCAAGCAACATCAATAAAGGTAAAGCGATGACTGTAATGCCAACGACTAAGGATAGCAGCCAGCGGATCAGCAAGACCCTGGAACGCCCTGCGATGAGATGAGTGAACGGAAAAATGAACAAGCGGTCGCGAACTTGTTGCCCCGTCGGCGTATCAGGAAGATCGATATCCAGATTCCAAAGCTTGCTGGAAAGTAACTCCAATTGCATGAGCAGATTGAAATGGAGCAGGACGACCATCCACGGCACAAATGAATAAAAATTGGTAAGCGGCAGTTCCACATCCAGAATCGGCAATTTAACCGGGCTGATGCGCAGCAGGTCGTCATGCGTTGTGCCCCAAACGATGACACCGAGATAGGTGACAAACGCCAGAAATGCGACATGTAGCGCCGCTACCGTCTGAGACGCAGAGTTGGCCGCTTCCAGCAGTTTCTCAATATGCGCTGAGAGTTGGCTGGGGGTCTGTGATACCGGATTAGTCATAACAGTTGAACTGGCTATTGCGGATGCTAAATTTCATGAACTGTAAATTTGCTAATCCTTAATGAAGTTAAGCGGCTTGAGCTATGCGTCTACCAACATCTATCATTGGTTGGTGAAATCTCAGCAATGGAGGAGCAGGTCAAATATTTTGGGGATAGCGTGGCGGAGTGCTAACCGGGCGTGATTAAAAAGCCAAAAATGAAACCGCATAATGAAGCGAACTTGGCACTTTCGAGGTTTGTTCTCGAGCATCACTTCGCCGCAGCTCAAAAGCTCATCCAACATCTCTCGATTATTAGATAAATCTCAGTCACAGACTATAGAAAAACAGCATTTGTACCATTCGTAAAACCACCTACTTATAAAGTGAGTGAGTTACATTTGATTTACAGCTGATTTGCAATATTGATGAAGAATGAGCGGCTACACGGACAGTTCCTTTGCATTATAAATTTCTTTGATTGAGGGCACGCCAGCGGGTTTCATTCAATCAAAAAATAACTTCTCTTATGAAAAAAGTTGCCCGTTGAAGTTCGAGCAATAACCAAACCGCTTAATAATAAAACTATTAGAAGCTGTCAGCCTTTGCCCGTGCTTCTTTTGCTCCGGAAAAATCCTGTTGTATTTCTCTGGCGTGAGCTATCAATAGCCAGCAGTGCCTTTTCAGCGTGCTATTTGTAGAGGCCAATAATGCGGATTTTTTTGCCAAGTCTTCAGCTAAACGGGGCTTGGACTGTTGCAGCCTTAATACAGCCAATTTATAAAATAAGGTCGCGTTTCTTGGCTCGATTCTGATGGCTCGTTCGATAGACGCTGCCGCAGAATCAAGATCACCGGCTTTACTGTTTTGGTTAGCCGCTGAAACCAGAGCGCCTATTACCGGCGATAGCGGAACCGTAGACTCTATGGGGTGAAACGGCGTTAATTCCGAAGCGGCAGGAGGAGTGGGTAATGATGGTTCCAAAGCTTCTAATGTCGCAGGCTCCGTTGGCGTCGGTTCTTCAGGCAATACATCTGCAGGAGGAGCCAACGGTTCTGACTTTATTGCCGAGAAGTCTTTAAGAGGTTGCGTTTTAACAACCCCTTTGGATGCAGCCCCAGGCGGCTTGGCTCTTTTTTGCGAACCGGATGAAGGTTTTTGGCTCTTGGGCTGGCCGCCATAAACTGGAGCAGGAGGCTGTGAGCCATAGAATTCAGCACAACCGACAAGAAAAGATGGCAGCGTGCAAATTATAACTAATCGTTTGAATGACATTATTTAAAAAAGTTCTACATTGTCGGACAGGTCTTCTTCTTGGTGCGCTTTTTTAATCGACAGCGCTTCACTGACAGACTTGCCTTCCACGATAGCGTCGAACATCAGCTTTTCAGACTCCATAGTGTATCGGGAACGGATTTCGCTCTGAAACAGCAACCATTCCTTTGGATTATAAAGACGGTCAGGATTTTCTACCAGTTCCGATAAGCCTTTCAGGTTTAACGTGACATGCTGCAAGCATTGCTGCATCCGATCATAAAACTGGAACGCGATAATAGATGCCTGAATCTTGCCGGTTGTTTCCGCGCAGCAAGCTATTGCTTCGTTCCTTATTGGACAAGACTCAAGAGCCAGCAGATGAGAATTAATAGCCTGCATATGCTCAACGATAGAAGTAAACGATTCTGTTAGCGTATTAACTGACATATCCGCTTCACCCAGCATATCTTCTACCTGGATAGCCGATAAGATAAGCATTTTTGACGTTTCCTTTACTTGGGTCCAATCAAGATCAGGATCGCACGCGTTCGAATTAGACATGTTTTAATACCAAGTAGAGATTGTATAAATAAAGGCTGAAAAAGATTGGCGCTTCTTAGATATCACTAACAAAAGCCCACCTTTAAACATTAAAACCTAGCGGGATTATAGCAAGTTTAATGCCCTAAAGTGTGATTTAAATAACTGCAAACATAGGGCGGCGGCAGGCGCATAAACACCGGTTGTGTTTGCCTGATTCATCATCGTATGCAGATAAGCCTGTTTGTCGGATTTGAAAATGCACCTAGGCTTTAACTTGGCAGCCATTTACAATAGCCATACTTTGTAGAAATTTTTCGTTGTTTTATGTCCAAAAGATCCCTGCTTTTATTAATGCTATTAATCCCTGCATTAGTCGCCGTTGCCCTTTATTTTTCACCGACGTTGTCACAGAAAGCCGATATTACGCCACCTGAGACCGTTTTCAACCGATCGGAAGAAACAACCGTCGCGGTAGAAAAGCCCTGCTCCAATGAGCATCCGGAATGGCGGCAGGCGCAAGTTATCGATGGCGTAAAAATTAATGAAGCGCTTTCATGCGAGCCGGATAATCCTTACGACATTGCCGTTGCGGTTAAAGGCGCCAACAATGTGTCGATGCAGACCCTGATGCAAACCCATCTGGCTCAGGATGCCTTGACCATGACCGATGACCTGGATAATGACGGCGATCCCGACGTCATTCACATCAAGCTCGAAGTCGTGGAGCTGAACGGCGCAAGCCCTGACGGCGATTTCCTAATCAATACTTACGACATTGCCCCCGGCATCCAGCCGGGGCTTTGGGTTTTTGCCCCCAAATCCAGCGGCATGGCGCTTAAGAATTTCAACTCGCTGGTCGCCAACCCGCTGCTGCGTGCACCATCGCCGGTGATTCGGGTTGAACAGGGCGACAAGGTTTATATTACACTGGAAAACACCCATTATTTGCCTCATACCATCCATCTTCACGGCGTCGATCATGCCTGGGAAACCGCTGCCGGCGACGATAATGACGGCATGGAGGAACATCCGGTGTTCCCCGGCAAAAGCCACACCTATGAAATCCAGCCCCGGCATGCCGGAACCATGTTTTATCATTGCCATGTGCAAACCGCCCAGCATTACATGATGGGCTTGAACGGCATGTTTATCGTCGAAGAAAACCGGCCTGACAACTGGGTGCAAACCTTTAATATCGGCGCAGGACAAGTAAGACATCCCTCTGTCGAGGTGCAAAAATCCTACGATCAGGAATATGACTTATATTATCAATCCGTCGATAAAAAACTGGCGCAAATCATCCAGAACGCCAATGATCCGAGGCTGATCGCGCACCGCATGAGCCGCGAATACAACATGACCGAATCGTTTGAAAACTACTTCATGCTGAACGGCCATTCCTTCCCTTACACGCTGAGGGATGCGGTAATCGCCGCCAATGAAAATGAAGATATAAAGCTGCATGTCGCCAACTCCCAGCGTTCTTTGGTGGCATTGCATATCCACGGACACAAGGCCACTATCACGGCTTATGACGGCGTTGAACAACCGGCAGGGACGCAGCTAACGCGTGACGTGTTCGACATCGCCCCGGCGCAACGGCTTGATCTGCGTCTGCGCACCCAAAACAATGGCTTGGACAGTTATGGTCCCGGCCTGTGGATGTTTCATGACCATGTACCGACCGGCACCACCACTGACGGCATGGAGCCCGGCGGCAACATGGCAATCCTGGCCTACAAGCCGCTGCTTGACGAGCAAGGCATGCCGAAAATGCATCAGGCGCTGCTCGACCAGGTATTCAACAAAGACTACTACGCAAAAAAACAAGCGGTCTGGGGTGAAGGCGATTTTGCGCCGTTACTCGGAGAAGCCGGATTAATTGCCCCCGATTATGTTCAAATCATCATTTTCGGCTTGGCGGCCGGTTTATCCATAGGCCTGGTTATTCTTGTCGTGCTGGTTTACAAACGGAAACAAAAGCGATGAAATTATTAGCGACACTCCTGATAATGCTGGGCCTGCACGCCTCTCCGGCGCTGGCCGACGAACCCATGACCATGATGCATCACGGCAGTATGATGATGGATGAAAAAGGCATGATCATGAATGCCAACAGCGACAATCTGCCCAAGGACTGCCCGAAGATTTCCGGCGATGTGAATATCACCATTCGTGCCGGTCAGAAACACGCATTAAAGTTTCCGGGCAAAATGTTCGCTTTCGACAATCAGGAATGGGATGTTAAGCCCTGCTCCCGGGTCAACATCACCTTCATCAATGACGACCAGATACGCCATCAACTCATGATTCACGGCCTGCCGGGCTATATTTACCCTCAGGGCATGTTTCATTTAGAACTTTACGGGCAAGGCGAATTGAAGGCTTCATTGATCGTGCCCAGCCAGAAAAAAACCTACCTGGTGCACTGCGAATTGGCGCAACATATGGAAAAAGGCATGAAGGCGCAGTTAAAAGTCGATGGCGGCGATATCGATTTACCCAGCATTCCGGGCATCAGCAAACCGGTTAAAGCCGATGTGTATCCGGTAGATTGGAATCAAACGGCTTGGGCTGTACTGGTTATTTGCGCATTGATAGGCAGCGTTGTTCCGTTTTTTGTCATAAAGAATAAATTGTAGATTGATTAATGCGCCCGCACTCGTCGTTATACGCAAGCCTGATCAATATCGTCATTTTGGTATAGGCGCTGGAATGACTGCCTTGGATGTAGGCCGGAATAAGTTCGCCCGGCGCCAGCCAGGGCGGATGTTTCCGGCGAAACTGTGCGGCAAGCCGGAAACGCCACCTGGGCTACGCTTCGGCGGCCTTATTCCGGCCTACGTCGAGATGTGTATAAAGACGAGCACAGTGCGCGGAAACGAGAGCAAAATCGCAAGTTTTAAAGCAAGCTTTGAACTCCGGCATTCACATTTCATGGAGTCCAAAGCTTGCTTTGGCCGCTTCAAAAATGGGGTTACGATGTAAAAAATCCGAGTAATTCCCAAACGGATTTACAAACCCCGTCCGGCATAAGTAATACTTACCTGAGTCGCATGATTTTACTTTAGAGGGTTTTATGAAACAGCTACTGTCATTCATTGCAATCTCCTTAATGCTGGTTATCTGCCAAAACGCATCGGCACGTGAAAAACCCGCTAAACCGACTAAAAAAGACGCATTGCAGTGCGCCGCCTTTAGCCCTTACGTCGGTAAACTCAATCCCGATTACGGCGCCCATCCGTCCAAGGAATTAATTGACGAACTGCTGGATAAGTTAGTCAAACAAACCCCGTTCCGCTGCATCATGACCTATGGCGTCATGAATGGACTGGAACATACCTTTGCCGCCGCCGAGGCCCGGCATCTTAAGGTCATTGCGATCATCTGGCTGGATGACGACATTGCGGTCAATTCGAAGTCCATCACGGCGGGCATTGTAGCGGCAAAAGCCTATCCCAAAACCATCATCAAACTAAGCTGCGGCTCCGAAGTCAGGACTCGTCACAACTATGCCTTTGACGGCGAAATCAGCCGTTGCATCAGCGCCTTGCACGAAGCGGGCGTATCCCAACCGATCACCACCATAGATACCTGGTGGGAATGGTGCAACCGGGTTACACCCTGCCACCAAACCAATTTCGGCGCCCAAGTCGATTGGATAGGGATCAATGTTTTTCCGTGGTGGGAAAACAAACATTCCGGCATTTTTCCCTGCACTAAGGCCAAAAAAGCGGCTGATTTTCATATTGCACGGATTGAAGACATACGCCGCACCTATCCCGGCAAAGAAGTGGTTCTGACTGAATTCGGCTGGCCGAATGGCCCCGAAGGCGGCATTGAAATCAATAAGCTTACCCAGCAGCAATGCGATGTTGCAGACAAGAAAAACCAGGCACTGGTTGTTAAATCAACTTTCAAGAAACTGGCTGAAAAAGGCTGGTCAGGTGTGGTCTTCGAGGCTTTCTCAGAAAACTGGAAACCTAGCGATGAAGGTGACGTCGGAAAGCACTGGGGAATGTGCCAAGGAGAACCGCCTTATACTTGTATAAATTTTTAGCGCTCGGATGCTCCAAATGCAGCGAAGCGCATTAATATCAAACATCTATCGCAAACGATGCGTCCCAAGCATTGGCGCATCCTTGCACCAGATCGCAAAAATCTAAAATCCGATTATTCATTACCATCAGCGCAGTTTATAATCTGCGCCTAAGACTCTTACTGTGCATAGGACGCGCTTTGTTTCCTGCCTCTCCTTGCATTAAATCTTCACCTTTAAATTACGTGGCACGACCGTCCTGCTCGGACACTCATGGTCAAACGAATGACGCCGGCGCTCGTGCTTTTTGATTATCTATCCTTTTTGAGAACAGTTGTACATGACTAAAGCTAAACTATTGCTACTTATTTTAAATGCCGTATGGCTGTTTGCAGTGTCCGGGGCCAGTTATGGCCGTCACACAGCCATTATTATTGATGCCGACACCGGCAACGTCCTGCATGAAGTAGAAGCAACCCAGTCATGGTATCCCGCCTCGTTGACCAAACTAATGACGCTGTATATGACATTCGATGCGCTGAAATCAGGTCAAATTCAGCTGCACGATACCTTAATCGCATCGACTCATGCCTCCCAGCAGCCCAACAGCAAACTGGGCTTACGACGCGGCGAACGTTTAACCGTCGAAGACGCTATTTTGGCGATTATCACCCGATCGGCGAATGACGCATCTGTGGTACTTGCCGAACACCTGGGCGGCACCGAAGAAAACTTTGCCGCCAATATGACAGCAAAAGCGCATTCATTGGGCATGTACAACTCCCATTTCATGAATGCGACCGGCCTTCCCAACAACTGGCAAGTCACCACGTCCCGCGACATGGCAGTGCTGGCTTGGAAGGCGCAGCGCAATTTCCCCGAGTATTATCATTATTTTGGAGCGCACAGCTTTAATTTTAAAGGCACAGAGCTGCGCGGCATCAATAAGTTCACAGCCAAGTACCCCGGTGCCGAAGGCATGAAAACCGGATTTACCTGCGGCTCCGGTTTCAACCTGATCGGCGCGGCCCATCAAAACGGCAAACACCTGATCGGCGTAGTCATGGGCGGCATGACCAGCCAGGAGCGCTACCAGCTAATGATGCAAAAAATGGATGCCGGTTTCGCTAACCTAGCCAGCGCCGACCCGACAAGAAACATCAACACCATGCCTACAGTCTCGGCAGGCAGTCCGCCCTATCAGCTTGATTGCGGCAACGGCGGCGCCCCTACACATTCAATACCCGCCTCTCATCAGGCTAGTTATGCGCCTAAACGCCGGCATATCAGCCGAGTCAAAACCAATCATTCCAGACGCATTGCCGCGGCTCGACCTAAAACTGCCGCTCAGGTTAAGGCCAGCATCAAATCCAATAACAAGAATAAGATTTTGGCAGCAGCTGTCAAACAGGCCAAAGTCGGCGTAGCTCCTGTCAGCAAGCTCCCGGCTAAAAGCAAAAATTTTCATAAGATAAAAACCGAAATTAAAGTGGCCGGAAAAACAAAAACCACGCAAAAAGTTGCTGTCCATTAAGTTAACAGTGCGCGGTGAGTGTAACTGCTCACCGCATTTCACAAGTTAGCGATGCAACTCCATCTCTTTTCGGCAGACATATTCATAACTGCCTTATCCAGGCTGGGTTGTCGGAAGGCCAAACATCATCGATAACAATGCTAAATCAGCCACAATCTTGCCATAGCAAAATAGATTAATGCTGATCAGGTTAATTATTTAATACCAACATAAATAACTAGCCAAATATTCTGCTGATTCATCTCTTAATTTCCTTTCCAATCAAGTTCACCTTTTTTCTGGCACTGTCCTCTTTTTTCTATCTGCAAAGCCAAATAACAGCGATGCCGGCTGCTTCAAACTATAAATACCATTTACAAATGTCTTGTGTACGTTAAACCACAGAAATTTTTTTCTATGGTAATAAAATAAAAAAATCGCTGATCAAAATTAATTTCAGAACGACCCTGACAATTTGATTAAAAGAAGGCTGCATCTATCTTTCATTCTGGGGAACGATAGAAGCTTCTGATGCTAGGACGACGTGATCGAAATGACCTCAACCGAAAAGAATGATGATCTATCTATTGTCTGCTTTGGAGCTTCAGCAGGTGGTTTAGAAACTTATCTGAGAATTCTTTCGCTGCTGCCACCGGAAACCGGCCTAGTCTTTGTCATTATTCATCATCAACCTTCCGATTGGAAATCGCTTCTGCCAGAAATTATTCCGCGCTATACCTCTATGCCGGTTATGCTCGTGGAAGATGGAGAGATTGCAAGAGCGGACCACGTCTATATAGGACCTCCAGGAATGCAGGTTTATATGGCTGGTGACAGTTTCAGGCTTGCTCCTCTTTGGAAACAGTCAGGGTGGCCGGAAAATATTTCTGTTTTTTTGCATTCCTTGGCAAGTAATCAATCCAAGCATGCTATCGCAGTGATTCTGTCGGGGCTGGATTCGGACGGAGCCGCTGCCCTCAAGCCTATTAAGGACGCTGGAGGAATAGTCATTGCCCAGGATTTTCACACCGCAAAACAACCGGCAATGCCGATAAGCGCCGTGAACACCGGCTGTGTTGATTTTTTGTTATCGCCAACTGAAATAGCCGAAAAATTGAAAACCATTGCTGAAGAACGTAATCGCGCAAAGAGCCCGGAAGGCAACCTTAATTGAAACTAAATGCGTAAGTTTAGGCCCCTACCGATCACAGTTACCCGTCTACAGACCCAGAGCCGACACGAGATTAGGCAATTTTTAATTATTTTTAGCAGTCTGCGAAAGACAGATAGTCACAGCCCAAGGCGCTCTCTGTTTAAAACTCCAAATTATCCAGATAGGTCAACTTACTTCGGCCCTGCCCTGCTTTATCAAAAGCTTCCCGAGACGGCTTCTTAGTTTGATGTGACCCCATTCTTTAAAAAAGGCATGTAACCTAACGTAGTGCAAGGCCTATTTTGCTGCTTTGATTCATCAATTTTTATCGGCTGAGCTTTTTTCCAGCAAAATTCGAGCGATTCATTGTAAAACTCTAGCGTTTAAAAACCGGCCATCTATTTTATTTAAGCTATTGTATAAAAATGCTATTTTGTTATAATATGAATATATTCATATTGAATGTGACTTTTGTTCTTCCGCTAGTTCAAGGTGAATAAATAAATGGCGGGGACAATTTTATCCGGTCAGTTGATTTGTAATGCAGGCAAGTTACAAGGCAAAAACCGGCTTAAAAATATGAATATATTCATATGCTGTGTTTAAGTCCCTTTGGAGGCTTTATGTTCGTTCATATCGTTGATAAACAACGTCACGCGGTCAATGTAGTGAAAACCGCTCTTTTATCGGCCGGTATTACCGGGCGCGCTGTCTGCGTGCAAGTTTACAACCGGCGCGATCAATACCGAGAAGGTGAAAACTACTCGGTTTTTGTATCCGCACCTACCGGGGCCAACATTGAACCCTTTTTTGTGACGGGGAAAACTCTCGTGGAAGCGGTTAAGAATACGATTTGTTCGGTCAAAGCCGGAAAAAACAACGCTACAACGGACGTGTCCGAAATAGCACCGTTCTAAAGCATTTTAGTGTGAACCGGGGCAAGCTGCCCTACTCACATTTCCCGGATTTGCACATCAGGAATATTCAACTTATGTCATCTCAACAAACGAATCAAGCTAAGCCCCTTTTCTTGCCAACCCCCCGGTGCTCCGGAGCATTTAACCCACTGTCGGGCTTGTAGCCGCTTGCCCTGCCTTTTATTTCATTTGTACATTAGGTATTTGTCATGTATTCGACAGAACAATTAGTTGGCCGGGAAACACCGGTTAAAGATCAAGACACACAACTGGCGGTTATTTCCGCCAATCCGCTGGATCTTCCGGCGACCACTTTTCAAGAAGGTTTAGATCGCCGCAAGCAAAATCGGGCTGCGTTAATGGCTTGGATTCGCGACGCATTGGTTGATGGTTCCGACTTTGGTAAAGTCCATACGGTCGGTCGCTCAAAATGCCAGGCCGGCAAGAATTGCCAAAACCCAAACCATTTCAGTAAAGCCAGTCTATTTAAACCGGGCGCTGAAAAAATATGCGGCATGTTAGGCGTTACCGTACGTTATCCGTCTCTGCCGGAATATGAAAAAGCCGCGCTTACCGGCACAAATCTAAATCAAATCATCATCCGCTGCGAAATCGTTGACGGCTCCGGCCGGGTAGTGGCCGACGGTGTTGGGGCTCGGATTGTTTCTCAAGACAATGGAGACATTAACAAAAGTCTGAAAATGGCGGAAAAATCCGCTCATATTGATGCAACGTTAAGAATGGCCGGTCTTTCTGAAGTATTTACCCAGGATATTGAGGATATGGTTCAACGCCGCGAAGCCGAAAGCATCCAGCGAGCCGAGTCCGAACTCAATACCGGCTTTGACGGTATTAGTAAGACTCAGCATCAGCAGCTTGAAACCAAAATTAAAGAGCTCGGACTTGATCGAGCCCGGGTTAAAGAGTGGATGGCTAAAGCGTCGCACAACCGCTTCACCAGCTTTTTAGAGCTCACTCAGGACTTTTATCAAATCCTTTACACCAAGCTTGACCAATTTGCGGAAAGTGACTCGATGAGCGTTAAAGAGGCCTTATCGGTTTTGGGTCTTACTGCCTTTGCAGACCAGGATGCAATCAAAACGGCGTACCGTAAAGCGTGCATGAGATACCGACCCAACAAGAATCCGGCGGGAACGGTAATGATGAAAGCTGTCAATGCGGCTCATCGCTTAGTGAAAGAAACCGCCTACAACGGTGCCGAGCATCCAATCCAGGAAGCGGTCAGCAGCGATTTTGGCGATATGCTAAACAGCGCAATAAACGCAGTTATTAGCCTGGACGGCGTCAATATCAGGATTTACGGTGCTTTAGCTTGGCTGTCCGGCAACACCAAGCAGCATAAAGAAGCGATAAAAGCCGCAGGTTATCGGTGGGACAACAAGAAAGCCGCCTGGTGTTTTCGCCTAAGCGACCATGAAAACCCAAGTAAAGGTGATTGGGATATCGAGAAAGCGGGAGATGCCTACGACGGCATAACTGCAAACAGAGAGCCACGCTATAAAGCTGCTGTGGAACTCTAAGTCCACATCAAGAGCGGCGGTTCCAATCGCCGCTCGACCCAATTGAGAAAATCATCATGAATAGATTATCCCTATACGAGTTGAGCACAAACTACCTGCAAGCATTGGACTTTCTGACCGACCCGGAAATGGATTTACCGATTGAAGCGGTTAATGACACCTTGGAAGCTTTAGGCGGGGAACTGGAAGACAAAGCAATCAACGTTGCCAAATTTTTCCGCAATATGGAAGCCACCGCCGCTGCAATCAAGAGTGCCGAAGCAGACATGGCTAAACGCCGGAAAGCTCTGGAAAACCGGGTACAATGGCTGAAAAACTACATAAAAGAAAATATGGAGTTCTGCGGCATCAGCGACATTGAATGTCCTCATTTTAAGCTTTCAGTCCAAAAAAACCCGGCCGTTGTTAACATCCTGGATGAAAACGCAATCCCGGCACAATTCAAGAAAGAAGTCATCAGCTGGAAAATTGATAAAAATGCGATCAAGGATGCTATCAAAGCCGGTAATATCGTGCCCGGCACGGAAATGGTCAGCGGCACACGCCTAGCCGTAAAATAAGATATTGAGCAAAAAAAGAGCCGCTGCAGCGGCTCTTTTTTTGCTCAAATTATAAATTCATTCATATAATAGCCGCTAAATTTCACTCATGAACGAGTACCTAATGCAAATAGGCGACATTGTAAAATGTAGACGGCTTGATCTTAGCTTGATTCAAAAAGAGCTTGAATCCCGGTCTGGCGTGACCCAATCGATGATTAGCAAAATCGAAAACGGCAGCGCCGAAAATGTTTCCATTGACGTACTCAGGAAATTGGCTAGAGCTTTAAACTGCTCGCTAGTTGATTTACTGCCGGAGGCAGACAAAAATATCAGCAATACAGGCTCTTTTAACGCTAAAGAGTAATAAGCCCGGACAGATAGCTAATAAAGTGGAAAAACTGGACTTTTTTTACCCGATTGGCTACACAGGCAACGGTTGTTACAACCCTAAATCCGCTAGAAATTTGAGGTAACGGGAAATTCGTCCGGCTTTTGATTTATGCAACAAAACCATAGTGACTTGACTAACAGTCATTCAAGATCACCATCTTTTCTAGCTCTTGCGCGAACTTAAACGCGTCCTCAGAAAATTTTTGTTGCGCTAACCATGTACCGAATATTGGCGGAATCCAATATTTTGGTGTTAGATCGAGATCGAATAACAACCGAGTACCACCATTTACTGAAAACAGGCGCCAGCGGCCATTTCCCTGCCGGAAATCACCCTGGTTCGGTATTATGGTTATAGAAATTTCGCCGTCGGGTAGAAACTGGACATCCTGGATCCAGTCGAAGTCCTGGCAGATGGCCAGAACGCAAAATTCCGATCTGACTCCCATTCTAACCCCATCACCAATGTGTCCCACGAACTCAACCTGTTTGAAAATCGAGTTGAAGCGAGTAAAGTTTTTATAATTCATGAGAAGAGAGTGGACTTTCGCAACGGGAGCTTGAACAATGGTTTCCATGTGCATCATGTATCGCCCGTCCTGCCTTGTCACCGAACTGTTTAGCACATTAGCACTTTGAGCTGTCAATGGGAGAAACAAAAGTCCAACAATTGATATACATACCATGATCATTTTTCGTGTGATATACATAATCATACTCCTTAAAAACGTAGTTCTTCATGTATCCAGCCCCCGCCTTGCGGCAGACGGCGGACATGGATGTGAAGATGATCATCTTCATGCTGCACGCTGGCGGGCGAATAACGGATATTGCCCCCTATTTCAAAAATGAAGAATTAACGTCCCAGCACGTCGTTGCGTGTACTTTCGGCGATGGCGGCAACCTGATTGATCAGTTCTTCTTTTACACCCAATTCGCGGAGAGTCGCCGCAAGGTGTTCAATTACCGCATCGACATGCGTATCGTTCAAGCCTCGCTCGACCAAATGGGCATGCCCCGTGCGCATATCGAGACCGCTGTAATTATGCGGCCCGCCGAAAGCCATGGTCAGGAATGATTTTTGTTTTGCTGCCTGTTTCTCCATGTCCACATCTTCAAAAAAAGAACTGATGCGGCTATCGCTCAACACCTTACGGTAAAAGACATCAACAGAGGCGTTAACAGCAGCTTCTCCGCCCAATTTCTCATACAAGGATTTTTGTTGTGACATATTTTTCTCCAGCTAATTAAAAAGGCGTTTAAAATACATCTTAAAGGCGCCTCTTTCCTGAGGGGGAACGGTGAAGCGCGACAATAAGATGTATTTGATATGCATCTTATTGTCCGATTATAAAATAGTCAAGCCTTATCTCTTAGTTCTTTAATGTCTAGCTTAAAGACGGGTTAATCTTAAGGAGTATTTAACATGCAGCTTACACAATTCACTGATTATTCACTGCGCGTGCTGATTTATCTTGCCCGATTACCGGAACCCGGTCTGGCGACAATTTCAGAGATTGCCGAGTATCATCAAATTTCCCGCAACCATCTGGTTAAGGTGGCAAATAGTCTGGCCAATCAAGGCTTCATCATAACGACCCGTGGCAAGGGTGGCGGTATTCAGCTGGGCAGACCCGCCTATACCATAGGCGTCGGGGAAGTGATACGACAGACTGAAGTCAACATGGATCTGGTAGAGTGCTTTAACGTGCCATCCAATCAGTGCCGACTCATCCGCGACTGTTTCCTGAAGGCCATGTTTTATGAGGCTCAGCGCGCATTCCTGGCGGTGATGGATAAATACTCGCTGGCCGATGCAGCCCGCTTCGGCGTCAAGATCGACTTGCCAACGCAATCCGGCGTTAAAGCGTCGTCGCTTGCCCATGACGAGTCAGATAACCATTAAACAGTTTTCAGTTCATTCAAAGACCCGTGCTTTTTCCACATTTTCCCGCAGAAAAAGGCCCCTGCTATTTTAGGATCGACCGTTGTAGTCAGATTGCCTTTTCCACTCCCTCATTGATGAAACTAAAACACTGGCTATCCGGTCGGTCGTCCAATTGCCCGTGAAACAAACCAAGCTTCGAAGGCGGGTGTTGACACTGATAAACTGGCTCATCAGCTATTTTTAGTTGCTTGCGGATAGTGTGCTGGAATAACTTAAATTCTATCATCAAGTGAATGCCAGACTGAGCAACGATGAAAAAACGCATCGGAACGCTGTTTATTGCTGAATAGGAAAGAGCCAAAAGACGCTCAAAGGCGGCTTCGGCGAGTTGCCGATCAAGATTCCTCGCGATCGCCACGGCAGTTTTGAACCGCAAACCATTGCCAAATACCCTTCAGTCGTTATAAAAGTTCTTGTGGCTTTACCGTAAGTCACTGAAGTAATACTAATATGAAATATGCGCTTGCTTTATCTCACTAATACCATGTATAAATAATATCGATTCAATACTTCTTTTTGATGGAGAATAATCATGAAATCTATTAGTAAAACATCATTGCTTGCATCAGCCATTGGCCTAACCTTAGCCGGTGGCGTGGCACTCGCTGAAACCGGCGGGTATTTGTCGCTTAAAGAGGTTGAAGTGGAATGGGAAGCCAAAGCCGACAAAAAATTACTGGAAGTGGAAATCAAAACCGACAAGGATATTCCAATGGACGGGAAATCCGGTGCCTTCGGTTATGCGGTATTAACGGACGGCGGCAACAACGTACTGGTCTTGACCACTCACCTGCCTATCGACGACAGCTCCCATGAAGCAACTCCTTCCGGGTTTCATACCCATGTCCTGGACTTGAAAAATCCGACCGAAGCCTGTCCGGGCGCCAATTTTGAAGTAGACCTGGAAAATTCCGGCAAGAACACCGCTTTTGACGCCGACTACAAATGGAAAATCGACAATAATAAAGCGTCCATTGAAAAAGTCCCCGTCTCCGACTTAGGCGATGCGGGTGTAGAATCGGTTGTATCATTCACGCTGAAACCCATACTGGATGCAAACAAGAAAGCAACCAATCTTTGTGTGTCAGTCTTAGACAAGATTTAAAGCATCTGTGCGGCACAGCACTGACAAAGTATTGTGCCGCACAGATAATGCCTTGGTTCCATCACATGCGCGATAATAAACATTAAAAAATCTAAAGCTCTTTCGAAACTTGCTTCCGATCCCTGACAACAGAAAAACTGCCCCAAAACCCCAACCAACTTAACAGAACTGAGAGACTACTATGAACAAAAAAATCATAATGATCGCAATGGCCTTGGCTCTTCCTTTAACAGTGGCGGCCATGCCCGGCACCGATAAAGAGAATGATGAAGGGTCTCACTATGGCAATAGAATGGAGCGTATGACCAAGGAACTGAATTTAAATGAAGAGCAAAAAACTAAAATGAACGCGTTATTCAAGGAACAGCACGAGAAATACAAAACTATTCATGAAGAAACCCGTGCACGTCTGAAGGAAATCCTGACGCCTGAGCAAATGACAAAAATGGATGACATGAAAAAACGTCATCATGAACAACGGCAACACAAAAAGAGTATCGAAAAACAGAATTAATGTTGCACTAACGGCGACGCTCGTCCTGGTCCATGGAAGGATCATTTATAAGACAGGCCTCGTCTTATCCGTATTAGTTTGGACTTAATCTGATGTTGCTCTTGTATTAAGAACGCTACTGGTGAGATAGAAGCAACCAATAGAGTCAATCCCTAAGGTTATAACCATCAGATTCATAGACGGCCTGAGTGGTGGCTGGCCGACACTGAGCCCTTGGTTTCTAACTATGAGATCCGTTTGCCGATTGTGGCTTGAACCATCCCTAGAATACCTACGGTTTTTGGCCCATCGTCTTTTCCTCATGCGTCCATTTTTATCGGGCCATTACAGTTGTTGCATTGGCCAGATCAAAATCGTTCCAAACTCCGTTGCCAAAATACCCATGCACTCCTTGACAGAAGCAATGCAGTCCATAACAACATACAAGAGACTATGCGAGCGTTCGCAGCAGGCCACTTCCAGAAGACCGGGTTATTCATAAAATTGCCGCCGCATGTAAGCCAACGCTGAATTTTTTGTAAGCCTCATAACTCGGATACGCTTTTATCCGTTGAATTCTATGCTGGGGTAAAAGCGGCCCATTCCTTAACCATACATACTTTCTGAAGACTCAGCCGCCTCCATCACGTTTTTTATTGAAAAACCCCGCCTAATCTCCTATGCTCCCTGCTGAGGTTATGGCTGAGGTTAAAGCCTTTGTCCACTATGCTTTAAACTACTCGCATTGGAGACTGTATGAAGATTGGTATACCGAAAGAGATCCACCCAGGTGAAAAACGCGTGGCTACTACGCCCGAGGCCGCTGAACAAATTATAAAACTGGGTTTTTCCATCCTGGTCGAAAGCGGCGCGGGGCTTAACGCAAATATTTCCGATGAGGCCTATAAAGAAGTGGGCGTCGAAATTATTGATAATGCCAAGACATTGTGGGACAAGGCAGACATTGTCATGAAAGTTCGCGCCCCCGAGCAGCATCCTGAACTGGCGCTGGACGAGATCGACCTGTTGCCCGAAGGCGGTCGTTTAATCAGTTTTATCTGGCCTGCGCAAAATGAACAATTAATGCAGAAACTAGCGGCCAAAAACGCGACGGTATTGGCGATGGACAGCGTACCGCGTATGTCCAGGGCGCAAAAACTGGACGCGCTCAGTTCCATGGCCAATATTGCCGGTTATCGGGCCGTTATTGAAGCGGCGCAGCATTTCGGCCGTTTTTTTACCGGGCAGATTACTGCCGCCGGAAAAATCCCTCCCGCTAAAGTGCTGGTCATCGGCGCCGGTGTTGCAGGTCTTGCTGCCATCGGTACGGCTAAGGGCATGGGCGCTATCGTCAGGGCTTTCGATACCCGGCCTGAGGTTAAAGAACAAATCGAGAGCATGGATGCCGAGTTTTTGATGCTGGATTTTGAAGAAGAAGGTTCCGGTACCGGCGGTTATGCCAAAACCATGTCCAAAGAATTTATTGAAGCGGAAATGGCCTTGTTTGCCAGGCAAGCGATGGAAGTGGACATCATTATCACCACTGCGCTGATTCCCGGCAAACCGGCGCCCAAGCTGATCACTGAAGGCATGGTCAAATCCATGAAACCGGGCAGCATTATTGTCGATCTGGCAGCCGAACAAGGCGGCAACTGCGCGTTGACCGAGAAAGATAGGGTTGTCGTCAAACACGACGTGACGATTATCGGTTACAGCAATTTACCCAGCCGTCTGGCTAACCAATCGAGCCAGCTTTATGCGACCAACCTCCGGCATTTGTTAACGGAACTTTGCCCAGAAAAAAACGGCACGATTAACGTCAATATGGACGACGAGGTAATACGCGGCACTACGGTTATCAGGGAGGGCAAAATCACCTGGCCGCCGCCACCGCCCAAACTTTCCGCCGCCCCCGCCCCGCAAACCGAGGCACCGGCTTATGCATCGGTACAAGAACAACAAAAAAAATCAGTTATTCCGGATTCGGTTAAGCAATTTATACCGTTAGTTCTCGGCGGGTTGGCGCTGTTCGGCATCGGCTCGGTCGCTCCTGAGTCGTTCATGACGCACTTTACTGTGTTTGTTTTGGCATGTTTCATCGGTTATCAAGTGATCTGGAATGTCACCGCGTCGCTGCACACCCCGCTTATGAGTGTAACAAACGCTATCAGCGGCATTATTATAATCGGCGCTTTGGTGCAGGTTTCGACTCCGGATTCTGTCATCAGTATCCTTGCGGGATTAGCGATACTCATTGCATCTATCAATATTGCCGGTGGCTTTTTAGTCACTCGCCGTATGTTAGAAATGTTCAGAAAATAACAGGAGAATATGATGTCCCATAGTTTAGTCACGATGTCTTACATCGTCGCCACCATTCTGTTCATTTTTAGCCTGAGCGGCTTAAGCAATCAAGAGACAGCACGACGTGGCAATTATTACGGCATGTTGGGCATGGCGATTGCGATTATCGCTACCGCCTTAAGCGCCTCGGTTACTTCCTACTCCATTTTGATCGTTGCCTTGCTAATCGGCGGCGCTATCGGCGCAAGAGCCGCATTAAAAGTTGAAATGACGCAGATGCCGGAGCTGGTCGCCATCATGCACAGCCTGGTAGGTATGGCTGCGGTGCTGGTTGGATACGCCAACTTCATGGATACGTCTTCAACACTGACCGGCGTTGAAAAAACCATCCATGAAGTTGAAATTTATGTCGGCATTCTTATCGGGGCGGTTACCTTCTCTGGGTCGGTGATTGCTTTTTGTAAGCTCAGCGAACGCATCAGCGGCAAGCCGATGTTATTGCCTGGCCGTCACTGGTTAAATTTAGGTCTGCTGATTGCAGCCGTCACTCTGGGTTATGTATTTTTACAACAAACCGAAACCGGCGGCGGCTTATTGCCTCTCTGGATTATGACTGCGATTGCTCTGCTGTTCGGCATACACATGGTTATGGCAATCGGCGGCGCTGATATGCCGGTGGTGGTATCCATGCTCAACAGCTATTCAGGATGGGCGGCTGCGGCAACCGGTTTTATGTTGAGCAACGATTTGTTGATTGTGACCGGCGCATTGGTCGGCAGCAGTGGCGCGATCCTGAGTTACATCATGTGCCGTGCGATGAACCGCAATTTTATCAGCGTAATTGCCGGCGGCTTTGGTACCTCAGGCGGCGAAGCCGCCGTGGTTGAAGGCGAAGTAACGCCGATCAATGCTGAAGAGACCGCGCAATTATTACTGGACGCAAAAAGCATTATGATCATTCCGGGTTACGGCATGGCGGTTGCGCAGGCTCAGCATACCGTTAATGAAATCACCAAGCTGTTGCGAGATAAAGGCAAGAAAGTAGGTTTCGGCATCCATCCGGTTGCAGGAAGAATGCCCGGTCACATGAACGTGCTGCTGGCCGAAGCCAAAGTGCCTTACGATATCGTTTATGAAATGGACGAAATCAATGAAGATTGGGATCATGTTGACGTGTCCATCGTGATTGGCGCTAACGACATTGTCAATCCGTCAGCGCTGGATGACCCGAACAGCCCAATTGCCGGTATGCCGGTACTGGAATGCTGGAAAGGAGAATCCACTGTCGTACTTAAGCGCAGCATGGCGTCAGGCTATGCCGGTGTGGGTAATCCATTGTTCGTGCTGGAAAACACCCGTATGTTGTTCGGCGACGCCAATGCGACCATGCAGGCGGTATTGAAAGCGTTGAAGGGGTAAACAACCGCGAGTTGGAGAAGCTTGTGCTTCTCCAACATTTCATCCTTTAGTTAGACTTTTAAAACTTGTTTATCTGACACAATCCCGCCATTTTCGACGCGATTACGGCCATTATGCTTGGCTTTGTATAAGGCGGAATCCGCTGATTTAATAAGTCTTGCAACAATCCCGTCATCCATTGAAATGGATTTACCATCCGGCACAAAAGTTGACACGCCTATAGAAACAGTGACCGAGATGGAAATGTCATTAACTGCGATAACCAGCATCTGTATGGCTTTGCGTACTCGTTCCGCTGTTTCCAGAGCCCTGATTTCGTCGGTATTGGACAATAAAGCGACAAACTCTTCCCCGCCGTAACGGACAAATACGTCATGGTCTCTGAGCTGATGTCTCACGGTAGCAGCTACTAAAGACAGCACCAGGTCGCCGCCCTGATGCCCATGCTGGTCATTAACCGACTTAAAAAAATCTATATCAAAGAACTGGCAGGATAACGGCTCGGCATTGCGTTGACTGCGTTTTAATTCTTCACCGATGCGCTGTTCAAAAAAGCGCCTGTTATTGACTCCTGTTAAGACGTCAAGATAACTAACCCGTTTTATTTCTTCGACATGAAGATTGTTTTCCAGACAAACACTGACTACAGAACTGAGATGCTCAATGAAATCCGTACCCATATTATCGGCAAATCTATCAGTCTGATAACTGCCCAAATTTAACGTTCCCAGATATTTGTCCCGTCGAGTTAAGGGGATAATAGCAATGCTGGCTGGCTGTTTTTCAATATGCGCGAAAAAATCGGCACAGTGAGGGGGTTCAAGAGCGCCAATATAGGGCTGAGCGGCCGTTGATTTTAAAGATTCTTTACTGTCTAACAGCATTAAACCTTTTTTTGAGAGGTATGGGTAACCGTTATCCTTAAGAGTTCTTGCGATTTCACCGGTTTCGTCGATCAAGCATAAGGTGATCACGTCAAGATCAAAATAATTTTTAGCCTCTTCAAGCAGATGATCAATGATGTCCGATAAGGCGTTGAGCTTTAGCAACCTTATTTCAAACGCCTGGAACTTACGCAAAGTAGCGCTGTTCTGCTGAACGCGCTCAAGCATGGCTTCCAAATGGCTTTGCAGCACGACTAAATCGGTGGTTAGATCTTTTTCCAAGTGATTCTCTAAATAAATTAAAGCGGCCTTATAAGCCTAGCAGTTGGAAAAAAAGCCAATGTGTCCTACTGCACAGTTCTTTGAGAGCTTACCCGTTTATATCGTTGTCCGGATTCTATCCATTTTTTCTTGCCGCGAGTAGTCAAGCAAACTTTCGTTGACCGGTACGAGCAATTGTTTATCGTGTTATACAAGCTCAACAAACAGTATGCTCCTGACATATTTTCTCACTATCGGATTGGCTAAGCTGTTCTTTAGTTAAGTCGCAAAAAAAACCATCCGAAGTTCTGGTGAAATATTTACAGGTTTTACAAAGCCCAAAAGATTGCGATTTATTGGCTTTTTGCAGGGCAGTCAAGGCATTAACAAAAACATTTTCCTGGCTGTCATCTTTATTGAATATTGCCGATGCCTGGCTGTACAAATCAGTCGGGCGGGCTTTGTTCAAGATGACGTCGCCTTCTGCCAGAAGACTAAGATGTACCATGCGACGGTCATTTACATCGGCGGTTTTCTTTATATAGCCTTTTTTCTCCAGCAACTGTAAAGTTTGGGAGACGGTACCGCGGGTCATGCCCAGGTAATTAGTCAGCGCAGCCGGAGTGTCGCTATAGCGGTTGCAGCGAGACAAATAATCCATTACCTGCAAATGAACCGGTTGCAAGCCTAATTCTGTACACTTTTTACGTTCTTCAGACCGGATCAGCGCAGACATCCGCTCGATCAGATCAAATACATCAATTTTTTCCATAGAGCCTGTAAACATTTATTAATGTTGACAAAAAGAATAGTTTATCACAATTGCTTTAGATATCGAATCGATATTATTGTGCAGATATTTGTTCACTTACTTGCTCCGCATCTGGACTCATTCGTTGCCGCTAAATAGGCTATAGCGGCGGCAGGAGCGCAGTCCGCGGCAGTCATTTCCGATTGAAAAACAGTTGCAGGAAATAAATCGGAAAAATCCAGGTAGGGACGACCCAAATTCAAGGCAATCTGTTTAACCAGAAACCGCCCCACCCCGGCACCGATTAATGGACTGTCTTGCGCAAGCTCATGTTGGGATAACCGGATTTCGCAGCCGTACTGTATTTGCTGCATTTGCCGGTCTCTGATGTTTTCGGCAAATAGTTGCCAACGAGGCAATTCATCAGCATAAAAATCACACCCTATCATCCGGGATAACCGTCTGGCACTGGCTAAAACGGTTTTTTCCGCGCCATCCGCTGTGTCGGTTTGATCATGCATGTCATTGAGTTCGCCGGTAATCCGATACACATCGGCCATAGTGGCAAAATACTCGGCCATCAGGCCGATTTGTTGGCCTTGATCCAGCGCTGTTTGCGTAACAGCCATTACAGCGGTTCTGACGATACCGGTATAAATCAATTCTTGAGATATTAAACGCTGGTAGTCGGTATAACCGTCCGCCAGTACGTGCCCGTCATTGAGCAGGAGTATATCCGTGGTTGTGCTACCGCAATCGACAAAAAGCCCGTTGCCGACTTTTTGCGCGGCAAATGAGGCACTCGCCAACCAATTGGCCGAGGCGATGGATGGGTAATATTTAGCGTCAATCGCCGAGTGTTTCAGAAAACCTTCATCACCGGCAAAAACCAGCATTTCAGTACCAGGCAGTAGCTCGGTCATGGCCTGGATGATTTGCTTAACGCCATGATCACGGTTTTCAAACAAATCGACCAGTTCGCCGGTCATGGTCATGGCATGCAGCCCATTTGAACCTGACACTTCCAGCATAATGGCGTTCACGGCATTTTGCAGTTGATCCAGCCCTTTCCATAACGGACACGGTTGCTGATAAACGGCAATAATCTCACCGGCGCTGATGACCGCCGCTTTGACGTGAGCGCCGCCTATGTCCCAGCCTATAATATTAGCTTGCATGAGTTGCCTGTTTTGCTTGAACGGTAATGGGCCTACTGTAAGCCGGATTGATCATTGGTTCGCCATGCAGCAACTGCAAAACAGCCTCGGCAATATTAATGCCTAAGGCATCGTGTATACCCACAAATGAAGTGGTCAGGCGAGGATTTATTTCAAGCACCCATATCTCGGCAACTGCTCCCTGCACTGCTCTACCTCCTGCATCTATGCAGTCGTTATCGTTCTCTATTAAGTCTATGCCGACATAACCCCATAGCTCAGGCAGGGCTTGGGCTATCTTATCAATCAATGGCTGATACAGGCCAAGGTCTGGATGATGATTCACCACGATGTCTGTTAAATGATATTGCTGATTAATGAACTCAAATCGCTGTAAATTGGCACACATTAACCAACCGCTGCCTTGCTTGAACAAGCACGATAAACTGGTTTTCGCGCCTTGAAGATGCGGCTGAATGATGTATTGACCTTTTCGCATAGCCATCCGCTCAAAATCCAATGGGCTTGCGAGAACATAACTGTTCTCGCAGCCCACGCCATCAACCGGCTTAACCATCCATTCGCCAGGTGCATAGGTGCTTTGAAACGTGCAGGTAGGAACGGTGGCTATATGATTCCGGTTGAGCAATTCATAAGTCTTGAGTTTATTGCCGGCAATTGCCACGGCTGTTGCCGGCGATGTCAGCAATATCTTGCCTAATGATTCGACCGCTTGACACAGGGCTTGTAGAATACCGTCAAACTCCGGCGCAATCGGCCATACCAAATCGCATTGCTTAACTAGGCGCGCAAATTCTTCTGTAATATCGTGTTCCGGCCCGATAGTGACAACATGTATGCCGGTTATGCCGGCTAAGTTGTTAAGTCGCCAGTCCAACGTAACCATAACTTCGAAACGGTTTAACCGGGTTTGGTTTAATCTGTCCAGATTATCGAGCAAGGCATTACGCATCAAACTCCCTTCCTTTACCAGGGAATCCGGCAACTCCTGCTTATTCAAGCCGCCGCCAGTGATATACTCGAACACCAGAATTTTCACAATACTCAAAGAACAGCTATAAAATAGAACGTTACATTATATCACCAGCACATCCTGCTTCATGAAAATAATCCCGGTAATAGACTTAAAAAACGGCGTTGTCGTTCACGCCCGGCAAGGCAATCGCGAGCGCTACGAACCCATTAATACCGACTTGTGCAAGTCGTCTGATATTTTTCAGGTTATTGAGGCGTTTCTGGATGTTTATGCATTTGATACTTTTTATATTGCGGACCTGGATGCCATTACTCATCAAGGCAGTCATGACCTGTTAATAGCTGACGTGCTGAGTCATTATCCGCAAATAACGTTCTGGATAGACAAGGGGTATCAAAAATATGACGAGAATGCACAGTCTGCCAGCAACACTCTGCCTGTCTTGGGAAGTGAGTCTTATCGAAATGATACTATTGCAGAAATTAAAGCCTATAAGAAAAACTTTATTCTGTCGCTGGATTATTCAAAGGCTAATGCTTTGGGTGCGGACCATCTTTTTTCCGATCCCAGTTTCTGGCCGGGAAACATTATCATCATGACATTGGATCGTGTAGGCAGTAACCATGGCCCTGACCTGAACAAACTGACTAAGTTTTGCAGGCAATATCCGGACAAAAAATTTATCGCTGCGGGCGGCATAAGAAATAAGCGGGATTGCGTGCTTTTAAGCAAGGCCGGAATTCATCAAGCGCTTGTCGCCAGCGCATTGCACTCACGAGCCATTAAACCGGAAGATATTACTGGGTTTTAGGCAAAGCTTGCACTCCTGTTTATCCTTTGCCTATAAATTCTAGGCAAAAAAATACCCCATCAAATGGGGTATTTTTATCATTCTTGGTAACTAAATAAAACTTAGTTAGCAGCGAATGGATGTACAGCAGTACCTTTAGCAGCAACAACTTCAGAAGCAGTAGGAGTACCTGCAACAGCGCGTTTCAGAGCTTCTTTAGTAGCTTCGTAGTTGTATTGTTGGATTTTAGCATCGTCTTCTGCAGCCCAGTGAATGAATACACCGACTGATACGAATAAATCATCAGCTTCAGCAGCAGGGATTGTGCCGTCTTCTACACAATCAGCAACAGCCATAGCAACACCGCGTTGTGCTGGGCCAAACATTTGAACAGCTTGTTTTGCGCCTTTGATTGTTACTTTGTTGAACATAACAGTTGAAGGTTTTACCATCAAGTTAGGAGCAACAACAGCCAACAAGCTAGAAAAGCCGTCTTTGTTGTTTGTCAAACAGTTTGCGAATGCAGTTTCAGCAGCTGAACCACGTGGTCCAACCATCAAATCGATGTGAGCAACTTCGTTGCCTTCACCAACTAAAGATTCGCCAACGCATAATTTATTAATTTTAGCCATGCTTATTATCCCCTGTGAAGAAAAAAATGAAAAAATTGAATCTACTATCGACATTATTAATGTCCCCTTATTTGTTTTTAACAAATTCCATTTGAAGCCCTATTAGTAACACTCTTGTTACTGATTAAGATCCTCTAAAAATGCCGTTAATACTGTGGCCACAATCATATCAGCTGTAGTACCCGGATTTATACCATAAAGCTTAAGCTCCTGATCCAGGCAAAAAAGCAACGGCTTTATTTGCTCAGGATTATCAGTTTTGGACATCTCCTCACTGAGCCGAGCCATTCTGCTAGCTACCATCTCAGAATACTGATTTCCGTACTTCCTTTCGATATGGCTATCGGGAAATTGACTCAGCATGTCAGCATACACCGCCACTGCAGCCCAATTCCGGTCACTCCATCGATTAAGTCCGGTATTATACCTTAAAAGTAGGAAATTAAAAATTTCCTGATAATCAGTTACGTATTGGAGCGCAATGCGGTCTTTCGCGCTGGCTATTTTCATCGCCTCAAGCAATGTAACCGACGCTTTTTCATGGACATCCTGTTCATCAGAACTACCCAGTCCACCTGGGGACGCTAAGGTAATGGCCTTGAAAACCCAATCGGCGTCTTCTAGCGTTGTTTCTCTAAGAACCTTGCTTACCGCCTGTCTTAACGTTAATCCTTGATTTTTATGGCTGATTGCCTGAATCAATGGCGCACAAAGCAAAATAATGCCTAAATTGGTATTGCAACCTACCGCCTCGCGCGTTGCCTTGACGGCATAGTAAATTTTTTCGCCCAAGGAATACTCAGGATTACAAAGGGGTTCCGCGCTGACTTTGGCACTGGTTCTGAAGTCGGCCACCGTCATTTCATGTCCATCCGCATAAACACTGACATTACCGGGTTTGAATGCCTGCACGTCAACCTCGCAGGCTTGCCGGTAAAGCTCGCCAAGGTGCTCTGGCGAAATCGTCATGCTGCGACAGTTTTTTTGTTCATCTTGCGGGCGATTAAATCGTCCACCATCAGCCCGGCAATATTAACGTCACAAACGCTTTCCAGCCCTTTCCAGGCCGGGATGCTGTTAACTTCAATGATCGTGCAGCGCCCGTCCCGGTCCCGGATAATATCGACTCCGGCATAGTCCATTGCCAATGCGGCCGTCGCTTTAACGGCCATATCGACCATTTCAGGTTCTAAACCAATCAGCTCGCAAGAGGCGCCACGAGCAACATTATTCAGCCAGAATGTTCCGCGTCTTCGCATTGCCGCAACCGCCCGGCCGTTAATCACAAAAACGCGGTGATCGGAAAAACCTTCGCCATGGCAATGAACAAAACGTTGCAAGTAATAAACGCCGTGACTGCTGGTCAGCCAGAATAAATCAGTCGATTTTTCTATCCGACGTATGCCTTCGCCTTGCGAGCCGAACAACGGCTTGCTAATCAGTAAATTACCCTGTTTTAGTTCAGTTTCGGCAATCCTTAACGCTTCTTTATGATCACGCAGCACCCATGTCATCGGCGTCGGCAGCCCCGCATTGTGCAGTAAAAAACTGGTCATGGCCTTATCGACGCTGCGTTCTACCGCGTGCCCGTCATTGTAAACAGGAATTCCCATCGCCTTTAATGCGTGCAAAAAATCCAGATACAACACGACTTCCTCAAGCGAACCGCCGGGCACGCCGCGTACAAAAGCCGCGTCCGGAAGTTCATATTCGAAACCAGGAATAAAGATCGGTTGTTGGCCGGCTTCGATTGCAAACCGGCATTCCGTCAACGAAACATAGTCACAACTGTAGCCGCGACTGGCAAAGGCCAAGCTTAATTGCTTGCCATGCCAGCCGGGATCATCGGTAAAAATTGCTATACGACCCACGCCTACGCTCTCGGCAACTGCTCCTGAGTTGCTCTATCTCCTGCATCCTTGCAGTCGTACGCTCCAAACGATTGATCCAGCAAGGCATTATCCAGCTTGCCCGCACGGAAACTTTTACCGGACTCAACCGCAGTCACAATAACGCTGGCTGGACTGAACAGCATCGCATCGATCTTAAAGAAATCGTATTCATACTGTTTGAAGATATCCGCAAAAGGCTTGCCGTAATCCTTAGATGTTGAGCTGGGCAGTTCCTTAGCCAGTTTTTCAGCTTCTTCATCGCTGCCTTTCACGAAAATATGCACTTGGCCTGCGAACAGGATGGCGTCATTGGTGCGACCCATGGCTTTGACAAAATTCGGGTGCGGAGGGCAGATCGGTGCGCTGCCACTGCCGTCGATGATGTTCTCTAGTGGGAAATGCAAGGCATGAGCCTTGTGCATGGCCACCTCAAGCACGCGCGCAACCACTTGCACGCCACCGGCCAGACTGCTGGTCGGGGTAACGATAATGGTCAGTTTTGAAGGATCAATCTTACAGGCTGCGGCGACTTTTTCGACGATTTCAACTGGCGGCACTGCATCGTTTTCAATGACTAAGACAGTGGAATCATTACTGTCCTGATAGTCTAATTCCTTGTACAACTCTTCAACAGGCTCCTGCTTGCCGTCCTTTGTCTTGGTTGCCATAGCGCGAGCGGGGCCTGAACCAAGTGCATAATATTTCTCATGAGACAAACTCCAGCCCGCATATTGACTGCCCAAACAACCCAGAACCGGATTGCCGGTATGCACAGTCACAGACAGCGGCCAGTTGGTTGTATAAGGACTGTGGCTGATGGTTACAGTACCCATGCCGCCAAGACAAATTTCAGCAATAATACGACCCGCCTCGATGCCGCCGGGCACTTTAATGCCCGCATCAATGATGGTGCAGCCATTGGCTAACTTTTCCACACCTAAACGTAATTTATCCGCATTATCGAGTAAATGCTGAACCAAGGGCTGGGTCAATTTGTTAACGCTGGCTGTATATTCCATGACGGTCAAAACCTTTTAGTTTACTAATGATAAGTTGTTGTTTAGCCCGCAGCTGTTCCGCTACCGACTGTGAGTTTTTTTGGTGCGCAATAATACTGCAAATCGGCTGTCCTGCGCGACACATATCGCCGGGTTTAGGCAAATCCATGCACCAAGGCGGCCATTCGAATGGGCTTGGAATGATTAAATCCTGCTCGGCATAAACGACTTGATAGCCGATCTGTGGGGGCGACTTCAGCCGCCTTAAAGCCAGAGATTGGGCGGCTGAAGTCGCCCCCACAGTCCCCTCACAGGCTTGAATATGCCGTACCAGCAAATCTTCATCATATAACTGCATACTGGCAGAAGGCCGAGGATTGATTTCCAGAACATAACTACATCCATCCGCATGAATAAAATCCAGCGAATTTAAGCCTCTTAGTCCAAATGCCGGAACCGTCTGCTTTAGCCAGTCCGCTACCTGCGCTTTGTGTTCCTCCGGCAGATCAGTGCAATTGACCACGCCTGAAAAAACAAATTCCTGAGTCTCGCTTAAACGAATCGGCCACTGGCTATTAAAACCGACGACTTGCGCCTGCTGCCCGTCAGCCAGAAACAGCACTGAATGTGGCACTCCGGCTTGAAACCTTTGCCAGTAAACCGGCACCTTTGCCTTATCATTGGCATGGTAATGTTTTATTCCGATACCGCCCTGCCCCTGCATAGGCTTAATCAGCCAATCATCTGTACAAGCTGGCGCGCTAAAAGCAGCTTCCGGATACGGAATACTTAAATCATCCAGTGTTGAAAAAAACGCCGGTTTATCCAGCTGTCTTGCAAAGACCTCAGGATGGTTTCCCAACACAATCAATCGACTATATAGATAACGCAGACTTTCCGGAAAACATTCAAAACCACTGCCGTAAATGACATGCTTTACCACATAACTTTGAATAAAATAATCTACAGCAGGTGCCAAGTCTTGTTCTGCTAACGATGCGATCTGCTGGAAATCTTCCGCATAACATTGGGTGTCCAGATCAGCAAACAGATCAATGACCAAGAGCTTTAAACCTGTGCTTTTCGCAGCCTGCGCCAGCATGCGCGCTGAACCTGCGACTATCAGTAGCGTTTCCACGTTACATCACATTAACCGACAAAAACTTCCCCGCCGCTGTTTCGCGCACTGGCGACAACAAAACTTAACTTATCGAAATGTGCAAACTCTTGCCTTGCCTGATCGGCGATTGTTTCAGCCAATTGAACCCCATCAATGGCGCAAAACCCGGTCGGCCCCCATGAAGTCTGGCCGATACCTACAGCGCCTTGCCGTTCCAGCCATTGCATGGCCGCCGCCACTTCGGGACTGGTAAAAACGCCGCCTTGGGCCGAAGAGAAATGTTCTCCAACCGAGCGTTGCAACTGAGTAATCACATCACCGAAGCTAACGATATCGTTTTCAGCCACTGCAGGCAGTCCCTGCATCAACAATAAATAGCATAGCCGCGCAGCTTCCTGCCGGGGAAAAGGCGGCAGCTCTTCAAAAGCCTGTATTTCCTGCTGACCGTGCAAGCCTTGGCCTCGTTCATCGAACACCAGAATAAACCGCCACTCGTCCGGCACATCCATATGAGCCAAGACCGGCGGGGTAATGGTTTTTTCGCCACGGCCGCCATCGACAACCAGGCCACCCTGCTCGAAAACACCGATACCGATGCCGGAACGCAAGCCCCGGTCAGCCACGGCGGCGATTTCCCGCACGCTAAGCCCCAACCCGTAAAATTCATTAAGCGCCGCACCGATCGCCAGCGACATTTGCGTGCCGGAACCCAAGCCTACATGTTCCGGAATTGCGGTTTCAATGGTGATGCTGAGCTTGTCGGGTACATGCAGCGCTTCGCACAACTTGGACATGCATTTCTCGGCCCGTTGTGCGGCTGGGCCGGTAATGGCGAACTGCTCCGCACGGGTGACTGACAGACGAGTGCTGATTTCATTAAGCGCAACGCCGATACTGCCGAAATGTCGGCCTAATGATCCGCTTAAATCAATAAACCCCATGTGCAGTCTGGCGGGAGCAATGACTGAGACTTTAGAATGTTGAACTATCAAGGATTATGGCTATGTTTGTGCTGCAAAAAATATTGGAAGTATACATGATCGGCCTATTGGCTGCGAACTAAGCGTGGATCATGCTTGTCAATTGCTCCAGATCGCTGACCATCAAATCGCACAGTTCAATTGCCAGCGGATCGATTTGCGCTGTCGACGGCACCAGCACCGTAACAGCCCCCGCTCGGGACGCCGCCACGATACCGGCAAGCGAATCTTCAATCACCAAGCACCGACTGATGTCTGATTGCATCAACTCGGCAGCCTTTAAAAAAATATCCGGTTCCGGCTTGCCGTTCCGAACCTGCTCACGGGTGACGACAATTGAAAAAAGCTCTTCGATTCCGGCCAGCTGAAGACATTCCAGCGCATTTTCCGCCGGGCTGTTGGTCGCCATGCAATAGGGTATTTTTTGCCGGATCAGCAGCTCCAGCAACCCAAAAAAACCGTGCTTGATTTTTATGCCGTGAACATCGACATATTCACGCCAAAAATCGCTACTTAGGCGGTTAAAGGTTTGCAGATTAAATTCGGCCCCGCAATGTTCAGCCAGTTTCAGTTCCACATCCTTGTAATGACACCCTGACAGCGACAGACAAAAATCATCTGAAAACTCATAGCCCATCGCATCTGCGGCCTGCTGCCAAGCGACAATATAGGTGCTCTCGGTATCCAGGACCAAGCCGTCCATATCGAAGATAACCGCATCAAAATCAGCTAACTTAAGCAATGAACAACCTTAATATATTCCCCATGCGCTTCACGGCTGGAACCAACCACGATGCGTTTAACACCTTGCTCCGATTGCTCCAGCACGCCTGATACCTCGATCATTTCCCCGGTAACAGCCTGCCCGGTATAAGTCGCCGTAAAGCAGACAATAGAGCTGATCCGGTGATGGTCTATTTTAAATTCAGCGGGATAATCGAACGCATGAGCATCGTCAATTACCTTGCAGCGCAAAGTAATTGCCTCGCATTTTTGGTACACAACGGACTCAGGACTTGCGCCATGATCGATAAAACTCAAATCAAATTTCCGCCCGTTAATCACGGCCTTGTTGCATTTACGCTGCTCATGCCAGACATAATCATCAAAGCTTAAATCGCATGACCGGCGCTGGTAAGACTGCTGCCAATCATGATCATTCAGGGCTTGCAAATCGCCCAGTTTGATAAGCTTGCGGGCAATTGCCCTGCATTGGTGAAAAACATCCCGGCCATAACAAACCAGATCGATATCCGAACCTGAATTTTGCACGCCGATCAGCAAAGAACCGGTAATGCCGATCTGCGCCAAATCCAGGCCGTGTTGTTCAAGCAATTGACACAACCGGAACAAATCCTGCTCGACAATATCATGTTGCGCCGCTTGCATAAGCTGCTGCAACCTGTGTTTGGGCTGATGATGCTTGACGATCCGGCCTGTCGCGACCGCATGCAAATGCGCATCTAGAACCGGAGAATAATGCAGATACTCTGCATACCGTTGTTGCAGCAGATGATTGGCCTGTTCAGTGCCAACCTTTTTCCATCCGGAAGAGTCACGCACGTAGCGCAAAAAGCACAGTACCTTGCCATCTTCCAGCCCCTGCTCAACCACAGCAAAAATAAGCCCTTCCGCAGTTTCAATAAAATCTTTGGCAAAAAACATAATTAGGAAACGAGTCGGGCTATTTTTGTAAAACGCATGAAATCCAGGCAGACTGGCAGGGCGCATAATGCCTAATAGGCAAATTCGCGCTCATCTGTTGCGGCCGGTGCCGTAAAGAACTTTTTAAAGTACGGCATAAAGCTGATCGTAATCGGTATCGAATAAAAGCAATACATCGCCGCCGCTTCGCCGGTCGACACTCCAAACATCCACTGCGGCATAAACAACGTCATGATCGCCATGACAAAATGATACGAAGCGATACGCCAGTTATCTTTCCAGACAAATCCGCTGATCGCCAAACCGAATAACGAACCCCACGTAACCAGCAAACCATACGCACTGCCGATGTGGTAGCCGATATGATATTTGCCCATGAACAGGCACGAGACCATATTGCCTATAAAATTCGGGGCAATTTCAAACAATTGTTTTTCTTTAGGCAGAAAACTGAAAACCAGAAATGAAGAGCTGAGCATTACGCCGATGATGGTCGCCTTTTTCAGCGCTGTTTTGTCGGATGAATAAGTCGCCAACGCGGGCATAATGGCTAGTGCCTGCAAACTTATATGATACACCGACAGCTCGCTTAGAAGTTGATTCGTACCATAACCGCACTGATCTGCGACCGGATAAGCAAAATACTGAATGAATTCCATCAAGGCAAAATGAAAAATGGCGTAAGACCTGGCAACCCGAACCCACAACGGCTCATTTTTATCCAGAAAAGTAACACCCGATGCAGCCAGTCCAGCCAGACCCAGCCCCAGAGACATATCAGCACTAAAACACATAAATTATTCCCTAACTCATTATTTGTTAAAAATCGCCGCAAAAATTACCTTTAGTTTTTTGCAGTAGTTTTTTATTTTACCGTCTTGAATGAGCCATGACCACCCGCAGTCTGACTCATCAGTAATTATTTACTGATGAAGCGTTGCATGCATTCATGTATGGCGATTCCGATGCGCAAGTGGTACATTTCATAAATGTCTCTATATTGATGCAAAACGCCGACAAACTCGAAGCAAAAACCTCTTGTTTATATCGCCCCAAAGGCGGTACCCGCTGTTATCCCTATGAAAAATTAATCATTCCAGAAAATAAATAAGGCAATCCCGAAAATACAATATTCGGGCAATCCCTCTTTAACATAGCGGTAAAAGTGTAAATCGATTATTGAGACAGCTGTTTGTCGCCCGACGGGCTTATCATGATATCAGCCACATAATTTTACCCGCAGATAAGGTGCGCTTTAAGGCTTTTGAATATCTTCGACAAAATTTAGGAGAATATATGACCGGTCTTCACCTGCTTCAAATAATCATTCTGCTATTAATCGCCGTACTCGCTTTGACGACAATCGCGCGCAAGCTTGCCATTCCTTATCCGATTCTGCTGGTGGTCGGCGGTTTGGTCTTGAGTTTTGTACCCGGCCTACCCACGGTTCGTCTTGACCCGGATCTCATCTTCCTGGTTTTTCTACCCCCCCTTCTGTGGTTTGCCGCCTATTTCACGTCTTGGCGGGACTTTCGCGCAAACGCTTCTCCGATCACATTATTGGCGGTAGGATTGGTGCTGGCCACAACCGCAGCGGTTGCGAGTGTCGCCCACGCAGTGTTGCCCGGACTTGGATGGGCTGGAGCCATTGTTTTGGGAGCCATTGTCTCCCCTTCAGATGCTGTCTCGGCTACTGCGACCGTGAAGCAACTTCACTTTCCTCGCCGGGAAGTTACCATATTGGAGGGCGAAAGTCTGGTCAATGATGCAACCGCCCTGGTACTTTACCGCTCAGCGCTTGTCGCTGTAGTCAGAGGAACCTTTGATCCAAGTAACACTGTTATGGACTTTTTCCTTGCTGCAACCATGGGCATTGCTGTCGGAGTTATCGTCAGCGTCGTAAGCTGCTGGGTTTTACGGCTGACCGAAGACAGTTTTAGTGAAATCGCCATTACACTATTGGTTCCCTACATTGCCTGGGTTCTGGCCGAGCAGGCTCATGCCTCTGCTGTACTGGCTTGCGTAGCTGGAGGTCTTTATATCCGCCAACATTTCAGTGCAATCGTTGCACCCACTACCCGAATCCAGGCCAAGGCGGTGTGGGACGTTCTCGTATTCATACTCAACGGCGTTATTTTCATTCTCATCGGCCTGCAACTTGACACCCTTCGTGAAGCGATACCGGCCGACCAGTTGGGCGCACTCACTGTGAACGGCCTGCTGGTATGTGCGACAGCTATCGCTGTGCGCATGGTATGGGTTCCTGTCTCGGCCTGGGTGCCTCGGCTCTTAAGCCGCTCGCTACGGGCACGCGACCCGATGCCGCCCTGGCCTAATCTGCTTATTCTCGGCTGGTGCGGCATGCGCGGCATTGTATCGCTCGCTGCCGCAATGGCTCTGCCGCTGACCACCGCCGCCGGGACTCCTTTTCCTTTTCGCGCGGAAATAATCCTGATGGCCTTCATGGTCATTTTGGTCACACTGGTATTGCAAGGCTTGTCATTTCCGGCGCTGATCCGTATCTTGAATTTAGCTGACGACAAGAGCATTGAATATGAAGAGAGACAGGCTCGGGAACGCGCAGCAACGGCAGCCCTGACGCTTCTTGATGCCATGACCGATGAAGACTGGACGGTTCCTGATCATGTCGAACAACTGCGTATTCACTACAGCCGTCGCTTGCAACGCAATGTCAATTCTGAAGCCCCCGACACGGAAGGCATGAAAGAAGTAACCGAAGCATTCAGGCGTTTGCGGCACGAGACCCTAACGGCCGAGCGATTGGCCGTGATTAATCTTCGGAACGAAGACGTAATCAGCGACGAGGTCCTGCATCATCTTGAACATGAGCTCGATGTCGAGGCACTGCGGATCGGCATCGGAGAACTGCGCGTCTCGTATGTGCAAAGCACTAAAAAAACCACCAGAAAAATCACTAAGAAGCCCTCCAAAAAGTCGTAGAAATTACCCGATCAAAGATAACCCCCTCTCTCAATGACAATTTCAAAATCCCCCCGATGGAATGAGCTACACGCTACGCATAACTGCCGGAATGGCTGATTCTTGTTGGCTTTTAATCAGTGAATGTACTAATTTTGTTTAACTTAAGTGTTCATGTACCATCATCGACAGGGTTAAATTAAAACGTCGGCAAGTTCGCTTAAGGGCAAACAACGCCCACACGCTAAACAAGTTAAAAGATGGGTAAATGCACTGTTTGATGCACGGAAGGTATTAATCTCCACTCCAATGAGTCCGGTGACCAGCCTGAAACGATAACCCAACTTGCGTGCCGAAGGAGCAAATGGATTGACCTTTCGCGCCGTCCTGCATTTTCTCCCTCTATACAGATTACCCCGGCGATATTCCCGGCTTTGCTGTTTCTTTATCCAGGAGAAAACCAATGTCATCAACATTTGTTTTACATGATAACTCTCAAACGCAAGCCGGATATCAAGCCTTAAAAGATAAAATCCTGTTCGCTATACCGGACGACATTCCGCCGGTTTTCCGTATCATTTATGTTTAATACGGCTACCATAAGAGAACTTGTTACTGCGGCTCTCCGGGCGGGCGTACTGGCGGGCTTGTTGTTAACGGCCGCTCAACAAATCCGGGTTATCCCGAATTTATTTCACACTGAAGTGTACGAAGGAAGCGCCCCCGCTACGATTATCGCCAACCTGGGAAACGGCCACGCAGCTCATGACTGGCAACCTGAATACTTGGAACGGACATTTTTTAATATAATAGCCAATATCAGTCTGGGCATGGGCTTTGCCTTGCTGCTTGGCTCAATCATGTGTTTATGCGGACGCCCCGGCAGTTGGCGCACTGGGCTGCTGTGGGGGCTGGCAGGCTATATTACCTTTTTCGCCGCCCCTTCTTTGGGATTGCCGCTGGAAATTCCGAGCACTGAAGCGGCCAAGCTGGCAGATCGGCAAAGCTGGTGGCTGATAGCGGTGCTTGCTACCGGTTTCGGACTGTCGCTGCCGGCTTTTGCCAAAACCTGGACCAACAAGTTTTTCGGTGCTGTGTTACTGGCAGCTCCCCATTTAATAAACACGCCGCAGCCGGAAGTTCATAGCAGTGCGGCACCTGCCGAATTAACGCAATTTTTTATAGTCGCCACTGTTTTTGCCAACGCTGTCTTTTGGCTGGCCCTTGGCGGTTTAATGGGACATTTTTACAAAAAATAATCATGAGAACCCACGAAAAACATGTACTGATGTGCACAGACCTGCGCTGTTCCGAAAACGCCGCAGAAGCGTTTCAGCAACTGGGCCGGAAAATCGATGCCCGCCCTCAACTCAAAGTTAAGCGCACTCGCTCAAACTGTTTCGCTGTCTGTAAAAACGGCCCGATCCTGGTTGTCTACCCTGAAGGCGTCTGGTATTCCTGTACCGACGAGTCAGTGCTGGAGCGTATCGTCAGCGAGCATCTGGAAAATAACATCGAAGTCAGCGAACACATTATCCACCGCCTGGGCATCGGCGATGTCTGACGAAGGCAGGGATACAGTAAGAACAACTCAGGAAGCAGTGACGCATTAAGCGATATAATTTATTGCCTGCACCCCAATCCGTAAGGGGGCGCTATTACTAATTTAACCGAAATTATCTGGAAATGAACACCAACAAAGAACCCGCAGAGCAAGCAAATCCGCTTTCACCTAAATGCCCCGCTCTATTCATCGCTGCGCCCGGCTCCAATCACGGCAAGACCACCATTACCGCCGCACTGGCCCGTTATCATGTCGAGCAAGGACGCAAAGTCCGGGTCTTCAAAAGCGGTCCCGATTTCCTCGACCCGATGATACTTGAGCGCGCTTGCGGCCAGCCTGTACACCAGCTTGATCTTTGGATGACGGGCGAAGCCGAATGTCGGCGCTTGCTGCACGAAGCCGCACTGGAAGCCGACTTAATACTTATCGAAGGCGTCATGGGCTTGTTCGATGGCGATCCATGCAGCGCCGATATAGCCGAGCTGTTCTCGGTGCCGGTACTGGCCGTGATTGACGCATCAGGAGCAGCACAAACGGTGGGAGCCATTGCCTACGGACTTGCCAACTATCGGCCTGGACTGTTGTTCGCCGGTGTTTTAGCCAATAACGTCGGCAGCCCGCATCATTCCGACCTGATCAAACAAGGCATGCCGCCCGGCCTAGAGTACTTTGGCGGAATATCCCGCGACAGCCTGTTCAAGCTGCCGGAACGGCATTTGGGCCTGGTCCAGGCTGAAGAAGTGCTTGATCTCGACTCGCGCATGTCAGCCGCCGCAACGGCCATTGCCGCGACCGGATTGGCGAACTTGCCGGAAGCGGTCGAGTTTACCGCGCCCGGTCATCAAGCGCCGCCTCGACTGTTATCGGGTGTTCGCATCGGCGTTGCCCGCGACACGGCCTTTTCTTTTATCTATGCCGCCCATCTGGATCTATTGCGGAATATGGGCGCCACTTTGGCTTTCTTTTCGCCGCTTGCCGATGCCGCGCTGCCTGATGTGGACAGCATTTACCTGCCGGGCGGCTATCCCGAACTGTATTTGCAAACGCTACAGGATAATCTGGCGATGAAGGTTTCATTGCAAACGCATTTTCAACAAGGCAAGCCGATTTATGCCGAATGCGGCGGCATGCTGTATTTGCTGGAATCGTTAACCGATAAAACCGGAAATCGGGGCGACATGGCCGGATTGTTACCCGGACACGCCGTCATGCAAACCCGCCTGAAGGGCTTGGGATTTCAATCTGCGCCGATGCCCGGCGGCGTGCTGCGCAGCCACACTTTCCATTATTCCCAAGTCGAATCGCCGCTTACGCCTGCCGCATTCGGCCAGCGTGAACTTAACACTTCGGCAGGCGAAGCCATTTATCAGCTAAACAAATTAACGGCCAGCTATCTGCATTGTTATTTCCCTTCAAATCCCGCTGCCGCGGCGCACTTGTTTTTGCCTTAAACGGTGCGAATTAAAGGTGTTGAGTTTTTATAACCAACACCTTTACGCAGCCTCGTAGTCATCATCCACTTCATCATGCTGGATATGATGTTTTTCATCGACAGCCCGGATGGCCAAATTGCAGAAAAAACCGACCACTAACAGGCCGGCCATGATCTGCATAGTCATATTATAGGCATCGGCTTTAGGCACGCCCTGCGCGATCTGGCTTTCGCGGAGGTAATTGACCAGCACAGGCCCTGCAACTCCGGCCGTGGCCCAGGCAGTCAGCAAGCGGCCGTGAATGGCGCCGACGTATTTGGTGCCGAAAATGTCAGCCAAATAAGCCGGTATGGTCGAGAAACCGCCGCCGTACATACTCATAATGACCGCATAGCAACCCACAAACAGCCAGACATTATTCATCCGTCCGGTATAAGGCACTATCGAATAAAGGATGCAGCCCAGCATGAAGAAGGTGAAGTAGGTGCTTTTCCGGCCTAAATAATCCGACAGCGTCGACCAGAAAAAGCGCCCGCCCATATTGAAGAAGCTGAGCATGCCGACAAACGCGGCGGCTTTTTCGGGCGTGATTTGATCCTTAAACATCTCCTGGCTCATCGCCGAAGCCTGGCCCAGCACGCCGATTCCGGCCGTCACATTCAAACATAACACCAGCCACAGCAGATAAAACTGCGGCGTTTTAAGCACCTGCTCGACGTGCACATGCTTGTCGGTTATCAGCTTGCTTTTGCGCGTGTCCGGCTGGAAATTTTCCGGCAACCAGCCCTCTTCCGGCAAACGGATAGTGAAAGCGCCGATCATCATAAAAATCAGGTAAATACAGCCCATGGTCATGAACGTTTCGATAACGCCGATCGATGCAGGCGTCGCAAAATGCTTCATTAAAAACACGCTTAACGGCGCACCAATCATTGCGCCGCCGCCAAAACCCATGATTGCCAAGCCGGTCGCCATGCCGCGCCGGTCCGGAAACCATTTGATCAGCGTCGAAACCGGCGACACATAACCCAGCCCCAGACCGATACCGCCCAATACGCCGTAGCCCAAACACAGCAGCCAAATTTGATGCAACTCCACGCCGAGCGCCGCAATAAAAAAACCGCAGCTAAAGCAAAGCGCCGAACAGAACATCGTCACGCGCGGCCCGACAACCTCCAGCCATTTTCCGGCAAATGCCGCCGACAACCCTAAGAACATGATCGCCAAACTGAATATCCAGCCCAATTCGGTCAACTTCCAGTCTTCCGGCAATGATTCGGTCACACCAAGAACCTTGGTTAACGGCAGATTAAAAACACTGAATGCGTAAACCTGGCCGATGCACAAATGCACCGCCAGCGCGGCGGGAGCCACCAGCCAGCGGTTAAAATCCGGTTTTGCAATAATTCTGTCTTTAGATAAAAAGGATGAAGCCAACCACGTCGACATAAAAACTTTGTTCCTGTTGTTTAGTAAGTAATAACTGAGACTGATCATTATAAAATAACAGAACATGGATGGCACTGACTGGGCGGGCTAAAGAGAGAGCGCCGAAGCGTGAAGCAATAAAAATTTGTTATACTTACTTGGTCCCAAATTTACCGAGTACTCTTTATGCCCACCATTAGCATGTTTTACGGCATCGTTATTTGTCTTTATTTCTATGATGATGATCGACATAAATTGCCTCATATCCATGCAAAATACCAAGGTCAGGAAGCATCATTCTCCATTACTGATGGAGAAATCTTAAGTGGAACAATTCCGATGGCAAAAATTCGATTGGTTCAGGCATGGATTGAAATTCATCGCGAATCCTTGCTTGCGGATTGGGATCTGGCCGTTAATGGTCAAGCCCCGTTTCCTATCGATCCTTTACGTTAGGCGTAGTCATGGAAGCAGTTATTCGTGTAATACCTCGCGAAGATTATTCCCTGGAGCTCTGGTTCAATACCGGAGATCACCGCTTGTTCGATGCAAGGCCCTATCTGAATCGCGGCGTATTTACGCGCTTGCAAGACATTTCCTTATTTAAACAAGCGTTTGTGGCATTGGATACCGTATGTTGGCCGGGCGACTTGGATATTGCACCGGAAACGCTCTATGACAGATCAGTTCCTTTGACTGACTAGCGAAAATCAGTCATAGCTAGTTCCAAGCACATAACCCGACCTCTCTGATAATTCTAACTCGATACGTCTTGAATCAAAATGCTCAAAAGCATCTGTGAAAAGCTTCTCCTCTTCATCAGAAATAAGCCTTACACACCGAAGATTAAATCTAGCTCTTGAACAAGCGACATACAACAACTGCAAGTTTTTCTCCTTTTTCTTAAGATTTTCTTCATCAGGATCAAAAGCTGTACGAAAGTCGTATTCATTCCAAAAATACTCATCAAGAACTACTAACACATTATCAATTCCAGTGCCTTTGGTCTTATGCATTGTTATGTATGGTGTTTGTTCATCCTCGTATTTGAAAAAGTTAAGCACTTCTGCAAATGTAACCCTATCTGAGAAAAGGGCTTCAAGAAATTGTTTTTGTTTTACGTTTCGCTCTTGTTCCTTAAAATCATCCTCATCAATTCCAGGATTCTTTTTTTGCATTTTCGTCAATGTATGGCCATCATTAAAATAGTCCTCTTCGAATTTGGCAAAATCAGCATCTTGGCTAATTTCCTCTAAGAATTTTTCAACTCTATGCTTATATGTCACAAACGATTCTGATTTTTTCAAAAGGTTTAATGTAAAAGCAGTCTCGACTGTATTAACGGCCCCTCTGTCTGAATCAATGATCTTCTGAATATTAGTGCTGATATTTATCTTATCTGCAACCGTCTTAATTGATAACCCAGAATTTTTTAACTTTGAAAGAATAAAGTTATATTTTTTAGTTTCATAAGCATTACATAGCTCAAATAAATCTAACAGTTGCAGTTTAGTTAATATTTTTTCAATTTCTTCTCTTGGCTCTCTATACCTATCTGAAAAAACTTTATATAGATTAGGAAAACCAGCTTTTACAGAAACCGCTTTATTACTTAACAATAATGTTTTAGAGTCGCCACTAAAATAAGTTTTGTCGATTAAGTCATTAAGCGAATTTATATACATCTCCTTATCAGTATCAGTATACGAACTCTTCGAACTAGGTTTTTTATCACAAACTGCATATAAAAATTCAACTTGCCCTTGTCTTTCCTCTAGCGGCTCTTCTTCTCCATTTCTGATTTTTAGTGCTAGTTCTTGATTTAAACCATCATTTCTAAGCAGATTGATAAACTTGATAACTTGTGGAGAACATCTATAGTTATCTTCTTTTTCTATTCTTGTTAATATGCCAGTTCTAACATAATCTTCTACATTACCTATGCCATTTCCATAAATTGACTGCATAGAATCACCGAACAAACCGATCACAGGTTTGTTTTTTTCAGGTAATTTCACTAAAAACAAATCCACTATTTGTTTATCTGTATCCTGATACTCATCAATAAAAATATAGTCAAACTTATCATTCAGAACCTTTCCTAAAAGCGGATATTTATTAATTAATAAAGACGCGATATCTATCAAACCATCATGTCCAAACGTAAGATCTTTAAAGTTATTAAAACGTGTTTCATTATATTCTATAGACTTAAATCCCTTGCTTAGTATCTCTTCTTCTATTTTATTATTAATAACTGAAATTCTCTCATTCAGATCGCTGTTAAATTCTTCTGGCTTGGTATCGTAAACTCTTTTACCCTCAACCTTATCTATACGTTTTCCAAATAATAAAAAATATTTATCTGAATATTTCTCGTAAATCTTTTTATATTTTTCATGCTCTTTACTTTTTTGCTCTTTTTCATCGACGTAATTTGACAGATCAAGTCTTTCCATGAAATCGACTTTAAAAAGCTCATAGATAACTTGATGAATATTTTTTTTATAATCTTTGATTAAAGTATTTAAAAAAGAGTGAATAGTACTAACGACATGTTCGCCATCGATCCTAGATTTAATCTCGTCGACTGCTTTATTAGTATGAGTGATACAGGCAATTTTTCTATTAGGATGTTCCGTTGAAATAAAATCAATTAACTGCTTCAATGTTTCAGTTTTACCGCAACCTGCACCACCTTGAAGAACAAAGTCATGGCCATTCAAGAGACAATCTTTAATTTTATCTAACGCATTTAATTCACTAGCCATGAAAATGCCTCCCTAATATAACGCGGCATTTCCCAATCTAAATCATCATTTGTTAAAGCTTGGTATAACAATGAGGAAGCAAAGGAAGATTTACTATCCACTATACTATTCGTCAAATCGAATGTATTCATCGTTTCATTTTGAAGATCTTTTTTATTCTTCAATCCATGCACCTTATCACCAAGAGGCTTTAATTTCTCCCTATTGATGTGCAAAAAAGCATCTTCAAAACTTCTTGCGTGATAACCATCTTCATCAAGCTGATAAGCTACTTTAACAATACCTCCCTCAATAGTTAATTCACCTTTTGTCAATTTCATATACCATTCAGGAAATTCTGGAGCATCTTTTTCAGGAGCTTTATAAAAATGCTTTAGTGTATAGTTGCTTGTGTTGTCTGAATCGCTTACAGGCATTGCAGAGTTTGTTACTTTTTTTGTTGAATCAATATCAGTAATAATAAGTGTTTTAATACCCAAAAAATCAAGAAATGGCGCAAAAACTTTAGCATTTGCACCGACTTCTAATATTGAAATATGCTGAGATGCTAATGCTTCGGCAGGCTTAAACTTTTCGTCGAATTGTTTTATGAAGTATGGAAGCAAAATCTTTTCCGTTGTCCCCTCAATAAAAATTATTTTGTCGGCAAAAAATAGCTCAGAAGATTGAAGTGTCAAGTACTGCACTAAAAATTTAAAATGCTCTTCTTCCGTGTATGCTTTTCTTAATTCATTATAAAAGTTCTTGATTAAAATATTTTGATCGTCAGTTTTCAACAAATATCGAATATCTTTAAAATCACATTTCGAAACTATATGGGATGAATGTGTTGTAATTAAAGTTTGTAAATTTTCTGGATCTTTAATTATTTTCTTTATTTGCTCTGCAAACACATACTGCATTTGCGGATGAGTGTGAGCCTCCGGCTCTTCAATAAATAAAAGATTGATCGGTTTATTATCTTTTATAATATTGTATTTCTTAATTTCTATATCTAATAGTAAATAGATGATATTCATATAACCCAAGCCGTTTAGGTGTTCAGGTAATACGTGACCATCGTTTCCATAAACAACTTGGGAAGAACTTGAAACCAATTCGTTAGATTGAATATTCGAAATGACTTTGAGATTCTGTAAGCTTAAAAAGTCCTTGGCATTTTTTAGAAAATCATCGAATACAGTTGCATATTGTTTTTCTAAATTTATGTCCATATCAATCATCATTTGATTGATTGAGGAAAAGTCACTTTCGGAAGACTTGCTGTTATCGTTATAGAACTTAGTAGTCAATGAAGATAATGCTTGTTTATCTCTAATTGATCCCTCTGAGCTAGCGACATTACGTTTGGCATGTATTATCTGCAAATTGATAACTTCTTTGAGCGCAGTCAAATCTTTTTTAACTAAGTTAGTCCGGTCATGCCAGTCTAAGTCACTTTCATCTTGAAAAACATAGAGTTCATTTTTTGTATATTTGCTGATGTTTTTACAAATATATCTTTCTTTATCCGGCTCTGATTTATCTGAAATACTTTTTAATAATTTTGACTTATCAATCCTGCATTCAAAAAGCACATTTACGGTATCTACCGATGGATCTAAATCTAAAATAAATTCTGACAAATAACTTAAATCGTCATTCGCATCGTATTTAATTTCAACAATCATTTGGATCGTTAGATCACTATCTGGAGTGGTTTCTGTAATGTTTAGGATTTTTTGACGCTGGCATAAAGGATAATCATCTAAATTAAACTTATCATTCCCTTGAAAAAACTTTTGAAAGATAACTATGAATGAAGTTTTACCACTATTGTTTTTCCCGATTAAAAGTGATAATCCTTTTTTTACATCTAAGGTTGTATCTCGTAATAGCCTGAAATTTTTTATATTTATTTTATTAATATACACTTAAGATCCTTATAGAATATTGTCTTTTTTTCGCATCATATGATGTGATGGCATATAGTGATATATCCCATTTACAAATCGCCACCGGCCAAGACCGTCTTACACTACTCTAAGCCGATCTCAGCTATAACTTTATTTTCCTCTATTCTTTAAAATCTGTATGTCGGCCTAGACTTACAAATGAGTGCCGATTGATACCTCCAACGAAAGAGACAAATTAATTGCAACTGATTTTTTAGATATTTATTTTGCAATTCAACTTAACCTCATCGCCATGCATGCCACGAAAGCCCCAGTTTTCAGCCGGACTTTCGATGATACAGATTTCAACGACCTGATGATCAATACCAATCTTATTTTTGATCCTGTCGAACAGCAGCCGGAACAATTTCTTCTTGGTTTCAATCGACCAGCCTGTAATCATCGCAATCTTGATAATGGTGTGAGCTTCGGTGCGGCCTGCCGGGCAAAACATATCTTCTTTCGCCATCGGAAAGAAACGATGCGCGCGTTTATCGGCGGAAACTGCAAAGCTTCCATCACGCATTCGTGGACTACGTCCGATAGCCACTCACGAATCGGGATAAGGTTTTATCTAATGCTGTAAATTTTGATTTGGGCCAGATGGGTTCTATCAGTCCGGAAATGAAGAAAACTGGTCGGCCACGACCCACCAACGGCCGTCTTCCTTGACCAGGAAAAACATGTCGCGCCCGCCCAAATTCATGGTTTGCCCATTCATGTCGAACGCGATGTCGTAATAATACGCAACTACTGCGGCATCGCCATAAACATGGATTATCGGATCGATCTCCTGCCAACGATGAATACGCGCAACCTCAGCAAATCCTTTCCAGCCGGCAATACAGTCCGCGCCGCCTTCGCGGCGCAAACGATCGGTAGCGGTAATCGCCACCATGTCGCGGTGAAAATAATGCACCAGATCGTCCGGGTTGCCTTGGGTCCAGGCATCGTTCAACGCGCGAACGGTTGCCCAGACTTCTTGTTGTACCGGATCGTCGAAACGGATCATAACCGGCGAATTACTTTAATCACTGGGCGATATAAAACACGCACAGCTTGTTGCCGTCTAAATCACGAAAATAAGCGCCGTAAAAACCAGTATCGCCGCGCGGGCCGGGCTCACCTTCGTCGGTTGCGCCCAATTCCAGCGCTTTTGCGTATACATTGTGCACTTTCTCCTGGCTACCGCCATAAAGCGAGACCATGACGCCGTTGCCGACTGTCGCCGGCTTCTCGTCGAAGGGCTTGATGATGCTCAAAGCTGTTTGCGCAGGCCCGGTTCCCCACGCGATGTACATCTCAGTGTCTCTAACGCGTTGCGCCCCAAATTCGGCGAGCAAGCCATCGTAAAAAGACGCAGCGCGCTCGAAGTTGTTGGTGCCGAGAGTGATATATCCGATCATAAAATTTTCCTATAATTTTTTAAACAATGGTGAAATGGAGCTACAGCAAGGCAAACAATAAAACTATTTGCGCAATTTACAGGATTTAACCGGCGGCTAACAGATGCAATCAGCGTTTAAACATCAAAACGATTGATACCGCGAAACACATACGCCGGGTTGATACCAAAAGTCTCGCGAAAGCTGTGGCTGAAATGGGTCGCATCGGAAAAGCCGGCATCCAGCGCGGCAATAGTCAGATTATCGGTGACGCTTAAACTATCCAAAGCTAGAAACAGACGCTTCCATGTCCTGAAGCGCCGGTAAGGGACATCGGTCTGCTGCTTGAACAAATGCAAAAAACGGGACGGCGATAGATCGGCCCTATCGGCCAGATATTGTTGCGAGAAATTGCAATCCGGCTCATCGCAAATCAAGTCGATTGCAGCCTGTACGCGTGGATCAACTACCAAATTCAGCTCGCCGTCGTAGCGCAGCAAGTCGTCCAGGCAGCTTTCGATAACGGCTTTGTCGGGATTGAACTCATAAATCCAGCGCAATTGCTCGATCACTTCCTCATCCTGAAATAATGCCGGCAATTGCCCCGTGCATGAAAACCGGCGCTTGAAATACAGAAAATCGGAACTGTCGCGTTCGATAAACAACTTGCCGTGGATGCCGCCCTCAAAATCAAGCTCATGCCGGGTACCGGCGGGAACTATCGCACAGCGGCAGCTTTGCCATGTACCATTACCGACCTTTATCCTGAAAGGCCGATAGATGCCCACATGCAAGGTCACCGTTGCATAAGCGTGCGCATCCAGATGCACCGACGGGCCGAAATAAAGTGACCGCCCTCGCCAGATGAACAAGCGCATATAAGCGGGATAAAGTTTTAACATAGCAAGTTCATACAAGATTTAATTGCAATAGCCTGATTATAATCCGTCCAGCTGGTTTTTATGAACGTTACCAACAAGGGCATACTATGAATATTATTGAGTTTAAATCAGGCTTTAACAATTTACTGGGCAGTGTTGCAAAAGGCGTTATTTACGAGCATCACTTCTTTGAAATTCCGTCCGAACAAAAACCCTGGATAGATACCGGCCTTGACGTTGTACCCGGCGATAATTTCACTTCATTCGCCGCCGGGCAAACCCGGTTTAAAGACCTGCCCATCACCTTGGAACCCAATTTCCAGCTGTGGTTTCGTATCGGCCGGGATGGCGAGATATTCCGCGGCACCCGCGATAGCCATAGCTTTACCGCAGAGCAATCGGGACGGCTTTATCTGGCCAGTTATTTTCCGGGAGAATGGCTCAGCAAAACCGGCGATCTGGTAACCCCGGATGAAGTGTACGATAGGGTCACAGGCAATTTGGCCGTGCTGCTGATTCGCTGGCAGGTCGATACGCTGGATGGCTTGAAAAGCCTTGCCGAATACGATGACGTGAATAACCTGATCGCCATGGAAATCGACCGGCTGGTTTCTCCCGTTATTAAGCCGGAAGGCTGGGATTACTTGTGGTTCGTAGGCCCCGCTGAAATTTACCAACCCTGTGCAGCGCCGGCAAAAAAATCGGCAATCTGCTGTCATACCCACAGTGACGTCGGCTTGTTGCAAAAACCGGTTGCCCTGCCCTTTAAACCGGATACCCGCCTGCGCTGGTCGTGGAAGATGGATGCCCTACCCTCCGCCGTGCGGGAAGACACTCTGCCCACCCACGACTATTTAAGCATCGCGGTCGAGTTCGATAACGGCCAGGACATTACCTATTACTGGAGCGCCGAACTGCCGCCGGAAACGTCCTATCGCTGCCCGATACCGACCTGGGCCGACCGCGAGACGCATGTCGTGATCCGCTCAGGCTCACAGGGCTTGGGCGAATGGTTTAATGAAGATCGCGACGTTTATCAGGACTATATTAATGCGATAGGCGGAGCGATACCGGGCAACATCGTTAAAGTCTGGCTGATTGCGGTCAGCCTGTTTCAGCGTGAGGAAGGCGTATGCCAGTATGCGGACATCAGCTTCCTGAGCGATAACCGTGTAGTGCCTGTGCAATAGCTTTAACCGGAGCGAATAACATGAAACTTATTGGCTTAATATTTTGGTTTTACCTGGTTTTTAGTCACCCCGTTAATGCCGCTCCCCGCATTGCCGTATTAAACTTTGAGTTACTTGACGTCACTTTGTTACCGAATGCGCCGGAGGAATTAACCCGCACAGCATCAATGAAACCCTTGCTTGAGCAGGCTATCAGTCGACTTGGCAATTATGAAATTGTTCAAATCAGCATCAATGACCAGAATACCGCAACGGCTGGCGTGGGCTATTTGTTCAACTTCAATGACATTGCCGCCAAGCTAGGCAAGCAATCCGGCGCAGACTGGGTGGTGGTTGGACAGCACAGCAAACACAGCTTTTTGTATTCCTATGTGATGGCGCATTTGATCAATGTAAAAAACCAAAATCTCGCCGGAGACTTTCCTACTGAACTCAAAGGCACTCATCCAAAAGTCACTGAAAGAGGCATCAACGCGCTTGCAAAAAAGTTGACGGCCCGTATTATGCAGCTTGCCGATTCATCGCTTAAACATGCCCCCTAGACAGTTTGTGAGCTTGGGAGGGTCATCCTAACCATCTTTGATTGATACCATGAAACATCCTGAATTCCCGTTGACCGACGAATTAATTTATCTTAACCATGCCGCTGTCGGCCCCTGGCCTAAAAGAACCGGCGAGGCGGTGATCAGGTTTGCAGAGCAAAATACCCGCTACGGCTCGCACTTCTACCTGGACTGGCTGAACAAGGAAGCCGAACTGCGTAGCCAATTGCAGGCTTTGCTAAACGCCCCTTCTGCTGACGATATTGCGCTGGTTAAAAACACCTCGGAAGCCTTGTCCTTTGTCGCCTACGGCTTAACGTGGCAGCCCGGCGACAATATCGTGTCCAGCAATGAGGAATTCCCGTCCAACCGACTGCCGTGGGAATCCCTGGCCGATCAGGGCGTGGAGTTTCGCCAGGCCGACCTGCACAGCGCGGATACGCCCGAGGATGCTTTATTTGCCTTGGTCGATGACAGCACGCGCTTGTTGACTATCAGCTCCATACAGTTTGCCTCGGGCCTGCGTATGGACCTGGAAAGGATCGGCGATTTTTGCAAGCGGCGCGGCATCCTGTTTTGCGTTGACGCAATCCAGAGCTTGGGCGCGGTGCAATTTGACGTGCAGGCTTGCCAGGCGGATTTTGTGATGGCGGATGGCCATAAGTGGATGTTCGGCCCCGAAGGCCTGGGCGTTTTTTACACCACGCCTGAAGCCAGAGACAAGCTGAAGCTGACCCAGTACGGCTGGCATATGATGAAAGACACCCATAATTACGAAAACCAGCCGTGGGAAGTTCACCCCACCGCCCGCCGATTCGAATGCGGCAGCCCCAACATGCTGGGCATCCATGCTCTTTCCGCCAGTTTGTCTTTGTTGCTTGAAACCGGCATGGCCGCAGTCGAAACGCAGGTTTTAGAAAAATCCGATTATGTAATAGATGCGATTGCTAAAAACGCGCAATTGATTTTATTGACGTCCAGGCAAAGCCGGCTGAAATCCGGCATTGTTACCTTCAAGCACCGGACGATTGAAAACGAGGTGTTATACAAACATTTGCAGAAAAGCGGCGTAGTTTGCGCCTTGCGAGGTGGAGGCATAAGATTTTCTCCTCATTTTTATAATACCTTTGAGGAAATCGACCGGGCGTTTAAGTTAATTGGTTCGCTATAGCAAACAATACTGGTATTTCTTGATGCTTAACAGTTCATTCATCCAGCCAGTGACTTGTCAATACGCAATCGATCCAACTTGCGTTTTATGAAAACTGTCGACATGATGATAAATGAAAGTCGTAAGACAATAGACAAACCTAAGAAAGCGCTGAATAAATCGATTTTGCTCATGGCTTGGCAAAGCTAACAACAAAAAATCAAATGCTTACCGTTCATTCCGAGCCTGTCAAAGGATTTAATCAGCGCCTCCCTAAGTAATCCAGTCACTTTAACCCACATGCGTATTATGCGAAACCGGACTCAGCAATACCTGATTATTAATTTATTTTTTGCGCTATTACTTGGTTTAATACCTATCAACAAAGTAGCGGCCGATGATTTGCAACCCCCGCAGCAAATCATACAAAGTGTTTCGGAGCAATTACAGACGAAGCTACAGGACAAAATATTCACCCAGAACTTTGCTCAAGTTACGCAATACGTTAGGAGCGTTGTTACCGTACATACGGATTTCGACAAGATCGCACCGTTAGTTTTGGGGAAGTATTGGAAAACAGCGACGTCTGAAGAACAGGAGCGGTTTAAACGCGAGTTTCAGACGCTGATCATAAGAACCTATTCCAGAGCATTTGTGGAATATAACGATTGGACTATACGCTTTTTGCCGCTTGATATGTCCAATGAGAGTACAAAAGTCGTGGTAAAAACAGAGGTTCTTCAGCCCAGCCTTCAACCGGTCAACGTAAATTACCGAATGTACCTGAGTAAAGGCGAATGGAAAGTCTACGATATTATGATTGACGGTGTCAGCCTGGTAACCAATTATCGCTCGACCTTTAATGAAGAAATTAAAGCCAAAGGCTCATTAGGCGCGGTTATTGATAATCTTGCCAAACGTAATGCCGAGGCGCTTGCAGCAAAAGGCTCCTAATGACCGCTTTTAGCCACAAACTAAAAAACCTCATCCACACCTTGGTGCTTTTTCTTTGTATGGGCGCCATCTTGTCATTATTAGGTTTTATTATAGCCGGGATCGAGGGCATTTTATGGGCGGCGGGTTTAGGTGTTCTGATACTGGCCATTAGTCCCAACATCTCGCCGTCTTTTATTTTTTCCCTGTATCAAGGCAAATTACTGTCGGCGCATGATGCCCCCGGCCTTTATCAGATAACACAGGAATTGTCTAACCGCGCCGAACTACCCGCCCCGCCCGAGCTTTACTACTTGCCCACTCAGCTAATGAATGCTTTCTCTGTGGGTACATCGAAAAACTCAGGTATCGGCCTGAGTGATTCGCTGCTCGCTACACTGACCATGCGGGAGATTACCGCGGTATTG
>NZ_JALOCF010000089.1 GCF_023227905.1 Methylobacter sp. | reverse complement strand
GGTGTTTATTTTGATTTCACAGGTAATCAATGGAAAAAAGTGGACGGTGAACATGAAAAATAGTGTTCACCCTAATGAGAATACCCACATCTGCCTGACTTTGTCGGGTGGGTGTTTAGACGGGGTATAAGATTAGAAACTGAGGCGTCGAACCTGGGCTTAATCTCTCAACAGATACCCTATACAAAGCTGAGCGATTGCTGGATTGTAAATCAATGCCCCGACCCTGAGAGGGAAGATTTCTTTGGCCATTAATCCGAATCTTAGATTCAACTCACAAGCGCATTCTTAGTGATATTATTTAACAAGAATAAACATCTGATGTAACTGACTCTTGGACTTCAACCCCGGCACCAACTGATGAGGGACTGATATGACGTATCCTGTTAATAAGCCACTGCGTCTACTGCTGGTGGGTGCTACGGGGGCTGTAGGAAGGCAGGTGCTGGCTTTGGCCCTTGTCGACCCGCGCATTGAGCAGGTGATTGCGCCTACTCGTCGTCCGTTGCCAAACCATGCAAAATTATACAACCCGGTAATCGATTTTACCCATTTACCTGTCAGTGCAACCTGGTGGAAGGTTGACGCAGTGATCTGTACGCTAGGCACGACCATTAAGGCCGCCGGCTCTCAGGCGGCCTTTGCTGCTGTCGACCGCGACTTGCCAATTCAAGTGGCAAAACTTGCAAAAGCCGCTGGTGCTACGCGCTTTGCACTGAACTCTTCCCTCGGTGCAAATCCTGCCGGAAATTTCTACTTACGCACCAAAGCTGAAGCAGAGGCCGGGATTCGTAATATTAACTATCCGAGTTTTACGATAGTCAGGCCATCGTTGATTGATGCTGTGCGCGATGAATCGCGTATGGGGGAGAGGATAGGACTGATTATTGCCCAAATTTTTCGGCCACTGATCCCTCTTCGTTACCAGGCAGTCAAAGCCGAGTGTATTGCTCTCGCGCTACTGGATGGGGTTTTAAAAGGTCAATCCGGTGAATGTATTATCGAATCCGAGCAACTTCAGAATAAAAAAACGTCCAATGAGGAGTAATGGCCGGATTTCGTCATTCAGTCGACAGGCATTCGACAAAGGATGAATAATGTCGAATGTCAAAACTGCAAGCGAGCCGAACAGTATCCGGTTACCCGATAACATACCCATCTTGCAGGTTATCCGGTCAAGATAAACTGAAGGGAGAGGATATGATTGTTGGCGGATAAAACACACTGCCTTCAAAGAGACAGTCACTGAATCAGGCTATGCGAAAGGTATGCTCAATCGTTCTGTTCACTTACGCCCTGACAGGCTGTGCTTTTTTTCAGCATCACCACCCAAAGCAAATTATTGGCGCAACTGAAGTGGTTGAAATTGTCGATGCGAACCTCAGCTTCAAAGCGCGCGTCGATACCGGTGCCAAAACTTGCAGCCTACATGCGGAGGATATCAACATTGATGCCTCAGAAGGAAACCTAGAGGGCCAACCGATTTCATTTCGTATAGTGAACAAGAATGGCCAGTCTAGACAGATTAACACGCGAGTAGCTTCAGCAGTGATGGTGAAGACAGCCGAAGGAAAAGAGCGGCGATACACGGTGCCATTAACGGTGAAATGGCACGACTCAGAAAAAACCATTCTCTTCACGCTTAATGACCGTCTGACTATGGAATATCCTATATTGTTAGGTAGGAATTGGCTGCGTGGTCGTTTTCTAGTGGATGTTGAAAAAAACAGTGATGATTAGCGGGCGAAGTTTCCATTTCTACACACCGCACGACATAAGTTTCTGTCCCATGATTACCTAATAATGCTTTAGCTGGAAAACGGCTTTCAATATTTGCCATCAATCAGCATTGAATTTTCCAGCCAAAAGATTTTCATGTGTAACAATATCAATATGATAGCAGTGGTTACTGGAAAATTTAAACGCCGTTTTCCACCCTGGTACTCATGAGCAGAACTTTGGAATCAAATCGGCAGAAACTTAGGCAGCACAAAAGTGTATCTTGGCATCCCGGTTGAGAAGCTAAATGAGTGTACTTAAGGGAAATCTCGCCTAAACAAGATAGCCTATGACACATATGTAGACCTTCTTATTTCATCTGCAAACATAACTTTTCACTGGAATCCAGGGTAAGCAGGGTTTTCAGGGTATTGTCACGAAATACAAGGAAAGGCGCCATCTAAGGAACATGTCAGATGCAAGTCACCTTACGCAACAAACCTCCAAGATAGACCGGACCGACAAATATCCACTGGCATTAGTCCAAGTTAAGACGACTAGAAACTTGTCACTCGACAGCATCAGAACGAACGGAATTGTCTATTACTTTATAGTCGTAGACGATTCTTGACCAGGAGCCATGACTTTGGCAGTTGCCAAAAAATCAAAGAAATAACGTCGGGGTGAAATTCGATAGGAAAACAACAGGCCGCAACCAGAGACGGCAGGGTCTTCAGGGTCAGGCTTGGCGACATCTTCTAAAACTTAGTCTCAACAACCGCGACGTTAATTGTCTCGAATCGGTCAAGCATAGGCACAGACCGTAGAAGCGATTTACCGCTGTGTTAACAGCGACTGGCACAATTCACCCCATTACTAAGGCCTTGGCTTTTTAAAAGCCAAGGTCTAATTTGTATGATTGGATGAGAGGGATTTTAAATTTTTTTGAATGCCTTATGGAAATTAGTAGGGTGGTTGTGGAAACGTATATGGTCAGGCGCATTCAATCGTTTTTTATTTTGATTAAAGGCGGGGGCAATGTAACCCCATTCCCCAGTGCGGGAAAAATAAATCACATAATCGATTTCCGCGCCTTTCCACTTGTTTTCCACTTTGATCGACTCGTCGTTCGATTCGACAGTTTTAACTTGGATTCGATAATAGTTATTTTCATCATCAGCAATCACTAAGTCTGTTTTTTTGCCGTGATCGATGGCAGGAATTAATACTTCCCAACCGTCGCTCATGAACCACGCAGCGACGAGTTTTTCATAGGAAAGCTGTTTGTGAGCAGCAAGAGTTTGCTGTTTGATTTTGGAGCTTTTTACAGGCATGACATTACCGTTATTAATGGTTAATGCCGTATGACACCCGTTCTATGCGGTGGCCCTATATGTATACGGTCCGAGGTAGCCTAATAGCCAATCCTCCCGGTTAACATCGATTACTGAAGATAACAGTATTGAGCAGAAAAGGTTGCCACACCTTACAAATCAGGATATCGCCTATCTTTGTATTAAATCTACTCGCAGCAATAGCTGACTGGTGATGCGATCGTTAAAAAGGATAAATGCTCAGTCGCTTTCTTGTCAATAGCCGAGCTCTTTAACTATTTGCATATAGTTTGAATCCGAGGCCTGTGCAGGCATCAAAGCCTACGGACCCTGCTAACCACTCTGCAAAACATAGCAGTGAATAAAGTGCATCCATATAGAAAACTTCCTGGGAATAAGGGTTAGTACTATCTAATTAATATCTTACAATGTTCCTGGCTGAAAAGGTTCGCGTTGACAGCTGGAAAACGGGTGAGGCTGAGTTACAATTGAATCAAAGAACTGAAATTCGGTTCACTAATAATACGATCCTAATAACAGTCTTCTGCTTAGCATCCGGTCCTGCTCCAGAGGCAAAGTTTGCGGTCATTTTCCAGTCTTTTCTTGGTCCTTACGGCCGTAGTAAAAACTCCGAACCTACAAAGCCTGATAAAAACATCTCTGCTTAATTTTATCAAGTATTACTTAGCGGAAGACTATAAACACGCTAAGCCGGTAATTCATGAAGTACAAAAAACTACATCATCAAATGTAAACTGCTCCAAGTATCTAACGCATCTGACGTGGGTCTCGGATTTTCAAAGAAAAAATAAGAATTCCTAATGACGTACAATCCAAGTTTTCAGCACAACCATTCCAAAACGATAACAGAGGATTTACTTCAAGGACTCTGGGCTACGCGCATCAACGTTCCGCCAGATTTGATACAGAGCCTGCGCGGCACCGAAACACATACACGCAACGATTATCTTGGTCGAGTGGTTTTCGAGTTTTTTCAGAATGCAGTTGATCGGGCGGAGCGACGCATCGACATCACGCTTGAGGCCGAGCCAAGTAAGGCCTCCTATCAACTTGTCGTTGCTAACGATGGAAAGCCGGTGTCCATTGAAGCATTGAATGATCCTGTTACTCTCCGCTTTTCGCTGCCTTCGGGAGATATTCAGGAGCTGGCTACACGATATGGGGCCGAACTGCACAGCGACTTTCAGGCGCTGTGCAATATTCACAACAGCACCAAAAAGGCAGGGCAATCCATCGGCAACAAGGGCGTTGGCTTCAAGTCAGCATGGGAATTTGCCCGTAGCATTACTATCGCTTCAACTTTGCCGGACGGACAACGCTATGCTTTCTGTTTTCATCAGACACTAAACCCTATTCAAGTTCGTGATACTACTTGTTTTTGGCCCGGGCTTGATGCGCGTCTGCGAGAGGCTGCTGCCAAACTGCTGGAGGGCGCTCAAGGTTTGCCAAGTTTCTATTTCCCTGAGCATTGTGTAGATGCAGAAGTCTACTTCATAGGGCGGGAATGGGCAAAAACCGTCATCATCCTTGAAGGTATTGACGAGGATAGGCGCATCAGATTAGAGGACCGTATTGAAGAATTTCGCCAAACGCCGTTGTTCTTTATCAATCAATTGCGCGGACAGGATGGTCGTAAACGCCCCAGCGATATTAAAGTCACTACGCATTTTCGAGGCAATCCCCAAATCCAGTCAACTCGCGTTCCCGGCGATTGGATGGTGGTGGATGAAACCCTGCTCGCTGATCTTTGGTCAGAGCAGAAGGAAGCGCTGTGTGATGCTGCCCGCGAATTAAACTTCATCATTGAACAGCCTTCCTTAGCAATCGCCTTTCCTCCCGAGCGGCAAAGAGAAAGCGACGTCATGGAAGAAGACGAAAACTGCAGCAGGTTTTTTTGCTATTTGCCAACATATGTAGACTGTGGCTTTGGCGTACAAATCCATGCGGACTTCATGCTCGACATGTCCCGTAAACATATTGAAGTTGCCCAGAATCCCTATAACAAGGCTCTGCTGCATCTATCGGGAAGGCTGCTAGGTCGAGCTTTAATGTCATTGCCAGACCTGCACGTTCGTACCGATGTGATGGGGTTCCTGTTGCCAGGAAAGGCAAGTAATCCTGCTGCCGAGGAACTGAAACGCGGCCTGGCCCTGGAACTCCACTTACCCATGGAGAAAACAGCCGACCCTGCAACGATGCGCACTTTTCTTGCTGCCGTTTTTCCACCCTCGCGATCCGCTTGGCCGGAAATTCGTTACATCCAGACCCTAGCTTTTCTGCGAATTTGGTGTGTCCGCCACTATGGCGAGTGGAACAATTCTTTTCGCCAGCGCATACAGCCATTCATCAACCTGTTACGTGAGCAGCAAACGCCAATACTTCCCGAGCGTTCAGAAAACGGTGTGGTCAGAGTTGCCTTGCCGCTTCCCAATATTAGCAGCGAAGGACGATTGAGCGGTGGCAGAGGTATTTTCTGGCATCGCAAATTGGATCGCGAAGGCGCTGAGACAATACCTCTTGAGATTTCTTTGGCTGACACAAAAATCGAAGGGTTAGCAGTTACGGAGTGGGACAAACTGTCCGACAGTGATAAGAAGCTTTTAGGGTTATTGGATTTTAATCTGAGTGAAATCGCGCAACGCCTTCGGATTCATATCGAAACCCTCGTAAGAGGGGGAGAGGTGATTCAGTCAGAATCTCTGCCATTCCGTCCTGAGGCTGTGTTGCGCTTCGTCGTTGGGCTTTTGCAGCGTTCGGAAAAGATCGACTTAGATCACGTTCAGCCTCTGGAGTTCTTGTCATCGCCCGGAAAAATCGCTGACAACTTGTCGAAAATGTTGTTACCAGTAAAAGGGGGAGGATGGCGACTGGGCCGTGAGGTCAGGTTGTTAGATAATGTAACGGATAACCTAGTCACCAGATTGGAGTGTTTAAGTTCCAGTCCGCTGGATATGGAGCGTTTTAAGTCGTGTGTTCACGTAACTGACCAACATCAGGCAAGACAATTCGCCCTAGCACTCGGCGTGTGGCCATGCCTGCCCCTAACGCAGGTAGGAGAGACATGGAGACTTCCCTTTGACTTGGCCGATTTGGAAGCCGAAGAGTTACGCAAGTCGTTTTATCAATCCTTTATTCATGCCTGGAGATATTGGAGCCAAGCTGACCAGGATATTGCTAAACAGATCGCACATGTTCTCGAGACGTCCGCCACGCCTTGGCTGCCACTTGATAGTGCCTACAACACATCTTTCAACCGTTACGCGCGTCCTCTTGAAGTACTCCTGGTGAACGAGCGTGATCGCAAGCGGCAGTCATTTTTGTTGAAAAAAGTAGCGGCCGACGCCAATGAGCAAACTGCCTTGGAAGCGGTAGGCGTAGCCTCGGCAACCGATGCTAGTCTCGACAAATTATTGGTACTGTTGGCGTTTATGAGCAACGGTTCGGCGGGTGATGAAGAATTGCGTGGACGCTACCGGACACTGATGCTAGAACTGGCTCGACGAGGACCTACTGAGCAGGGGCAAGATAAACTTAAGGCACTACCTCTGCTGGTCAGCCAAGCAAATAGCCGACACTGGTTTTCTGTCGAGCAAGGTAATGAAATCTGGTTTGTGCCACGAACGTCACAACACTTGCGCAAAGAATTCCGAGACGAGTGCAGTTTTCTGGGTTTAGACATGGATACCTCCCAATGGCTTATACAGATATTGGGTGCACGGCAATTTTCTCCTATGTTACAGATGGGGTCTGGTGACCCTGAGGCTCCGGATTTCACTCCGCCTGTGCGTTGTGGGGATACTAAAGATCGATTACAGTCCAACTATCTAGCCGACCTGATGTTGATCGCGGAAGGGGCTGCGGTGGGTGGAGGAACCCGCACTCGTGATGCAATTGTGGATGCTTGGCGAAAGCTGATTTGCAGGCGCGGCGAGCGGGTATGGGTTAAAGCATCATTGGATGGACGAGAGCGATTCATTGGTAAAGATATTAACCATATAGATGTCTTGCTAAATGATAGCGATGGCGCTCTGGAAATCTGGCACGACGCGCCTTTAGCGCATCTCGATAAGCATCTACACCTATTTGCTGAACCGCTGGCTAGCGGCGTTTTTGGTAATCGTCTGCTAATCGATGCCTTTGCTGCCTACCTAGGGGCAGGCGAGCGACAAGAATATTGGCTTGCCGACCGCTATGGCATCACCGACGACGAACGGGTCGAGATGCGTAGTTATCTGATGAGTGAGTTTCTATCCGGCGAAATACTTGATCAACTGGTTGAGGCGCTCTACACGTTGCCGGAATGGCAAGGGCAGGCAATCGATAAGGATGAACTGCGGACACGGTGGTGGGATATGAGTTTTTATTTAGACCATGGTCTGGCTCTTGATGCACGTGGTTTGCGCGATCGCTTGCCCCCGCATCTAGCCGAACGGCTTCCGCTGATCGATCCAACCATGATCAATAAGCGACGATGGGAGCAGTCTATCGATAAGGAGAAGCTACACAAAGCCATACTTACAGCGCTTCTTGATGCTGGGATGGCAAACTTGCAGACTGAAGCTGCTAAAAAGCTCGAGTTACTGTTGGTTGAGCCAAAAGATCTGTCTCGCTTCGATTTCGATCCCTGCATAGAGCAACAACAACGCATCGCTGAGCATTTTGGCATAGATATGAGTTATCAAAAGTGGAGTGAACGGCAGAAAATTTCTCTTAACTGGCTTTCTGCCGAACGAATTCTTTCAGGCGACATCCAGGATGTTGCGGCTCTCTCCACACCGTTTGCAACACACTCGTCTTCGAAAACCACTATTTCGAACGTGAGCCAGTCAGCCACGCGCAAAATAAAAAAGACAAACCAAACCGAGCGCGAGCAAAAAACTCGCGATAATCATCGTGCAGGAGTCACCGCCGAACATTCTGCGGCGATCGCTTCTGTACGTAACCTGCTCAACAATCCAGACATAGCCAGTCAATGGGCTGAGGTAATAAGAGTCTGGCAGGCTGTGCAAGGTGAATTCGATGATCTACCTGATTTCCCTCTTTGTTGTCCGCAAGACCCACACGATCTTGTTCGTCTTTTGCATGTGGCTTTTAGCTTTGGCGACGGACTTGGATTCGATGTCATCGAGATAGGGAGTCAGTTATCCGACGTTTGGCTTGCAGAGGTAAAGTCAGCCGCCGGGGGGCGTCTATTCCTATCTGAAAATGAACGTCTGAAGGCGCTTCGCTATGAAGAAGTAAGTGTTCTTAAAGGTCGCTGGCGATTGAAGGTGTGGCTAGGAGATGGGAAATGGACTGATGACCAACTTACCCATGATGTGATAAATGCTTTTAATGATATTGAAACCAGATTGGCCGGGAATCAATTCGTCAAGCCTGAGGGTTGGGTATTCCAGCTCGACGTAAGATGAGAATACTCTGTGAACCAATGTTTTCGACAAGTATAAGGGGGAGGCGATGCGATCGGCCGGGCAATCTTTAAACCCGAATCTGTCACGCGGCTTCACCGCCTTGGCACCTTCATAACAAGCCAAATTTTTTACTGCGAGCCAATTTTAACGGGTACACTACGGCCTGAGCTAATGTTTACTTTCATCGACAGTGATCTGAATTCATCGTGATTTTGCCTGACCACTTCATCCAACAGTGCCAAGTTTTGGTTGGTATGAGCAATGTGATTGCCGATCAGGCCAGTTTGCGGGTGTACGAATGCGACGCTTTGTCCGCGTATCGTCATCTGCCGGCACTGGTGGTTTTGCCGGAAACGGTGGAGCAGGTGCAAGCCCTGTTAAAGCTTTGCTCGACACATCAGATTCCGGTTGTGGCGAGAGGGGCCGGCACCGGGTTGGCTGGCGGGGCTTTGCCGGTCGAAGGCGGCATTGTCTTGGGATTGAGCAAAATGAATAAGATTTTAGCGATTGATCCAGTCAATCGTACCGCGACATTACTGCCCGGTGTGCGCAATCTGACCATTTCCGAAGCCGCCAAAGTTCATGGTCTCTACTACGCGCCTGATCCCTCCTCACAAATTGCCTGTAGCATTGGCGGCAACATCGCCGAAAACGCCGGTGGCGTTCATTGCTTAAAGTACGGATTGACCGTGCATAACGTACATCAACTCAAGCTCGTGACGATCGATGGCGAGTTATTGACTTTGGGCGGTAGCGGCCTCGATATGCCGGGTTACGATTTGCTGGCGTTGGCAATTGGTTCGGAAGGGTTGCTTGGGGTGGTCGTGGAAGTCACCGTGCGTCTGTTGCCATTACAACCTCAGACCCTGGTCTTACTCGCTGCCTTTGCCAGTGTCGAACAGGCCGGCGCCGCGGTAGCGGCCATTATTGCCGACGGCCTCTTGCCGGCGGGCCTGGAATTGATGGATAACGCCGCCATCCGTGCGACTGAGGCGTTTGTTAACGCGGGTTACCCAGTCGATGCGGCCGCCATTCTGCTATGCGAACTGGATGGCATGCCCGAACAGGTTGCTGCCGATAGTGCTCGCGCCGAGTCGATTCTACAAGGCAACGGCGCCACCGAAATTCGCACAGCCAGTGATGACAATCAGCGTAAACGCTTTTGGGCTGGGCGCAAAGCGGCCTTTCCGGCAGTGGGGCGTATCGCCAGCGATTACTATTGCATGGACGGCACCATTCCGCGCAAACATCTGGCCGCCGTGTTAAAGCAAATCACTGAGTTGGCTGATCACTATCAATTGGGCGTAGTCAATGTGTTTCATGCCGGCGACGGCAATCTGCATCCACTCATTTTGTACGACGCCAACCGGCCGGATGATTTTGCCAAGGCCGAAACTATGGGCGGAAAAATTCTAGAGCTTTGTGTGGCCGTGGGCGGCACGATTACCGGCGAACATGGCGTCGGCACCGAAAAACTCGGCCAGATGTGCGTACAGTTTCAGGCTGCCGAACTGCAGCAATTCCATAGGCTGAAACACGCTTTCGATCCACGCGGATTACTCAACCCCGGCAAAGCAATTCCCACCTTGCACCGCTGTGCGGAACTTGGGCAGATGCACGTTCACCACGGCCAATTGCCTCACCCAGAATTGGAGCGGTTTTGATGCGCGAACAGGATCTAAGCGAGAACCTCCAGCAACAAGTGCAACAAGCCGCTGCAACCGGCACCTCACTGCGTATCGTTGGCAGTAATAGCAAAGCGTTCTACGGGGGAGACTGTCAAGCGGCAGCCCAGTTACCCATGGCGGGCCATTGCGGTATTATCGACTACGAACCCAGTGAACTGGTGGTTACCGCCAGGTCCGGCACTCCGCTCAACAACATTGCTAGCCTATTGGCACAACACAGGCAAATGCTGGCTTTCGAACCACCCGGTTTGGGTGAACAGGCAACCTTGGGCGGCACCTTGGCTTGCGGATTTTCCGGGCCACGGCGGCCTTTTGTCGGCAGTGCTCGCGATTTTATGCTGGGTTGCAGAATCATCAACGGTGATGGCGAAGTACTGAACTTTGGCGGCCGGGTGATGAAAAACGTGGCTGGATTCGATGTTTCCCGGTTAATGGTGGGTGCGTTGGGAAGTCTGGGGGTGCTGCTGGAAGTCTCGCTCAGAGTGCTGCCGATTCCCGAGT
>NZ_JALOCF010000019.1 GCF_023227905.1 Methylobacter sp. | reverse complement strand
AGCAGCTAAAGCCATTGAGTAGTTTTCGTCATTTGCGAATACTTTAGTTTCAGTAGATTTTACGAGGTGTACTGTCCTCGGCATGCGCTTAAGGTTTCGCTACCCACGTCGAAGCCATGTCGCCCCCATATGGTTTGCAGGCTATAAACTATAGCCTTGATAAAGAAGTTCAAGGGTTAAGCTAAAAATAAGCCGCCTTGTTATGAATCTTCTTTAATGCCCGCCGCAGCGCAACATGTGCTGCGGCGGGCGTTTGGTACTTAGATGACCGTTACGTTTTCAGCTTGCGGGCCTTTTTGGCCTTGCGCTACGCTGAATTGTACTTTTTGGCCTTCATCCAGCGATTTGTAGCCGCCGGCGTTTTGGATTTGGTTAAAGTGTACGAATACATCGGGGCCTGATTGTTGCTCGATAAAGCCAAAGCCTTTCTCTGAATTAAACCATTTAACGATGCCGGTAGTTATTGTAGACATAATGAGTCCTGTAAATATTTGAGTATAAAAAGCCTTTAAAAGGCGGGTCGAGCTGGTAAATTGGGAAATTACAAAATGAGAAACAGGACGAAGAACTACAGAAGGTACATCGAAATGGTAAGCAGAGGGTAAATCTTATTTTCAAGCTGCATGCAGTATGGGCGCCCCATATAGAGATGTCAATTTATATTTTTGGATGCTTGGCATTTATCTATACGATGCTGGTAATTATATTGTCCGCATACCTAGCCGTACACAGTACAATTAGAGAACCATTCATTATCAAAGCATAGTTATGACTAAAAACAGTTATCAAAAGCCATCGCAGCAAACTCAAGAGGAAGCGCTGAAAATTGCCAGAGGAACGCAACGCCCCGCTCAAACCAAAGAACAAACCAGGCTGATTGCTCAAGGCGTTCAAAAAGGAATTGATCTATACAAAAGGCAGCAAAAAGAAAAAGCCAGGGACTTGAATAGAAAACTCAAGAAAGCATCAAGTCAAAAGGGGCAATCGATTGAATCGGATGACCATGAAATGCAACAAATAATCGTTTACCGACAGCACTGGCTTCCTTGGCTGCTGCTGTTTCTGACATGGCTGGGCGTGGGCATTTACTTTCTTGTTTGAAAGCACACGTTATTGCGATTGTAAAAGACTTGCTCGCCAGCGCCGATAAAATCTGTCGGTATAAATCCAATCTTTGAAAACTGTCAGCAGTTTTAAAACGCTGCCAACTCTGACCAGGACACAGTTACGGATTGCCGTGGTTTTGTGCACACGCTTACCATCAATTGACAGCAATTTTTCCCTGGCGCATCATCATTTCGAAACTAACTATTTCAACCGGAGGAAACCGCGATGACCGTTCAATTGACCACCCATCAGATCAATGAATTCAAGACGAAGCTGAACGATCGCTTCATGGCGTTGCGACGGGAAATCAGCACGGAATTGCTGCGTTCCGACGAGGAGCCCTATGTTGATCTGGCCGGCCGAGTGCGCGACTCGGGCGACGTAGCACTGGCCGACTTGCTGGTGGACATCAAACTTGCCTCTATCGATCGCCACGTCCAGGAAATCCGCGACATCGATGCCGCCTTGATGCGCATCGCCACAAGCAGCTACGGCCAATGCAGCGACTGCCAGGAGCCCATCGCCATTGAACGTCTGAAAGCCCAGCCCGCCGCCCAGCGCTGCATTATTTGCCAGGAAGCCCATGATCGCACCTATGCTCACGGCAATCATCCGACATTGTGAGAACGATGGCTACAAAGAATGGAGGTCGGGAATTAACTACGCGGCAGACAAAAGTCGGCCATTGGCAAGCCTGCGCTGATCAAGCATTTTTTTGAGCGCAAATGCGTTGCATAACAACAGGCCTTGGCGTTCTCATTTCTCCTTGTTCAAAATCGATGATGTTCAGCAACGGTGAATAGATTTCGAGCAGTTCATTCGGTAGCAACAAGAAGTCGGGATTACTTGGCTTGCCATAGCGTTCGTTACCCGTCATGAAAGTTTCATAAATCAGCACCCCACCTGGATTAAGTATTTCAGCAAGAGCGGGGAGCAGCGGCCGATACAGATAACGGCTGACTATTACTCCGTCATAGCGCAGGTCTGAGTAGGGCCAGTCGCCTGCTTCAATATCAACAACAATAACCTCGATATTATCCATCCCCATCATGTTCGATAGCGCCTGGGCATCGCGATCAACCGCATCGACTTGATAGCCTTGCTGAGCAAGCCAGATTGCATGGCGTCCGTTGCCACAGGCAAGGTCGAGTACCCGACCCTTTTCAGGTATCAAGGAAGCGTACTTAACAATCCAGGGTGATGGCTGTTCTATCAAATTGTGTCTTGTCATGATGCTATTAACGTAAAAGTAAGTGCTTGGCTTTGTGTAGCGCATGCCGTGTAATCACTGGTACTCAGTCAAATCTATAATGTCGAGTGAGAGGCTATGTGGGAGCGGCTACCAAAAGTAGGCGCTTTAGGCGAAGCCGCTCCCACAGTTAAATTATCCGCAGACAAAACAAGATTGACTGAGTACTAACAAAGAATTGCTCTAGCTCCGAGCAATTATGCCAAGCCAAAATAGCAGCGTTTTTGGCTTGGCGTTGATGGCTGATGATGCCGTTATCTTTTAGGGGCAGGTGGCGGTGAGCCGGGCGGTGGCGGTGGAATAGGCGACGATGACGGCTCGGCTGGACGGTATGTTTCGGTAGAGAATTGTCCCGATACCGGCACTTTATGGCCCTTGGAATACATGCATTGAATATAAGCTACGTTATAGCGCTCCTGCGTTCCAACCATGGAACTGTCGGCGGTGCCGGCGCCGACTATACTGCCGCCCAGTAAACCGGTGCCTGCCCCGATGGCGGCTCCTTCCCCTCCGCCGATTGCCGCTCCCGCTGCCGCACCTAAAGCCGTACCGATTGCGGCGCTGGTGACGCCGCTACGCTCAGCCTGTTTTTCAGCGGTAGTGCCGCCAATCTGGAAATAAGCGTATTGCTGGCAGACAGCATCGTCGTTACGAAACTGGTCAAAAGACAGGCCGCTGCCGGGCAGCACCATGACACTGGGGCCGGTCGGCAAGCTGACGCAGCCGCTGACTGCCAGCATGACCGTAGACGAAAGAACTATGGAAAAACGTGACATATCTGGACTCCTTAACGGGGTGAAGGCGGTATCGGCTCAACTTGTTGCCAACCTCTCGGGCATTCTTTGACATAAGGATAATAGCCTTCAGGGTTGCGGCAGTAATACCAGTAGCCGGATGGGTATTGCTGGACGGCGGGCGGAGGTTGCTGGATGTAAACGGGTGGCGTTACCGGTACGGTGATCACGGTCGGCGGATAGTAATAAGGATAATAAAAAGGGTCGCGGTAAAAGGGATCACGATAATAGGGATAAAGTGGCGCGCCGAAAGAAAACCCAAAACTGGAATAACCGTGGCGTGCCCAATTGACACCGCTATACAAGCTGCAAATCACCAGTAGTATTGTTGACAGCATCAGGTTGGTTTTCATTACTTACTCCTTTCAAAAACAGCAGCTGCAGAACTGCGGATAGAAGCCTTATGAATGTGGTCTTATCTGTCGATGCTCATTGCTGAAGTGCCGCCGGTTATTGACAATAAATCCCAAGCATACCGGTTTAATTAAAGCTGACACCTCGGTAGAGTATAGCGACGAGAACTTTTTCTTTTACCCCACCTTATTAGTTGACGTCAAATTTACTTACCGATGTTACGCAGTTAGTCGAAATTCGACCGCATTAACATTAAGGAGTCGCTAACGCGACACTTGATTGAATCGGGTTGTCGCACCCGAAGGCGAGTTACTTTCTTTTGCTTCGCCTCGGCAATTGCTCCTGCATTGCTCTACCTCCTGCATCCTTGCAGTCGAAAAGAAAGTAACCAAAGAAAAGGCGATCCGGTTACCGCTTGTTTCCTGCGCTCCTCGCTTTTATCGAGGGTCAGCAGAAGGGGCTCCTGCCCCTCTGCTGACGCGCGGCATCCCTGCCGCGCCCCTAACGGGCTAATCTCGATAAAAGCTCCGGTGCTCGGCGCGGCAAACGGGAAAAAATACGTCCGTGCGTAACATCAGTTACTTATTATTTCGAAAGGCGCGAAACCTTCTGTAAAACTGAAGTTGTCATGAGCCGATCATTAGCGAGTACTAGGCATCAGCGTGCGGACATTGATAGAATCGTAAGCCGCTGATCCGTCATTTATCCTATTTCACTGCACGCTTTTTAAGGCTACGCTGGAGATAAAATGATCCGACATAGGACCGATACAACCAGGGGTGTAATATTTTACGGTGGTCATTGCGCACCCTGCTTAACGTTCGGCCAACCATGAAAATGCGCGCTTTGTTCGCAAGCTGCTTGCTGTCATGTCCACTTGCCGCTTTTCCGGGGCAGGACGGCATCCTGGACGATCCTTTTGCCACGTCCCGGCAAGTGAGCCCAAGCCCCGGAAAAAGACAGTCTGCTCCGGTAGACCCTTGTCGTCTGGACAAGAATAGCGGCCATGCCTGGACGCTGGTGGATGTGGTCGACCAAGCGCTTTGCAGCAACCCGCAAACCCGGCAAGCCTGGGCCAATGCCCGTTTCCAGGCGGCACAAGTCGGCATTGCCAAATCGGCCTATTTACCGACCGTAACCTTGAATACCTCAGTTGCGCGGAGCATGAATGCCGCTGGGGGCAGTAACTTACAGCTAACCACCATCACCAGCGCGGGCGGCGCTTCACAGCCTATCAATCGGTTTACCCCGGTTGTCAGCCTGAATTACCTGCTTTATAACTTCGGCGGCCGGGAAGCGCAGCTTGAAAGCGCGCAAAGGACTTTGGAAGCTTCGAACTGGACGCACGACGCAACGCTGCAAACGGTAATGTTTGCAGCGATTCAGGCTTATTACCAGGTTTTTGCGACGCAAGCCGCAGCACAAGCGGCGCTGGTTTCTGAGCAAGCCGGCAATGAAGCGCTGAACGCGGCCCAAAAGCGCTATGAAGTCGGCGCCGCGGCATTGGCCGATGCGCTACAGGCAAAGACCGCTTTTGCCCAAGCCCGGCTCAACCGCCAAAAAACCGAGGGCGATGCCAGAGTGGCTATCGGCAGCCTTGCCAATGCGCTGGGGCTGGACGCCGACTACCGGCTGGATATTGCGGCTCCGTTCCTGCCCAAACCGGATGCCGAACAGGAAACCATGGTGCATCGTTTGATCGAAGAGGCTAAGGCCATGCGTCCCGATCTGGCCGCAGCCGAAGCCACGGTTAAAGCGGCCGAAGCGAATGTTAGAGCCGCCGAGGCAGGGCATTGGCCGAGCATTTCCGTGATCAGCAATTACGGCTACAGCCACACCAGCCTGCCCAGCGATACGCAAAGCTGGACGATTGGCATGCAGGTCAGTTTGCCGTTATTCACCGGTTTCAATGTCACCTACCAGATACGCAGCGCAGAAGAGCAGCTCGAAGTTAAGCGAGCCGATTACGATAAGCTCGAGCAATCTGTGAGCCTGGATGTCTGGCGGGCCTACCAGCTGTTAAATACCGCCCACGAGAGCTTTAAAAGCAGCGAAGACTTGGTGACCAGTGCCGACCAGTCCGAAAAGGTGGCGATGGGACGCTACAAGGCGGGAGCCGGTAATATCATCGATCTGTTGAATGCCCAGGCCAGCCACGCCAATGCCAGGCTGCAATTGATTCAGGCCCAGTATACTTGGCTGACGCAAAAAGCCCAGCTAGCCCAGGCACTGGGGCGTTTGGATTTTTCCTCCATTCCGTCGAGGTAACAATTTATGGCGCTTCGGTATAAGTTAATCGTCCTTTTCAGCCTGATCGCTATTGTAGTGGGCATTTACGGATTCAATGTCTGGCGCAAAGCTGACCAAGACCATAACTACCGGACGGAAAAAATAGCCAAAGGCAATATAGTCAAGACGATCTCCGCCAACGGCACATTAAACCCGGTGGTGCTGGTCAATGTTGGTACGCAGATTTCCGGCGTGATCAACAAGCTGAATGTCGATTTCAATGACCGAGTGCATCAAGGTCAAGTGTTGGCGGAAATCGATCCGTCATTGATTGATGCCCAGCTCGAGCAGAGCCGGGCGGCGTTTGCCAATGCGCAGGCTTCGCTCAAACTCGCTCAGGCCAATGAAGCCAGATCCAAGGAACTGTATGCCCAGGATTATGTCGCCCGGTCGGAGCTTGATCAAGCCATCCAGGCGCGGGAAGCCGCCAAGTCGCAAGTGGCGTCGGCGATCGGCCAGCTTAAGCGCGATCAAGCCAACAAAGGCTATACCATCATCAAATCCCCGGTCTCCGGCGTCGTGGTGTCGCGCAATGTCGACATCGGGCAAACCGTCGCCGCCAGCTTTCAAACACCGACCTTGTTCACCATCGCCCAGGATTTGAAGCGCATGCAGATCGACACTTCGGTTGCCGAAGCCGATGTCGGCGGCATCCGGGTTAACCAAAACGTAAACTTCACCGTGGACGCTTTTCCCGACCGGGTTTTTCAGGGAAAAGTTTTCCGGATCAGGCTGGATTCCAAAGTGTTGCAGAATGTGGTCACTTACAATGTGGTGGTCAGCGTGGATAACCCGGAAGAAATCCTGTTGCCGGGTATGACCGCCTTCGTCAACATCGTCATCGACCAAAAAAACGACATCCTGAAACTGCCGTTGGCGGCGCTCAAGTTCCGCCCTGCCGAAGGGGCCGCCAGCCAGCCCGGCAAACACGTTTACCGTCTGGAGAATAACAAGGCCGTAGCGGTTCCGGTACAGATCGGCATCAGCGATAGCAAATACGCGGAATTAACCGGCGGGGATTTAAAAGAAGGCGATGAGGTGATTCTCGAAGACCAAAGCGAGCGTAAGCCCGATACCAAGGCGCCGGGACAAAGCGGCTTCCGGGTCAGGGCATTTTGATGGAAGGCCCTTTGATCAGCGTCAGCGGGCTGTCCAAATATTATCTGGAAAACATGCCGGTGCTCAAGGATATTAATTTCAGCATCGACAGCGGCGAGTTCGTTGCGATCATGGGACATTCCGGCTCAGGGAAATCGACGCTGATGAATATTCTAGGCTGTCTGGATACCCCAACAGGCGGCCATTATTATCTGGAGGGCAGGGACACCGCCGCTTTAAACGCGGACGAGCTGGCATTGCTAAGAAACCGTCTGATCGGATTCGTTTTTCAGGGCTTCAATTTGTTGCCGAGAAGCTCGATTCTGGACAATATCGGTTTGCCGCTGCTTTATGCCGGCAAGAGCAAGGCCGAGCGGCGCGAAAAAGCGTTGCTGATGCTGGACCGGATCGGCCTGGCTGGATTCGGCGAGCGCAAGCCGAACCAATTGTCGGGCGGGCAACAGCAGCGCGTGGCCATCGCCAGGGCATTGGTCACCGACCCTAAACTGATCTTGGCGGACGAGCCGACCGGCAATCTCGATACCCAAACCGGCGAGGACATCATGAAAATTTTCCACGTCTTGAATGAAGACCATAACATCACGATTATTCTGGTCACTCATGAAGCCGATATAGCCGCCCACGCCAAACGCTTGATCCGCGTGGTCGACGGCCGAATCGCCAGCGATCAGCCGTCATGATCATCGGCGCATTGTTGGGAGAAGGCTGGGCGGCGATGCGCGCGAATCGGTTGCGCACTTCGCTAACCATGCTGGGCATGGTGTTCGGCGTCGGCGCGGTAATCATGATGCTGGCGATCGGGCAGGGCGCGCAACTAATGGTCAACGAATCCATCGCCTCGATGGGTAGCAACCTGTTTATCGTGCTTTCGGGCTCAACAACGGCGGGAGGCTTGCGGCAAGGTTCCGGTACGGTGCCGACGCTGACCTTGGACGATGCCCAAGCGATCAGTGAATTACCTGAAATCGCCGCGGTCGCGCCCACCTTTTCAAATACCGCCCAACTGATTTACGCGGCGAGCAACTGGAGCACGCTGGTATCGGGAACCACGCCCGCTTTTCTCGATGTTCGCGAATGGACGGTCAGTTCGGGGGAAGCCTTCAGCGACAGCGACGTGCGTTCGGCAACCCGGGTGCTGTTGATGGGCCAAACCGTGGTGCGCAACCTTTTCGGCGATGAAAACCCGGTCGGCAAAATGGTCAGGGTGAAAAACAGCCCGTTTCTGGTGCTGGGCGTTCTGGCGCCGAAAGGCCAAAGCCTGGATGGACGGGATCAGGACGATACCGTGTTTATCCCCATTACCACCGCTCAGCGCCAATTGTTCGGTACCGAATTTCCCGGCATGGTGCGCTTCATCATGGTCAAGGCCAAATCAGCCGAAGTCATGGACAGAGCCGAACAGGGCATCAACGAATTGCTCAGGGCAAGACACAGAATCAACGAAAGGCAGGAAGACGACTTTACGGTCCGCAATCTCACCGCAGTAACGCAAGCCGCTGCCGGCACCACCAAGGCCATGGCGACGATGCTCGGGGCGATCGCGTCGGTGTCGCTGCTGGTCGGCGGCATCGGCATCATGAATATCATGCTGGTTTCGGTTACCGAAAGAACCCGCGAAATCGGCATCCGCATGGCGATAGGCGCGAGACAGCGCGATATCCTGCTGCAATTTCTTTTTGAGGCGGTGATGATCTCGCTGGCCGGAAGCCTTATCGGCGTGATGCTGGGCATTGCCAGTGCTTATTTTTTCAGCCATTTCAATGACGCGTTAGTCGTCGTAACGCTCAGTTCGGTAGTGCTCGCTTTCGGCGTAGCCGTTGCGGTCGGCGTATTCTTCGGCTTCTATCCGGCACGCAAGGCCGCCAACCTCAAGCCCATCGAAGCGCTTCGGTTTCAATAATGGGTCGCTATGGCCTGACTATGCTGTAAACCCCGATCAGGATTTTTCTGCGCTGGCAGCGTGAAATAGAAAGAAGTGCCTTTTCCGGGTTGGCTATTGAAATGCAGCGCTCCATCATGGGCTTCGATAATGGAACGAGTGATCGACAGCCCCATGCCCATGCCGTCCGCTTTGGTGGTGTAAAAAGGCGTCAGTACCTTTTGCTGTTGGTCTTTGTCAAGCCCCGGTCCGTTATCTTTGACCCTGACCTGTATGCTGTCATTGAGCGTCAGCCGGCTATGGATAGATAACTGGCGTTGTTGCTCCACGGATAATTCTTTTAAGACATCAACGCTGTTCCTGACCAAATTTATAATGACCTGCTCAATTTGTATCTGATCGACATAAATGGGCGGCAGGTTGTTTTCCAGCGTAAATGTCAGTTTTATATGGTTTTGTTTAATTTCAGCCAGACAAAGATCGACAGAGTTGTGAATCAATGCATTAACGTCGGCGGCCGAACGATGTTGGGTGTGGGATTTGACGAATTCCCTCATGCGATGAATGATCCGTCCCGCCCGTAAAGCCTGCTGCTGGGTTTTGTGCAGAATCTCGATAAGCCTTACCAGATCGGGGGTTTCAGTATTGATCAGGTTTAAACTGACCTGCGTATAGCTGGAAATCGCGGACAGGGGCTGGTTGACCTCATGCGCGATGCCGGACGCCATTTCGCCCATCAGCCCAAGGCGCGTGACATGGGCGAGTTCGTCCAGATGTTCCTTATCTTGCTGCTCCCGGCGTTTGCGCAGGCTGACGTCGCGCACAATGCCGGTAAAATAATGGGTATCATTAATTGAATATTCCGCTACGGACAGATCCAACGGCACCACGGAACCGTTTTTGTGCAGGCCTTCAATCTCCTGAATCTGGCCGTTCACTGTTTTAAGTAAATTACAGTATGAGGGCATCAGTTTGCAAACACTGCATCCAACCAGTTCTTCCGGTTGATAGCCGAAAATGGTTTCCACGGCGGCATTCGCCGATTCGATGATGCAGAATGTGTCATAAGTGATAATGCCTTCCACCGAGGCGTCGAAAATGGCGTTGAGTTTGGCTTCAATCTGTTTGCGGCGAGTAATGTCGTACAGGATCACCAGATGTTCGCCTGTAAAATCGCGGTGAATCGCCGCTGCGCTCGCCAACACGGTTTTAATGTGCTGGTTTTTGCAGCAAACAGCCAGCTCTAAAGGCGAAAAGTCGGAATGTTCCTGCCTGGCTTTTTCCAGTGAGGTTTGCCAGGTAGTTTCGAACCAATGGCGATAGTCAAGATCAGGAATGGCTTTCGAAAACCAGTCTGCCAGAGTGGGGACGTCATCTATGTTGTAGCCGAAGGTTTGTATGAATGCCGGATTCAGGAAGGTAATGTTTAACTGTTCATCATTCAGCACTATCGGCACCGGGGTCGCTTCAATAATCGAACGGAATTTCTCCTCACTGGCTTTGAGCTGATTTTCCATCAATTTGCGCTCGGTGATGTTTTCATGACTAACCACAACCCCGCGGCGGGAACCTTGCAATGGCAATACGGTCATATTAAACCAGCGCTGCTGATTGGACGAGTGGCACGGGTATTCTAAATGAAATATGTTCAGTTTACCCTCCAGCACCTCGGCAATACCTGTTTGAGCGGTGCTTGTCTCATCGCCGCACGGTTGATCAGAGGCGTTTTTACATGCGTCCAGATAGTTAAAGCCCAGCAGATCCTGCCCGGATTCCGGTAAGCCGTTTTCTTTTGCAAATTGCCGCCATGCGTTGTTAACACTAACAATAACGCCCTGCGCATCCAGCACCGCGATATGTGCGGTCAATGAGTTAAGTATGCTGGCATTAAAAGCATCACTGTCGCGCAGTCTCTCCTCCATTTGTTTGCGCTCGGTGATATCCAGCGCCACGCCATGAAGACGGTCAATGGCCCCACTGTCGTTGCGGATGGCTTCCCCGCGTGCCAATATCCAACCGTGTATTCCGTCCGCTCTGACTATTTCAAGCTCCAGTTCATAGGGAATCCCCGTTTTCTGTATGCGGGACAGAGCAGTACTCAACCGTTTCCAGCTCTCAGGAGTGAATAACCGGGAGTTCTCTGTGCAATCCGGTGGCGGTAGCCCTGGGTTTAAACCCAATATGCGGTAAAGTTCCTCCGACCAGATGATATGGTTAGCCGTTACGTCCAGTTGCCAGCTGCCCACATGTGCGATCCGTTGCGCTTCTTGCAGTTTCTTCTGGTTTTGCCGTAGCGCCTCTTCCGCGCGTTTACGAACGGAAATATCTTGATGCGTGCCGATCATGCGCAAAGGACTGCCGTCTTCGGCACGGCTAACCACCATGCCGCGTGTCAGAACCCATTTGTAACTCCCATCCTTGTAGCGCAAGCGATGTTCAACGACAAAAATGACTGACTTTTCACCCAGATAGGCTTGTATTGCTTGTATAAAGCCGGACTGGTCATCGGGATGAACAAGATTTAAAAGCTCTTGTTGAGTAGGGTTTCGTTTTCCGCATACCCCCAGCATCTCTTTCCAACGCCCCGACGGATATTTGATCTCATCGGAGACAATATCCCAGTCCCATACGCCGTCGCCGGAGCCCTCAATGGCAAATTTCCAGCGATATTCACTTTCCCGCAACGCCTCTTCTGTTTGTTTTCTTTTTTGTATTTCAGTTTGCAGTTGAGCGACGCTGGGCAAGGATAAAGCGCGGGGGATTACCCATATCATCAGTACAGCGGTAGAGACCGATGCAATTGCCGTTAGGGCTTTAAAAAAGCCGTCCAGCCAATACAAGGGCGTCCAGATCGTGATAGCCGACAGTAAATGCGTGGTGCCGCAAGCGATAATAAATCCGGCAAACATGACGGCCAGCCACGGATAGGGAAAATCCTTACGCTGCCGAATGAAGTGGACCAGAGTCAGGGGGATGGAATAATAGGCGAGCGTGATTAGCACGTCTGAGATGACGTGAAGCCAAAGCAAGAGCGGCTTCCACGACAGGCAATAACCATGCGGGGTGAAATCGTTAATCCCAAAAAAATCAATAAGTGGCTGCATTTGTCGGGTATAGGAATCAAAGGTGAACAAGTTACGCCATTTTCAGGATGGCTTAAAGCAGCTTTCACTCCATGTGCTGTTAAGAAAAACGGAAGCTACAACAGGATCTGAATTTTAGAAAGTTAAAAAAGCAAATATACAAAACAGAATAAAGACTTTAATTTCTCGTTCAATAGGTACTATTACTTATCCACGCATGAGCTTCCGCTTAGCTGGTGCGGCTCATTACCGACAAGAGCCACAAAAATCCGGCTTTAAAAAGCTTTGGTTTACCTTTAACGGCCAGACAGATCTGACTATTGGCTTCGTGGGTCATGTTTTTTCTGTGACGGGCATCACATCGACGATTAATTCTTATGCCGGCGAAAGGCTCTTTGGACGCTGATTAACTGGGTTTGGCAAAGCGGCAACAAAAGGGATTGACTTGCTTGACCGCTATGGAACAATGAAAGCAATTGATCGGACTACTTTTTTGATCCAATTTCCGGTTTTTAAGAGGGTCTGCCAAGAAACCGGGGATTCTTGCTGATGGGGTTAAGCTCTATGACTCAAAAATCTTTAGCCGAATTACGAAAAATAATTCATCAGGCGCATTTAGCCGATGAAAAAAGCCTTATCAGCGAATTACTGTATTGCGTATGGGCGCGGTTTGCGCTTTTCAGAAAGCCCTCTCCCCGGCCTTTCAATGAAAGGCGGGGCGGACAGCAACTGCAATTCGCGCCATTGTTGAATATATCGGCATTAAACGGTTACGACCCGGCTTCGATAACCGAGTGCGCCAGAACGCTGGCTTCCGCAGTCAGGGCAAAAAAACATCAGCAATCCGCGATTGAAGCCTTTCTTGAGGAATATCAGCTCACCTCCCGTGAAGGCATTATTTTAATGGGTATTGCCGAAGCCCTGCTGCGCATTCCCGACAGCCGTACGCAAGACCTGCTGTTACAGGAAAAGCTCAGCGGCGTCGACTGGCAAAGCCATTTGCATCACAGCGATTCTCTATTGGTCAATTTGGCGACCAGAGCGCTGTTATTTGCCGGAGACTTTGAAGCGCATACGCATAATGGCTCTCCGGCCTTCGACCAACTGCTGGCCCGGATGGGCGCGCCGCTAATACGCGCCGCAGTCAAGCAGGCCATGCAGCATCTGGCCTTGCAGTTTGTCTTTGCGGAGACCATACAGCAAGCCGTTCAGCGCAGCGAGCAGGACCCGGTGTTCCGCTATTCGTTCGATATGCTGGGCGAGGCGGCGCTGACGAAGGCCGATGCGGAGCGTTATTTCAATGCCTATCGTGCGGCTATCGATGCATTGGCCGGACATGCGGCCTCTGCCGATATTCACGCCAATCCGGGCCTATCGATTAAATTATCCGCTTTATGTCCCCGCTTCGAACCATTGCAACATGCCCGCGCCGTCAAAGAGTTAAGCGATAAACTGCTGGCCTTGGCGCAGGCGGCGCGCGCGGCTAATATTGCGATTACCGTTGATGCGGAAGAGTCCGAACGCCTGGATATGTCCTTGGATATTTTTGCCGCTGTTTTCAACCATCCCGATTTAGACGGCTGGCCGGGGCTGGGCATAGCGGTGCAGGCCTATCAAAAAAGGGCGCTGCCGGTGATCCGCTGGCTGGCTAAACTGGCCGAAGGCCGACGCCGGAAGATTCCTTTGCGTCTGGTCAAAGGCGCATACTGGGACAGCGAAATTAAACGGGCGCAGGAAAACGGCCTGGCCGATTACCCGGTGTTTGCCCGCAAGTCGGCGACCGATTTATCCTATCTGGCCTGCGCGCAGGTTATTCTGTCCAGGGCGGATGTCTTTTATCCCCAGTTCGCCAGCCATAACGCCCATACGGTTGCCGCGATCCATCAACTCGGGCAGCAGCATCCGGGTTACGAATTTCAGCGCTTGCACGGCATGGGCGAGAGCCTTTACCGGGAAATCATCGAAGTCCAGAACTGGCAGATCCCTTGCCGCGTTTATGCGCCGGTCGGCGCTTATCATGAGTTGCTGCCTTACCTGGTCAGACGCTTGCTGGAAAACGGCGCCAATACATCTTTTATCAATCAAATCAGCCGGTCGGACATTAGCATCGACGTACTGGTCAGCGATCCGGTAGCGGCGGTAAAGATACCGCCCAGTCATCCTATGATCGTATTGCCTCGCGATTTATTCGGCGAACAGCGGCCAAATTCCTCCGGGCTGAATTTGGCCGACCCCGAGCAGTTGGAATCGGTGCAGCAAACCCTGGACGGGTTGGCCGATATGCACTGGACGGCCATGCCGTTAATCAACGGCAGCCCCTGCGATGGCAACGAGCGGCTTATCGTCAACCCTTACGATAACCGGCTAACGGTCGGCACGGTAACGTTTGCAGAACCGGCGGCTATTGGCGAAGCGGTCACCGAAGCCGCTGAAGCATTCGTCAGCTGGCGGCTGTGCCCTGTTTCGCAACGCGCCGAGTGCTTGAAACGGGCTGCCGATCTGCTGGAAGCAAACCGGCTGGAGCTGGTTTCCTTGTGCGTACGGGAAGGCGGCCGGACCATCAAAGATGCGTTGGCGGAAGTCAGGGAAGCGGTCGATTTTTGCCGCTATTATGCCCAGTCCGCGCTGGAGTTGTTCGGAAAGCCGATCCGGCTGCCCGGCCCCACCGGCGAGGAGAACTGGCTTTACCATTACGGACGCGGCGTCTATGTCTGCATCAGCCCGTGGAATTTCCCGATCGCCATTTTTGTCGGCCAGATCGCTGCGGCGCTGGTCGCCGGCAATACGGTCGTCGCCAAACCGGCTAGCCAGACCGCATTAACTGCGATGCATTGCGTCCGCTTGCTGCACCAAGCCGGCATCCCCGGATCGGTGTTGCAGTTCTTGCCTGTGGACGGCCGTTCGTTTGGCGAGCATTTATTGCCTGATCCCAGAATTGCGGGCGTGGTTTTTACCGGTTCCACGGAAACGGCGCAGTTTATCAACCGGCAATTAGCCGAGCATCATCAAAAGATCGTGCCGCTGATTGCCGAAACCGGCGGACAGAATGTGCTGATTGCCGACAGCTCGGCGTTGCTTGAACAACTGGTGCAGGATGCGGTTGTTTCGGCGTTCAACAGTGTCGGGCAGCGTTGCTCGGCGCTGCGGACCTTGTTCGTTCCGGAGGAAATCGCCGATAAAACCATCGCCATGCTGATCGGCGTTATGCAGGAACTAACTGTCGGCAACCCCGGCGTTTATCAAACCGACATAGGCCCGATTATCGATCATGCCGCGCTGTCGCCATTGGCTGAACATCTGCAAGCCATGCAGAAACAGGCGCAATTGCTCTACCAACTGCCGCTGCCGGACGGTTTGGAGCAGGGCAGTTTTTTCCCGCCCAGCCTGATAGAGCTACAGTCTTTATCGCAATTGAGCCGGGAAGTGTTCGGTCCGGTATTGCACCTGATCCGCTACCGCCAATCGGAACTCGATCAAGTCATTGATGCGGTTAATGCGACCGGCTACGGCCTGACACTGGGCGTGCATACCCGGGTAGACAGCACCTTTAATGCGATCCGGCAGGGCGTAAAAGTCGGCAATATCTACGTTAACCGGAATATGATCGGCGCTGTGGTCGGCGCGCAGCCTTTTGGCGGCACGGGGCTTTCCGGCACTGGCCCGAAGGCGGGCGGACCCGATTATCTGCGCCGTTTCGCCATCGAGCAAACAGTCTCGGTAAACACTGCCGCTTTAGGCGGCAATGCCGGTTTGCTGGCGCAGGATTTACGCTAATTTAACGTTGCTTCGGTTTGGTGGGTTGAGGCGATGCGGGCATGTCCGGAGGTACAGGCATATCCGGCGGGAGCTGATCCAATTCTTCTTGTTCCATGTCATACATTAATCCCGGCACGGGAACTCGATGTCCCTTGCTGTACATGCATTGGATATAGACGATGTCATAACTTTGTTGGGCTTCATCTTTGGAATCGATGTCATCTTCCACTGCCGCAACCTGCTTATGGGTAAGGTTTCTGCATAGCAGGTCTTCATTATGGAACTGGTCAAAGTTTTTATCGGCGCTCGGCAGCACTAAAACACTGGGGCCGCTCGGCATTGTCGAGCAAGCGCTGAGCAAGACAGCGGAAATTATAATTATCAGAATCTGTAACATTTGATATACCTCCGTTAAGGAACAACATTCCGCCAAATAGTTGCACAATCCCTGTTATAAGGATAATAGCCCGAAGGATGAGTGCAGTAATACCAATAGCCGGGCTGCTGCTCTATGGGCTGGGGAGTAATTCTCCGCCATCCGGACGGGCATTCCTGCACATAGGGATAATAGCCGGCAGGGCTGGAGCAATAGTCCCCGCTGTTCGGCCCGAACGATGGCACACTAAGTGCCGTTCCTTGATCGATATAAGAAGGCGGGCTAAAAGGCGTTACCGTAGACGGTGAAGAATAATAGGGCTGAAAGGAATAATAAGGCCAGTAATAGAACTCCGGCCGGGAGTAGGGGGATTCTATCAGGAGACTTTCCCTGTCACGGTTGTGCTGTCGAGATTTTCCATGACTTTCTCCGGAAGCGCGTTTATGACCAATACCGGGATTGCTTTTGCGGCCCTCATTAAAAGCGCGCCCACGGGCGCTGCCGGAACCGCTCCCGCTGACGTCAGCCGAGCGGTCTTCGTGTTGACCGCCGTCACGCGCCAAGGCGCCGTCGCTGATTAATAACGCAACAAGAATCATTGGCGCAATTGATAATCTTCCTGGCATCATTGTCTTTTCTCACTGATGTTACGCACAGGGTGTAAAAGTATCTCGCCTTCGGGTGCGAGAACCCGATTTAAATAAACGTCGCGTTAGCGACACCTTTGTTAAAGCAATTTAAATTCAACTGACTGCGTAACATCAGTTTTCTCATTTACCGAATGGACTAAAGGAGCGGGCTTTGCCGCATCAACTTAGGCTTCAACGCGAACCCTGTCCTCGCCAGCCACCTCTGCCTCCTCCTCGCCAAGCCGGGCTTCGCGGACTTTGTCCACGCCAGCCGCGCCCTTGCACTCCCGGGCTTCTCCAACCCCGTCCTTGCCAACTACGGCCCTGCCAGCCATAACTGGGCCGACCGTAGCCCTTCCAGCCTCCACCATAATAACGTGGACTATATCTGTGGCCGTAATAGCGCGGACTGTAGCGGTAATAGCGGGGACCATACCCGTACTGGCCGTAAACCCCATAAGTCCCATAGCTGTATCCGCCGTAAGGGGCGTAACCATAAGAAATGCCGACGCTGTCGTATGGACGGGCATAAACGGCACAACCATTCAGAGAGCAGATAATGCCTGAAAGGGCGATTGCGATCGCTAAGCGTTTCATCGTTGGCTCTCCTCAGTCGGTTGGGCAGCCTATCTCTTGAACATGCAGTCGGATATATTGCAGTGCTTATTTTCTAAGTGTCGGCTACGGTTCAAGCCAGGAACGAACCCGGCAAGCCAAACTAGAACCCTGCCGCCAGCGACACCCTGTATGCGGAACGGATCAATGAAAAATCGAGTTTTATAATTTCACAACAAAACCATAGTATCAATACGTATAACTACGAGCTTTAGCGGCTCGTTACAGCGCATATTTCCGGTCTGTCACCAACCTGCTGCCCATGCTTGTCAAAGGCCCAATAGGTGGTTTATAGAATCTTGCAATTTCGAGGGGACGCTCATATCAATGAATGCTACTCATCAATAGGCATTTTTACGGATTGTACAAACGATTAGCCTTCTCTAACCTGTAAACACAGCTCATCCATTCCAGCTGATTTTCAGGATTGGATATTGCCGGAATCATACGTAAACAGGGCCATGAACGCCTTTACCAGCGGTGCCGGGCATTTGGCGCGAAAAAGGATCATAGGCTGAAAGCGCTTCCGTAGCAGAGTTCATATCTTTAATTGGTTTATCGATAAAACGAGGCTCTTTGATATGCAGAATTCCGAAGCTATTCTCGCCGCCAATCTGCTGCAATTGATCATCTATTTCGGAGCCGTAGTTGCTATTACCGGCATCATGCTCGGCGGTGCGTATCTGCTCGGGCAGAGGCATCGCGCCAAAGCTGCCGACGAGCCTTTTGAGTCGGGCATCGTGCCTGTCGGTGATGTTCATATCCGTTTTTCCGTCCAGTTTTATTTGCTGGCGATCTTTTTTGTTATTTTCGATATGGAAAGCGTGTTCCTGTTCGCCTGGTCGGTGGCGCTGCAAGAGGCAGGCTGGGCCGGTTTTATCGAAGCGTTGATTTTTATCGGCGTATTAATCGCGGCATTAATTTACCTGTGGTTCATAGGCGCGCTTGATTGGCGCACCCGCAGGCAGCGCATTGATTCATCCGACAGCGGATCATAGGAGCAACTATGAAGCATTGGACTCTAACCGAGGCGGATAAAGATCCGGCTCCGCAACCCGGGCAGCAGTCTTATGAAGAGGCGTTGCGGCGCAACTTCCTGTTCGCCAAACTTGAGGACATGGTTGCCTGGGGGCAGTCCAATTCGGTCTGGCCGTTTAACTTCGGCTTGTCCTGCTGCTATGTGGAGATGGCAACCGCATTCACCAGCCGCCATGACATTGCCCGTTTCGGCTCTGAAGTGATCCGGGGATCGCCTCGTCAGGCAGACCTGATCGTCATTTCAGGCACGGTTTTCAGGAAAATGGCGCCGGTAGTCAAGCGGCTCTACGACCAGTTGCTGGAGCCGCGTTGGGTCATCTCCATGGGCTCCTGCGCCAACTCCGGCGGCATGTACGATATTTACAGCGTCGTGCAGGGGGTGGACAAATTTTTGCCGGTGGATGTTTATGTACCGGGCTGCCCGCCCCGGCCTGAGGCATTACAGCAAGGACTATTGCTGTTGCAGGATGCCATAGGCAAGGAAAGGCGCCCGTTAAGCTGGACGGTCGGCGAGCAAACGGTGATAAAACCACTCAAACCCAGTTACCGCGATTTGCTGACGGAAGAAAGGATGCGTACGCAGCAGTTGAGAAGTCCGGACGAGATATAGCCGATGTGTAGGGCGCGCCGTTTGTGCACCACGAAGCCAAAACTAGGCGCTTCTAGGCGACACGAAGAACACGAAGACAAACTAAATTTATTGTCAGATTGCAGCACCGTAGGGTACGCATCGCGTACCTTTCTGGAATTTGATCCAGGAAATTGGTACGCGATGCGTACCCTACCTACTTCGTGTTCTTCGTGTCGCCTACTTTTGGCTTCGTGGTGAATATTTCAATCGATGAATTAAGGAGATGACCACATTGGACGGTAACACTGACAGCATCGCCATGCTTTCTGACGCTCCGCAAATCGTACGCGAACTGACAGAACGAGCGGGCATTAATGACTTTACCATCCAGCCGACCCGCGACGGCATCCCCACGCTTTGGATTTCAAAAACTAACCTGCGCACGATTCTCAGCTATCTAAAATTGCAGGCGGCTTCTCCCTATACCTTGCTGTTCGACTTGACCGCCATTGACGAGAGTCAGCGTGCGCACCGGCAAGGGTTCCCCGATAGTGAGTTTACCGTTGTTTATCACTTGCTTTCGTTTGACCGCAACCAAGACATTCGTCTCAAGGTTGCGTTGACCGCCCCCGACTTGTCCCTTCCGACTATCAGCGACCTTTGGCCTTCGGCCAATTGGTACGAGCGCGAAGTATGGGATATGTTCGGCATCACCTTCGAAGGCCATCCGCATCTGAAGCGCATTCTGATGCCGCCGACCTGGCAGGGTCATCCGTTACGCAAGGACCATTATGCCCGCGCGACCGAAGTGGAACCCTTTAGCCTTTCCGATGAGCAGCAGGACATCGAACAGGATGCCTTGCGTTTCATACCGGAGGATTGGGGCATGCGGCGGCAAAGCGAAGACAGCGATTTCATGTTCCTGAATCTGGGCCCCAATCATCCCAGCGTGCATGGCGTGTTCCGTATCGCGTTGCAACTGGATGGCGAAGAGATTGTCGACGCGCTGCCGGACATCGGTTATCACCACCGCGGCGCGGAAAAAATGGGCGAACGCCAGTCCTGGCACACCTACATTCCTTATACGGACCGGGTCGATTATCTGGGCGGTTCGATGAACAACTTGCCTTATGTGCTAGCCGTGGAGCGGTTGGCCGGAATCGAAGTGCCGGAACGCGCCCAGGTCATCCGCGTGATGATCTGCGAGCTCTATCGTATTGCCAGCCACCTGCTGTTTTACGGTACTTATGCCCAGGACTTGGGGCAGATGTCGCCGATTTTCTATATGTTTATCGACCGCGAAAAGGTGTTCGATATCCTTGAATCGATCACTGGCGCGCGCATGCATTCCAGTTATTTCCGGATCGGCGGCGTCGCGATGGACTTGCCCAAAGGATGGGATCAACGCCTGCGCGAGTTTATCGATTATTTTCCGGCCCGGCTGAATCAATACGACAAGCTGGTGCTGAAAAACAGCACGTTGAAGCGCCGGACACAGGGAATCGGCGCTTACAACACCGCAGAAGCCATCGATTGGAGCGTGACCGGTCCGAACCTTCGGGCTACCGGATTTGCATGGGATTATCGCAAAGCGCGGCCTTACTCAGGCTACGAAAATTTCGAATTTGAAATACCCACCGCCAATAATGGTGACTGTTACGACCGTTGCACCGTGCGGGTAGAGGAAATGCGCCAAAGCCTGCGCATCATCAAACAGTGTGTGGATAACATGCCGGAAGGGCCGCATAAGGCCTATCATCCGCTGACCACGCCGCCGCCCAAAGACCGAACGCTGCATGATATAGAAACCCTTATCCAGCATTTCCTGAATACCAGCTGGGGGCCGGTGATTCCGTCCGGCGAAGCCAGCGTAACCGTCGAGGCCACCAAAGGCTTGAACGCCTATTATGTGACCAGCGACGGCGGCACCATGTCCTACCGCACCCGTATACGCACCCCTTCTTTTCCGCATCTGCAAATGATACCGATGATGTGCCGCGGGATGATGGTCGCCGACCTGATTGCGATATTGGCCAGTATCGATTTTGTGATGGCTGACGTGGACCGCTGACATGAACAAGCTAATTTTAAGCCCCGAAGAAATCCAGGAGATTAACGCCGAGATAAGCCATTACCCGGATAAAGCTGCGGTTGCTATCGAGGCGCTGAAAATCGTCCAGAAACACCGGCGCTGGGTTTCCGATGAGTGCCTGGTTGCTGTCGCCGAGTTGCTTGATATGCAGCCTGCGCAACTGGAAGGGGTGGCGACCTTCTATAACCTGATCTACCGCCAACCGGTCGGCAAGACTGTCATCCATTATTGCAACAGTGTCACCTGCTGGATGCTGGGCGGCGACCGGGTAGGCGAACTCCTGTGCCGTCATCTGAATGTCGGACTGGGTGAAATGTCTGCGGACGGCGAATACACCGTACTGCCGATTGTTTGCCTGGGCGCTTGCGACCATGCGCCGGTCGCGATGGTTGGGGATGAGCTGAGGCTCGACCTTACCGAAGATGCCGTTAACGAGATTCTCGGAAGGTAACGCGCTATGGAACAGATGAATAAGCCGCTGACTAAAAACATCCTCCCGGACCGCGTCTTTGCGACATTGGCCGATTATGAAAGCACCGGGGGTTATCAAGGGCTGCGCAAGGCGCTTACGGAATTGCAACCGAAAGACGTACAACAATGGGTCAAGGATGCCGGATTGCGGGGCCGTGGCGGATCGGGTTTTAGTGCCGGTCTCAAATGGAGTTTGATTGCCTTGGATGGCGGAGCTTCACAAAACCACTACCTGATTGCCAATGCCGATGAAATGGAGCCGGGAACGTTCAAGGACAGGATGCTGATGGAGCAAGACCCGCACCAGTTAATCGAGGGCATGATCATTGCGGCTTATGCGATTCAGGCCAATGCCGCCTATATCTTCCTGCGCGGGGAATATCATCTTGCCCGGCAGCGTCTGGACAATGCGCTGCAGGAAGCCCGATCCAAGGGCTACCTGGGCGAACATATCTTGAATTCCGATTTCAACCTGGAGATAGCCCTGCATACCAGCGCAGGGCGTTATATTTGCGGAGAGGAAACGGCGCTGCTGAATGCCCTTGAGGGAAGGCGGGCCACGCCCCGCGCCAAGCCGCCTTTTCCGTTGGTCACCGGGCTCTGGGGCAAGCCGACGGTAGTCAATAATGTCGAAACCTTATGCAATGTGCCGCATATTCTGCATTACGGCGTCGACTGGTATCAGGGGCTGGGCCGGGGCGCAGACAAGGGCACCAAGCTGTTCGGGGTAAGCGGCCGCGTTAAATATCCCGGCTTATGGGAACTGCCGATGGGCATCCCGATTCGGGAAATTATCGAGAACTATGCCGGGGGCATGCAGGACGGCTACAAGTTGCGCGGCTTCTTGCCCGGCGGCGCGTCAACCGATTTTTTGCTGCCCGAGCATCTGGACGTGGTCATGGATTACGATGCTGTAGCCAAAGCCGGCAGCCGCATGGGTACTGGGATCATGATCGTGCTCGATGACAAGACCTGCCCGGTACAAATGGTGCTGAACCTGGAGCAGTTTTTTGCCCAGGAATCCTGCGGCTGGTGTACGCCGTGCCGGGACGGACTGCCGTGGACGGTAACCTTGCTGAAAGACATCATTGCAGGGAAGGGGCGCATTGAAGACCTTGATACCTTGGCCGGACTCACGCGCATGCTGGGCCCCGGAAATACTTTTTGCGCATTGGCTCCCGGAGCCATGGAGCCATTGCAAAGCGCGCTGAAGTATTTTCGCGAGGATTTTGAGCGTTATATATCCCCTCACCCCAACCCTCTCCCTGAGGGAGAGGGGGCAAGCGGTGGAAATCATTTCATGAGCGTTCATAAGGAGTCTTCGTAATGGCCCGCATCGAAATCGACGGCCGGTCGTATGACGTTCAGGACGGCGACAACCTGCTGTCCGCCTGCCTGTCGCTGGGTCTGAACCTGCCTTATTTTTGCTGGCATCCGGCATTGGGCTCGGCGGGCGCTTGCCGGCAATGCGCAGTCATTCAGTACAAGGATGCGGAAGACCTGCGCGGACGGCTGGTCATGGCCTGCATGACGCCGCTAGCCGAGGGCTTGCGTGTTTCCTTGGATGCGGAACAGGCGCAAAAGTTCCGTAGCGACAATATCGAGCTGCTGATGACCAATCATCCCCACGACTGCCCGGTCTGCGAGGAAGGCGGCGAATGTCATTTGCAGGATATGACGGTCATGACCGGCCATACTTTCCGGCGTTACCGGGGCCTGAAACGAACCCATAACAACCAGGATCTCGGCCCGTTTATCAATCACGAAATGAACCGTTGCATCGCCTGCTACCGTTGCGTGCGTTTTTATGACGATTACGCCGGAGGCAAAGATCTGCAAGTTTTGGGCGTACATAACAACGTCTATTTCGGCCGTTTCGAGGATGGCGCGCTGGAAAACGAATTCAGCGGCAACTTGGTCGAAGTCTGCCCCACCGGGGTGTTCACCGACAAGACCTTCAGCGCGCATTATGTCCGCAAATGGGATTTGCAAACCGCGCCGTCGGTTTGCGTTCATTGCGGCCTGGGCTGCAATACCGCGCCGGGCGAACGCTACGGAGAGCTCAGGCGGATCATCAACCGTTATAACGGCGATATCAACGGCTACTTTCTCTGCGATAGGGGGCGTTTCGGCTATGGCTTCGTCAACAGTCCCGAGCGCATCCGGAAAGCCCAGCTCAAAGGCTATCCGGATATCACTGTCGATACTGCGGAAATTCATTTCCGCAACCTGCTGAAAAGCGCCAAACCGCCGATAGGCATCGCTTCGCCGCGCGCCTCGCTGGAAGCCAATTTTGCGCTGCGCGCGCTGGTCGGTGAAGAAAACTTCTTCCTCGGTCTGGATGATACCGAACATAGCTTACTTAACACCATTGTCGAACTGATGACGCACGGCGGCATTCATTCGCCGTCCCTGCGCGAAGTTGAACAAGCCGATGCAGTGCTGATTCTCGGCGAAGACGTCACCCACAGCGCCCCAAGGCTGGCGCTGTCGCTGCGTCAGGCGGCGCGCAACGCCTCGTTCGACCTTGGTCTTAAAGTGCACATAGCGCCTTGGCAGGATATTGCGATCAGGAATTTAGATAAACATGTTTCAACGCCGGTGTTTATCGCCAGCATTTGCGCAACGCGCCTGGATGATGTCGACGCGAAAACTTTCCGGGGCAGCCCGGAAGACATTGCCCGCCTGGGTTTTGCGATCGCCCATCAGCTCGATCCCTCGGCTCCCGCGCCTGCCGCTCTAGGCGATGCCGAACAAGCGCTGGCTAAAAGCATTGCCGACGCCTTGAGACAGGCAGAGCGCCCATTGATCGTGTCGGGAACCGGCTGCGCAAGCCTTGCGGTTATCCAGGCCGCCTATAACGTCGCCAAGGCGCTGCCGTCAGCCGACAAACAACTGGCTTTTACGGTTCCCGAATGTAACAGCCTGGGTTTGGCCATGATGGGCGGAAGGCCGCTATCGCAAGCTTTCGAGCGGGTCGGCAACGGTTTGGCCGACAGCGTAATCATTCTTGAGAACGATCTCTACCGCCGGGCTCCGGTTCGCAACGTGGACTTGTTTTTGCAGCTTGCCGATCATGTCGTGGCGATAGACAGTCTGGAAAATAAAACCACAGGTCATGCCGAACTAGTATTGCCGGCGACGACTTTCGCCGAATCCGAAGGCACTTGGGTCAATAACGAAGGACGGGCTCAGCGTTACTTCCCGGTTTATCCGGGAGCCGAATCGATATGCGCCGGTTGGCAGTGGCTGACCCGTGTCATGGACGATTGCCAATGGCCGCATCACGATGCGCTTACAGCCGCTTGCGCAAGTGCCTTCCCCACTCTGTCCGATATCGTTCGTGCCGCGCCGGAGGCGGATTACAAAGTCAAAGGCAGCAAGATCCCAAGGCAACCGCACCGTTACAGCGGCCGTACGGCGATGCACGCCGATGTCAATGTCAGCGAACCTGCCCAGCTTCGAGACAGCGAAACGCCGTTCGCTTTTTCGATGGAAGGCGATACCGCGCAAGTGCCGCCGGCTTTATTGCCGGTTATTTGGGCGCCGGGGTGGAACTCCAACCAGGCGATCAATAAATTCCAGCAGGAAACAGGCGGGCATCTATCCGGCGGAGATGCAGGGGTAAGGTTGATCGAAGCGGCCGGTAGCCGAGCCTGGTTTGAAGATATTCCGCCCGGGTTCGTGCCGACGCCGGGCCGCTGGCGAATCGTGCCGTTGCCGCATATTTTCGCTACCGAGGAACTCAGTCTGCATTCGCCGTCGGTGGCCGAACGATTGCCCCATTTCTGCGTTTTATTAAATCCTTCTGATGCTGAAGCTTTGGGAATCGAAAGCGGCGAGCCAGTGGAAATCAGCAGCATCGCAGGAAACTCGGCTGTAAAGATTCCGGTGCAGATCGAGCTTACGCTGCCTCCCGGTTTGTTGGGAATCACGGCGGGATTGCCTGCGTTCCAGTTTATGCAAGGTTGGACTCAGGTGGTTTTAAAAAAAGCTAATCAGGAGGCGCAGTTATGAATGCGGGTCTTGGCGAAGCGGCCGATATTGTCGGCATTCTGGTCTCGGTGATCGTCGTCGCGGCCATGCTGATCTGGGTGGAAAGGCGTTTGCTGGCGGTCTGGCAGGATCGATTGGGCCCCAACCGGGTCGGGCCGTTCGGCTTGATGCAGGTCGCGGCAGACATGATCAAAATGTTTTTCAAGGAAGACTGGACGCCGCCTTTTGCCGACAAGCCGGTGTTTATCCTGGCGCCCACTATCGTCTTCATCACCATGCTGACCGGTTTCGCGGTCGTTCCGTTTGCGCCGGGCGTCGGCATTATCGATTTCAACTTCGGGCTGCTGTACTTTCTGGCGCTGACTTCGCTGGCTGTTTACAGCATTGTGCTGGCGGGTTATGCGTCCAACAATAAATACTCGCTGCTTGGCGGCCTTCGCGCAGCGGCGCAAACCGTCAGCTACGAAGTGTTTATGGGCATTTCTATCATGGGCGTGGTGATGCTGTCCGGCACCTTTAATTTACGGGAGATTGTCGAAGCCCAGCGGGACGGCTGGTTCATCATTCCGCAGTTTTTCGGATTCATTATTTTCCTGATTGCCGTCGTTGCCGAGAGCCGCCGGACACCGCTTGATTTGCCGGAAGCCGAACAAGAGCTGGTGGCCGGTTTTCATACCGAATATTCGGGCATGAAATTCGGCATGTTCTTCGTCGGCGAGTATCTCGGCATTACGCTCAGTTCGGCGATGATCGTGACGCTTTTTTTCGGCGGCTGGCTGGGGCCGTGGCTACCGCCGTTGCTGTGGTTTTGCCTGAAAACCGCTATCGGCATCATGTTTTTTATCTTGTTACGAGGCTCGTTGCCGAGGCCTCGTTACGATCAATTGATGGCGTTCGGCTGGAAAGTGCTGCTACCGGCGGCGCTGTTGAATCTGCTGGTTACCGGCGGCGTTGTGTTGGCACTGCAGGGTTAAGGCGATGTGGGGGATAGGAAAAAGAGTGTAGGCCGGAATAAGACCGCCCGGCGGCAGCCAGGGCGGTTGTTTCCGGCAATCGGAATGCCGGAAACACCTGTCCAGCGCTTAATGCGCGGACAGGCTTATTCCGGCCTACGGTGGACGGTGGAAAACAAGTTCCACGAAAGCACGCAAGACGCAATACAGAGTTTGTCTCCGTGTTCTTCGTGTCCTCTGTGGTGAATAAAAAGTTCATAACCGACGAATCGAGAGGGAAAAACGATGCTAAGCCAATTGCGAACATTATGGGAAGTTTTAAAACACACTTTCGTCAAGCCGGATACGGTCGAATACCCGGAACAGAAACCGGCGCTGTCTGCCCGCTACCGAGGGCGGATTGTGTTGACTCGCGACCCTGACGGCGAAGAGCGGTGCGTGGCCTGCAATCTCTGTGCGGTGGCTTGCCCGGTGGATTGCATCGCGTTACAGAAAACCGAGGACGAAAACGGGCGCTGGTATCCCGAATTCTTCCGCATTAATTTTTCCCGCTGCATTATGTGCGGATTGTGCGAGGAAGCCTGCCCGACCCATGCGATTCAACTGACGCCGGATTTTGAAATGTGCGAATACGACCGGCAGAGCATGGTTTACGAAAAACAGCATCTGCTAATCGACGGAACCGGCAAATATCACGAGTACAACTTTTATCGCGTGGCCGGGATGACGATTGGCGGCAAAGCCAAGGGACAGGCCGAAAATGAGGCGCCGCCGGTTGATGTAAAAACTTTATTGCCCTGATGGAGCCAAGCTTATGGCGCTGACTTTATTTTATCTCACTTCCGCCGTTGCCGTTTTCGCCACGGTGATGATGATCACCCGGCTCAATGCGGTGCATGGCTTGCTGTACCTGATTTTATCGCTGCTGGCCGTCGGCGTGCTGTTCTTTCTGTTGGGGGCGCATTTTGCCGCGGTGCTGGAAGTGATTATTTACGCTGGAGCCATTATGGTGCTGTTCGTTTTTGTGATTATGATGCTCAACCAAGGCCAAAAGACCATTGAGCAGGAACGTCTTTGGCTACAGCCGGGCGTCTGGATCGGGCCGACACTGCTGGCATTGATTCTGTTCGTGGAAATGCTGATTATCGTCGGTTATGGCGAAAGCGCCGAAACCGGCCGGGTAGTGGACGCCAAACAGGTGGGGATAGCATTGTACGGGCCTTATCTGCTGGCCGTGGAACTGGCCTCGATGTTGTTGCTGGCCGGACTGGTCGGCGCTTATCACTTGGGAAAGCCGATGCTCAAGGTAACAAAAAACGGGAGAAGGCCATGAACGGGATTCCTATGGAGCATGGCTTGTTGCTGTCTGTCGTGCTGTTTGTGCTGGGGCTGGTCGGGGTATTGGTCCGGCGTAACCTGATTATGATCTTGATGTCCCTGGAAGTCATGCTCAACGCTACCGGTCTGGCTTTTATTGTCGCGGGGTCGTCCTGGGGCGAGGCGGACGGGCAAATCATGTTCCTGCTGATATTAACGCTGGCTGCGGCTGAAGTGGGCGTCGGCTTGGGCTTGGTGCTGCAAATTTTCCGCCGTTTCCATACGCTGGATGCGGATTCGCTGACCAGTATGAAGGGATAGGTGAACGTGATGGAATTGCTTTTATATTGTGGGAGCGATTTTAACAAACGGGGACTGAAGAGTCGCCCCCACAAACATTCGTGCTTTAACTTAATGGCAACGGAAAAAAGGAGCGGCTGAAAATGATCGAATTGCTGGGTTGGGTGCCGTTGTTTCCGTTGCTGGGATTTTTGATCCTGGTGTTGGCGGGCGGGCGGCTTTCCAAACTGACTATTTCGTGGATAGGCGTCGGAAGCGTGGCGATCTCGGCGTTATTGTCCGTCTTGCTCGGGGCCGAATTCCTGAATGGAACACTGCAACCTTACAGCAGGGTATTGGGATCGTGGATGGCCGTTGGCAGTCTGTCGGTACCGTTCGGCTTCTATCTCGACGCTTTATCGGTCACGATGTTGTTCGTCGTGACCGGGATCGGCTTTTTAATTCATTTGTATGCCGCCGGGTTTATGAAAGGCGATCCCGGCTATGCGCGTTTTTTCGCTTATATGAATCTGTTTGTGGCCGCGATGCTGGTGCTGGTGCTGGCGGACAATCTGGTGCTGCTTTACCTGGGTTGGGAAGGGGTCGGTCTCGGCAGTTATCTGCTGATCGGTTTTTGGTATGAAGACCCGAACAACGGCTATGCCGCGCGCAAGGCGTTTGTAATGACGCGGATAGGGGACATGGCCTTATTGCTGGGAATGATCCTGTTGTTCATGCAACTGCGCACGTTTGATATCCAGACCCTGATGCTCCGCGCTACGAGCCATTGGACTACCGGCGCGTTGTTGCCGGTAACTGCCGCGGCCTTGCTGCTGGGCGGCGCGTTGGGGAAGTCTGCGCAATTGCCGCTGCATACCTGGCTGCCCGATGCGATGGCAGGCCCTACGCCGGTCAGTGCGCTGATTCATGCCGCCACGATGGTCACTGCCGGCGTCTACCTGATTGCCCGGACCCATGCCCTGTTCGCGATGGCGCCGCCGGTTCAATTCGCCGTTGCGGTGATTGGCGCGCTGACCTTGCTGATGGCGGGCTGCTCGGCGCTTGTGCAGACCGACATCAAGCGTATTCTGGCGTATTCGACGATCAGCCAGATCGGCTACATGTTTCTGGCTTTAGGCATCGGGGCCTGGTCGTCGGCGATTTTTCATTTGCTGACTCATGCCTTCTTCAAGGCACTATTGTTCCTTGCCGCCGGTGCGGTGATTTTATGTTTTTATCACGAGCACAATATTTTCAAGATGGGCGGGTTGCGTAGAGCCATGCCCCTGGCCTTCGTGAGCTTTTTAATCGGCAGCGCCGCTTTGTCCGGACTGCCTTTTACTTCCGGCTATTACAGCAAACACGAGATTTTAGCGGCAGCTTACAGCGTCTCTCCGGGCTTATGGGCGGCCGGTTGTTTGGGGGCAATAATTACCGGCATCTACAGTTTTCGTCTTGTGTTCGTGGTCTTTTTCGGTATCCAGCCGCAGGCCGTTGAAAACCACCTTGGCTGGCGTATGAGATTATCTTTAGCCTTGCTGGCTCTATTGGCACTCTTGGGCGGCATGCTGCGTATCCCTTTGGACTCTGTATTTCCTGCGTTGTTTAATCTTGAGGACAGTTTTAGTCTTGTTTCGGTCATTACCCTGGCAGCGCCGTTTATCGGCTTGTTGATTGCGATACTGTTTTACCTTGGCGGCTTTTCTGTTCGCGGATTCATCGGCTCAGGCTGGGCAAACCGAATACGGGTATTCTGGCTTAACGGTTGGGGCATGGATGCGCTTTACGACATGCTAATAGTGCGGCCTTTTAAAGCGGTCGCCAGGCTCAATAAAGACGATGCGGTGGATGGCATTTACGCTGCGATAGCGTTGCTCAGCCAAGGAATGTACTCGATGATCAGTGCAACCCAGACCGGGTGCGTCCGTTGGTACGCTACATCTATGGCGCTCGGCACCGTGGTCATTATCGCGATAGGGTGGCTGTCATGATACTGCCGGCGCTTATCTGCGTTTTGCTGCTGGGCGGGCTTGTTGCCTTATTTTCAGAGCGTTGGCGTCAAAGCGCGCCGCGCTGGATAGCGATCGCCACTCTTGCTGTTGAGGCGGCGTTGCTGATAGTGCCGCACTCGTGGGCGGAGTATGCAGCGGGCTTGTCGCCGGTCTGGCTCGCCGATTTTCACGGCCCGTGGATTCCGCGCTTTGGCATCGGTTTTCATTTGGTTATGGACGGGTTAAGTCTGCTGTTGATTACGCTGACAGTATTGCTCGGGTTTATGGCGGTCAGCAGTTCCTGGACTGAAATCGACCGCCGCCAGGGTTTCTTTTTCTTTAATTTGTTGGCGTGCCTGGCCGGTACTGTTGGCGTTTTTCTGGCCGTTGACCTGTTCCTGTTCTTTTTCTTTTGGGAATTAATGATTATCCCGATGTATTTTCTGATCAGCATCTGGGGCCATGAAAACCGGACTTATGCGGCAGTAAAGTTTTTCATTTTTACCCAGGTGAGCAGTCTGCTGATGCTGTTGGCGATCATAGGCCTGGTGCTGATACGCCATAACAACGTTGGAAGCTACAGCTTCGATTATTTTGAATTGCTTGATACTGCGCTGGAACCCGATGCCGCATTCTGGCTGATGCTGGGCTTTTTTATCGCGTTTACCGTCAAGCTGCCTGCGGTGCCTTTCCATACCTGGCTGCCGGATGCTCATACGCAGGCTCCAACCGGGGGCAGCGTGATCCTGGCCGGTGTCATGCTTAAGACCGGCGCTTACGGCTTGCTGCGCTTCGTCATTCCGTTGTTTCCGGATGCGGCGCACCGTTTTGCCCCGGTGGCGATGACGCTGGGAGCCGTGAGCGTGCTTTATGCGGCAGTCATGGCGTTTGCGCAATCCGACCTGAAACGGTTGATTGCCTACACCAGTATCAGTCATATGGGCTTTATTCTGCTTGGGGTATTTTCCTGGAACCTGTTTGCTTTGCAGGGCTCGGTGATTACTCTGCTGGCGCACGGCATCAGCGCTGCCGCGCTGTTTATGATAGCCGGGGCATTGCAGGAGCGCTTGCATACCCGGGAAATGGGCAATATGGGCGGGCTCTGGTCGGTATTGCCCCTATTGTCCGTGTTGACGCTGTTTTTTTCGCTGGCCTCGCTGGGACTGCCCGGGTTAGGAAACTTCGTCGGCGAGTTTCTGGTGTTGCAGGGAGCCTTCGGCGTCAACAGGATATTGACCTCGGTGGCCGCCCTGGTGCTGATTCTGGCCCCGGTTTATGCGTTGATTGTGATGCAAAAAGCCTTCTACGGCCCGCTGCGTCAGTCTTATCCGTTAGTCGATGCCAGTCGCCGTGAATGGGTATCGTTAGGGTTGCTGGTACTGATGGCGGTTTGGCTTGGCCTGAGTCCTCAAGCCGTGTTGAATGTCTCGGCTCCGGCAATGAAAAATTCTATTGCGATGGGGCGAGAATGAACAGTAACCAGCTTATCGCGCTTGCGCCTATCCTCATTATTGCCGGGACTGCGATTGCGGTTATGCTCGGCATTGCCGTCAGGCGGAGTTTTATTTTGTCCTTTAGCATTGCCGCGGTCGGCATCATCGCGGGACTGGCGGCGCTGGCCATCGTATGGCGGATAAGTCCGGTTCAGGTCACATTATTGCTCAGGATGGATGCTTACGCATTGTTCTATATGGCGCTGCTGCTGTCGGCAGGCCTTGCTGTGCTGGGATTATGTTACGACTATTTCAAAGTGCGCGAAGGAGAGAATGAAGAGCTTCCGTTGCTGCTGCTGACTGCGTTGCTGGGTGCTGCGGTGCTGGTCGCCAGCAGTCATTTTGCCAGCTTTTTTATAGGGCTTGAAATACTCAGCATCTCGCTGTTTGTGTTGATCGGCTACCCGCTCAATCTGGTGCGGCCTTTGGAAGCGGCGACCAAATATCTGGTTCTGTCCGGCGTGTCTTCGGCCTTCCTGTTGATGGGCATGGCGTTGATCTATGCGCAATGCGGGGAACTTTATTTCAGCGGCATCGGGCGTTATATCGCAAGCCGATCGGATATGAACGTCACGGTTCTGAGCGGAATTATCCTGATCGTGTCCGGGCTGGGCTTTAAGCTTTCCTTGATACCGTTCCATCTATGGACGCCGGATGTCTACGAAGGTGCGCCCGCGCCGATCGCCGGATTTATCGCGACTGTTTCAAAAGGCGCGGTTTTCGCCTTGCTGCTGAGGTATTTCATCAGCACCGACAGTTACGCTTATGCGCCCTTACTGAACGTCTTAAGCTGCATTGCCGGCTTGTCCATACTGGGCGGCAATCTGCTGGCGCTGCTGCAAAATAATGTCAAGCGCTTGCTGGCCTATTCATCTATCGCTCACATGGGGTATCTGTTGGTTGCATTCATTGCCGGCGGCCGGGTTCCTTCAGGGTGGGTGGTCGAGTCTGTCAGTTTTTATTTGCTGGCTTATTTTATTACCACGATCGGCGCTTTCGGGGTTGTTTCGGTGCTGTCAACGCCGCAGACGGAAGCGGACGAACTATCCGAATACCGGGGGTTGTTTTGGCGGCGGCCGTGGCTGGCTGCGGTTTTTACCCTAATGCTGCTGTCGTTGGCGGGGATTCCGCTGACGGCCGGATTCATCGGTAAATTCTATATTTTTACCGATGCTGCCGATGGCCGATTGTGGGGATTGTTGGCCGCGATTATCGTCGGCAGCGGGCTGGGGCTTTATTACTACTTGAGGATTATCGTGGTTATGTCGATGGACATCAAAATCACGGAAATTAAGCCTGCTTACGATTGGGTTTCCACAACCCTGCTGGCCGTCTTAACGATAGCGTTGATTTGGTTCGGTGTTTATCCAAACCTGTTGGTCGATGTCATTCAGTCGATATCCTAGAAGATGGAAAAGAACGCTCTGAACGACCTAATGAGGAAAGGGCACGAGACTGTGAAAGTATTATCCAAATTAGGCTAAAAACATTTTTCACCACGAAGGCACGAAGGACACGAAGAAATAAAGCTTCGTGTCCTTCGTGCCTTCGTGGTGAATTCTTTAATTTTTTCTAAAAACGAATATTTTCACAATCTCGTACGCACCGCGTACCGTTTGCAACTATTTCTTTAGCATTTACCGTTAACGCCTCATCACTGCGATTGGGTGTCGGCATGGAAATAAAGGGAACTATATGAAAACAACAACGATGACAGCATTAACTACCGTGCTCCTGCTTTCAGGATGCGCATGTGCAACCACTGAATACAAGGTTTTTGAAAGTACCCAGGTAGGGATAATAGAAGGTAAGGGCGGGGCCAAGGTCGTTATTGATGGCATGGAAATTTGGGATACCGGCGAGCCGCCCCGTAAATTCAAGATACTGGGTTTTATCGACGACAACCGTGATACCGGCTGGACGGGAGAGGATACGCAGTCTGTTCGTGAGGATGTCGTGGAAAAGGCTCGTGCAGCGGGTGGCGACGCGGTGGTAAAAATTAATACGCAATCTCAACTGTCGGAGTATTACAAAGCCGGCGGCGCATCGGTCAATGTTTACGGCAGCTATGCCAGTCCCGCTTATGGCCTATACAGCAGGAATTTTTCAAAATATGCGGTTATTAAATACCTGAGATAGCGATGCAATCCGGCCGGACGTTATTAAAACAAGGCGACAGCAGGGATTGCGGGAATAGGTGAGCTTTACTGAGGAGAATACTAATGACAAAGAAACGTGTGTCCGCCAAGGAGGACAAATCGGTACGGGCAGTTGCCGTGAAATCGGAGCCTAAAACGACGCGGCCGGAATCGCCGTCAAGACGTGAGGAGCCTGCCAAAAAAAGCGTAGGGCAAAAAATCGGCAGGACGCTGGACGCATTTCCGGACAAGATCGATGTTCGGGACTGGGTCTATCACCCTACGCTTCAGGCGCTGTCGGATGAGGTGTGCAACTGCGCCTTTGTGCCGGAAGTCCTTGATCAAGGAACGGAAGGCGCCTGCACGGGCTTTGCCCTGGCGGCGGTGATCAACTATTTGCTCCATCAACGCAAGGTGAAGCGGCAGATCAGCCCCCGCATGCTTTATGAGCTTGCCCGCCGTTATGATGAATGGCCGGGCGAAAACTATGATGGTTCCTCCGCGAGAGGCGCCATGAAAGGTTGGGAACGCCACGGGGTGTGTACGCGTGCGTTGTGGCCTGACGACTTGCACGGCCCCCAGCATTTTGACCAGCAGCGTGCCGATGCCGCAATCCTGACGCCGGGCGGCGCCTATTACCGGGTCGATTTCAGGCAGGTTCGCCATGTGCATGCGGCCATTCATGAAGTCGGCATCGTCTATGCGACATTGATGGTGCATTCAGGATGGGAAAAGCCGGGGCCAGGCACCGCCACATTCGAGTCGGGCCGAGGCAGCAAAGCATCTAAAATTAAACTTCCCGTGATCGAGCGGAAGGGGGAAGCCGATGCGGGACATGCCATCGCGATTGTCGGTTACAGTACCCAGGGATTCGTAATACAAAATTCCTGGGGTCCGGGTTGGGGCAAGGATGGGTTTGCCTTGTTGCCCTACGAAGATTTCATGCTCCATACCACCGATGTCTGGGTCGCACAGCTCGGTGTGCCGGTCAAAGCGGACCTTTGGGCTCAAGGCGCGGCTGATGTGATGAGCGGCGCTTTCCGCGCCGGGCAAGTGATCCCGTTGAATGAGATACGGCCCTACGTGATCAATATTGGCAACAACGGTGATTTATCCGACCGGGGCGACTACTGGACGACGGAAGAAGACCTGAGAAGGCTGTTTGTGGAAACCATTCCCGAGCGAACCAAGGGCTGGCAGAAGCGCCGGGTGATGCTGTTCATCCATGGGGGTTTGAACAGCGAAGAGGATGTCGCCAAACGCATTATTGCTTATCGCGACGTTTGCCTCGCCAACGAGATTTACCCGCTGCACATCATGTGGGAGAGCGACTGGTTCAGCTCGACGATGAATATTCTCGAGGACCAGTTCACTGCGGCCGATGAGCGGGCGCGCGGCATGTTTCTTGACCATGTGCGGGAAGCCAGGGATCGGGTGCTCGAATTAACCCTGGCTTATCCTGGCGGCAGTTTGTGGCGGGAAATGAAGGAAAATGCACGGCTCGCCTCTGAGCGCGGCACCGGCGCAATGCAGCTCATTGTAAAGTTCGCCAAGGAGGCAAAAGCGAGCTTCGGTAAAGGGGCTGGAGCAAAATGGGAGCTCCATGTAGTCGCCCACAGTGCCGGCTCCATACTCACCGCTCACGCTATCGACCCGCTCGTTAGCCTGGGGATATCCTGGAAGACGCTCCAGTTTATGGCGCCCGCGATCAGAATGGATTTGTTCAAGAAAGTGGTTGTCCCAAAGATAGCGGATGGCACGTGCCCTCAACCCAGCCTGTATATCCTGAGCAAGGTCGGCGAGCTCGATGATGATGTCGGGCCTTACGGCAAATCCCTGCTTTATTTGGTTAGCAATGCTTTCGAAGGTGCTCGGGAAGTGGCTTTGCTGGGTATGCACAAGTTTCTTGAAGAGGACGCGGAAGTGCTGGGCTTGCTGAGCAGTCCAGTCAACGGCTTGCCGGGCATCGTTATTTCGGGAGAAGAGGGTAAAGCGGGAGCGATAGCCAAGAGTGATACCCATGGGGGGTTTGATAACGATCCCAATACCATGAACTCGGTTCTGGTCCGCATTCTGGGCAAGCAACCGGCAGTGGTTTTTACTAATCGGGATTTGCAGTTTTAGCGACGATGCGCCAAATCCTAATCCAAACCAAAATGCAGGTTAATTTGATACGGTACAAATTAAAACGGCCCTTGATGGGCCGTTTTTTACTATTGAATATTTAAAATCCTGAAAATCATTTAGGACTTACGCAAGAACCATTTTAAGCGATGGGTTTCTTAGTTGTTGAATGAGATAATCATCCAGCAAGCCCTGCTTAAATTGTTGTTTTGAATGAATAGCGGGAATTCCTGCTTTTTAATTCCTCAGATTTGAGGAGTTCAGTGGCTTGTTGGCCAGTCTTCTCTTGGCCCCATACAGGTGCTTACGCAGTTCAGTGAATGTCGATCCTCTAAAGGTAAACGCAGGTGATGTTTAGAAAGCCATGAACTCCAGGCAATAAAAAACCCGCCGTAGCGGGTTTTGCGTGGGTGCTGTGCTATTTAAGCGGCTCGCTTCCAACCAGTGTCGTAATCTTCAAATATTTCTTTTTCCTGGTCTTTTTCATCAATATCTTTAATCCTTGCTATTAATTCTAAAATACCAGTATCTTCCCCATAAAATTCAATCAAACATGCTCTGAGTAATCTATCGGCCCATTTTGGCACCTTTCCTTTTTTTTCCCATCGAGCTACCGCTTGCTCATCGTTGCCAAGCAAGTCTGCTAATGCTTTTTGCGATAGGTCTAATTCTTTGCGCAAGAACCTGAACTCAGAGCCATTAAGTGTTGGCTTATTAAACATAAGATTGTGGGCTATAGCTCTGTTCAGCCCGGCAACATCAGTTATTGATACGCACTCGCCATAGTCAGGATCGTCGATAATGTCATAACCATTAACCAACCAAATATTATTTAATCCACTTTCTTGATAATGATACATGTCTGCTACCTCGTTCAAAACACAGTCACAACGACTATGCGTTCACCGCTGTTATTATATTTAAAGGCAATCGCTACGGTTACGGCGTTGCCAGATGTGTAATGTTCTATACTGCATCTCCAGTCACCTCTAACATCTCGATATGGTGATTCAGTAATTCTCCCTTTCTCTATGCAGGCAAGTACCTGTTTAAGAGTAATATTCCTTTCAAGCATGCGTTCTTTTGCATGTGGGGAAATAAAGACTCTGGAATCATTAGCGACGCATCCGTGCAATATTGAGAGTGCATCGGCATCATTCATTTTTATTGGAATTACTTTAGACATACCTATCATTTTAATAGGTAGAGTGTGGAGCGCAAGAATATTATTACTTACCAACTGCCTTAAGCCGACAGAAACCATGCTGATTAGATGTAGTTTCTTGATTTCATAAACAGCATTTCTTGCACTTATCCGGTTTTTCCATCTCAGATTAATTGACTCTATAAATTCATTTTTTCTCACATTAACTGCACCTGAACTTTTAGCTTCCCACATTAAGTGATTTTATCGGCTAGCATTTCTCACATTAAGTGATCTTATAATGCTGTAAAAAGGAGTCATTCGGATGATGAAGATCAATTGGCGCTATCGACCCATAAGCGACATTCGGCATCCCGCTCATCGACCATCCGATTCCGCCTCAACAGCGGACAGTCAACCAACCAAGTATATCCGATCCCCAAAAGATGACTTTCATAATACTTGAGTTATGACGACTAACTGGTAAGTTTTTACCAGTTATCACGACGAACATTTTGCGGCGCTTGGGGCGAGATCGTGTTCCGCAAGCCATCCTATCAGTTGGGTAAAAACAGATGGTGCAAATGCATCGAAAAATAGTTCAAGGTTTGAATTCTTTTTAGCGATAGGATACACTCATTACAATGAATAATATGCTACGTCGCTCCAAAACCTGGCTCTCTTTTGTGCTGATGCTCGCGGTTCTAGGCCATTTCGGCTTGGGCCATAGCGATGCTTCGGCCTTTGTGCTGTGTTTCGGGACGGACGGTCATGTGGCCGTGGAGCGTGCCGGCCATGACCATGGGGCCGATACGGATAAAGTCTATCCAACCAAGGCCGAGACCGGTGCCTATTTTACGGACATGGATTCGCCTTGCGAGGACTTTCCCGTGGTCGGCGATGACCACGGCGCTCATATTCCCTTGACAGATTTATCCAAAGCATCGGTCGATCTTGGACTTTTGCCCCTGGTTTTCCTTGTTTTTCTCCTCATCCCCTACGCCAGGGTCATTACACGGCGGTCTTTTTTCCCCGATCCGCTGTTCACCGATTCCCATCTGCTTGCCATTCGCAGTACTGTTCTTCTGATTTAGCCCGCTCTTCATAGCCGTAACCCGCCAGTCGATGGTGCAGGTTTAGCGCCTGCTTGTCTACTCGGCGTTCGTTCCATTCACGCTACGGAGAGACTATTCATGTACTCAAATTATGCGCTGCCCTTTGGCATCGCCCTCAGTGTAATCATTACAACCGGTCCGGTCGGTGCTAATCCGACAGCCAAGACAATGCCGCTCGCCCATCTGGAAGACCAGAACCCAGTGGGTCGCGATCCAAGTGCGTCCGGGGACCCGACTGGAACCTTGCTTTTACCTCAGGCGCTGGCCTTGGCATTGACCCAGAATCCAGACTTGGCCGCTTTTTCCTGGGAAACCCGCGCTCAGGAAGCCGCTGCCCTGCAAGCGAGTTTTTTTCCGAATCCAACATTCGGCGCTAATGCGGCAAACTTTGGCAATCAAGTCATCAAGGGATTTGACGGCGATGTGGTGACTTTAGAACTCAGTCAGTTAATTGAATTGGGCGGTAAGCGTGCGGCCCGAATGGAGGCTGCCGCCCTGACCAAAGAATTGGCAGATTGGAATTATGAAACCAAGCGCGTCGATGTTCTAACACAAGTCTCCCAAGTTTTCATTGAGGTCCTGACGGCCCAACAGCGCCTGACCCTCACGAAACAAATTCAAGAACTGGCAAATCAGATGATGGTGACGACCTCTGCACGCGTACAAGCGGGCAAGGTTTCACCTGTCGAAGAAACCAAAGCCAAGGTTGCCCTGGCCTCAGTTCAATTCGAGTGGTTACGCGCCCAGAGAGAATTGGAAGCCGCGCGAAAGCGTTTAGCCGCAACCTGGGGCAACACCGAACCCCGGTTTGAGGCCGTCAAGGGAGATTTAGATGCCGTTATGTCGCTACCTTCCCTGGATTCATTGCGCCGACGACTTGATAACAATCCGGATTTAGCCCGCTGGGCTACCGAAATCACCCAGCGTGAAGCGCTGATCAGTGTAGAAAAATCAAAAGCCATCCCGGACGTGACCGCAACCTTAGGCGCGAGCAAGTACCTCATGCCCAATGATTACGCGCTAGTCGTCGGGTTTTCCATGCCGCTGCCGGTATTTAATCGCAACCAAGGCGGTATCCGCGAAGCCGAGCACCGGCTAAGCCGAGCGGAGGAAGATCACCGCAGCGCAGAAGTGCGAATCACAACCCTATTAAATACAATCTATCAGAAGCTGAGCACGGCTTATGCCGAAGTTTCTGCGCTCCGGCAGGATATTTTACCTGGCGCCCAAAGCGCCTACGATGCCGCCCGCGAAGGCTATCGTTTCGGTAAGTTTGGTTTTCTGGATGTCCTGGATGCACAGCGCACCTTATTTGGAGCAAAAAGCCAGTATTTACTGGCGCTTTCTGATTATCACAAGTCGGCAGTTGAGTTAGAACGCTTGATCGGCGGCAGTTTTGATGAGACTCTGACCCATCGTAAACAGGAGACAGTGCAATGAAAAAAAATCAGGTTTTGGCTATTTTTGGCTTGATCGCGGTTGGCATCGTGTTGGCCTTTTTTATCTTCCGTCTGGAGGCGCCTACTGTCAATAATGAACCCGGAGAGACCCAAGAAAAAACAACCGGTCAGACTAAAGGCCCACATGGCGGCGAGCTATTCACCAAAGATGGCTTTGCGTTGGAAACTTCGCTGGTAGAAGACAATGGTGAAGCGCACTTCCGTGCCTATCCGCTCAAAAACGAAAAGCCTCTCCCGCCAAACGCCGTCAAGGTCTCGGCGATTGTAACGCGTCCGGATGGCGAGAAACAGAGGGTCGATTTTGTGCCGGAAAAAGATTTTTTGCAAAGTGTCCAGTCCATCGAAGAACCGCATGTATTCGAAGCTACCTTGACCGCTCAGCATGATAACCAGTCGTATCAATTTTCCTTGGTCAAGGAAGAGGGGAAAATTGAGTTGAGTGATCAGCAGATCACGGAAACGGGCGTAACAATCCAGACGGCAGGTGCTGCATCCATTAGCAGTGTAGCGACACTCCCTGGCGAAATCCGCTTCAATGAAGACAAAACTTCGCACGTCGTCCCTCGCCTTGCCGGTGTGGTTGAGGCCATATCGGCCAACCTCGGCGACCAGGTTAAGAAAGGTCAATTGCTGGCGGTTATTGCAAGTACCGGATTATCGGAACAACGCAGCGAGTTGCTTTCCGCGCAGAAACGCCTGGAATTAGCCCGCACCACCTTTGCGCGGGAAAAGCACCTGTGGGAAGCAAAAATTTCGGCGGAACAGGACTTTCTGCAGGCCCGACAAGTAATGAACGAAGCGGAAATAGCAGTCCGTAATGCTCAACAGAAGCTGTTAGCGCTTGGTGCAAGTCCAAAGGTATCGACCAACGCCGATACACTCAACCGCTATGAAATTCGAGCGCCGTTCGACGGCATGGTGGTTGAAAAGCATGTCGCCTTGGGTGAGGCGGTGAAAGAAGATGCAAGCATTTTCACGATTTCCGATTTGTCGTCCGTGTGGGCCGAGATTATCGTGTCGGCAAAAGACCTCAATGTCGTCCAGGTCGGCAAGAAGGTCACGATCAAAGCCACGGCACTCGACTCCGTAGCATCAGGAACAGTGTCCTATGTGGGCTCACTTCTCGGCGAACAGACTCGCACCGCCAAGGCTCGCGTGACGTTGGCGAATCCTCAGATGGCCTGGCGCCCCGGACTGTTTATCACTGTCGAGATTGTTGCCAAAGAAACCGAAGTGCCGATCTCCGTATCGTCCGATGCCATCCAGACTATCAACGACAAGCCGACGATTTTTATTCGCGTGCCGGGCGGCTTTATCGCCCAACCGGTCACGACCGGACTATCCGATGGCAAAGTGACTGAGATCGTGACAGGACTCAAGCCCGGCACCGAATACGCTGTCAATGGCAGCTTCATCATTAAATCCGAGCAAGGTAAAGCAGGAGCTTCACATGAGCATTGAGGTACTAGCCAGTTCAGATCGTTATAATCGTTCGAGGTTATGCACGCCGCGTCCTCGTGAAGAGAGCGCATCATCATTATTACCACCCAAGGGGGCGAATTATGTTGATACTGAAAACCGCAGCTCTTTTCCTCCTTACCGCCCTTGCCGAGATCATCGGCTGTTTTCTGCCCTATTTGTGGCTCCGCAAGAGTGGTTCCTCATGGTTGCTGCTGCCGGCAATGATCAGCCTGTCACTGTTCGTATGGCTGCTCACGCTGCACCCGGCCGCCAGTGGTCGGGTCTACGCCGCTTATGGCGGTGTCTACGTGGCTACCGCTCTGGTTTGGCTCAGAGTGGTGGATGGAGAGAGATTGTCTGTGTTGGATTGGGTTGGAGCAGGCATTGCGTTACTCGGGATGGCGATCATCGTGTTGGGCTGGAACGGCGAAGCTTAGCGCACGATTTTTTCGGTTTCGTGAAGAAACCCTCAGTACTGGAGGCTTTCCATCATGTTTGAACGACTCATCCGTTTGGCCATCGAGCACCGATGGCTGGTTCTTCTGGCCGTGCTCAGTATGGCGGCACTCGGTATCTACAATTACAAGATACTGCCGATTGATGCCGTTCCGGACATCACCAACATCCAGGTGCAGATCAATACATCGGTGCCGGGCTATTCGCCGCTGGAGACCGAGCAACGTGTTACCTATCCGATCGAGACCGTCATGGCAGGCTTGCCCCATCTGGAGCAAACCCGCTCACTGTCGCGCTATGGCTTATCACAAGTGACGGTGATCTTCCAGGACGGCACTGATGTTTACTTTGCGCGGCAACTGGTTAATCAGCGCATCCAGGAAGCCAAAGATAAACTGCCTTCCGGCGTAACCCCCGCGATGGGGCCCATCTCGACCGGTCTGGGGGAAATCTATCTGTGGACCGTCGAAGCCAAAGACGGCGCCAAGAAGCCCGACGGTTCGCCCTACACGGCAACCGACCTGCGCGAGATTCAGGACTGGATCATCAAACCGCAACTGCGCAACGTGCCGGGTGTAACTGAGATCAATTCTATCGGCGGTTTTGCCAAGCAATATCAGGTCGCACCTATACCAGAAAAGCTGGCTTCCTATGGTTTGACCTTACAGGACATCGTGACGGCCCTGGATCGCAATAACAACAATGTCGGTGCTGGCTACATCGAGAAGCGCGGCGAACAGTATTTGATCCGTGCGCCGGGACAGGTTCACTCGATAGACGATATCCGAAATGTCATTCTCGGCAGTGTGCAGGGTGTTCCGATCCGTATCCGCGACGTGGGTGAGGTCGAGATCGGCCGGGAACTGCGCACGGGAGCCGCCACTGAAAATGGCCGCGAGGTGGTGCTGGGAACGGTCTTCATGTTAATCGGCCAAAATAGCCGGAGTGTTTCTCAGGCGGTTGACAAAAAAATGGAGGAGATTAACCGCACACTGCCTGAAGGTGTTGAGGCAATTACTGTCTATGACCGAACCGTGCTGGTTGATAAAGCCATCAATACGGTCAAGAAGAACTTAACCGAAGGTGCCGTGCTGGTGATTGTGATTCTGTTTCTGTTCCTTGGCAACATCCGCGCGGCCATCATCACGGCGATGGTGATTCCGTTGTCAATGCTGTTCACCTTCACGGGCATGGTGACGTACCAGGTTAGCGCGAATCTGATGAGCCTGGGTGCGCTCGACTTCGGCGTCATCATTGACGGCGCCGTGGTGATCGTGGAAAACTGTGTGCGGCGGCTTAGCGCTGCCCAGGAGCAGCAAGGCCGTACTCTGACCCGCAATGAGCGTTATCAGGAGGTCTTCATTGCCTCCAAAGAAGCGCGGCGTCCGCTCTTGTTCGGTCAGACCATCATCATGGTGGTGTATTTGCCGATCTTCGCCTTGACCGGCGTGGAAGGCAAAATGTTCCATCCAATGGCTTTCACGGTTGTCATTGCCTTAGTGGGTGCCATGATTCTGTCGGTCACCTTTATCCCAGCGGCGGTGGCTCTTTTTATTGGTGACAGAGTTGCCGAAAAAGAAAATAGGCTGATGCAGACGGCTAAGCGTGTTTATGCGGCAGCGCTGGATCAGGTGATGATTAACAAACCTGTGGTGTTGACGTTTGCTGTCGTCACGGTAATCCTGTCAGGTCTCTTGGCGACGCGGATGGGCAGTGAGTTTGTGCCGAGTCTAAATGAAGGGGACTTTGCTATTCAGGCGATGCGCATCCCAGGCACCAGTTTGTCACAATCGATCGCTATGCAACAGCAGATTGAAGATTCTCTGAAACAGCAGTTTCCGGAAATTGACCGGATATTTGCGCGAACCGGTACCGCCGAGATCGCCTCAGACCCCATGCCCCCCAACATCTCGGATGGTTACATCATGCTCAAGCCTCGTGAGCAGTGGCCTGATCCTAATAAAACGCGGGATGAACTACTGACTGCGGTGCAAACAGCGGCCAACAAACTCCCCGGCAATATTTATGAATTCTCCCAGCCTATCCAGTTGCGCTTTAATGAGCTGATTTCAGGCGTACGTAGCGACGTGGCAGTCAAGGTGTTTGGCGATGATATGAATGTTCTGAATGATACAGGCACTAAAATATCAGTGGTTATGGAAAAAATTCCTGGCGCATCGGAGGTTAAAGTCGAGCAAACGACAGGACTGCCGATGCTCACGGTCAACATTGACCGGGAGAAAGCCTCACGTTATGGCTTGAACATCGGCGATGTTCAGGATGCCGTGGCGACCGCGATTGGTGGGACAGAAGCCGGTACGTTGTTCCAGGGTGACCGTCGATTCGACATTATCGTCCGTTTACCTGAGAACCTGCGCAGCGATCTGGAAGCGATCAAACGTTTACCGATCTCATTGCCACGAACGCAATTCGGCGACGGCCGAACGACCTATATTCCGCTGGCAGAAGTTGCGAGCCTTGAGGTGGCTCCAGGACCTAACCAAGTCAGTCGGGAAAATGGAAAACGCCGGGTTGTTGTCAGCGCCAACGTGCGTGGTCGTGACATCGGATCGTTCGTCGCCGAGGCCGAGGAAAAGCTTCAGCAGCAAGTCAAGATTCCGTCCGGATACTGGACGACCTGGGGCGGGCAGTTCGAGCAATTGCAATCGGCTACGCAGCGATTACAGATCGTGGTTCCGGTGGCATTGATGCTGGTCTTTACACTGCTGTTCATGATGTTTGGTAACGCCAAGGACGGTCTGCTGGTGTTTAGCGGTATTCCTTTTGCGCTGACGGGCGGTTTGATCGCGCTATGGTTGCGCGATATTCCGATGTCGATCTCGGCGGCGGTTGGTTTCATCGCGCTCTCCGGTGTGGCGGTGCTGAACGGTCTGGTAATGATTGCTTTTATTCGTAGCCTGCGCGACGAAGGCATGTCGCTGGATAAGGCGATTTATGAGGGTGCTCTGACACGACTGCGGCCGGTACTGATGACGGCATTAGTGGCATCATTCGGCTTCGTGCCGATGGCGATTGCCACGGGAACCGGAGCCGAGGTACAGAGGCCACTGGCAACCGTGGTGATCGGCGGCATCCTGTCATCGACCATACTAACGCTACTCGTACTGCCAATTCTATATCAACTGGCACATCGAAGAGATGAGGAAGAGGAGGATTTCACTGATGAGTCTTCGCCTTCGCCGGCAAAGGCGAAGCAGTTGCCAGAAGCACTGTGACGGTATGGGGCTGTCCACCCGCTGCTTGCCGATTTTAGCAAGGCAATGCGCGTGTCTTGACTGTGCAGGATTTTTGGCAGAGTACGGCGGAGCTGGTCCTTGTGGCCTTTGTCTATAAATGAGGAGATAAACGAAAAAAATGGATACTGAAACTGAACTTCTTTATGCCTTGCGTATGATTCTCGCTGCGCTGATAGGAGGCTTGATCGGCTGGGAAAGAGAGCGCCATACGAGTGATGCGGGCATTCGAACTTACATGGCGATCTCTATCGGTGCTTGCGCATTTTGTTTGATATCCGTCCATGTGGCCAATGATCCGACCCGTATCGCGGCACAAGTCGTCTCGGGCATAGGCTTTATCGGAGCGGGCGTCATTTTTCAGGATAAGGGGGGTATTGCTGGACTAACGACTGCCGCAACGCTTTGGGCGACAGCGGCAGTGGGCATGGCCAGCGCTTTCGGGATGTATGTGTTGGCGATTATCACGGGAGGGCTGATTTTTGCAACCCTCGCGCTTCATCACCTGCCCGGCTGGAAGCGGCTTAGCCAAAAACCTGGCAACCAAGACCATCCCGAGTAAGAAAGTGTCGTCGTTTAGCATAAACAACTTTTGTCATCTTTAAATCAACTACAAAGGAGCATCATGGCTGAAAAACTTAAACTGGACTTGTCCCTGGTCTTGCCGGATGTCGCCGATGAGCGCGACGCCTGCGTGGGGCGGCTGACTGAATTGTTGCAGGCCGAAGGGTTGGAGCGGGTGCATGTTATCCGCGAAGATGGTAGCGCCCGCCTTTGCCTGCACTACGACCCACAGCAGTTCAGCGTGAGCCGGGTGCGCGAGCTGGCGCATGCGGCCGGGGTCAAGCTCGGCAACCGCTATCGTCATGAGAGCCTGCGCATTGACGGCATGGACTGCCCTACCTGCGCCACGGTGATCGAGCACGCGCTGCAACGCACAGACGGCGTGCTGGAAGCTTCGGTGAGCTACGCCGCGGAACGTTTGCGCCTGGAATTCGACAGCGAGAAAATTGAGCGTTCGGCAATTGTCCGGCGCATCCAGGCGCTCGGCTATGCCGTGCTGGAAGAAGGCCGCGAGGCCGGATGGTTCGCCGAGCATCGCGAGCTTATTTTTAGCGGCGTTGCCGGCTTGCTATTGCTGGCCGGCTGGCTTGCAGGTCTCGCCGCCGCGCCGCGCGGTCTGGCACTCGGCCTGTTGTTGGGCGCCTACGCGGCAGGCGGATTCTATACCCTGCGCGATGCCTGGCAGAGTTTGCGCAGCCGCCGCTTTGACATCGACATCCTGATGATTGTCGCGGCGGCCGGCGCGGCGGCGCTCGGCGCCTGGGAAGAAGGCGCGTTGCTGCTGTTCCTGTTCAGCCTGGGTCATGCCTTGGAGCATATGGCCATGGATCGGGCTCGCAAGGCCATCGAGGCGTTGGCGGAACTTGCGCCCAAGACGGCCATCGTGCAGCGGGATGGCGCTGAGATCGAGGTGCGGGTGGAAGCATTGCAGCGCGGCGACCGGGTAATCGTCAAGCCCGGCCAGCGCATCCCCGCCGATGGCCAAGTGGCGTCCGGCAACTCGGCGGTGGACCAGGCTCCGGTTACCGGCGAATCCATGCCGGTGGACAAGCAGCCGGGCGACAAGGTATTCGCCGCTACGGTCAACGGCGAGGGCGCGCTGGTCGTCGAGGTCACCAAGCTGGCGCAGGAGAGCACGCTGTCGCGCATGGTGGAGATGGTGGCCGAAGCGCAGACGCAAAAATCGCCTACCCAGAGATTCACTGACCGTTTTGAACGGATCTTTGTCCCGGCCGTGCTGGTAGGAGTCGGGTTGCTCATCGCGCTTCCACCGCTGTTTGGTTTCCCCTTTGCTGAATCCTTTTACCGCGCCATGGCGGTACTGGTGGCGGCTTCCCCTTGCGCGCTGGCCATCGCCACCCCGTCGGCGGTGCTGTCAGGCATCGCGCGCGCCGCGCGCGGCGGTGTGCTGATCAAGGGTGGCGTGCATCTGGAAAATCTCGGCGTGCTCACGGCCATCGCCTTCGACAAGACCGGCACTCTGACCATCGGCAAGCCCAAGGTGACCGATGTCGTCGCCGTCAGCGGAAACGAGGCACATCTACTGACCGTTGCAGCCGCCGTGGAAAGCCGCAGCGCCCACCCTCTGGCGCAGGCGGTGGTGACGGAGGCGAAGGGGCGCGGTTTGAGTTGGAGTGAGGCTGGGGAAGTCGAGGCCGTTACCGGAAAAGGAGTGCGAGCCGAATTTGACGGGCAAAAGGTGGCCATTGGTAACACCAAATTGTTTGACGGCGAAGCCATCCCGGAAGGAATTCAGCAGCACGCAGAGCGCCTCCAGGCGGAAGGTAAAACCATCATGCTCATCCAGGCCGACGGGCAGTTTCTCGGCGTCGTGGCTTTGGCTGATACCCCGCGTGAAACAGTGAAGCAGGTACTGGAGCGACTGCGCCAGATCGGCATCCGCAAGACCATCATGCTCACCGGCGACAACGAACGCGTGGGCCGCGCCATCGCCAGCGCGGTTGGCCTGGACGAAGTGAAAGCGGGACTGTTGCCGGAAGACAAGGTCAAGGCCGTGGAAGAACTCGGGCAACGCTACGGCCAAGTGGCCATGGTCGGCGACGGGGTCAACGATGCGCCGGCCATGGCGCGTGCCACGGTCGGGATTGCCATGGGCGGCGCCGGCACCGATGTGGCGCTGGAAACCGCGGACGTGGCGCTGATGGCTGACGATCTGAGCAAACTGCCCTTTGCCGTGGCCTTGAGCCGCGCATCGAGGCGCATTATTCGCCAGAACCTGTACGTGTCGCTGGGCGTGGTGGCATTGCTGATTCCTGCCACCCTGTTTGGCTGGGCCGGTATCGGCCTAGCGGTATTGATACACGAAGGCTCGACTGTCGTCGTCGTGATCAATGCCTTGCGTCTTTTGGCCTATGTGGATTGTTGTGCAGGAAAGAAACCGGATAACAGCCAGCCAAGCGTATCCATGCCTGCGAGTGGCATGACTTTCAAGATCGAAGGTCTGGACTGTGTTGAAGAAGTCGCCATTTTAAAAAACGCGATAGGCCCGATAGTAGGTGGCAGTGACAATCTGGTTTTTGATATTTTAAATGGGCGAATGACACTTTTGCCTGACGCCGAGCCTGTGACTGAAAAAACCATCATTAAAGCGGTTGCCTTAACCGGGATGAAGGCGACGCGCTGGCAGGCGGGTCAGGCGCAAGCTGATGTAAAACAACTTCACCGTTCGAAGACTGTTTATACCTCGCTCAGCGGTTTGTTTATCCTTGTCGGCATGTTGATTCATATCGCTATGACCGGTGGCTTTTTTAGTGATGTACAAACTTTTCTCCATCATCCTGAAAACTGGTCTCTAAACTGGGAGGTTATCACTGACTATCTCACTAGCTTATTGAACGCCCATACTCAGCAAGCCATGCCTTTGCCTGAAAAAATCGCCTTTGGCCTGGCGGTGGTTTTAGGTGCCCGGCATGTGATTGTTAAAGCTTTTTATGCGCTGAGACGATTGCGTGCCGATATGAATTTGTTGATGACGGTTGCCGTCATCGGTGCCATGTTCATTGATGAGTGGTTTGAAGCAGCCACCGTGAGTTTTTTATTTTCACTGTCCCTGGCGATTGAAAGCTGGAGTATTGGTCGTGCCCGTCATGCGGTAGAAGCTTTACTGGATTTGGCACCCTCTACGGTTACGATCAAGGATGAAAGCGGACAGGAACGTATTGTACCCGCCGCAGAAGTCAGCATCGGCACCCATTTCATAGTAGCGCCGGGCGATAAAATCCCTTTGGATGGCGATGTGATTGGAGGCTTCAGTTCGGTCAATCAGGCACCTATTACCGGTGAAAGCATTCCTGTTGCCAAGCAAGTTGACGATGAAGTGTTTGCCGGTAGTATCAATGGTGAAGGAACACTGGAGATCAAATCCTCCAAACTCGTCTCGGATACCACCCTGGCGCATATCACTCGCCTTGTTGGAGAAGCCCATAGCCAGCGAGCAGAAGCCGAGCAATGGGTGGAGAAGTTTGCGCGCATTTATACCCCGGCGGTGATGATCTTAGCACTGTCCGTATTTATCATTCCGCCGTTGTTTTTAGAGGGCATCTGGAACGAGTGGTTCTACCGTGCCTTAGTGTTACTGGTGATCGCCTGCCCTTGTGCGTTAGTCATTTCAACGCCGGTCAGTATTGTCGCGGCATTGGCCAGCGCCGCTAAACAAGGCATTCTCATCAAGGGTGGTATTTATATCGAAGCACCCGCCCATCTTAATGCGATCGCCTTTGATAAAACCGGAACGCTGACCTGCGGTGAGCCGATAGTCACCGGTATTTATCCTTTTAATGGCCATAGCGAAGAAGAACTGTTAAGTCGTGCGGCGGCACTGGAAGCACGAAGTAACCATCCCTTGGCTAAAGCCATTTTACAATACACAGAAAATAGAGGTATCAGTATAGCCAGCGCTGACAACGTGACGGTTCTGCCTGGTAAAGGTGTTACCGGACTATTTAATGGCACTGATTTCTGGTTAGGATCGCGTCGTTATCTATTAGAGCGTAGTCAGGAAGTGTCGGAAATCAGTGAAAAAGCGATTGCACTTGAACAAACCGGTCAAACTGTTATTGCCATTGGCAATGACCGGCACATTTGCGGCCTGATTGCCGTCTCTGATCAGCCTCGTGCTCAAATCAAAGCGATTTTACAAGCCCTCCGAAAAAAAGGAATCAAACACCTGGTGATGTTGACCGGTGATAATCAGGTTACGGCTAATAACATCGCGGCCAAAATCGGCATTGATGAAGTGCATGCTGAATTGTTGCCGGCCGATAAAGTTGAGATCGTCAGTCAAATGGTCGAAAAATATGGACAGGTTGCGATGATCGGTGATGGTGTTAACGATGCCCCGGCTTTAGGGAGGGCCAATCTGGGTATTGCCATGGGGGTATTGGGTTCGGATGCGGCGATAGAAATAGCGGATATTGCATTAATGGGTGACGACCTCTCTAAGCTCCCTTGGCTAATCAGCCATTCCAAAAGAACACTGGCGATTATCCGGCAAAATATTATCTTTGCACTCACGATCAAAGCCGCTTTTGCACTATTAGCTTTTGCAGGCCTGGCAACCTTATGGGAAGCCATTGCGGCCGACACGGGGGCTTCTTTAGTGGTCGTTGCAAACGGATTGAGGCTGCTACACGCTAAATAGGATTGTTCTTAGTACCTGTTAGCAACAAATAAAAATGTTCGGTTTTGTAGCCCGGTGGGCAACGCTGTTTTGCCCATCCTCGTAGATAGTGGCATCCTATTTCGTGTGGGCACAAAAAGCATGTGCCCACCCTCTCTGATTTTTTCGCTACAGTAAAGCAGGTTGGGTCGAACGAAGTGAATCCAAATTTGCGGTACTCTATTGTTTTGGCTCATGTCCCATCATATGGCCTCCCGTGCCGCATCCCATGTCATCCGTCATCATGCCGCGCATGTGCCCCATGTGTTCATTCATTAGCCGTGTGCGCTCTTCGGGGTTCTTTGTCTGGCGAATTTCAGTCATTTCCTTTTCCATCTGCTTCAGGCGTTCTTGCATCTCCTTTTCGGTCATCGTCTTCTGTTGTTCTTCAGCGGCAAACGCGAAGGGGCTGTTCAATGCTATAAAAGCGATTATGAATAATAGGGCGAATGTTTTCATGTTAATCTCCTTACAGACTGATTTAAAAAGTGGGTCTCTACGGCTAGCGCCTCTAGGGTCTTAGCCGAAATATTGCTTTACCTGATTCCAGTTTCGCCAGCCAACTATTATTTTGATCACTGAAATGCATAATTGTTCCAGTTTGGGGCTTACATGCAAACATTGAATAAAATCTGTTTGTCGACGATAACAAAACATCTTGAAAGTCTGCTTTTGAGGATAGAATATTCTGGTCTTGATTGTCCGCTTGTGGCCGATAGTTAGCTTTCAAAGTTAAGAAGCCAGCGTCAGCTTTGGCTTTGTTGGCCATAAAATACGAAAGGAAAAACGAACGTTTTTAATGCCTTCTTTAGGTAATGAAAAGCACTGTGTTTTCGATCTTATTTAAGTTATTATAAAGCCTGTTTTTAGGGTTTTCTTTACCTTTAATGATTTTATAGATATTTTTGGCAAAATGACGGCACAAACTATCGGTTATCTGCGGGTATCGACCGCAGACCAGGATGTAGAAAAAAACAAGGCGGATATTTTGACGCTGGCCAACCACCATAATCTGGGCCAGGTTAAATTCCTTGAAGAAAAAGTCTCCGGTAAAATCTCCTGGCATAAACGCAAAATTGCTCAGATCATTGAAGACCTCAAAAAAGGTGATAGCCTGATTGTTAGCGAAATGTCCCGGTTAGGGCGGAGTATGCTGGAATGCATGGAAATTTTATCGATTGCCATGGAACGGGGTGTTCATGTCTATTCTGTGAAAGGCAATTGGCGGCTTGATCAAAGCATCCAGAGCAAGATTATCGCGATGGCCTTTTCGATGGCCGCTGAAATCGAACGAGACTTGATTTCGCAACGGACGAAAGAAGCCTTACGCGCAAAGAAAGCCTCTGGTATGTCGTTAGGCCGTCCCAAAGGGCCGGGTAAGAGCAAGCTCGACCCGTTCCGCCCCGAAATCGAAGCCTTGCTGGCCAATGGTGCCACCCTGTTTTTTATTGCCGGACGTTATGGCACCACCTCTGCCAATTTGCGCAACTGGATGGGTAAGCACGGGATTACCCGGACTAAACAGGGTAAAGGTCTTGCCGCATAAACGCATCCCTTTTGAAGTGCTGATAGTACTTCAAAACCAATTGGATGCCCTGTCGCCCAGAAATACCCAACGCAAACAGCTTATTAAGCAAACCTGCGAATCATTTGGCATTTCACCCTCCACACTCCGACGGCAATTACGGAAGCATCAATTGCCTTATTTGGCATTCCGCAGCGATTATAATAAACCCAGGACACTGACCGAAGAGGACATGCGGCGTTATTGCGAATTGATTGCCGCGCTGAAACTGAGGACGACCAACAAAAATGGGCGTCGTTTATCCACTAAAGCCTGTATAGAACTCCTCGAAAAGCACGGCATTGAAACCACCGAAGGATTGGTTAAAGTTGAACCCGGCCTACTCAAACTCAGCACGATTAGCCGCTATTTAACACAATGGGGCTATGACCATCACACTCTGACCATCGAGCCGCCTTGGACGCACTTTCAAGCCACCCATAGCAATGAATGCTGGCAATTTGATTTCTCGCCCTCAGATTTGAAAAAACCGGCATTTTTCGGCAAGGTTCTAAAAGAGGGTTCGGAATACCTGGCCTTGGCCGGAGTCATTGATGACCGCAGTGGCTTCTGCTATCAAGAATACCATGTGATCAAAGGCGAAGACGCGATGACCGCGCTGCTGTTCCTATTTAATGCGATGTCCCCCAAGAAAGACAAACAGTGTCCCTTCCAGGGTATCCCATCGGTCATTTATATGGATGCCGGCCCGGTGTCAAAAAGCCGCGTCTTTCTGTGGGTCATGAAGCAATTGGGTGTCGAAGTGCGGGTGCATATGCCAAAAGGCAGTGATGGCCGACGCACCACTGCGCGCTCAAAGGGCAAGGTTGAACGCTCGTTCCTGACCATCAAATCCTCCTTGGAAACCCTGTACCATCTCCAACAGCCGGAAACGATGGAAGAAGCCAATACATGGTTACACCAGTATTTACTGGAATATAACGCGATGGATCACCGGCATGAAGATCATTCCCGTACGGAAGATTGGTTACAAAACCTACCACAGCCAGGGTTCAAGGAAATGTGTTCTTGGGATCGATTCCGCACCTTTGCCCGCGAGCCCGAACAGCATAAAGCGGACAGTAACGCCTGTGTCGGTATTGACGGCATTCGTTATCAATTGAGCCATGAGATGGCGGGGCAAGACATCACTTTGTTATGGGGAATCTTCGACAATGAACTCTATGTCGAGTTCAATAACGAAAAACAGGGACCATTTTATCCTGAAGAAGGGCCGATTCCGTTCGGCAAGTTCCGTAAGCACAAAAAGAGCAACATTGAAATAAAGGCGGATCGGATTGGGCAACTAGCCAAAACCATTAGCTTGCCACGTTCCGCTTTATCCGGCAGCAAGAGCAGCGACCAAGTCCTGTTGACCCAAGCCAATATTGTGCCTATGGAAACACCGAAATCCACCCCCTTTGATGATAGCCATTTCCTGCAATCGGCCACCTTTAAAAACAAGCTGGATGCCAAGATGGCTATTGCTGATTATCTGGGCAAACCATTGTCCAGGTTAACCGACATACAGTTATATGCCATCAATACGATCCTCGATGAATCGCTGGACAAGAAGACGGTACTGGAAAAAATTCGTGCGTATTTTACGTTAAGCTCGGTGGAGCACTTGGGAGGTGATTAATGTATGGTGAAATGATGCAATACTATGGCTTAGTGAAAGACTTGGATAAAACCGATTACTTTGAGACGGAAGCATTTAAAGGTGTATTAAGTAGTCTCGAAATCGCGGTTTTATCAGGGGGGATAATCGCTCTGACCGGCATTGTCGGTGTCGGAAAGACGACCATTATCAGGCATTTCCAGGATAGCCTTAAAAAGAAGAATCAGGTGATCGTTGCTAAATCGTTGGCAACCGATAAGCGCCGCGTCAACATCAATACTTTGTACGCCGCGCTGTTCGCAGATTTGCCGACGGCAAAAGAATTTAAAGTGCCAACTCAGACCGAAATCAGGGAAAGGAAACTTCAGGAATTAATCCGTAAAATTAACAAGCCGATCGCCTTTTTTATAGATGGTGCCCACGATCTCCATTGGCGGACGTTAATTAGCTTAAAACAATTAATAGAAACGATTGAGGACGCCAAAGGTACTTTGACTATTATCATGGTGGGGCATCCGAAACTTGGCAATGACCTCAACAGGCCCGCCATGGAAGAAGTCGGTGCCAGGGCCAAATTGTTTAGCCTGGACAGTTGGGGGCAACAGAAACAGCGCTATATTGAATGGGTATTGACGCAGTGCAGCAAGCCCAAGGCTCAAATTCATGAAATCGTTACACCAGATGCCATCAATCTATTAGCGGAACGGTTAATTACTCCGTTACAAATCTGCCATTACTTGACGCTGGCTTTGATAAAGGGGGCAACCACAGGCACAAAACCGGTCGATGTCGAGATTATAGAAGCCGTGCTGTCGCCAGACTTAAACACCCTGGAACCCAAATTAGCCCGGCACGGCTATAACACAACGGCTTTATGCGAACACTTGAATGCCCGGAGAAACGAAATCAAGGCATATTTCAATGGGCAATTGCCAGCGCCCAGGGCAGATGAGTTCAATAAGGAAATACACAAGCTTGGGATTTTGTAGTGTAAGGCTGCCCAAACCTCTAATTTTTTGGTATTGGATAGAATCAATTAATGTGGGAAATTCTAAAAGATAAAATCACTTAATGTGAGAAGGTAAATCACTAGGTGCAATTAATGTGAGAAAAAGTGAATTTATAAAATCAATTAATCTGAGATGGAAAAACCGGATAAGTGCAAGAAATGGTGTTTATGAAATCAAGAAACTACAGCTATCCTATAAAGGCAATCATGGCACGAATAAAAACCCGCACAGCTACAGACGGAACATTACGCTATACGGCAGAAATCCGGCTAAAAGGCTATCCAGCACAAACCGCAACCTTTAAGCGAAAAACTGACGCTAACAAGTGGATTCAAGACACTGAGTCGGCAATCAGAGAAGGGCGGCATTTCAAAACCGTGGAAGCCAAAAAGCACACAGTTGCCGAAATGATTGACCGCTACCTATCCGGCGCGAAACTTACCAAGGTTCAAGACGACCACACCGGCCTCCACCTAAGACGCTGGAAAGAGGAAATCGGTTATATGTTGCTGGCCGATGTTACAGCCGACACTTTAACGCTGGTTAAAGAAAAGCTCTTAAATGAGGAATTTAGAGGCAAGCCGCGCAGTCCTACCACTGTATTGAGATATATGGCTTCACTGAGTACCGTGTTTACTACAGCGGTTCGGGATTGGGCATGGCTGGAAGATTCCCCTATGAAAAACATCAAAAAGCCAAAGGCGGCGCGTGGGCGTGTCCGGTTCTTGGATGATGACGAACGCGAGCGCCTATTAATTGCCTGCAAAAAATCCAGAAACAAATTGCTTTATACGTGTGTGATTCTGGCAATGTCTACCGGCATGAGACAGGCCGAGTTATTCAACCTGAAATGGTCGGATGTTGATTTAAAAGACGGCTTTTTAATTCTGCATGAAACCAAGAACGGCGACCGGCGGCGCGTACCTTTGGCTGGGCATTGCTTGGAGTTGTTACGGGAACATGCCAGAGTTCGGCGGCTTGATACGCCATTGCTATTCCCGGGCATTAAAAACCCATTGAACCCGATTGATTTACAGCAGCCTTGGGAAACAGCCAGAAAACACGCGGGGATAACGGATTTTACATGGCATGACTTAAGACATTGCACAGCTTCATATCTGGCGATGAATGGCGCAAGTATGGCCGATATAGCGGCAGTCTTGGGACATAAAACATTGCAAATGGTTAAGCGTTACGCGCATTTATCAGACGGCCATGTAAGTAATGTGGTTGCCAGTATGAACGCTAAAATCTTTGGTGGTGTTTGATGATTGAATATATAGATGGAAGCGGACGAAAAAGGACTGCACCTAATGGGCAAAATCAATACCTAGATACAGCTGTGGGTGTATTCCCCCCTTACGGTGAAACCTGGCCTATGGCTGACGAGTGGAGCAAAGACCTTGCTGGAAAACTAATAACAATTGGTTGGCCTAATATAGACATTGAAGAACATAAGCGAGAAGCAAAAGAGTTGCCTGATGGAACCCCGCAAAGTGACGAAGCAAAAGGATTCTTGCGTGTTTATTCAATTTTCATAAGGTTAGCTAATGTTGCTATCAAAGCTGGTATTCTTAAGGAAAACGATAGTCCGGCCAACTGGCTTAAATGGGCTGAGTCAAAAGGCTATGAAATAACCCACTTGACTAAATATATCGGACGAACAATCTCTAATGAAGATGCAGCGCTTTTTGCCCGTATAGATGCCATGTTGAATCCGTTCTTAAAACCTATAGATTATGAGCAATCTGAATTGGTAAAGGATGACTCACTCACCGAAGCCGTGGGGAATGTTGGCACGATTGGTAAGTGGGTTAAACCTGATGACGAAAAAGAGTTTAATTTGAGGTTGGAGGCATTAATACGCTGGATGACTAGCAAAGGGCTAGAGCAACAAGGCGACAAGCCTGTTAGACTAAAAGATTATCCGCAATTTAAAGGCTATACCAAGTATCTGATATACACTGAGTTATGCGGCTTTGATACTGCTTTTCTTATGGCAGAAAGCACCTTTAATGACTTCTGGCAGGAACAAAAACTATTGAAGTTTAAATGACTTAGAATAACTATTATCCAAGAGGGCGCTTAATTGCGCCTTTTTTTTGCCTTAAATTTATCAATGGGGGTGCATGGGGGTAATACCCGCTTTCACTTGTTTTGTTATATAAATCAAATGCTTATCATTTCACCATCAAAAGCGGTAAACGCTGGCGACAAACTTTATTAATCAATAAACGATGGTGAATTATGACAGCTCTAATCTATTTAACAGTTAATCAATTCGTAGAAAAACAGCCGGCCTTTACTCGTGGAGGCTTACGCTCCCTAATCTTTAATGAAAACCAAAATGGTCTTGCCAAATCTGGCGCAATAGTTCGAATCGGGCGAAAGGTTCTTATTAATCCTGACAAATTCCAAGTATGGATTGAATCACAGAATAAGGCGGCTTAATCATGGGAGGTCTTGTAAATAAAGCAAAATGGACAAAAGACGAAGTTAGACAACGGCTTGAAGCTGGCGAAGAACTTTCAACGCTTGAACAGACTAAAGACGCGGGCGGCTGGCGACTGAGCGCAACCATTCATCAGCTGAAAAAGGAGGGTATGCCTATAGTGTCTTATCGGCGTGAAGGGTTTGGTAAATGCGCTTTTTATAGGTTACTGCCTTGCATGTATCAGACTTCACAGACTGATATTTTTGGCGGTATGAGTGGAAGCCCCCAAGCGGCAAACTTAGGGGGCGGCAATGCTTAACAAAAAACTGAATGTTAATTTTATCAAACAACGACTAAGCCCGGTAGATTTTTACCGGCACGAACTACCCAACGCGCCATTAAAAAGGCAGGGCTGGAATAATGGCGGCTTGTGTTGTTTCCACTGCGACAATAAGCCCGGCAGCTTTCGGGTAAATCTGACGACAGGCGCGTTTAAATGTTTTTCATGCGGCATGGCTGGCGGTGATATTTTAGCCTTCTCTATGGCTTTATACGGCCTTGAGTTTGCCGAAGCACTGGCAAAGCTAGCTGACGATTGGGGGCTAATATGAAAATACCCCTAGCATATAACGGCAAACCTTTAATTCATTCGTGGAACTATTGCGCTAAGGACGGCGCACCCTTCGGGGTTGTTGCCCGGTATCAGGGCGTAGACGGCAAAAAGGAAGTAGTGCCATTCTTTAAGCCTAGCGGTTCAGGCTGGACAATGGGTATCGAGTTAAACCCACGGCCTATATTTGGGCTTGATAAGCTGGCCGCGCACCCAACAGATAAAGCGGTTTTTATCGCAGAGGGCGAAAAATCAGCGGCAGCCTTGCAAAGTATAGGTATTGTAGCCGTTAGCAGCCTTGGCGGTTCACAGGCGGCAAAACAAGCCGACTGGACACCCTTGAACGGTTATAAGCTGGTTTATCTGTTGCCAGATGCAGACGAACCGGGCGAACACTACATGCAGGACATTTACCGGGCGTTAATGGCTTTGGAATCGCCGCCACAGTGCAAAGTAGTGGTATTGTCTGGATTGCCTGTTGCGGGTGATGTGGTGGACTGGCTGCAAAGCCTAATAAGTGGTTGGGACGGCTACACGGCTATTGATGAACACTGGCACGAGGCATTAAGGGAAGAACTACGGGCAGAACTTAAAACCGCCGAGCCAATACCGGATAATTGGACTTTAGCGGGTTTAGCGGGTTCATGCTCTAGCCTTTTTGAATGGGAAGAACCTAACGAGATTGAAACCAAAACGCCACCCGTCCAAGCCTTGTCGCCTGAATTGATACCCGAACCTTTCCGGCAATGGCTGGCTGATGTATCGCACCGGATGCAGACACCCCCGGACTTTGCGGCCATTTCAAGCCTTGTTATTGCTGGCTCAATCATAGGCGCGGGGTGCAGTATCAGACCTAAAAGACTGGATGACTGGGAGATTATCCCTAATGTGTGGGGCGCAGCTATCGGGCGGCCTTCGGTTGTCCTGAAAAGCCCAAGCATGAAAGAACCCATGAACCTGTTGGAACGCCTGCAAGCTGAATATGGCGAACAGTACGAGCGTGACAAGGCCGGGGCAGAGTTTGACGCTATGGCTAACGGCGCAATGGTTGATGATGTTAAATCTAAATTAAAAAGTGTGGCAAAAGGTAAAGGCAAAGATGGCGTAGTCAAAGGGGATGACTTGCAGAAATTAAAGGCTGACTATCTTGAACTAACCGAGAACGCACAACCAGAACCCACGCGCCGACTATTCAAGACGAATGAAACCAGCGTACAGAGCATGACGGTTTTGCAGAACCAGAACCCGCGCGGCCTGTTGACGTTCAGAGATGAATTAACCGCCTTATTGGTGAAATGGGACAGAGAGGACGGCGCAGACGAACGCGCCTATTTTCTGGAAGGCTGGAACGGTAATGGCAGCTATACGGATTTTAAGATAGGGCGCGGCCTAACCGAAGCCCCTAATATCTGTATCAGCTTGTTAGGGGGCATACAGCCGGACAAGTTAAGGCGGTATCTATACCAAGCACAGAACGGAGCTAATGACGGCCTGATGCAACGCCTACAGCTTGCCGTGTGGCCTGATGAGCCGGAACGCTGGCGATTGATTGACACTGTACCGAACAAGGCCGAAAAGCGCCGAGCCTTCGATATTATGAAGGCATTGGCTGAACTGGATTTTGCCGGATGCGGCGCAGTTCAATCTGAATATGATGACCGACCTTATTTTAGGTTCGATGATGACGCGCAGACGGTATTTAATCAATGGCTGACGGCATTGCAAACAGTCAAGATTCAGCAGGAATCTAACCCCTTGATGGTTGAACACTTCGGGAAATTCCGCTCTCTAATGCCAAGCCTTGCCCTAATATTTCACTGTATCGACATTGCAGACGGTAAGGCGCAGGGCAATGTATCGGCACAAGCGGCAATGTTAGCGGTTGAGTGGTGCGATTATCTGGAATCCCACGCTAGGCGCATTTATGCCATGGCCGAGAGTCCAGAGCATGAAGCAGCGGTAAGGCTGGCCGATAAGATAAAAGCCGGGATTGTGTCCAGTCCATTCACTACTAAAGCCGTTTATGACAAAGGCTGGCATGGATTGAAGGATAAAGAGGAAGTCGAGGCGGCCTGTAGTGTTCTGATTGAGGAAAACTGGCTAATGATGCAGAGAAAACCGAAACCCCCTACCGGGCGGCCACCTTTACCAGAGTATTACATTAATCCCGTTTTTTTGTGAAAACACGCCTACCTTGAACCCGCTAAACCAGCTAAACCCCTTTTAGATACTTTAGCGGGTTTAGCTGGTGCGGGGTATGGGCATTTTAAAGAAAAAAACCTGAAATAAGCAGGATTCAATCAGATGAAGCAATCAACAAAGTTTAAGCCGGGACAGACCGGAAACCCCAAAGGCAGGCCGAAGAACAAAACCCCCGCCACCCTATTAAGAAAATCCATTGCCGAGGCTATGCCGGAAATAATCCTAACACTGATACAACAGGCTAAAGGCGGGGACACAGCAGCGGCAAAGGTTCTGCTTGATAGGGTATGTCCAGCACTAAAGCCGCAAGCTATGCCTCTATCCTTGCCGGTTAATGGTTCATTGACTGAACAAGGCGGCGAGATTATCCGGGCAACCATGGCCGGACAGATACCGCCTGATATTGGCAGCCAGTTAATAACCGCATTGGCGGCACAGTCTAAGATTATCGAAATTGACGAACTGACCCAAAGAATTGCCGCTTTGGAGGGCAAAGCATGAGGCTATCGCAAAGAGTAGCAATCCTTGAACGCACCGCCGAAGATGCCACATCACCGCAACCCGGCATAATCATATATTGCAAAGGTGCAGCCCCTACAGCCGAAGAACAGCAACAGATAAGCCAAGCAGAGGCTAATGGTCAACATGTTGTCGTCTTTACCGTAAAATCTGGAGTGATTGAAGAATGAGCAATTTAAAAGCACGACTGACGGCGTTGGAAGCGGCTGTACCAAAGAAGGCATGGTTCACTATCGAGGTTGAAGATATGCCAACGCCGGACGAATGGGAGCTGATAAACGAGGCACATGCAGAGGGGCGCATGGTGTTTATATTTCAAAGCCAAAGTAATACCTTAGGCGTGTTTATGCCGGGCGCAGATGCCGTTCATTGGAGCGCAGACAATGGCTAACCTTAAAGCACGACTGACGGCACTGGAAGTATTGGCAACCCCCAAGCTGGCGAAACCGATACACATATTTAGGTTTAACGGCACACCGGAGCAAGCCGCCGAAATCGCAGAGCTTGAGAAGCAAGGAGAACGAGTTATCCGTATCACTCGAGCAATGGACGCAAAATAATATCGATTCGATACTAATTACAGCCGGTTTAATCACCGGCTTTTTTGTACTTATTTTAATTTGAGCGATTGTTGATGTTGGGGTATTGTGGGCGCTGATTAATTTAACTAGAAAATAATAATGAAAAATAAAGTAATGATTGTCGCCACTGTGCTGTTAGCGTCGGGCTGCACAAATTTAAAATACCCAAACTGGCAATATGTAAGAATCGAAAACCAAGTCCCTGATAAATCCTGTGTGTACAAGATGCAAGAACCATGCAGCGCCGAAGGTAAAGACTGTCTAGACTGGCACAAACAGCGCGCTACAAAATACAACGCAAATACTGTAGTCATTACTGACAAATCAAATCACAGTCAATATTCAGCAGGCATGTGGGGGGCTAGGGGAAGCGAGGACACAACAACTTTGGCTGATTATTATTACTGTAATGGTGCTAAAAATCTCAATCCTATTGATTGATAATAACGGGCAGTTTTTACACTGCCCTTTTTGGGATTGCTACAAATGCAAGACTGGTAATTAATGTCGCATAGATTGCATTTTGATATGCCTGAAAAATCGGCAAGCATTGCGGGTGTTTTTTTTAGAATGGGACAAAATTGGGACAATTTTTATTTTAGGCATAAAAAAAGCACTTGGTATTCACCTAAGTGCTTGATTTGGATGGTGGCGATAGGTGGAATTGAACCACCGACCCCGGGGTTATGAATCCCGTGCTCTAACCAACTGAGCTATATCGCCATTTAAACAGGTCGTTTAAAGAGCGGAAATTATAAATATCCGCTCGCGCTTTGTCAAACGTTGAATCTGAAATGCACGACGTCGCCGTCTTTAACGATGTAGTCTTTGCCTTCAAGACGCCATTTGCCGGCGTCTTTGGCGCCTTGTTCGCCTTTGTAGTCGATGAAGTCCTGATAGGCGATAACTTCGGCGCGGATAAAGCCTTTTTCAAAATCACTGTGAATCACGCCAGCCGCCTGGGGAGCGGTCGCGCCCACCGGAATCGTCCAGGCCCTGACTTCTTTTACGCCTGCGGTAAAGTAGGTGGCCAGATTCAGCAGCTTATAGCCGGCTCTGACGACACGGTTCAGGCCGGGCTCTTCCAGTCCAAGGTCATCCAGGAACTCTTTCTTTTCGTCTTCATCCAGCTGGGCTATTTCCGCTTCTATGGCTGCGCAAATCGGCACTACCATGGCACCTTCTTTTTCGGCCAGTGCCTTCACTTTATCCAGGAACGGATTGTTTTCGAAACCGTCATCCTGAACATTGGCAATGTACATGGCCGGTTTGATCGTCATCAAGCAAAGATCTCTGATCAGGGCTTTTTCGTCGTCGGTTAACGGCAGGGTTCGCGCAGGTTCACCGGAGTCCAGTTGCTTGAAAACTTTTTCCAGCACGTCTTTTTTTGCCTGCTCGTCCTTGTTGCCGGTTCGGGCTGCCTTGCTTGCGCGCAGCAGGGCTTTTTCGACGGAAGCCATGTCGGCCAGCGCCAATTCGGTATTGATAACTTCGATATCAGAGAGGGGATCGATTTTTCCGGCAACATGGATGACGTTATCATCGTGAAAGCAGCGCACAACATGGGCAATAGCATCCGTCTCGCGGATGTTAGCCAAAAACTGGTTGCCCAGGCCTTCGCCTTTGGATGCGCCCGCAACAAGTCCCGCGATGTCTACAAACTCAATCGTCGTAGGCAGCGTGCGCTCAGGTTTTACAATTTCCGCCAGCTTGTCCATTCGGGGATCTGGCACCGGAACCACGCCAACATTAGGATCGATAGTGCAAAAAGGATAATTTTCGGCCGCGATTTTCGCACGGGTTAATGCATTAAATAAGGTTGATTTTCCCACATTGGGTAAACCGACGATTCCACAATACAGCGCCATAGAGTTCTCTGAGAATTTAAATAAGAAATGAGTGCAGCAAGATATCAAGCCGAAACAAAGCGGGGATTATACAAGCTATGGCTTTAATCTAAAAAACTAAAACAAGAAAGGTGCGGGCAGCTTGGGATGTTGGCTCGTAATTCGTGTCAGCCATTTGCTATTGTTGTTATGTTTTTTCTTCAAGCTCTTCGTGGTAAATTGACTGAACCAATCGTTAAACTAAAGTTTGCTCACAAGCCACGATAAATACCTATGTTAAAACAAACGCCACTTTACAATCTGCATCTCGAACTGGGCGCCAAGATGGTGCCGTTTGCCGGCTATCTTATGCCAATGCAATACGGTAAAGGTACGTTGTACGAACATCTGCACTGCCGCAGTCACGCCGGTTTTTTTGATATTTCTCACATGGGGCAGTTTCTGATTCTAGGCGATGATGCGGTTCATGAATTTGGGAAACTGATACCCAGCGACATTTCCGGGCTTAAACCCGGCGAACAAAAATACACGGTATTGACTAACAATGATGGCGGGATTATCGATGACATAATCGTTACCCGCATCGAAACGGGTTTGATGATTGTTGTGAATGGCGCTTGCAAGGACAAAGACTTTAATTACCTGTATAACCGTTTATCCGACCGGTGCTGTTTTAATGAGTTGACAGGCCAGGCTTTATTCGCCTTACAAGGTTCTGCCGCCGCATCGGTCATGAGAAAATATTCAGAAAAAGCCGTTGAACTTTCCTTTATGCAAGCCTGTGGCACAAGCATCAACGGCATAAAATGCAACATTAGCCGTAGCGGTTATACCGGCGAAGATGGTTTTGAAATCTCGGCAGCCCAGCAGGATGCGGAACGGCTTGCCCGCCTGTTGCTGGCTGAAGACGATGTGGAACCGATAGGTTTGGCGGCCAGGGATACTTTGCGACTGGAAGCGGGGCTATGCTTGTACGGTCATGAACTTAACGAGTCGATCACGCCGATAGAGGCCGGTCTTCAGTGGCTGGTTAAAAAAGGAGATAACCCGTTTCCCGGCGTCGACAAAATTCGGGATCAGTTGCAATACGGACCGGAGAAAATCCGCGTCGGGCTACTGATCGATAGCAAAATACCCGTGCGGCAAGGCAGCATAATTTGTAACAGTGAAGGCATCGCGGTAGGCTATGTTACCAGCGGTAGTTTTTCACCCAGTTTGGGGCGACCGATTGCTATGGCGTTGCTTGAGCCGTTTACCGTTGAATTGGACGGTCCTTTATATACAATGGTTCGTGATCATCAGATTTCAGTTACGGTGACCCCGTTGCCTTTTGTCCCTCATCGCTACCATCGGTGACATTATGACCACATCCCGCTCCGACTTGGCTCAATTGGAAATGCGCGGTAATTTCATCAACCGCCACATCGGCCCCAGCCCGCAGCAAATCCAGGCTATGCTGGCAGAGCTGGGCTTAAGCGAACTGGACGACATCATCGAACAGGCCATTCCGGCCAATATCCTTAATCATGAACCGTTAAAGCTGACCAAAACGATCAGCGAACGCGCAGTAATCAAGCATCTGCGTAAAATATGCGAACGTAATAAAGTGTTCACCTCGATGATCGGCATGGGCTATTACGACACCACTATGCCGGCGGTGATTAAACGCAATGTATTGGAAAACCCAGGCTGGTATACGGCGTACACACCGTATCAGGCCGAAGTCAGCCAGGGGCGGCTGGAAGCGCTGCTCAACTATCAGCAAGTCATTATCGATTTGACCGGCATGGAGCTGGCCAACGCCTCGTTGCTGGACGAGGCTACCGCGGCCGCAGAAGCCATGACCATGTCGCGGCGCTTGTCCAAGAGCGCTGCCAACAGCATAGTCGTGGATCAGGACTGCCATCCGCAGACTATCGCCGTGATCAAGACCCGCGCCCGCTCCCTAGGCTATGAAGTTATCGTCGCCGACCCTTATCACGACCTGGAACAATACGACTTTTTTGCGCTGCTGGTGCAATATCCCGGCGGCAAAGGCGAAATAAGAGACCTGACCGAAGTCACCGCCATCGCCCAGGCCAAATCGGCGCTGGTTACGGTCGCGGCCGATTTGCTGGCGCTGGTGTTGCTTAAACCGCCCGCCGAGTTCGGCGCCGATATTGTGGTCGGCTCAGCCCAGCGTTTTGGCGTGCCGATGGGCTATGGCGGCCCTCATGCTGCGTATTTTGCCACCAAGGATGAATACAAGCGCTCGGTTCCGGGCCGTATTATCGGCGTATCCAAAGACAGCCACGGACAGCTTGCGCTGCGCATGGCGCTGCAAACCCGCGAGCAGCATATCCGCCGGGACAAGGCCACCAGCAATATTTGCACCTCGCAGGTGCTGCTGGCGGTGATCGCCGGATTTTATGCGATTTACCACGGCGCCGAAGGCTTGCGTTTGATTGCAGGGCGGGTGCATCGCTACACGCAAATTCTGGCCGCAGGAATCACCCAGCTGGGCCATCAAGTGCTGAGCGATTGTTATTTCGATACGCTGGTTGTCAGCACCCCGAACCGGGCGAAGCGCATCGCCGCGCAAGCCGCAGAAGCCAATATCAACCTGCGCATTATCGATGCGGACCATATCGGCATTTCGCTGGACGAAACCACGACGCGGGAAAATTTGAGGAGTGTCTGGCGGGTTTTTGCGCCTGCCAACACCGACCTTCCCAACATCAATGGCCTGGACGCCGCAGTGGCAGAATGCATCCCGCAAGCCTTGCTCCGTAACGATCAAATCCTGCTACATCCGGTTTTCGACCGCTATCATTCCGAAACCGAAATGATGCGCTATATGCGCAGGCTTGCTCGGCGCGATATAGCGCTGGACCGGTCGATGATCCCGTTGGGTTCCTGCACGATGAAGCTGAACGCCGCGACGGAAATGCAGGCCATTTCCTACCCTGAATTTAACGGGTTGCACCCGTTCGCGCCGTTGTACCAAACCCACGGCTACCAGCAGCTGTTTGCCGAGCTGGAAGACATGCTGTGCGACCTGACCGGCTTTGACGCTTTTTCATTGCAGCCCAACGCCGGTTCCCAAGGCGAATACACGGGCCTGTTGGTCATCCGCAAATACCATGAAGTCAGAGGCCAGGCACAGCGTAACATCTGCCTGATACCCGCTTCCGCGCACGGCACTAACCCTGCCAGTGCCACAATGGCGGGGCTTAAAGTCGTGGTCGTGGCCTGCGATGAAAACGGCAATGTCAGCGTTGAGGACTTGCGCACAAAAACCGCCGAATATCACGACACGCTGGCTGCATTAATGATTACTTATCCGTCCACGCACGGGGTGTTTGAACAGGCGTTCCGGGAAATTTGCGACCTGATCCACCAGCACGGCGGGCAGGTTTATCTGGACGGCGCCAACTTTAACGCGCTGGCAGGTTTAAGCCGCCCCGGCAAGATCGGCGCCGATGTGGCTCATCTTAATCTGCATAAAACCTTCTGCATTCCGCATGGGGGAGGAGGGCCGGGCGTTGGCCCGATAGGCGTCGGCGCGCATCTGGCGCCTTTTCTGCCCGATCACCCGGTTGTTAAAGACGTCAATCCCGCCAAAGGCCAGCATGGCACCATCGGCACGGTAGCTGCCGCTCCCTGGGGATCGGCTAGCATCTACTCCATTTCCTGGGCGTATATCGCGATGATGGGGGCCGCCGGTTTAAAACGCGCTACTTTGACCGCAATCTTGAATGCCAATTACATCGCCAAACGGCTGGCGCCTTATTATCCTGTTTTATATACCGGTCAAAACGGCTGGGTGGCGCATGAATGCATTATCGACTGTCATGCTTTTAAAAAGACCAGCAACGTCACCGTTGAAGACATCGCTAAACGCCTGATTGACTATGGTTTTCATGCGCCGACGGTGTCGTTTCCGGTTGCCGATACCTTAATGATAGAACCCACCGAAAGCGAAGATAAAGCCGAGATTGACCACTTTTGCGACGCGTTAATTTCTATTCGTGAAGAAATCAAAGCCGTAGAAACCGGTGCTGCCGACACCGAAAACAACCTGTTGCGTAATGCGCCGCACACTCATCGCTTGTTGCTGGAAAAATGGACGCTGCCTTATTCGAAAAAGCAGGCTTTTTTTCCGGACAGCGATCAGCATGATGATAAGTACTGGCCGCCGGTCGGGCGTATCGATAATGTGTATGGCGACCGGCATGTGTTTTGCAGTTGTCCGCCAGTGCTGGATGATGAGGAGCTAATGTAAAAGCCGCCGCCAACGGTTGGGATATGACTGTTGGGCGGTGCTTAACCATTCATCAAGGGTACGCATCGCGTACCGTTTGCAACGGAAACCAATCTCCAAAAGGTACGCAATGCGTACCCTTGTATCTTTACTTCTGCCATGGTTAGCTACCCTGGTACTGAGACAGAAAGAGCTTGGGCGTACCCTTAAGGATCAACCTTGCCTCGTAGATCAAGCCTTCTG
>NZ_JALOCF010000087.1 GCF_023227905.1 Methylobacter sp. | reverse complement strand
GTTCCAGTTCCAGTTCCAGTTCCAGTGCCAGCTCCGGTGTCAGTTCCAGTTCCAGTTCCAGTTCCAGTTCCAGTTCCAGTTCCAGTTCCAGTTCCGGTTCCGGTTCCAGTTCCAGTTCCAGTGCCAGTGCCAGTGCCAGTGCCAGTTCCGTCTCCTGGAGTTACATTACCTTGTATATCGATACGCCCGTACAGACCGCCTTGCTCGTTGTTTGGACCGGCTGTAAAGAACAGCGTATTAATTGGTTGATTCAAATAGCCATTGCCAAAGCTCAGTGCCCACAAGCCATCGATTACGATAGGTTCGTCACTGTCATCAGCTAAATGACCAATCAACCCGCCTGTCGCAACATCGAATGCATTGATGGTGCCATCGCCGAAATTGCCCACCAGAAGACGGTCGCCAAACTCGCCGAAACCAGCCGGCGCCAAGGCCATACCCCAAGGCGCATTCAAACTGCCTTGCGAAATAAGGCGTTTGACGAACACACCATCGGTGTCGTACACATCCACGAATCCAAGGCCTACGCCTTTTACAGCGTCAAGCTTGGCTTCATCCTGCTGCGCATAAGCCACATAAATGCTGCCGTTAATAGCCTGTATGTTAAACGGCGCATATCCGGCAGGAAGAGTTGGATCGGTAAAGGCGCCTTCCTCCAGCGTTACTGGTTGGAAATCGCCATCCCAGACGTCAACTTTATTGTTGAAAAAGTCGGCGGCATAAAGTCGGCTTTCGGTGCCGTTCGCGCTTATGGCAAGACCTTTATAGACTGGACCGTTTTCCGCCGCGGCGTCGTTTACGCGAATCGCCTGGGTCGCATTGACATCAGGATTCCAGGCCGCGATCACACCCTCGTCCGTTGCAAAGATGAACCGGCTGGGTCCGGTACCGACACCAGTGCCGCCATTGGTTCCACCGTTAGTGCCGCCATTGGTACCACCGTTAGTGCCACCGTTAGTGCCACCGTTAGTGCCACCATTAGTGCCACCATTAGTGCCACCGTTAGTGCCACCGTTAGTGCCGCCATTGGTTCCACCATTAGTGCCACCATTGGTACCACCATTAGTGCCGCCTACAGCGCCACTAGAGTTAATCACGAATTCGGGAGATCCGTTGTATACCACGCCAGTCGGAGTTCCACCGGTAGCTTCGCTTGCTGTTGGTATCTCGACTACTAAAGGATTAACGGTGCCTTCGCCATCATAGACGGTTGCAACGCCAGAGCCGTTGTTGGCCACCCATGCCGGGCCAAAGGGGTTAAAAGCCAATCCCCACGGATTTACCAGATTTTCGTCGGTGGCGTCCGCCCCTTCAGTGTCAGTCACCAGATTCTGCAATTGATATGTCCCTAAGGTATGAGCGCCCAATCCTGTAGCAAAGGCCAACGCAACCAGCAAGGATGCGCATATTCGGCGTGTTTTTGAAAAAGGTAGTTTTTTCATGTCGCAGTTCCTCAATAATGATTTGATGCGGGGAACACTCTTTGGAGATAGTGATCCTCTTGCGTACAGGCACGACTACATTGTCGTGCCACCTGGTCTGGCTTCAGCCATCAATCAAGCGTGTGACAAAAGTCCAGAATGGTGCCTAAGCAAAAATTAAGTCAAACGAAAGACAGCCTGTACATCCAACAGGAGTAATGTAAGGGTCGGCAGTAGCGACGCCTTGTCAATTTTGGGGTGTCTTGCAGTGCGACTAACTTTGCTTAGCGGTCCGGCTTTATTAGAAATGCCAACCCCTGCGGTTATGCCATGCCTCATTACATAAGTCTGAAAAAAAACAGCTGGAAAGCCAATAACATGATGTTTTTACAATATGATTGGCTTTATTAGGGATTATTTCGATTTGTGCATAAGGCAATGAGGACTGTAGGGGCCAACATAATTCTAATAAGCTAGAGTTATAGGATTACTTTACCTGTGCTGTCTGGATTCGCCGGAAGAGCCTTTTTTATGGGAAGCTTGGCCGCCTTTACGGCCAGCTTCTCTGGCTTCTTCCGGAGTAAATTCATGAGCTGAACCTTTTCCATGAGCCGCTTGGCCGCCTTTACGGCCAGCTTCTCTGGCTTCTTCCGAAGTAAACTCATGGGCGGTGCCTTTCTCATGAGCCGCTTGGCCGCCTTTACGGCCAGCTTCTCTGGCTTCTTCCGAAGTAAACTCATGAGCGGTGCCTTTCTCATGAGCGGCTTGACCACCTTTATGGCCTGCTTCTCTGGCTTCTTCTGGAGTAAATTCATGCGCAGTGCCTTTTTCATGAGCGGCGCGCCCCCCTTTACTGGCAATTTCCCGTTGCTTGTCTTCGTCCATTGAAGCAAAACCGCGAAGTCGGGTGGAACTTTTCTGACCGGTATGAGACTGTTTCTGTGGCATGATCTTCACCTCGAACATATTATTTAAACGTATATAAGTGCCTTTTGTTGAATTGGGTTAAAGGCTTTTCTTCTTTATGTATTTAAAGAAGTGAGCTCAGAATATAGGAAAAAAGCATCAAATTTCTGTACGTCAACACACACTAAGGGTATTTATTTTTTTTGTAACTTCATTGTAATCATATAGTTATAGATAAGTTAGCGCTTTCTAATATCCTGTGGCAGGGTTTTAAAATCGATTGGCCAAACAGGAAATTCTGACCGGGAGTTAAAGGTTGACTCACCGCCAAGACACAAATAACGGCTTGATCCAGATAGCGTTTTCCTTGATGGCTGAGTTGAATTTGATTTGGCTTAAGCTTTATCTATAGCTTTCCATTGCCCACTGGCTTCATCTTTCTGATACTTCTTTTTGACTGCGCTCCAGGCTATCCGGTGAGCCCGTTCTTCGTCATGCCCGTATTCGTCCCAAGCATTGTTATAGGCCGCCTGATAAATCTCCTGAGCATGTTTTGGTAAATGCTCCCGCACATTCTCGGGTAAATCGCTGATATCTTTATAAGGCATGTTCTACCTCCGGCCGGATGGCTGCTATTCGTTGCCTTGAAACAGGATATTGAAACACGGCTTTTCACTTTTACTGGGAGAGCCGCATCGAAATCACTCTAGGCGAAAAACCTGACGCAGTCGGTACGGCCTCCCACATACAAGCAATAGTTCCGGCTTTCTGTAAAAGCAATGGTTGGGTACGTTTTCGCACAGAAAATTTTATTTTAAACCAGTACCTTATTAAAAAAGTCGTCAGTTAAAAACCGGGGCTTTTGATGCAAGAGTTACCGCCAGTTATCAACCGAACTGATGAATGCGAAGCGACAGTTATCCATGCTGATTGAGGAGAACGATATGAAAGCCTTATGCTGGTACGGTACGAACGACGTTAGGGTTACCACGGTGCCGGACCCTAAAATTATCAACAAGAATGATGCGATTATTAAGGTCACCTCCACCGCGATATGCGGCTCCGATTTACATATTTTGGATGGCTTCCAGCCGACCATGGAAAAGGGCGATATATTGGGGCACGAACCGATGGGGGAAGTGGTCGAGGTTGGCAGTGATGTCAGGAATTTAAAGGTCGGCGACCGGGTTGTCGTGCCGTTTACTATATCTTGCGGCGAGTGCTTTTTTTGTCAAAAACAAATGTATTCCTTGTGCGACAACTCCAATCCCGGTGCTGAGTTAGCCCGCAAGGCGATGGGGCATGCGACCGCCGGAATATTCGGCTATTCCCATATGCTGGGCGGTTACGCCGGCGGTCAAGCCGAATATTTGCGGGTTCCGTATGCCGATGTCGGGCCTTTTAAAATTCCTAATGGCATTCCTGACGAAAAAGTTTTATTTCTGTCGGATATTTTCCCTACCGGTTATATGGCGGCAGAAAACTGTGGTATTGAACCCGGCGATACCGTTGCGGTTTGGGGCTGCGGCCCGGTTGCGCAATTTGCCATCCAAAGCGCCTGGATGTTCGGCGCCGAGCGTATCATCGCTATCGACCATGTGCCCGAACGTCTGGAAATGGCCAGGCAGCAGGGCAGGGCGGAAACCGTCAATTTTGACGATGTCGATGTTTATGACCAATTAATGCAAATGACCCATGGGCGCGGGCCTGACCGATGCATTGACGCAGTTGGGTGCGAAGCGCATTCGGGCGGAACCCTGGACGGGATTATCGATTCCGTGAAAACAGCGGCATTGCTGGGTACGGATCGTCCCCATGTCTTACGGCAGGCCATCAAGAGTTGCCGCAAAGGCGGGACTATTTCGGTGCCGGGCGTGTATGTCGGTTATGGCGATAAAATTCCGATCGGAGCTGCGATGAATAAAGGCCTGACGATCAAAACAGGTCAGACCCATGTGCAGAAATACATGCCGATTCTTTTTGAAAAAATTGAAAAAAATGAAATCGATCCATCGTTTGTTATTACCCATCAAATGAAGCTTGATGATGCCGCCGAGGGCTATAGCCTGTTTAAGGAAAAACAAGATCATTGCATCAAGGTGGTATTAAAACCCTAATAAACTTAGTAGCTGAGATGAGTAACCGATGTTACGCAGTGCTAGAGGTAGGGTACGCATCGCGTACCTTTTGGGACTTGATCCAGAAAATGGTACGCGATGCGTACCCTACGGTGCCGCGATAAGTATTTTCTTACCCACCTTATAAAGGAGGCGTCATGACCGATATTAAGCATCCCGAACCCCCTTATCCACCCCAGCATCAGGAGCGCCAGCCGGGGCTGGAAACAGACATGAATCCCCAGCCTCAGTCCCATGATCCCAATTATCAGGGCACCGGCAAGCTCAACGGCAAAGTCGCCTTAATTACCGGCGGGGATTCCGGTATCGGACGCGCCATTGCGGTGGCTTTTGCAAAGGAGGGCGCTGATTCGGCTATTGTCTATCTGGATGAACATGAAGATGCGGAAGAAACCAAGCGCTTGGTGAATGAATACGGCCAGCAATGCCTGCTGATTGCCGGGGATATCGGGCAAGAATATTTTTGCCGGGAAGCGGTTGAGCAGACTATCAGTGAGTTAGGACGGCTGGATAGCCTGATCAATAATGCGGCGGAACAGCATCCCCAGAAAAGCATTGAAGACATAAGCGCAGAGCAGCTTGAAAAGACCTTCCGCACCAATATCTTTTCGATGTTCTATTTAACCAAAGCGGCCCTTAAATACCTGCAACCCGGAAGCACCATTATTAATACGACTTCGGTAACGACCTATAAAGGCAGTCCCCAATTGCTCGATTACGCGTCTACCAAGGGCGCTATTGTCGGCTTTACACGGTCCTTGTCTCTGGCTCTGGCCGAACAAAAAATCAGGGTTAATGGCGTCGCCCCCGGACCTATCTGGACGCCGCTGATTCCGTCGACTTTCGAGCCTGAGCATGTCGAATCTTTTGGCGAGGACGTGCCGATGGGCCGGGCCGGACAGCCTGAAGAAGTCGCCAACTGTTATGTTTTTTTAGCTTCGGATGATGCCTCGTATATGTCCGGGCAGGTTCTTCATCCCAATGGCGGCACGGTCGTGAATGGTTGAAAGCTTGGTAGGGTACGGAGACGGTGAAAGTATTATCCAAATTAGGCTAAAAACATTTTTTCACCACGAAGGCACGAAGAGCGCGAAGTTTTCAATACATTGAATTAAAACGATTGTTTTCTTCGTATCCTTCGTGTCTTCGTGGTGAATTCTTTAATTTTTTCTAAAACCGAATATTTTCACAGCCTCGTACCCTACGGTGCCGGATAAGAATGTTGCGATGCGCAAAACCTTTACTTTTTAACGCCGGTCATTTTATCCAACAGCGTTTCCATATCGATGCCTTTGCCGAGAATGCCTTTGAATAAATCGCCGGTCTTTTTAACTCTGGCCGGGAGGGTGAAAATATTGAATTGGGCCGGAGTTAACCCCGGTTTGACTTCTGCCCATTTCAACGGAGCCGATGCCGTGGCTCCAGGATAAGGTCTCAGGCTGTAGGGCGCGACGACCGTTTGTCCCTTACTATTTTGCAGGTAATCCAGGTAGATTTTATTGCCTCGTTCGCTGAGGCTTCTTTCCGTGCTGGTGGTTTCAGGTAATTGTTCAGTAGCCATCACGCAAATCAGTTCAGCAAAATCCTTTAATTGAGCATAGGTGTATTTTTTGTGGGTAGGGATATATACATGCAAACCTGTAGCGCCCGAGGTTTTACAAAAATTGGCCGCCCCGGCTTTTTCCAGGATTTCGTGAACGATATTGGCCGCTTCAATGACCTGCTCAAACGTATTTTTATCGGATGGGTCGATATCAATGATGAGGTAGTCGGGGCAGTCCAGAGATTGGATGGTCGAGTGCCAGGGATTGATTTCTATGCAGCCGAGGTTATTAAGATAGGTTAGGGTCGCTTTGTTATTGCAGATAATATAATCGACGTCCTTATTTGAAGATTCCGAATGCACGGCAATGGTTTTTACAAACGAAGGCACATTCTCGCCCGCATCTTTATGAAAAAAGCCTTCGTTGGCGATGCCTTCCGGATTCCTCTTTAAAGACTGCGGGCGGTTTTTTAAGTACGGCAAAATCAGGTCGGCGATATTCAGGTAATACTCAACTACATCGCCTTTAGTGATTTTTTCTTCCGGCCAGTACAGTTTGTCCCAGTTAGAGACAGGAACTTTCACGCGTCCAAAAGGGATGACTGTGTCATTGCTTGCTTTCGGTGCGCTTTCTGTTTCAGCCTGTTCTTTGGTGATGGTTTCCGAGCTTGCCATGGTCGTATCCTCGACGGGTTTGTCCGGTCGCAATCTTATAAAAGCGGGGTTTCGCAGCATGCCATCACGGGTTTTTTCGGTAAATTCAACCTCACATACCAGGACGGGTTTTACCCAGGTTACCGGCGTGTTGGTTTTTACGGTTTCATTAAATGGCGATTGAGGAATGGCTAACGGCGTTAGCTGTTGATATAGGCTTTTTAGCAATGAGTTATCAAAGCCGGTTCCTGTATGCCCAATATACTTAATGGTCTGGCCCTGCATTAAGCCCAATATTAAGGCGCCAAAATACTTCCTTTCTCCCTCAGGCTCAGTAAAGCCGCAGATGATGGCATCAACACTTTTACGGTATTTTACTTTTAACCAGTTGGCGCTACGCTGGCCCGGCAAGTAAAAGCTATCGGCCTTTTTAGCCATAATGCCTTCCATGTTTCTTTCCGCCATCAGCGCAAACATTTCCTTACCCTTTTCTTCAATATGGTCAGAGTATTTGATAACGCTGTTTTTTATAAGCGTGCGGAATAGAATAAAAGTGCGTAATAGTTCTTTTCTTTTAACAAGCGGCAGTTCCATAACGGACTGGTTATTTAATTTTAAGATATCAAATACATAGTAATAAATCGGCTGCGATCGTTGCTCGCTGTAATGTTGCAGTAACTGAAAATTGGGATTGCCTTGCTCATCCATGACCACGATTTCCCCGTCGATGACCGCTTCGACATCCATTTGAGCCAAGGCATCGATTATTTCAGGATACTTGTCGTTAAACAGGTTTCCGTTCCGGGAATAGAGCTTGATCTCGGCTTTATTTAGCTCAGCCATAGCCCGGTATCCGTCCCATTTAATTTCAAAAATCCAGTCCTTATCGTCAAAAGGCTGTTTAACTTCTTTGGCCAGCATGGCCGGTATGTAGTCAGGTTTATCTTGGGCGAGAGCCTTTGTAGGTTTGTTTGCCGATTTTTTGCTGCGCATGCCTAACGCTTTATTGATCGGAGAGTCTTTTGGTGTTTCCGCTTCACTGTCATACTCCTCCTGCACCGCATATTCATCTTTATGCTTGATCAGCAACCAGGAGTTATCCTGGCTGGCTTTTAGCTTAACCAGGGCGAATTCGCCTTTTAGTTTTTTGCCGTGCAGAGTAATGTTTAAATGGCCAGTATCGAGCGCTTTCAGTAATTCTTTTTGTGCATTTTTCCCCGAATTCAGGCTGCCGGTGTAATAGCCGCGATCCCATATCTCCACTATGCCGGCGCCGTAATTTCCCGGCGGGATAACGCCTTCAAAATCCTTATAAGCATAAGGATGATCTTCAACCTTGATAGCCAGCCGTTTATCGGCAGGATTCATCGAAGGCCCCTTGGGTATGGCCCAGCTTTTTAACACGCCGTCCATTTCCAGTCTGAAGTCATAGTGCAGGCGCGAAGCTTTATGCCGTTGCACCACAAAGATTAATTTGTCGGAATGAGCCGCTTTTTTTGTTGCAGGTTCAGGTGTGGTTTTAAAATTCCTTTTTTGCTGGTATGCATGAAGCGTCATGGTTCAAGACGCTTTTTTGCGGGCATTCAGGCTGGCCCTTAATTGCGCTACCAGGTCCGTAGATTGAGTAGGTACCACTTTCAAATGCGGCTTTTTGGGCTTTGCGCCTTTTGCTTTGGCGGCTATGATCTTCAATAAAGAATCGGTGTAAGTGTCTTTGTAGGCGCTGATGTCGAATTTTTCGGAAAGCTGGTTAATTAATGAAACGGCCATTTCCAGCTCATCCTTTTTTATGCCGGTCTTGGAAGGTAAATCAAGTGCGGAAGCATCCTTGATTTCTTCGGCAAACCTGATTTTATTTAAAATGATGACACTGTTTGTCGGTCTTAAAATGGCCAGGTTTTCCCGGCTGCGCATCACGAACGTGGCAATGCCGACCTTTTCCGTTTTCAGCAACGCTTCCCGCAATAAAGCATAGGCTTTGACGCCGGACTCTTCCGGCTCGACATAGTAGGGCGTTTCAAAATAAATACTGTCGATTTCATCTTCTCCGGCAAAACCGGAAATAGTGATGACTTTGGATTTTTCTACACTGGCCGCTTCAAAATCCTCGTCGCTAAGAACTACATACTCATCCTTGTATTTATAGGCCTTAACAATATTTTCCCAGCTGACTTCCTTGCCGCTGTGTTCATTGACGCGCATCAGGCGTATGTGGGAATGATCTTTTTTATCGAGCATATCCAGGTCAAGCGTGCTGGTTTCGGTGGCACTGTAAAGCTTGACCGGTATATTGACCAAACCGAAACCTATTGCGCCTGTCCAAATCGATCTCATAAATAAAATGCCCGTTGAGTTAAGGGGACGAGGCCGTTACACGCCAGATACGGTTGCCGACATCATCGGCGACCAATAAAGCGTTTTGCTTGTCGAGAGCAACCCCAACAGGACGCCCGTAGGCTTCGCCATCGGCGCTAAGAAAACCCGTCAACACGTCGATCGGATCGCCAGAAGGCATGCCGCCTGTGAAAGGCACAAAGATGACCCGATAGCCGCTGTGTGGCTTGCGGTTCCACGAACCGTGCTGGCCGATGAAAGCGCCGTTATCGAAAGGTGCCGGCCATGTGCCCTGCCTGGAAAAAGCCAAGCCCAGAGAAGCGGTATGCGAGCCGACTGCATAATCAGGTACCCGGGCTTTATCGACCAGGTCGGGCCGCGGGGGCCGCACGCGCTCGTCGACATGCTGTCCATAATAACTGTACGGCCAGCCGAAGAAGCTGCCGTCGGGTACCGAAGTCAGGTAATCGGGAACCAGGTCGCTGCCGATTTCATCGCGCTCGTTGACTACGGTCCACAGCGCGCCGCTATCCGGTTCCCAGGCGAGGCCGTTGGGATTACGTAAGCCGCCGGAGTAAATGCGGTGGGCGCCTGATTTGAGATCGACTTCCCAAATGGCGGCGCGGCCGTCCTCTTTATCGATGCCGTTCTCGGCGACATTACTGTTCGAGCCTACCGTGACATAAAGGTGCGAGCCGTCCCGGCTGGCGAGAATATTTTTGGTCCAGTGATGGTTAAGCCCGGCCGGGAGATCGGTTACTTTAGTCCCCGGCTGTACGATACGGGTTTCCCCGTTGCTATAAGGGAACTTAACCACTGCATCCGCATTGGCGACATAAAAATCATTGCCCACCAAGGCCATGCCGAACGGCGAGTTGAGCCCTTCGAGAAAGACCGATCGGGTTTCGGCTATCCCGTCGCCATCGGTATCGCGCAGCAGGGTAATGCGATTGGCGCTGGGTACCCCTGCGCCTGCCTCCTTCATGACACGCTCAGTGAGCCAGGTTTTAATGCTTTTAGCGTCCTCGGGCATTGGCGGTGCATTGGTTTCAGCGACCAAGACGTCGCCGTTAGGCAGCAGATACAGCCAGCGAGGATGGTCGAGCCCGTCGGCAAAGGCATTTACGGTCATCCCGGCCGCGGCCGCCGGTTTACCGTTAGCGGGCCAGCCTATAGCCGGAGCGACGTTCACTGTCGGAATCAAGGTCGGATTGGGCGGCGGCAGTTGGGGATGAGGGCCAATGCCTGCCGCTACCGGCAATTGTGCCACCTCGCCGCATGCACTCAGAACCACAGCTACCGCCGAGAATAACAGTGATCGTCTTGGTTTCATGAGCATGGCCCCCGGTTTCCGTTTAATGCTGCATAGAAGAGCCGGCCATTTGGCGGCAACTTTCTGCGCAGTTCATGCAGGCCTCGACGCATTCATCCATGCTGCCGATGTTTTTGCAATCCTGGGCGCAGGCATCGCAAACTTCGGCGCAGACTCCGCAGAGACGATTATGGAAAGTGGAATTGCTCAGCATGAAGTTGGCTGATGTCTGGCAGATTTCAGCGCAGCACATCATTAGCCGGAAGTGTTCCGGTTCAACGTGTTTGCCGCCCGTTTCCAGGCAGTGATTCATAGCCGTTTGCAGGCAAACTTGATGGCATTCCATGCAAGCTTGGATGCAAGATTGCATGGAATGGCGCATGCCATGCATGGACTGTTCAGAACGCATGGACTGTTCGGATTGAGGTATATGAGTCATGAGATTCTCCTGAGTTAAGAACAAACGTGGACGAAAAGTAAGTTTTGAAGCAGGGCGGAGCCGTGCTAAAACTTCTGGAAACTGTATCCCAAAAACCAGCCGCAGTCGGTACGCCATCGCACATACTAGCGCCATGAATCTACTTCCCCAGACCGGGGGCAGGAGGGCCCAGGCGGCGTATGAGCGATTAAAAATGGTTATATGTGGGATAGCGCACAGATAAGCTGAGAATGTTGCAATTAAGCTATTTTATAAAGTTTTTTGACAACAGCGGTTGTTAAGCTTCAGTTTAAGTATCGCATCCTATAATAAGTCGGTTAAATAACAAGGTTAAATTTAATTAGTTGTTTTTATTACGTAAAAGGAAAATATTATGCTGAAAAAGAACTTGCTTACCCTGGCCTCGATGAGTCTTGTAGGTTTTCTGCCGCTGGCTCAGGCCGACGGTTTTTTTCATGACGACCGCTACGAC
>NZ_JALOCF010000086.1 GCF_023227905.1 Methylobacter sp. | reverse complement strand
TGGGATAAATCCAATGTGCCGAAAGGCAGTTGATAACGTCCCGGTTTGATTTCAACTTCAACTCCATCATCTCCATCTGGATTTGCCAAGCCTTGCGCAAGTGCTTGATTATAGAGATCATAGGTTAACCGGTAGCGTGAATCGGAAGGCTTAAACTGAATCGTTTGACTATCTCCCGGAAACAGCAGCGACCAGGCATAAACCGCGGCCGCCAGGAAATAGGCATGATCTTCTGTTTTTTGACCATGCAGCAACGACAACTCCGCCAATGCGAACAATTTGTCCTCATCGCCACTTGGTTTAAGTTCGGCGTGGAGTTCGGCCAGCACTTTTTCAGGCTCATTTTCGAACCTATCCATCAGTCCATTGCGTCTGAGCACCGTTTTTGAAGCTTCGGAAGGACTTCCCGATGATAAAGCGTTCTCTGTATTCAACCGATAACCGGTCTGAATATCTACCGGTTCGATACCCACCGGCGTGGCGCAACCCTGAATTAACAAAACGACTAAAGCCAATGCGGGAAATCTTAAAAACCTAGTCGGCAAATGCGCGATCGAGGGTTGGACACTTGTTTTAATCATGAATATTTACGGCTAATAATTAATCGGATAAAAAAATTTTTATATTTATCGTGGGTATTCTTCATCGATTTTGCCAACTTCCACCCCGTAAACAGCTCAAATAAATACCTTGTTTATGGCTAACAGTATGCCTGGTCTTTGTTGCACAGGTATTACGTTAGGCCTCAACGCGACAGCAATCAATAAGCCTAGCTGTCGATTGCCATCATCGTTACTATCAAGGTTAGCCAACACACAGCCATCCACTGCATGGCAGCAGCGATGGCTATAGGTTATCAAAGCGGTCTTAGCGTAAACGGTGTCGGATCGGTCACCATTTCACCCGGTTTGCGATTGGCGATCTGGACGAATTGATCGGCCCAACGATCCATGATGCCTTTGGCGGGCCCATACCAAGTGAGACGAGTCAAATCTATTGGCCCGGCATCTTGCATGTCGCGGTCGGCAAAAGTGGCTACTACTTCGCCTGTTTGAACATCGCGTAAGCGTGCTTCGAAGGCTGCCCGGCGTTGGTTAATCGCGCCTGCCGCTGTTCCAGTACCGAGAGGACCCGCCCAACTCAGTGCGTGCAGCATGGATTGGGAAGGCATGACTTCGATCAATGCAATCTCCAACTGCAAGGCCGGTTGCCTGTGCTGGTTCGCATAGTCGTTCAAAGTAAAGCGATGGTTAGGGTCTTCCCTGAATTTTTTGATGACTTGTTGGCGAAAATACACCGCCAGTTCTTCAGTATCTTTTTTGACATCGCCAATGATATTGGCGCTACTGATGCTATGCAGCCAATCCATTTTTTGCATGTATTCGGTGTTGACCGGGGCAACGATCAGCTCGCGATAGTTCGATTTGTCAAAACCGGGTTTAATCCAGACTTTTTGAAACGGTAAATCGGCACGCTTGCTTTGTAGCTCAGGGTGTTCGATGAAACCTGCATCGGGCGCGGGTTCCACGGCTTCAGCCTTAATATCATTAGTACCGCTTCGAACCATGCTACAGCCGGCTAAAGCCATGGATATTGCGATAGTAAGATAATTTAGTTTATTCAAATTCATAGGTTCTCCGGTAAAACATGGATATAAAATGAGCTTGGAAAGTATGGGGTTACTGTTGCAAGCTAACATTAGGGGATTTAGCTTTTCTTGCTTAGTCACTCTTCAGCTAATCGGCAATCCCGTTAATGGTTTGCCTCAGGCTGAAGAATGAGGACTACTTTTCCATCAAAGGAATTGACGAGCCAATAACCACATCGCCGGCACCTTGTAAAACAGCCTCTACTTGCAGAAAACGTGCTGCGATTACTTTCGAAGTGGCTTTTGCCACTTTGGCATAATATTTTTCAAGCAGCGCGGTGCGCTGTTTGCGGAAATTGAGTGAACGTTTGACCAGTTTATCGGCATCCTTATCGGTGATTTTTTCAAAGTTAGCCGCATAGTCCTTAATGATCGACAATCGTTCGTCGTTTAACGACGCTAATTCGATGTCATAACGATCATATTGCTCCAAAAACTTTTTTTCTTGGTCCGCATTTAAGTGCATCGCCTGCTTGACGAATTCCAGCTTATCCATGCGAGTGGCAAAACGAAACATCTTGATTTCGTTGCTCTCTGCTGCTACATCGGCAGATGGAGCAGCGGATGGCGGCGTCTCTCCTTCAGCATAGGCGACATTATTAATCGCTGGAAGACTAGCAGTTGCGAAAGCGACAAGCATGGCTAGGTGTTTATATTTCATTTCTTCATTCCTAATTTTGGGTATGAGTTTCAACTACATAAAAAAATTAAATAGCTGTTATTTACAGCCTTGATTATTACGGGTCTTAACACAGGTTGTGCCGCCCGGTGTCTGGACAACGCCCACACCGTTTTTGGTTTTGGCTTCGCCACCCCGACTGGTTTCAGTGGTTTTAACGCCGAGGTCGTTAGTTTCAGTCTTCTTGACAGTTCTAGTGTTTGGGTTGTAGCTGCCGGCATTCTCGCCATTACCACAAACCACTTTGCCAGTGGCCGTCCTCACACAATCGGCATTAGCGAATGCGGCTGAAGACAAAACAAAACAACCAGCTAACAACATTATTCTGCTTACCATTTTTCCATCCTATCGTTTATTGTTAAAAAATCTCGTCACTGTTTGTTTATTCAGTTATAGGGAATGGCGTCTATGTTGAGGATCGAAACAATTACCACGCAAATCCCTTGGCTGCCATACAGGCGTTATACGCTTGAGTATAGGCATCGGCCGACGCACTTTGTTGTTGCTGGGCTTGTGCTTGTTGCTTACGCTGTTTTGCTGCGCCTGCGGCAGCCCCCATCTTGGCGGCGTCCTGCATTTGGTTGCGGGTATATTCCTCGGCGACCTCATCAGGCACATTGCCATACTGGTTGGCCTTACTTTTGCCCTTGGCGGCACCGGCCAAGGCACCGGCAGCAGCTCCTTTGGCACGACCGCCAGTTTGCGGTTGCTGAGCTGGGACCGATGCACTGGATTGCTGTTGAGCGATGCTTTGACACTCGGCTTTGGCTTGGTCAAAGCTAATCTCCGCCTGCGCTAGACCGGCGAAAACGATAGTGCAGACACCGACGCTTAAACGCATGTAATTTGTACTTAACATTATTGATCTCCTGATAAATTTAAGCTTGAATCTCATGGCTGAGTCTCGAAACGACAAGCTTCGCGACCTTGCCAAGAATGCATTAATGAGCCCGTTTATTCGGGTGCCTGGAATGGTTCCCAAGTCGAATCCGGGTTGTACTCTTCCAACTTCTCGACGGCTTCCGCGGTTTTTTGACCCAAATCTTTTTGAAAAACCTTACCCTGATGATTGACTGCGAAGGTCATGATGCCGGATGAACCGTATTGGGCGGGAAAGGCGACCAAGCCGAAGCCGGCAATCATATTGCCGTTGATGATGTAGTCGTACTTGCCGCCAGGCACAGCGGCACCTTGCCGGGTCAGTATGCGGTAGAAATAGCCGTGATAGGGCGAAGGCTCTTCGCTTGCCTCCCGGGTTTTGTAGCCTTCGGCTTTGGCTTGCGCAAACAGCAGCCCGAGCGGACTTTGCGACTGCCCTTCCTCGACTTCCCAGAACAGGCCATCAAACTTGCCCGGTTCGCTCTGCAACTTTTGGGCGTACTCGGACACACCGTCACCGTCCCTATCCACATTGGCATACTCGAATTGGGCTTCAACATAGCCACGCATCGCTGCTACCACACTGAGCTCGTTACGGCCGATACGTCGATTCAAAATTTCCTGGCTGCCTTGCTCGGCATCGAACTGCCAGTTATCGCCTTTTTTCACGATCGGAATCGGAAAGGGCCAATCGTTGCTGCCGACATGCAGAATGGCTTTGTCTTCGCCCGACGCTTCTATCCGCATTTTTTTCTGGGCCAAGGCGACAAATTCCGCTCGGTTGTTGTTATCTTCGACTGTATCACCGGACGATAACAACTCGGTCTCCTGGTTGCCGAACAACGCAATCAATTGTCCGTTATCCTTGCTGACGAGGACTTCCAGCAATGCCTTGACAGCTTCATCAGGATTGGAAAATTTTTTTGCCGCGACAATATTTGCCACGGCAGGCGCGGCCACTGCAAGCGGCTGTGTTTCCGCCTGAGCCGTTAAAGATGCTGAAATAAGGGTCGCCAGCAAAATGTGTGTCGTTTTGCGATTCATGGAGAAAACCTCTGTCTGAAAAGCTTGAGTGAAATCGGCGGATATTGACCTAGGAGTACATAACGAATGACGCCTGCATTTATCCAACCCATTAAAAATACTTGCGAACGGATTCATCATCGACGTCTGCCGCCTCCGCCTTGAAAACCACCGGCAGACCGCAGATTTCCGGCATTCGCCGAGCGTTGCATGCTGGCGGCACCACGCTGACTAAAGTTCTGAGTGGCACGCGTGTTACGCGAAGCGTCAAACGCATTCGGCCTAGGCGTTTGAATGGTTTGCTGGGCGCGTGGCAGCTGGGTTTGCGCCGGTTTGGTGAATCCGCTGCCCGCAGTTAAGCCACGGCTGTTGGCACCGCGCTGACTCTGCAGCTGTGATGTTTGGCCCGAGGTTTTTAATCCTTGCAAGGCACTTTCGCCAGCAGATCGCCTTGTCATCGCTGTAGGTTTGTTTTGCACCGCCTTAGGCCGGGACTGGGCGACCGGTTTTTGCGCCAGCTGCCTTTGAATGTCTGCGCTGGAAGGTCGTCGCTCAGCGGGTAAATTAGTTGCCGAGGCACGCTGCCCGGTCTCCGTAAAGCCGCGGGCTGAAACCGGCAAGGTTTGCGTCGCGCCAAGCCGTTGCCCGGCTAAAGCCGGCTGTTGGACTCGACCCAACCGTTGCTGTGCCGCCTGCGGATAGGGCTGTCCCCGTCTATGCCGAGGGTCGGATCGCCAACCGGCCGGCTGCTGGGAAGGCCGCAAATCGTTCTGGCTAAAATTACCGCCGCGGTCGATATTGATTTCGTTGCCGGAGATATTGATATTTTTGTTGTAGTTGACGTTACCGCGATCGCCGTAATAGCCACCACCGCCATACCAACAATTACCGCTATGGCAGACGCTATTCCCATAGTAATGACCGACGTAATAATCATCGTCGTCGGCCCATTCCATGATGCCCCAGGTCAACAACCCGCCTACCACGGCGCCGGTCGCGAAGTTCATCCAGCTGTCATTACTAGAGCTGGTAGTGGTCGTGGTCGGCGGATAATAGCTAGGGTAATAGCTCGGCGCGGGTACAGCGGCATTGACATTAACGACCGTTGCAGGCGGCGGTGCCAGCGGTGCCTGGTAAACCACCTCCGGTTTATATTGCGGCACGTAGACCGTATCGGCTTTCGCCGGTTTGATGCTGATCTTTTCCGTGGACACGTTGTTTTTGGCAACCCTCTCGGCGCTGACTTTCTGTTCCGGGCTATCTTTCAAAAATCCGGCATCCTTGGCACGCTTGCGCAAGGCTTGTATCGATACCATGACATCGCCGGGTTTGGCCAGAAAGGCATCGCCCAGCTGCGTGGTCCAGTCCAGATGATCGTTCATCATCTTGATCACTAGCGGCACGCTGGCCAGTCGCATGATGCTGGCATCCCAATCCTTGCTATTGAGAGTTGCCAGATCGGGTTTGGTCTCCAGCCACCTGGCCGCCTGTACCACCTCGAACGGATAGGTCGAGGCCACCAATAGCTCCGCCAGCAACGGATCGGGATACAAAGCAATCGGCGCCACCAGCGATTCCAGATCGCTCAGAGGTTTGGTGGGCGGCGCGACGACTGCCGCCGGCGCGGGTTCGCTCTGCACAACCGGCGTTTGGCTAGGCGGCGGCACTTTGTTGGCTTGCTGCTCTTCCTTGTTGCACGCAGCCGGCAACATAGCCAAGGCTATCAACATGGCTCGCAACAGAACGCCATTATGCCTATGGAAATCAGTATTTGTTTGCTCGGACTCAACGGTAATCGCTTTCATCTTGTCACTCTTAGGTTATGTCGACGGCATTCCCGACGGAGACGAAGGGTTTCCTGCATACAGGTTTTTAGCCACATAAAACGGCCGAAAAAATGGAGACTTCCTCGCCACTGGTCCCGTCGATTCCGTGTGGCGATAGCGTCAGGCTCAATATCGCCGCAGCAATAATTGGGGAAATACGATATACATTCACTAAAGGATGTGGCCTTTCAGACATTGTCATCACCTCGAACCTGCTCGGCAAAACCGAGTCCATAGGTTTGACTGATGAAGCGAAATTCGCAGGACGGCGGTTCGCTGGATAATTCCATCAAGGCAGCCAACTGACTGAAATGATGAGATGCAATCATACGACGCAATTCTTGTTCTGATTCCCAAACTTCGTCATAACAAAGGCAACGAGGCCGAGCCACGCTTTTGTAAACTTCGACATTCATACACCCCTGCAAAGTGCGCGCGCTTTTTGCCAACGCTTGCAAAGCGGCGGTCAAGTTGCGGGTTTGATTGGGCGGCGCCCTGAGTAAGAGGTGTAGTTCGATCATGACTTAATTCAAAGCAGAATATGAGCCACTTTAAGACCAAACAAAACAAGACAGAAAAACTATTGAAGTAACAGTCTGTTACAAGAAATACCAAGAAAATTGACAGGGTATTACGCGCCTATAAACCCACGAAATATCGTGGTTTATCCGAAATAATACTAAACGGAACTTGGTCGCCGTATGCCCAGCCTAGCCATACGGCTCTCCAGCGTGTTGGGATTGAGTCCCAGAATAGCGGCCGCGCCACCTTGGCCGCGCACTCGCCAGCCGCAAGCATCCAGTACATACAAAATATGCTCGCGTTCGACTTCTTCCAGGGAAACCAGACTGGGTGTGGAGGACATTGCTACAGTGCCCAAGCCATCGACGGGCAAAGCAATTTTAAGAACAGGTCCTTTGGCCAGAATAACGGCACGTTCGATGACATTCCGTAATTCACGAATATTGCCGGGCCAGTCATAACGGCACAAGCTCTGCAAACTATTTTTATCCACCGCATCGATATTTTTATCCATGCCGGCGGCAAACTCCTGGACGAAAGCCTCGACCAGCTTGGGTATGTCTTCCCGTCTCTCACGCAACGGCGGCATCTGCATAGGGAAAACATTCAAGCGATAGTAAAGATCTTCGCGAAAACGGCCTTCGGCGACTTCTTGAGACAAGTTGCGGTTGGTAGCAGCGATGATCCGAACATCTACCTTGATTGGTTTTGGGTTGCCAAGGCGCTCGAATTGCTTTTCCTGTAACACCCGCAACAGCTTGGCTTGGGCTTCCATGGGCAATTCGCCGACCTCATCGAGAAACAAGGTCGAGCCGTTGGCCAGTTCGAAGCGCCCGATTTGCTTGGATAGCGCACCGGTGAAAGCGCCTTTTTCACGGCCGAACAGTTCGCTTTCGATCAATGCGGCGGGGATGGCCGCACAGTTGACTTGAATCATGGAGCGGTTTTTTCGCGGACTGGCTTCGTGTATGGCCCGCGCCAACAACTCTTTCCCGGTGCCGGTTTCCCCGCTGATCAGCACCGAAGCCGGCGTTGCCGCTACCTGCGGCACCTGCTCCAGGATACGCCGTATTACCTCGCTACCATTGACGATTTTTGAGCCCTTGCGATCGGCTATTTCATCACGCAAATAAACATTTTCCTGCTGAATCCTTTCTTGCAGGTTCTGAATTTCTGCCAGCGCAGCCTTGAGTTCATCGTTGGCGCGCCGCTTTTCAGTTATATTTAAACTAGCCCCCATCATGCGCTCAGGCTGACCAGCGTCACTGAATCGGCATTTGCCGGTAGCACGGATCCAATGTTCGCTACCATCGGGATGCACTACCCGATATTCTTCCTTAAAGTCGCCGCCGTTTCGAAACGCCTGTTCCACCACGTTTTTAACACGTTCACAATCTTCGGAATGCAGACAGGCCAGAAAGCGTTGCATATTCAGTACATCGTCGGGCGATACGCCATAGAGTTTCCGAGCCCTATCGGTAGCCCAGATGGTATCCGATGCAATATTCCAAACCCAAAGCCCCACATCGGCCGCCTCGGATGCCAGTCGCATTTGTTCTTCCCGACTTTGCAGCGCTTGCAAATTGTGTTTACGCTCCAACGCATTGGCAAACACATCGGACATCAAACCAAGTCCGCGCACGACGTTGTCGTGCCATTGCCGCGGACGCGAGGAGGCGAAGCCGATGCCACCGCGTAAATGACCGCCGACAATAATGGGAAATACCAAGTCCGCTCTGATGCCGTAGCGAAGAAATCCTTCTCTATCCATGGCGGCTTCGGGCGGCAATTTCTCGACGTCATGCATGATAAAAGGCTGACCGGCCAGCAGAGTCTTGGTGACGTAGGGTCCTTCCGACATCAAGGAAGAACTCAACCAAGGTTTTACGCAGGATTTGTTGGCGTATTGATACTTCGAGTAAAAGTCTTGCCCATCCTCGGTTAACAAACCCAAGGCAATGTGGTCCAAATCCAGGTTTTCCGCAATCCGGCGCAGACTTTCTTGAATGACGTCATCGACCGTATCGCTGGAAATACGCATGAAATCGGCTGAAAGCTCAGCCAATAGAGACTGAAATCGCAAGTGATGTTCCAGCTCGTTCAATACTAAAGGATTGTTTTGATCAATCACGAAAACCTACAAGCTGACATTTACCAGCGATGATTATAAAACACCATTCCTGGAGGGTGTAAGAAGTTTTGTAATGGAATGGACGCCCACTATGGAAAACGGCGTCTAAATTTTGCCAGTTTTACAACACCAGTACCTACCCACTATCATGTTGATATTATTACGTACGCCATTTTTGACTGGAAAATTCAACGCTGATTAGTGGCAAATATTGAAAGCCGTTTTCCATTGCATACGGTTACAATCGGCTTTGACCCGATAGGTACCGTCCGGAAGAAAAATCAGCGTGTATTTGTTGAGATCGTCAATAACGAAATGCTGCAACTCCGATGTGTCCTCAAAACGCTCCCATTTCCGGACGATGCCGGTAAATGTCGCGTTCGAAGCGGTAGATACAGTCGAATCGGTGATCTTATCCGCACTTTGCGTCCACTTGCCGTCATGGAGGATATAGACTTGTTTCACCTGCTGACTCGGACAGCACGCCGGATCACGTGGACCGCTTGATACCGTTTCCAGGTGGACTTGACTGGCGGTAATCGATAATGCGCTGATCTGAACACGGTCGCCCAGTAAAATGTCATCCTGCTGTTGGGGTGCACTGCCGGTATTCCGCATCGCCATCAGAGACTTGAACGTACCTGAACCTCCGCTTTGCCATGCTAAAATGACTGCCGCATCAGTAAGTCCGTCATGATCCAGATCGCCGAAAGCGATCTTATCCAGAGTGACCTTATGCCTCTGCGTCACACCTTCTCCGTACTGACTGTTAAACTCGCCGTTGTCGAGATGAAACGTGCCCAATTCATTGATCCAGTAAGTTGCATTGGCAAGGTCTTTCTCCGTCAATGCCCGGCTTGCACTGCTGTGACCTGGTATATCGGTTACATTGCCACCGGAGGTACTGCCGCATGCCGTGATCAGGGTAAGAGCCATGGGGAATACGAGCGTTGGTAATTTATAGAAATGCATTGTCTGTAAAACTCCGGATAGATTCGATCTGACGGCATCAAAAACTTAAATTTACAAGAACCGTAGCGCGAAACCATGTTTGGGTTCTAGGGCTTATGCTTTGCAGCTATTGATCCATATGGCTTAAGCAAATTTCTTCTTCAACCTCCAAAAAACAACAGCGGAAGCCAGCACCATCGCGCATGCGGAAGCAATCAGTATCAAACCCAGAAACAAGGTTTGCCTGAACGTATAATCCACCAATTCTTTGCCGCCGGCCTGGGTTTGACTGAGCACCGCGTCCAATCGGGCTGGCAGTCCGTCAAGCTTACCGGGAGCCAGAGTCTGGTCGAAAGCTTGCAGCAATTTCACCAAGTCTTGCGCAGTGGCATTGATCTGCGCTGCGGCGGCAGTGTAGTCGTTGATACGGAAAGGTTCGGCGTTCGGGTTCGATGGGCTGGCTTGAAGTTGCCGAACCACATCTTGAAAGTACTTTAGAGTTGCGGTGGACGCATTGGACATCTGTGTGCCTGCGTCTAGTGCTTTCTCTGTCTGTGCGGCAAGGCTGGTGAGTCCCGGCTGGTGGGCGTCCAGGGCTTGGACGATCTGTTGGCGCTCGGCGCTGATAAATCCGGGCAGGCGCTCCACCGTCTGGCTGAACCGGTCTGCCGATTCGGACAATTGGGTGGTATTGGCCAGCAGTTTTTCCATCTGCGGCATATCCGCCGTATTTATGGCCAGCAACTCGGTTTCCCAGCGGATCAGGGTCGGCATGTGTCTGGTCATGAACAAGCCGCGTTCCGCGAACAGCCGGGTGTTGGCCAGTTCGCGAGTGGCAGGGTCCAGCCCCGCCAAGGGGTCGATGGAGAGCAGATTGAAAACACTAGTGGTTATCCCCGGGCGTGAACTGCGGGTTACCTCTGCGACGTCAGACGCGAAGCTAAGCGATCCGAGATCACCGGGCGTCCGCACATTCGGGCGTTGTTCGTGCCAAGTTTTGATTGCGGCGCGCAGTTCAGAGAGCTGTTCTTTTTTTAACGTCGTCGCGGCGATCTGCCAAATCTCTTTCTCTACATGTTGAGAGGCAAGCAGATAAGGTCTAGCCGATTCGCCATAGTATTTTGGTATCCAATAATCCTCGACATTCATCCTGTTCAAGCTGGCGAGGATAACCATATCGAGGAGGTTGGCATAAGTGTTGGCTCCGGTGGCGACGGCCAATATATCGTTAGTAATAGTGATGCGGCGGATCAGCAGAGTACGGCTTCGGGTGAACTTGTCATCTTCTCGCTGCAACTTGCCGATGGCGAGATTGAGCGATTCGATAGAATTGTCTGCAAACCGGAGCAACTGGGATTGCAGTTCGACGGGATCCGGCACGCCGCTTTCCTGGTCGAGCAACAACATGGAGCGGATGCCCTTTTCAGGCAATTCCAGAGTACTTTTAAGCAAATTGCAACCGCTCACACCCACGGCCAAGGCGAGTAGCAGAACGACTTTGGGAATCCAACTATGGATACCCGGACAGGAAGGCTGATGCACTGCGCTCATGAAGGTATCGACTCCTTAGGACATTTCTGATTAACAACAGCGCTGTCGGATTGCCACTCGTGTGGCAATCCGACAATTCCGGGCATTCGTTGGATTATTACTCAATTCCCCTGGATCGTAACAACCGGCAGTGGAACTTTCTCCCCTTTCTCCGCCAGCGTCATAATGATCATGAGAAACGAAAAGACGCCCTTTGACCTGAAGTCGCGGTCGTCGATCCAATACCAATAGTCGCGATATTTTACCGACGCGAAGGCATTATCCGGCAGCGAATTATCCGCATGAACCCTGATCAAAGTCGGCAGCGACTGGGCTCCTTCCGG
>NZ_JALOCF010000085.1 GCF_023227905.1 Methylobacter sp. | reverse complement strand
GACTTATATGCGTCAGGCGGCGCTGATTGTGTTAATTGCCCATATCGGCTGTTATGTTCCGGCTAAGGCTTTAACCTGCGGCCCTGTCGACAAGATTTTTACCCGTATCGGCGCGTCCGACGACTTATCCAGCGGCCGGTCTACGTTTATGGTGGAAATGTCGGAAACCGCCAACATCCTGCATAACGCGACCTCAAAAAGCTTAATTTTGATGGACGAGATAGGCCGCGGCACCAGTACCTTTGACGGCCTGTCTCTGGCCTGGGCCTGCGCCGATCATCTGGCTAAAGAAACTCAGGCGTTTACGCTGTTTGCGACGCATTATTTTGAGCTGACCACGCTGCCCGAAGAACAAAAAACCATCCATAACGTGCATTTGGATGCGATGGAGCACGGCGACAAGATCGTTTTTTTGCATGCAGTAAAGGACGGTCCGGCCAGTCAAAGTTACGGCTTGCAAGTAGCGTCGTTAGCCGGCGTGCCCCGCTCGGTGATTGATAAGGCAAAAGCCAAATTACGGCATCTGGAAGATCATGCCTATATTGAGCAGCAGGCAGAAACAGGCGTTAATCAGCTGGATTTGTTTTCTTCGAAGGAATGCCATCCTGCGGTGGGCTTGCTGGAAGACATGAATCCGGATGAGCTTAGCCCGAAACAGGCTTTGGAGTTGCTGTATCGGCTTAAAGGGATGGTGTAACTTGACTGGACTGCAAAGGAGCGGATGAAGCCGCCCCCTATTTTCAAGCAGTCAGTTTATTTTGGGCTTTTTTCGTCCGCCAGTGCTTCAGCCAATTGCTTTGCAGGCAAATAGCCCGGAAAAATATTACCTTTTTCGGTGACCATCATCGGCGTACCCTTCACTTCGAATTCCTCAGCCAACTGCATGTGCTCATCAACCGGATTGGTGCAGGTTTTAGCTGGGGGTGTATCGCCTTTTTTTGCCTCTGTTAAAGCGGCTTTGCGATCAGCGGCACACCAGACTGATACGGCCTTGTTATATGAATCGGAACCCTTGCCGGCTCTTGGGAAGAACATATACTGGATGGTAATGCCTTGGGCCATGTATTGATCGATTTCCGAATGCAATTTACGGCAATAGCCGCAGTCAATATCAGTAAAGATGCTAACCGTATATTTGCTTTCTTTGGGCTTGAATACGATCATTTTATCCAGACCGAGCTTCTCGATGGCTTGCTTACGGACGCCGCTCAATTTTTCTTCGGTTAAGTCTACACGCGCAGCAACATCGACCAAATGACCTTGAACCAAATACTTACCGTCGCCGGAAACATAAAAGATATTACCGCCCATGGTAACTTCATAAAGTCCGTTTATTTCAGAGGGCTTAACCGAGCCTATTTTTACCGATGGCATGGATTTAGTCAGCGCTTGCCTGATAGCGTCTTCATCTGCATGCGCTACGGATAAAGTCAGACCAAACAATGATAACGCGCCAATTTTAATAACTCTTTTCATAATGTTCTATGTTCCTTAAATTAGTTTAAAAGCACAGAATCGGCCATCTACTTAAGCCGCCTTGGCCCAACCTACCTTGTATCTTATTGATGAATTATTCAAATAAGCGCCCGACATCCAGAAACATCGCCAATGCCATCAATGACACGAGCAATGCAATACCGATTTGTTGAAAGAAGATCTGCGCCCTTTCCGAAACGGGACGGCCTTTAATTCCTTCCAGGACAAAGAACAGCAAATGTCCGCCATCCAGCACCGGTATCGGCAATATATTCAATATGCCTAAACTGACGCTAATCAGCGCCATATATTTTAAAAAGGGCACCAGGCCCATTGTGGCAGACTGCCCCGCATACTGAGCAATACTGATAGGACCACTTAAATTTTCCACAGAAGCTTTGCCAACTACCATCTTGGCTATCATTTTCAGGCTGGTAACGGAATAATCATAGGTGGTTTCGAATGCAACAGGTATCGCCGCCAGCGGCGACATGGAATATTCAACAGTCACCGACTTCATCAACTCTTCCGGTATATAAACTGACGCACCGACCTTACCCTCGGTGTTCTTGCCTACAGCCACACTTTTAGGGGTAATGATTACCGGTAACCGTGCGCCGTCGCGCTCAATTTCCAGCTTTACTGTGACATTGGGATGGCTTTTTACATAAGCCACCCATTGCATCCAATCGCTTATGCCAGTACCGTCAGCGCTCAAAATCAGGTCGCCCTCTTTTAAGCCAGCGGCTGATGCCGCACTATCGAGAAGTACCTTGCCTATGACAGGCTGCAATTTTGGAGACCAGGGTTTGAAGCCTAACCGTTGATACAATACATCAGGATTTTGGATGTCCTTATCGGTAAGCTGAAGCGTTTTGACATTTTGCTGACCATCAAGGCTTTTTACGTCAACCTTTATATCCTGCTCCCCATCAAGTGCTGAAGAGACTAATACGCTCATTGCCTGATTCCAGGTGGGTGTCTCCTTGTCTTCGATAGAGACAATCTCATCGCCTTCCAAAAAGCCTGCGGCTGCGGCTAATGTACCCTGCTCTACTGCACCGAGTATCGGCTTTATGCCCGTTTCGCCTATAACCAGCACACTCCAGAACAAAGCAACGGCGAGCACCAGGTTAAATAAGGGACCTGCTGCAACTATTGCCATCCTTGCCGGTAAAGATTGACGATTAAAAGCGTACGGCAAGTCTTCATCCTTGACTTTGCCTTCCCGCTCATCGACCATCTTGACATAGCCACCCAATGGAATTGCTGATATCGCATACTCTGTCGATTCCGGGTTTTTCTGGTATGACCATAAAATTTTGCCAAAACCGACCGAAAACCGAAGTACTTTTACTCCAGCTTTACGTGCGACCCAGAAGTGCCCGAATTCATGAAACGAAACCAGGACACTTATCGCAACTATGAAATAAAACAGCGTATGCAGCAAATCCATCAGTTAATAAGTTCTCCAATAATCTGTGTGGACATTAATCTGGCCTTTTGATCCGCATCTAGAATAATCTCCAGCGTATCGGCGGCATTGGCCTCGAACTTTTTCATGCAGCGTTCAATAATAACCGGAATATCGGTAAACCGAACATGTTCATTTAAAAATGCTTCCACTGCAATTTCATTGGCTGCATTTAAGACAGTCGGCATGATACCACCCGCAGCGATAGCTTCATACGCCAAACGCAGGCAGGGAAACCGCTCCAGGTTTGGCTCATGGAAATCCATGCGTCCGACATCAAAAATATTCAGCGGTTCAACGCCTGAATCAAAACGTTCCGGCCAAGCCATTGAATAAGCAATAGGTATACGCATATCAGGATTACCCATTTGCGCCAACACCGTTCCGTCCACATAATCGACCATCGAATGGATTACGCTTTGCGGATGAATAACCACTTGGATCTGACTTGGGGACATATCGAACAAAATACAAGCCTCTATCATCTCAAGACCTTTATTCATCATGGTGGCAGAATCCACGGAAATTTTCCTGCCCATGTCCCAGTTAGGGTGAGCCACAGCCTGATCCGGCGTTACATTGATCAATTGCTCAACCGGCGTTTCCCGAAAAGGACCGCCCGAAGCTGTCAATAAAATGCGCCTGGCTTGTTTTGCCTGCATACCGGTTTGATAACCGGCAGGCATGCACTGGAATATCGCATTATGCTCACTATCAATCGGCAATAACTGCGCTCCCGATTCAGTAATGGCCTGCATAAAAATCGAACCCGACATTACCAAGGCTTCTTTATTAGCGAGCAGTATGGTTTTACCCGCTTTTGCCGCCGCCAAGCTCGGCAGCAAGCCTGCCGCGCCTACGATCGCGGCCATAACCGAATCTACGCTATCCAGCGTTGCGACATGTTCCAGCGCTTTAGCGCCGGCCAGCACTTTTATATCCGAAACCGGTGAGTTTTTAAGTTTCTCCGCAAAAATTTGAGCCTTATGCTCATCCACAACCACTACAACTTCAGGATGATGCTCAAGGCATTGTTCATAGAGAGCATCAATATTAGTATTGGCCGTTAATGCGATAACTTTATATTCACTGGAATGTCTGGCCACCACATCTAAAGTGCTGACGCCGATTGAGCCTGTCGCTCCAAGTATGCAAATGCCTTTCATGGGTGAATTAAATATATGCCGGCGTAAAAAAATGGAACAGCAGCAATCAAGCTGTCAATCCGGTCCAGAATACCGCCATGTCCCGGTAGTATTGATCCAGTATCTTTAACGCCTTTTTGGCGTTTGACCACGCTGAAAAACAAGTCACCATAAATGGAAACCAGTACAGTTAATATGGACAACATCACAAAGTCCGACGCAACCATCCATGGAAAGCCATAAATCAAACTTAGAACGATTGCGCAAACGCCACCCGCAATTAAAGCCCCGTACATACCTTGAACAGTCTTACCCGGGCTGATATCGGGTGCCAATTGGGTTTTACCGAATTTCTTTCCAGCAAAGTACGCGGTAATATCGGCGGCCCAAATTAAGATCAAGAAATATAAAGTCAACTGCGGATCATAAAAAGCTCTTAACCGGGTCGAAAACATCCACATTGCCAACAGGATAAACCAGCCGATCAACGCCTTGTATCGGGTTCTCATTTCCAATTGTAAAACGGCCTTAGGAGTATTTCTGATCAATATCATCAATAATATCCAGAATAATACCGGCGGTATAACCAACCACTCCAAAGCACCTGAATAACTCCTGATATCAGGCCAATCCAATACTTGAGCAGCCAGTTCCAGAAACTGCGTCCAAAAATGCAGCCACAACATCGGCAAAATCAGCCCTAATAAAAATAATCCGCGTTTAAACAACGAATTAATGCCTATCAGATTAGTCCACTCCCATGCTGCTAAAAGCGTAATGAACCCTATAAACAATGAAAAATACTCTATCGGCAGCTGGAAAACAGCAAGCACAACCAATGGAACTAGAATTAATGCGGTAATAATTCGCTGTAGTAACATTTTTATAATTATTAGATTAAGTGGAAGTAAGTGTTAGTTTTCATAAAAAACCAGCAGGTTATTTTAAGGTAATCGATTTATCAAGCAGTTGCTCTCCTGTATGACCAAAGCGTCTTTGCCGGCTCTTAAAACTGGCGATGGCATCTTCAAGTGAGTTCTGGTCGAAGTCCGGCCATAGCGTCGGGGTAAAATACAGTTCTGTATAAGCAAGTTGCCATAACAAAAAGTTACTAACGCGTTGCTCCCCGCCTGTTCTAATAAACAAGTCGGGTTCGGGCAGGTCTGCGGTTGACAAATATTGATTGATCAGTTGTTCATTAATATCCTGATCTTTCAATTCTCCGGCCGCTATTTTTTCCGTCACTGTACGGAACGCCTGACACATATCCCAGCGTCCTCCATAATTTGCCGCAATTACCAACGTTAAGGCGGTATTGTCTTTGGTTTGCGCCTCTCCTTCAGCCATTTTAGCCTGCAACTTGACGGAGAATGCCGTTCTGTCACCAATAAACCGAAGGCGGATATTATTACGATCAAGCTTGTTGATTTCTCTTTGCAGAGTTGCCATAAACAGCCCCATCAACAATGAGACCTCTTCTTCCGGGCGACGCCAGTTTTCACTGCTGAACGCGAATAAGGTCAAGACCTCAACCTCATGTTTAGCGCAGTACTCTACTATTTTTCGAACCGCTTTAACACCGGCCTGATGACCAATGGCGCGCGGCATAAATCTTTTCTGTGCCCAACGGCCATTACCATCCATGATAATGGCAATGTGCCGTGGATTCTTGTTTGTGCCCGTCAGAGCGCTTGCTGATTCCAAACTATTACAGTCATCCGTAGACATTGTTTAAATCCCAATTACATGGATAGCAAATCGGCTTCTTTTGCTTCCAGTAATTTCTCAACATCTTTTACATACTGATCAGTCAGTTTTTGAATCTTTTCTTCAGCAACACGCGCCTCATCTTCGGAAATCATTTTTTCCTTTTGAGCCTCTTTTATTGCGGAATTTGCATCGCGACGAATATTTCTGATCGCGACACGACCATTCTCCGCTTCATTCCTGACCACTTTAACCAGGGTACGGCGACGCTCTTCCGTCAGCGGCGGCAACGGGATGCGGATAGTCATGCCGTTGGTAGCAGGATTCAAACCCAGATCCGATTTCATAATAGCTTTTTCGATGGCCTGAACCATGCCTTTTTCCCAAGGGGTAATTGTCAATGTACGCGCATCTTCGACGGCAATATTGGCAACTTGGGATAATGAAGACTCGGTACCGTAGTATGAAACGTTAATTTGATCCAATAAACTGGGGTGAGCCCTGCCCGTTCTTATTTTTGAGAATTCATGTTTTAAAGCTTCAATGCTTTTGCCCATGCGCGTTGAAGCATCCTTTTGAATATCACTAATCATTATCTGTTCCTCGTTCAATAAGCGATCCTATCTCCTCGCCCTTCATTAGTCTCATTACTGCGCCTTTCTCAAAAATATTCATCACCCGCATTGGCACATTATTATCCCGGCACAATACCAACGCAGTAGTATCCATTACATTCAAGCGCTGATCCAGCGCTTCATCATAAGACAAGCGCGGATAGAATTTAGCATTTTTATCTTTTTGAGGATCGGCGGAGTAAACGCCTTTGACTTTAGTGGCCTTAATCATCAGCTCGGCATTGATTTCAATCGCCCTGAGACTGGCTGCCGAATCGGTGGTAAAAAAAGGGTTTCCGGTGCCCGCTGCAAAAATAACAACCCGGCCTTTTTCCAAATGCCTGACCGCCCTGCGGCGAATATAGTCTTCACAGACCTGATTGATTTTCAGCGCGGACATCACTCTGACCTGCTGCCCGTGCGCCTCAAGCGCATCCTGCATAGCCAGAGCGTTTATTACCGTAGCCAGCATGCCCATTTGGTCACTGGTTACTCTATCCAACCCTTCCGAAGCTTTTTCAGCTCCACGCAATATATTACCGCCGCCGATAACCAGGCCAATCTGAAGGCCGGCATCGCATAACTCTTTAATTTCAGTTGCAAGACGCTTAACAATATCTGCATCAATACTGCCACCTGTCTCACTCATTAAAGCTTCACCGCTTAACTTAAGCAAAATTCTCTGGCAAATCAATTTAGTCATTTTAATTTATCGGGGGGCTAGTATTTATGATTGATGCGTATTCCTCGGCATTTAGCCGAGGAGTAGTGCGTTAGTTGCCTCTAACTTGTGCCATAACCTCTTCGGCAAAGTTTTCTTCTTTTTTCTCAATCCCTTCACCCACTTCCAAGCGAGCAAAACGAAGAACGCTGTTACCTTTTGAAGCAAGTAATTTGCCGACAGTAACCTTGTCATCCTTAATAAAAGGTTGGCCTAATAAGGTAACCTCTGCCAGAAATTTACTAATACGGCCTACTACCATTTTTTCAATGATGTCAGCAGGCTTTCCGCTTTCGGCAGCTTGAGCAGAGAAAATCTCCTTCTCTTTTTCAATAAGTTCCGCAGGAACTTCTGCATCAGAAACACAAGTCGGTTTACTTGCTGCTATATGCATGGCAATGTCTTTGCCTAATTCGTTATCCGGCTTAGCCAATTCAACAATCACGCCAATTTTTTTGCCGTGCAAGTAGCAAGCTGTGCCGCCTGTTTCAGTGTGGTATTTTCGGAATCGTCTGACGGTAATATTTTCACCCAACTTGGCGATCAGGCCACGACGAACTTCGTCCACAATCGTACCATCAGCCAATTTCATTGCCAGCAATTGTTCATCTGTTTCAATACCTGAATTCAACAAAGCTGCTGTAACATTATTAACGAAATTCACAAAATCATCCGCTTTAGCAACAAAATCGGTTTCGCAGTTAATATCGACAATTGCTACAGTTTTTCCGTCATCACTAACTTTAGCGCCGATAATACCTTCGGCAGCAATGCGGCCTGATTTTTTATCTGCTTTGGCAAGGCCGGATTTGCGCATATTTTCAATAGCCAACTCCATGTCGCCATTTGCTTCAACTAATGCTTTTTTGCATTCCATCATGCCGGAACTAGTTCTTTCACGCAGTTCCTTAACCATTGCCGCACTTATGTTAATACTCATTCTGTGTTTTTCCTCATTATTCATCACTGTAAAAACGCCCCCGTGAGGAGGCGTTTTTTGCCTAACTTTAAGCACTCATTTCCCAGGCAGCACCTGTGGAAATAAGACTTTACTTATTCTGCTGCTTCTTCAACAAAATCATCAGCTTTTGCTGACAATCCCAGATTTGCCGATTTAGCTTCCATTACGGCAGCTGAAACGCTTTCGCAATAAAGTTTAACTGCACGGATTGAATCATCATTACCAGGAATAATGTAATCAATTTTTTCCGGTGAATTATTGGAATCTACAATACCAACAACCGGAATGCCTAATTTCTTAGCTTCGCTGATTGCATTCTTTTCATAGCCAACATCCAATATGAAAATTACATCAGGAATGCCTTTCATGTCCTTAATTCCACCCAGACTGCGCTCCAGCTTTTCAAGTTCACGCTCCATACCTAACGCTTCTTTTTTGCCGAAACGTTGATACAGCGTACCATCAGCTTTCATCGCCTCTAATTCTTTCAGGCGATTAATCGATTTCTTGATGGTTTTAAAATTTGTCAGCATGCCGCCTAACCAGCGATGATTAACATAAGGCATGCCACAGCGAGCGGCTTCTTCAGCAACCACTTTTCGTGCTGCTTTTTTGGTACCAACAAACAGGACAGTGCCTTTGTTTGCTGTCATCTGACCCAGATAATTCATTGCGTCGTTAAACATTGGAAGCGTTTTTTCCAAATCAATGATATGGATTTTGTTACGTGCGCCGAACAGGTACGAGGCCATTTTCGGGTTCCAATAACGAGTTTGATGTCCAAAGTGAACACCCGCTTCAAGCATTTGACGCATAGATACTGCTGCCATTAATTTCTCCTAAGATAAAAAATTCGAAACATTATGTTCCGAGTTGGGTTACGCCTCCACCTATCCCGCTTGGAAACCAGTAACAACCATTTTCTAAAGATGGTTACACAGGCACCCTTCCAACCGTGACGATAGGCGTGAGTATTAGTTCGAAAACGAACTCCCCTTTATACCATAATTACTTTTTCACAACAAGTTGAACTCTGTTAAAATACCCACCATTACACAAGCGCATCGCATAAAAACACAAGGCTAAAACTTAGCATTTTGTACCTAATGCGATCTCACCCTATCTGCTTTATACCTGTTTTTTATGAGCATAATTATTAAGACCGAAAGTGAAATTGAAAAAATGCGGATTGCCGGAAGACTAGCGGCTGAAGTTTTAGAAATCATTGAGCCTCATGTTGTCCCTGGGGTTACTACAGACGAACTCAACCAGATTTGCCACGACTATATTGTTGACGTGCAAAAGGCCATACCCGCACCGCTTAATTACCACGGCTTTCCAAAATCAATTTGCACTTCTGTTAACCATCAAATCTGCCACGGCATTCCCAGCGATAAAAAGCTTAAATCAGGGGATATTGTCAATATTGACATTACCGTCATTAAAGATGACTACCACGGCGACACCAGTAAAATGTTTTGTGTCGGCGACGTTAGTCCTCATGCAAAACGGCTAATTAAAGTGACCCAAGAAGCCATGTTTTTAGGCATCGATCAAGTGAAACCGGGCGCTACGCTAGGCGATATTGGCCATGCCATACAAAAGCACGCCGAGTCCAATCGTTACTCCGTAGTCCGGGAATTTTGCGGGCACGGTATCGGCAAAAAATTTCACGAAGAACCGCAAGTATTGCATTACGGTAAAGCCGGCGAAGGCGAGATTCTTGAAGCAGGCATGATATTAACCATTGAACCCATGATCAATCTTGGCAAAAGACACATGAAAGTACTAGGCGACGGCTGGACCGCAGTAACTAAAGATCGAAGCCTGTCTGCGCAATGGGAACACACCATCTTAGTAACACCCAACGGTTATGAAATCCTGACTTTACGCAACGAAGAAATGTGACCCCCTTGAACAAGACCATTAATGCCGCGATTTTTGCCAAAAAAGACAGCCTGCAACAATTTAAACAACTGCTAAAACAGAACGACGCCGAACTTCGACAAAAATTCAACCCTCATAAATCGGTTTCTAACTTACTTAAAGAGAAATCCGACTTTGTTGATGACATATTAAGCTGCTGCTGGCGACATTTCCTCGGCGAACACGCAAAACAGCTCAGCTTGATTGCCGTCGGCGGCTATGGCAGAAGAGAGTTATTCCCCTATTCCGATATTGATATCGTCGTGCTACTGAATTCTGACGACACCTCCCCTTACCAGGAAGCATTATCGAACTTCTTCACTTTCCTCTGGGATATCGGTTTAAAACCGGGGCAAAGCGTACGCACCATCGAGCAATGCATTGAAGCGGCTATCAGCGATCAAACAATCATAACCAGCCTTATGGAAAACCGGCTGATAACCGGCAACACCGCACTGCATGAAACGCTCAACCGACAGATCGCCCCAAACAAAATCTGGCCGTCGGATCAATTTTTTGCCGCCAAAATGGACGAGCAGCGGCAGCGCTACGCTAAATTTCATGATACCGCCTACAATCTCGAGCCCAACATCAAGGAAGGACCGGGCGGGTTACGCGACAGGCAAGTCATCGCCTGGGTATTCAAACGCCATTACAATTCATCAACCCTTAAAGAGCTGATTAAATACGGCTTCCTGCCCGAGTCCGAATACCTGGAACTGGTTGCCGCGCTTGAGGTGCTCTGGCGAATCCGCTATGCGTTACATCTTTTAACAAATCGGTGCGAGGACCGGTTGATTTTTGACTATCAACGCGACCTTGCCCGGCAATTCGGTTTCAGTACCGAGCACCAGGAATACAATCAGGACGTTGAGCAATTCATGCAGTTTTATTTTAAAACGGTACTTGGACTTGAACGCCTCAATGAAATGCTGCTGCAATTATTTAATGAACGCTTCGTTTCCGGAGAAGTTGCTTACAACTCAATTCCGCTTAATGATAAATTTGTCGTCATCAACGGTTACCTTGAAGCCATTGACGACACCCTTTTTGAACGACATCCACTTGCCTTACTGGAACTCTTTTTAATTCTGGAACAGAACTCATCGATCAAAGGCGTCAGAGCGACAACCATACGCCTGGTTCGCAAAAGCCTGCATTTAATCGATGATGCATTCCGCAAGAACAAGGACGCCAACCGTCTTTTTATAGAAACCTTCCGCCAACCACGAGGCATTACCGATCAATTACGGCGGATGAACCGCTACGGGGTTCTAGCCACCTATATCCCTTGCTTTGCCAATATTGTCGCGCGTATGCAATACGACCTGTTTCATATATACACGGTAGACGAACACACACTTTTCGTTATCCGCAACTTGCGTCGTTTTGCCTTAGAAAAACATTTTGATGAACTGCCTTTCTGCAATGACATTTTTCTGCTGATTTCAAAACCGGAAATCCTGTATCTTGCCGGCCTATTCCACGACATAGCCAAAGGTAGAAACGGCGACCATTCCGCTATTGGCGAAGAGTTCGCCAGGGACTTCTGTGTTCAGCACGACCTTTCCCCGCACGACACCAATCTGATCTGCTGGCTGGTTCGCAACCACTTGGTGATGTCGATGACCGCACAACGAAAAGATATCGGCGATCCGGATGTTATT
>NZ_JALOCF010000018.1 GCF_023227905.1 Methylobacter sp. | reverse complement strand
AATGCCGTCTGCCGTTTTTACCGGCAGTCGTATCTTCAAATTTGACTTTTAAAGGTTTTCCGCAATACAGATTGCCGTCAAGTCCGGCTATAGCGGCTCTTGCTTCGTGGCCTTCCATGCCGATAAAGCCGAAGCCCCGGCATTTTCCGCTAAAGATATCGGAAACAAGTTGAATGGAGCGGACTTTTCCGTATTCGGAAAATAAAGCCTGTACAGTTTCTTCAGTGGCTTCGCTAGGTAAGTTTCCTACAAAAATTCGTTTCAAAAGACATGTCCTAAATTAGGGGGTGAGTTGATTGGCCGGATGAACCGGATATGCCACAACCCCGCTAACTTATCGAAAACGGGGTTGGGTATTGAAAAGTAAGGCGAGTTTTAAGCTGCGCTTACTTGTGATGCTTGTGGGCCTTTAGGGCCTGATTCTACGTCAAACTTAACTGCTTGGCCTTCGGCCAATGTGCGGTAGCCGCCATCGCTTGCGATTGCAGAAAAGTGTACAAACACGTCTGCACTACCATCGCTAGGAGAAATAAAACCAAAACCTTTTGCTTCGTTAAACCACTTAACAGTACCTGTTGCCATATAAATTACCTATATAAATCAATGAAAATGTTTGATTGCAAATCATGCCGGGCAATTTAAAAAGAAAAGCGAATGGAATTTCTGAAAAGTGCGAATAACATGAAAAATTTAAGTATAAGCCTCGCGTTTGTGCGGAGTACTGTCTACTAGCTGCCATTATAGAGGCTAATCCCCAGTATAGCCATTGATAATTTAGAGGCTAGTGCTTTAAAGCCTAAACATATAGTGGACGTTTATTGACAGTCAAATCAGTGATGGTAGTCCTTGCGGTAGAAACTGTTGCGGCGCCCGTTGCCGCCATCGTTATGTTGGCGGCTGTTTCCGTATTTGAGGCGATTATTATCGTCATTAGAGCGATGATCATGATCCCTGTCATGCTGCTGGTGCCGGGGGGCTTGATAATTACCGCCCCAGCGCTGCTTGGCACTGTATTGATCATGATGATGCTGATGGGGAAAATGGTTATTTTCCTGACGATAGCCATTATCATAGTGATCCGGTCTTTCGCCATAATAGTTTCTGTGCATAATGGTATATCCGCTGCTATAGGCCGTGTTGCTGGGATAATACGCGTATTGATGTGAATCATGGGCGCAGGCGGAAAGCAGCAGTACAACACCGATGAGCAGCATTTTTTTAGTGATCGAGTTCATTTTTATAGCCCATGATAGTTAACCCGGACTAAAGAGTATCTGTAGATCGCTGAATGCCAAGTGAATCGACATTGTTACCGCTACATGCAGCCGGCAATCACACCGACATAATTAAAAGGAACATAATGAAACATCAAGTAGTTGACGCACGCATCACTCCTGTAGGCCGTCTGGATGTGCTGTCCAAGGCCGAAGTAACCAAACTGCTCGATACCAGTCAGGGTGGTTTGTACCGATTGTTTCGCAACTGCTCGCTCGCGGTGTTAAATTGCGGCAGCAGCATAGATGACGGCAAAGAGCTGTTGGAACGCTATCCCGATTTCGAGATACACGTCGTTCAGGAACAGCGCGGAATTAAGCTGGACGTGAAGTCCGCCCCCGCCCACGCCTTTGTTGACGGCGTAATGATCAAAGGCATTAATGAGCATTTGTTTGCGGTGCTGCGCGACATTATCTACGTCAGCGACGAGATCAATAATAACCCGTTGTTTGATCTAGGCTGTTCGGACGGCATCAGCAGCGCCGTATTTCACATCTTGCGCAATGCCAAGATTCTGCGCCCGATGACTAACCCGAACATGGTGGTCTGCTGGGGTGGGCATTCAATCAGCCGTAAAGAGTATGATTACAGCAAGACGGTCGGCCACGAGATGGGGCTGCGCGGCCTGGATATCTGCACCGGCTGCGGACCGGGCGCGATGAAAGGCCCGATGAAGGGCGCAACCATCGGCCATGCCAAGCAGCGTATCAAAAACGGCCAATACTTAGGCATAACCGAACCCGGCATTATTGCGGCCGAATCGCCTAATCCTATCGTCAACGAGCTGGTGATCCTGCCGGATATTGAAAAGCGCCTGGAAGCTTTTGTCCGTACCGGGCATGGCATTGTGGTGTTTCCCGGCGGCGTTGGCACGGCGGAAGAAATACTCTATATACTCGGCATCCTGCTTCATCCTGAAAATAAAGACACGCCGTTTCCGCTGATCTTTACCGGGCCGGACTGTTCGAAAGATTACTTCGAGGAAATAGACCGGTTTATTGCCGGCACCTTGGGAGAATCCGCGCAGCAGCGCTACAAAATCATTATTGACAATCCCATGCAGGTTGCTCAGGAAATGCAGGCTGGTATTAAGCAGGTACGCGAGTTTCGTAAAGAAACAGGGGATGCCTATTACTTCAACTGGTTGCTTAAGGTCGACCATGTGTTTCAACAGCCGTTTATCCCTACTCATGCCAACATGAGCAGTCTGGCCCTGCATAAAGACCAGGAACCTCACCATCTCGCCGCCAACCTGCGCCGCGCATTTTCCGGCATCGTGGCAGGTAACGTAAAAGACGGGGGTATACGCGCTATTGAGCAATACGGGCTTTTTGAAATTCACGGCGATGAGGACATCATGGCCTTGATGGATTCCTTGTTGGCCTCATTTGTTAAGCAGCACCGCATGAAATTGCCTGGCAAGAAATATGTGCCGTGTTATAAGATCATCAAATAGTATTTTATTCACCACGAAGGACACGGAGGGTAATTATTCGGTCGGGTGCAGTGATAAGATAAGCGATAAAGCATCTCCGATACTTCGGAGTGCAAGCTCGGCCTCGGCAATCGCTCCTGCATTGCCTACATGGATGTAGGTACTTAGCGTGAGCAGGAGCGAAAGCTGCGCCTAGAGCGCCTACTGTTGGTGCTCTCGGCAATTGCTCCCTGCATTGCTCTACCTCCTGCATAACCCATAGGGATGTGGGGAATGCAGGGAAATGACTGGATCATTTCCTGTTCTTGCAGTCGTAAAGCGCGTACTTTGGGTGCTTGCAAAGCTTTCGCTCCTGCACTCCGGCTTTGAACCTTAGCTGAAAACTTGTATCCCATTACTTATATTAAAAACTCTGCGTCCTCCGTGTCCTCCGTGGTTTATTAACTAATTCATAACATGAAAGTCATCCTGGCCGAAAAGCCTTCAGTCGCCCGCGATATAGCCAAATGCCTGCGCATAAACAGCAAGCACGACGGCTATTTCGAGGGTAACGGCTATCAAATTACCTGGGCGTTCGGTCACTTGGTCGAATTGAAGGAACCGGATGAATATGACAAGTCATGGAAACGCTGGTCGTTGGAATCCCTGCCGATCATTCCCGAACAATTCGGCTTAAAAGCCAGGGGCGATGCCTCGGCGCAGAAACAGCTGAACACCATTAAACGCTTGTTCAAGGCCGCCGACGAAATCATCTGCGCGACCGATGCGGGTCGGGAAGGGGAGTTGATTTTCAGGTACATCTTGACTTGGAGCGGATGCCTGAAAAAACCGTTTAAGCGCCTGTGGATCAGCTCCTTAACCGATGATGCGATACGCAACGGCTTTACAAAATTGCAGGAAGGCCATGCCTACGACGGTCTTTATCGCGCCGCCAAATGCCGCAGCGAATCGGACTGGATCGTCGGCCTGAATGCCACACGGCTTTATACCCTGAAGTTCGGCGGGCAAGGCAGCTTATGGACGATAGGCCGAGTGCAAACGCCGGTGCTGGCGCTGATCGTGCAAAAAGATTTGGATATCAGTAGTTTTGTGCCCAAGGATTTCTGGGAATTGCACACCTTGTACCGGGATACCGATTTTCAGTATGTCGGCGGGCGGTTCGACCGCAAAGCTGACGCAGAAACGCTGTTAAGCCAAATCCTGGAACGGGATTTTCGGGTTACCGAGGTCAAGGGCAAGAAGGAAACGCTCAGCCCGCCGCTATTGTACGATCTGACCGATCTGCAAAAAGACATGAGCATCCGCTACGGCCTGACCGCCGACCAAACCTTGAGTGCCGCCCAGCAGCTATACGAGAAAAAGCACATCACCTATCCGCGTACCGATAGCCGTTATCTAACCAATGACATGAAGCCGGGCATGAAGCCCTTGCTGACGAAATTACGCGTTAAATTCGGGCAGCAAATCGAGCCGCTGGATCTGGATAAGCTGACGCTGAGCAGCCGTATCTTCAATGACGCCAAAGTCACCGATCATCATGCGATCATACCGACGTCCGCATTGCCGGGGACGTTGTCGGGCCATGAAGCCAAGGTCTTTGAGGCGATAGTCCAGCGCTTTATTGCGGCGTTTTATCCGCCCTGCATTAAGCAAATCACCACCGTTTTGGGCGAGGTTGGTGGAGGAGAAGCTGTTCACACAACAGTAAAATTCAAAACCACCGGCACGATCATCGAAGCGCCCGGCTGGCAGGTCTTGTACAAAAACGATGCGTCAAGCCAGTCCGATAAGACACTGAAAATTCTGCCTAACTTCGCCAAAGGCGAAACCGGCCCGCAGCAACCCTCGATAAATCAAGGCAAAACCACGCAGCCTAAGCCTTATAACGAAGCCAGCTTGCTGAGCATCATGGAATCGGCCGGCAAGACCTGCGATGACGAACAGCTCAAGGAAGCCTTAAAGGAAAAGGGCCTCGGCACGCCGGCAACCCGGGCCTCGATTATTGAAGTATTAATCAAGCGGAACTATATCCAGCGGCAAAAAAAGACCCTGGTCAGCACCGAATCCGGGCGGCATTTGATCTCGATTATCGCCGACGACAGGCTAAAGTCGGCGGCGATGACCGGCGAATGGGAAGCCAAACTCAAAAAAATAGAACACAACGATTACGACCCCGACCGGTTCATGGCCGAAATCGTCCAATTTACCCAAAAAATCAAAGACGAATCGGACCGGCCGCTTTATGACCAAAGCCGTTTGGGCGACTGCCCACTGTGCCATAAGCCTGTGATTGAAGGCAGGAAAGGCTATGGGTGCAGCGATTGGAAAGCCGGTTGCCTGTTTGTGTTATGGAAACAACTGTATGGCGTACCGGTCACACGGGACATGGCCTGCCAGTTATTGCAAAATCATCGAACTCTGCAAAGTTATGCGATCAAGCCGGACGATGAAGTTTTTAATGCCCAACTGACCCTCAATAAACAGGGCGAAACAGGCTATATCAAAGCCGAACCGGTGCCGCGGCCTGTTATAAAAGAAGCCATTGCCGATTGCCCGTTATGTAACGGCAAAATCATCGAAACCGCAAAAGCTTACAGCTGTAGCGAATGGCGCAACGGCTGCAAAATGGCGATTTGGAAAACCGTCGCGCATAAAAAAATCACTGCGGCAATGGCTAAAAAATTATTAAGCAAAGGGGAGACAGGAATGCTGAAAGGCTTTAAATCCGGTAAAGGCACAGAATTTGAAGCTAACCTGAAACTGGTCGACGGCAAAGTTGAAATGGTTTTTGGCGGACGTTAATGGCCATGATTATCCCGCTCATGGCAATGCTGCAAGCTAAGGAGGAACTGGCGTTATGAGGAAATAACTCGATAACCAGACCTTCCAGGTTTTAAAAACCTGGAAGGTCTAATCGGCAGATCGCCGCTGATGCATTTAAACCGCTGGTTACGGCCAGCCGAAGATCATTTCGTGCCCATCGTCACCACCACTTGGTGCTGTTTCCTGTCGTGCAGCAGCGGGATACCTTCAACTCCCTCTTGCGGCGCCCCGTCCAATTCAATCGATACCACGCCCGTTGACACTCCGTCGGGATTATTGATGGTAATCTCATAGCTGGTTTCTTCATGGCGATAACTTAAGGAATAACTACGCCATTCGCGCGGAATACAAGGATTGAAATGCATTTTGTCGGCGCGGATATTTAAACCCAACATCCATTCCAGGCCCGCACGATAAAACCATCCCGCAGCGCCGGTGTACCAGGTCCAGCCTCCGCGCCGTACATGCGGCGGCACGGCATAGATATCGGCAGCTATCGCATAGGGCTCGACTTTGTACGCATAGACGCCGGTGCGGTTAGTCGTGCGATTAATAGGATTCAGCATATGCAGCAGTTCTCCCGCCTGATCGCCGTCTCCCAGCATCGCGTAGGCGATAACGCACCAGACCGCCGCATGGGTGTATTGCCCGCCATTTTCCCGCACGCCGGGCAGGTAGCCTTTGATATAGCCGGGGTCCAGCGGTGTCTTGTCGAAAGGCGGCGTAAACAGCAGCACCAGGTCGTCGCCGTATTGGATCAGGTATTCCCGAACCGAATTCATTGCCAGCCGCGCACGCTCGGGATCGGCGGCGCTGGAAATAATGCCCCAGGTTTGCGCCAGTGAGTCGATGCGGCATTCGGTATTGGAAGCGGAGCCCAACGGCGTTCCGTCATCAAAAAAAGCGCGGCGGTACCATGACCCATCCCATCCCTCAGCTTCCACGGCGGTTTTTAATTTGCCGATGTGCTCATTCCAGCGCAAGGCACGCTCAATCTCACCGCGCGCTTGGGCTATAACTGCAAATTCAGATAACGTAGCAATCAGGAACCAGGCGAGCCAGACGCTTTCTCCCTTGCCTTGATGCCCAACCCGGTTCATGCCGTCATTCCAGTCCCCACAGCCCATCAGCGGCAGGCCGTGGACTCCGACCTTTAAGCTCAAATCCAGCGTTCTGGCGCAATGCTCAAACAGGCTGGCTTGTTGGTCCGATTGGGCCGGTTCGAAATAGGCGTCTTCCTGCTCCGGTTCAAGTACAGGCCCTGCCAGGAACGGCGTTATTTCATCGAGTACCGCCATATCGCCGCTGACCTTGACATAGTGGGATACCACATATGGTAGCCAGATAAGATCGTCGGAGAAATGAGTGCGCACGCCGCGATTGGACGGCGGGTGCCACCAATGCTGCACATCGCCTTCGGCAAACTGATGCCCCGCCGCGCGGACAATATGGGCGCGGACCAGATCGGGGCGCGCCACCGCAAGTGCCATGCTGTCCTGTAACTGATCACGGAAACCGAACGCCCCGCCGGCCTGATAAAATGCGGCTCGCGCCCATATCCGGCAGCTTAGCGTCTGATACAGCAGCCAGCCGTTCAACAGCAGGTCCAGCGATCTATCCGGCGTTTTTACCTGAATTTTTCCGAGTGTCTCAGACCATGACTGCTTCACGGTTGCAAAGGTAAGCTGTATATCCGCGGCTCTATAACGCTTAACGAGCTGGCTTGCATGGTCGCGGTCATTACCTTGGCCCAGCAGGAAAGTTATTTCGATGCTTGCGCCGGCCGCAAGCTCAACCTGCGTCGTCAATGCCGCGCATGGGTCAAGACCCGCACCGACCCGATTCTTAAGCGCTTTGGATTGGCGCAAGGCGATCGGTGCGTCCAGAGTACCGTTACGCCCGATAAATTCCGTCCTGTTGCATGTCCAGGCAGTTTGTTGCCCGGCCAGATCGGCAAATGCAATGCGCTGACCAAAATCGACGTCCATGCTGTTATAGGCAAGCAAGGCTCCGGTCTCCTGATCCAGCTCAGACACAACATAAGGCGCAGTGGCGGTGCGAGAGGCGCCGAGCACCCATTCTACATAGGCGGCAACCGTTAATTTACGGGGACGGCCGGAAACGTTCTTTAAGGTGAGGGACGAAATTTTGACAGGATCGTCCGAACTGACAAATTGCAGCAGCTCGCTGTGGATACCGTGAGAAACATGCTCGAACCGGCTGTAACCCTGGCCGTGGCGAACGACATAGACGGCGTTATTAACTCGAATCGGTAGCGCGGTTGGGCTCCACAAATTGCCGTTTTCCTCGTCCCGCAAATAAAAGAGTTCGCCCGGAGGGTCGCCGACCGGGTCGTTCGACCACGGCGTCAACTGGTTCAAGCGGCTGTTAAGGCACCAGCTATAACCACTGCCCAGCTCCGATACGGTAAAACCGATTTCGGCATTGGCAATCACGTTAATCCAGGGGGCAGGCGTGCATTGGCCCTTGTCCAACACGATCACATATTCGCGGCCGTCGTCGGCAAATCCGCCCAGCCCGTTAAAATATTCGAGACCGGTCGGGACGATTGAAGGCTCTTGTCCATAGATAGCCTTTGCAGGCCGAGCCTTGGCCTGGGTGAACTTCGGCGCAGGCTGGGAATGGTGCATCAATTGTTCAGCCAAGGTGCCGCGGCCGCTCAAAATCACCACGCGAGCGGTAGTTTGCAATAACACATGCTCTTCTTCACTGAGCTGATCGGCACGGAGCACAAAGACTTCACCCTGTTCGCCATACTCATGAAGCGTTGAAAAGGCTTTGCTTTCGCGAACCATATTGTCCATTAAAGTCTGTAGCTCATTGGCATAGGTAATTTCTTTTTCATTCAAAATCACCAAATCGGCCGACAGACGCTTCATGCGCCAATATTCGTGGGCGCGTATTAACTGGTCGGCAATAGCCCTGTCATCGGTTGACGATATCCGCAACAAAATAATCGGACGGTCGCCGGAAATGCTAAACCGCCACAAGCCTGTGACATTTAGCCTGTTCATATGCATAAGCCTGGCATTGGCCCGCAACGAAGGATCGGCGTACAGCAAGCGGTTAGCCAGGGCCTGAAATAATTGCGCTTCATCGGATTTAATGCGCAGATGGCGTAATTGAATGTGCGCATGGGTCCAGGCAAGATCGGAAACCCGGTCGAAAGTGGCCGGGTTGTGGTACTTGTCGGCCAAATCCTCAACGGCCTGCCGGGTTGGGGCAATCAAAGTCGTAAAGGTCACATGAACCGTCGAGCCCGGTTCGATACTGACCCGCGTGCGCAGGCTGAATATCGGATCAAGCACCGCGCCGACCGTATTGCTGAGAGGATGCCCGTCAGTCACTGAGGCGGGCGCTTGCAGCGTTTGCCCCCGGCCTATAAACCGTACCCGGTCGGTTTCATACTGTAGTCCGGCACTGACGCTACATGCCAGCACATGAGCCGCCCAAACCTGTGGGTCCTTTTCCGACCGAGGCCGTCGTTGTGCGATTAACGCAGACGCCTGCGGCAGGTATTCGGTCTGTATAAACAAATTTGAAAACGCCGGATGGGCCATGTCAGCCATCTGGGACGTCAGCACGATTTCCGCGTAGGAAGTCAGTTCAATTTCCCGGGTATGCGCGCCGTTATTGATTAAGCACAAATGCCTGATTTCTGCGTTATCCTCAGGGGAGACAATGATTTCCAGGTTGCTGGCGATGGCCCCGTCTTCGCGAGAGATGCGCGCCCGGTCTTCGTTAAAAGCCACTTCGTATTTATCCGGAACTGCCGTGGTCGGCTGGTATCCGGCCGACCATATCTTGCCGCTCGCCAAATCACGCAAATAAATATAGCTGCCCCAGCAATCGCGGGTCACATCTTCGCGCCAACGGGTAACCGCCAGCTTTTCGCAAACGCTGTATCCTGACCCGGCGGCGGTGATCATCACGCCATAGCGGCCATTGGACAGCAAATGCGCCGAAGGACTTATCGACATTGGTGACAGCAAGCGGCGTATGGGCGGCTGGATTATTTCCTTTACTTCAGCCTCGGCGTGGGTAAAGTGGGGAATGCCTTGGCCAAAACCGTGCGGCACACGCTCCTGCAACAACAATTCGGCGCCCTGGATCATCGGTACGCGATGGAAGCGGCGGCGCATCACTTCATTAAGCGTCACATTAGCCAAAGACACTAATGACATGCCTTGATGATGGGCCATATAGCAGCGCACAAACGCCACCTTTTGGTTTTCCGCCAGTCGCGATGGCGTGAAATCGAGCGCTTCAAAAAAGCCGTAACGCCCCAAAGCGCCAAGCTTTTCCAGGCGTTGGAAATTTTCCGCCGCCGCACGGGTGTGGTACATAGCCGCCAAGGCCGTGGCATAAGGCGCAATCACCAGGTCGTAGGCGAGTCCGCGTTTCATGCCCAAACCCGGCACGCCGAATGCGGAATATTGATAGGTGAACCAACGGTCGCGGCCGTTAAATGCCGATTCGGAAACGCCCCACGGCACCCTGCGCTGCTCTCCGTATTCAATCTGGCTTTGCACCACCAGTCGGCAAGTTTGGTCCAGCAGGCTGTAGCGCGGCGTATAAGTCACCAAGGACGGCATCAGGTATTCAAACATCGAGCCTGACCAGGATAACAGCACGTTGCCGTGCGTGGTGCGCGTCAGCCTGCGCCCCAAATGAAACCAGTGAGCGCTCGGCACTTCCCGCTTGGCGATAGCGATCAAGCTGGTCAAGCGGGCTTCCGAGGCAAGCAGGTCGTAATAGCTGTCGTCGATAACGCCTTTTTCAACGCGATAGCCGAGCGAAAACAAGTGCCGGTTAGGATCGTAAAGAAAACGAAAATCCATCTCGACGAACAATTGTTCCGCAAGTTCGACCAAGGTATTTATCCGCTGAGTCAGCACTTTCCAGTGCTGGGCCTCCGGCTGCTGATGGTCGTCACTGGGAAGGTGGAAATGTATCGACGAGCCGAAATTTTCCATGTCACGCTGATGAGAAGCGATATCGTTGTGCAACAGCGTCGCCCAGGCCAGCATTTCGCTACTGTTTATATGATCGCCGCGCTCGGCGGCATAAGCGCGAACCAGATCCAGCAGGTTATCGGCACAAGGTTTTATCAGCCGCCACAAACGCAGGCATTCCTCCTGAGTGGCAGGCGTACACGCTAACAAGGCACGAAGTTTATCCGTTTTCTGTTGTAAATCATTCAGTGTCACCATCTGCATGCGCTGGGTATCGATGGTTTTGGCAAGTGCGGATTCGAACAGCCGGTGGCTGTCGGCAATGCCGCTTAACAGCGTGGAAAACGGGTAGGGTTGCTGCGTTAACTCTTTACATCCCTGAACAAGCACCAGCAGATGTGCGGCCAAATTGCCGCTGTCCACAGTCGAGACATATTTAGGCTCCAATGGATGCAAATCACAGGTGTCATACCAGTTATAAAAATGCCCATGCAGTTTCGACATCTTATTCAGCGTATTTAAGGTGGCTTCCAACCGGTCAACGGTGTCGATAAGGCCAATCCAGCCCATATCGTGGGCGGCAAGCGTCGATATTAAATAGAGGCCGAAATTGGTCGGCGAACTGCGATGAGCAATTTCCGGATTAGGGTCTTCCTGAAAATTATCCGGAGGCAGATAGTTTTCCTGCTCCGTTACGAACGTGGTGAAAAATCGCCAGGTGTGCCTTGCCACCTGCCGTAACTGTAAAGCATCCTCAGGAATTAACGATTCAGCCGGGTCCGGTTTGGGCGGCAAACTCAAGATATGGGCGGCAATTGGCGACAGTAGCCACAGCAGCAGAAACGGCGCGGCAATTCCAAGCGAAGCGGGATTGAATATAAGCACGATCAAGCCGGCGAAAAACAACACGATTATCACGCTGGCCAATGGCCTGATGAGGTCTTTCATCGTGTGTCCGGCTTTCGATTTTACTTGCAGCGCGGTGACCCATTTGAGTAATTTTCGTTTGGTGATATAGATCCGCACCAAAGAGCTGACGATCGCATCCGTCATTAATATGGCTTGCTGCACCAGCAGCGTCAGCGTAACCAGGCTGGTGTTCACGCCCGTAATTATATTTTCTGCGATGGCGCGCAATTGGTGCCCCACCGGGATATGGGGACGAATCCTCACTCCGCCGATAAACGACTGGAAAGCGGGGAAAGCCACTGCCGCCAACACCATCCCCATCAGCAGGGACTGCGGTGCGCCCGGAATCGCCCAAGCCGCTAATAGGGTAAGAAAAGCGCCGGGCGCTGAAAAAGTCCGGCGCAAATTATCGATCATTTTCCAACGTCCGATTAACGGCATGCCTTTACCGCGCGGACCGAAAATCCACGGCAATAGCTGCCAATCGCCACGCGCCCAACGGTGCGAACGGGACGCGGCCACTTCCGTGTGGGAGGGGAATTCTTCATACAACTCAATGTCGCTGACAAACGCACAGCGGGCGTACACGCTCTCGAATAAGTCATGGCTGAGCAGGGCGTTTTCGGGAACTCGTCCCGCCAACGCGGCCTCAAACGAATCGACCTCATACAAACCCTTGCCGCTGTATGTGCCAAGTCCGAACAGGTCCTGATAGACTTCGGACACGGAGGTCGAATAAGCGTCTACGCCGCAGGCGCCGGAAAAAAGCTGGTGATACAAGGAGTGCTCTCGCCTTTGCGGCAAGGTGGGGGTAACCCTGGGCTGGAGGATGGTGTATCCGCTGGTAATATAGCGTGTGATCGGGTCCATGATAGGCCAATTGAGCGGATGGGCGGCTGTTCCGACTAGCTGTTGCACTGCGCCGATAGGCAGCTTGGTGTCCGAGTCCAGGGTAATCACATAGCGAACGCCGGACGGCGCGGTTACGGGCTGCCCATTAAGCGCTATATAGGTCGTATCGCTTGCGCCGCGCAACAGCCGGTTAAACTCATGCAGCTTGCCGCGCTTGCGTTCCCAGCCCATCCATTGATCCTCGCTTGGATTCCAGCAGCGCTTGCGGTGATACAGGAAAAACCGCTGGTCTCCGTACTTGTCATTCAGAGCGCTTATTCCGCTAATGGCGATGTTTAATAATTCATCATCTTCAGGCAAGGTTTCCTGGTCGGCATCAACCCAATCGGATAACAGCGCAAAATAAACATTGTCGACCGGATTGGACAAATACTGAACCTCCAGTTCATCGATTTGCTTTTTTACCGTGTATTCACTGATAAGTATCGTTGGCACCACGACAAAGGTGCGTAGCGCATCAGAAATGCCATCCTTCAGGTCAAGTCTGGGCAAATGGCGCGGCGGCACCGTTGTCACGACAAAGCGATTGACCAAAGCCGTGGCAATATCCGAGGCGGGAAATAAGGCAAATAACGTAATCAGCGCAATCTGGAAGCCGCTAAGCCCGGCGTTGAAAGAGGCATTCACAACCAACGCCAGCAAAAGCAAGGTGCCTAAACCAATACTGGCCAGATAAGCGAATACTGCATGGGCGATATAAGAACGCAGTAGCTTTTGGCTGAAGGTAGGCTGAAAGCCGACTTCTTGCTCGAACTCGGTGCGGCCGGCGCCGATCAGGTAATAGCCAGGCTCCTGTTGTTGCAGATTGGTATCCGGTTCATTAGCGACACGATTAATCTTATCGATGACTTTATGGGTGATTTCCACCTCGGAATACGGCGAACGTTTGGCAAGATCCTCAATCGCATGGCGGTAGCGGTCACGGGTCAGAAAATCCATTACGCTGTAAGAAGGGTGGCTGCGCAGATGTTTATCTACCAGACTCGAATCTTCGACAAACTGCGGCCAATCGTATGCCGATATGGCGCGCATACTGGTAATGATATTGCGTACGGTCAGGTTGCCGGCAATTTGGGCGACGTGTTCACGGTGCACTATTTCATCCAGAGTGACGCCTTGTTCGGCCAGCCAGTCATTAAGAAAATCAAGTGTCGGCGCAGGGTCCGGGTGAGGTTCGTGCAAACGCCGCACGAGCTGAACCGCAAAGGCCTGACGGAAATGCGGGTCGGGTAAAGCGGCAATCTGGGTCGAAAGATCAAGCTTGTCCGCTTGATCGATAAATTCGTCAGCCAGCCGCCGCCCGACTTGCGAGCGCATGACTTTTAGCGCCAGCCTCCGCAAGTTCTCTATCATCACAATGCGCAGCGTGATCGGTATTGCCCAAAGCTCGCCGATACTGAGCGGTTGAACTTCCTGGTACGCACGCATGAACAGATTTAGCTGTTCCGGGGAAAAACGGCTATCGGTATGGGCCACCAGCGCCCAGGCAATGCCGTAAACACGCGGATAACCGGTAAGAAAGCCGTTGGTTAACTTGGGTAATTGCTGGTAAAACTTTTCCGGCAGATAAACATTGATGTCATTGATTTGCTCTTCAATGACATGAAAATTATCGAGCATCCATTCTGCGGCCGGAGTAATGGCGCGATGCTCTCGCGCCGCTTTGCCGATTGCTTTGTAAGCCTCAACCAACAGCCGCGAATTTTCGCGGACCCGCGGCATCAGATCGAGCCCATCAGGAATAACGCGGGCTTTTTGCTCTTTTGCTAAACTGGTGGCATGTTGCGCCATCCGTTCATCGCTGAACAGCTCAAACCGAATCGGCTCTTCTTCACCGCCGGGATCGGCGATTCTGATATTTCGTCTTTGCTCCTGTAATTTCATTATCATCTGTATTCCCCGTTTGGGCCTCCGCTCGGTTATTCGAGTGTGTACGGTTATTTCGAGTTTTTTATATGAAATACAGTGGGGAATTAACCCAGCCTCCCGCAAGATAAATAGGTTTACACCGAGATTATTGCCTTTTGCATATCAGCAGATTAGAGAATTCATGGGGTTGAGACAATAGGTAAGACTACCGACACGGCAAACAGGAGACCAGGCAACTACAAAACAGGACACCGGTGCACAGCACGAAATCCGTTTAAATCGGTCCTTCGTTTTATTATAAAATCAGTCTATCGCTGAATAATGACAGCTTCACAATAGTGCAAGGCAATGGCGAAATTTCGAAAAATCATGTTATATGCCGGTCTGGTTCTGACGAGTCTGGCGGTGATAGCCTTCGGCGGCGGTTTTTGGCTCTTGCGGGCGTCCATGCCGCAACTGGAGGGTACGGTAAAACTGGACCGGCTTACGGCGGAGGTTCGCGTACGGACCGACGCGCACGGTATGCCGGCCATCGACGCTGCTAATCGCGCCGATGCGGTTCGGGCATTGGGGTATGTCACTGCGCGCGATCGCCTGTTTCAGATGGACCTGATGCGGCGTAAAAGCGCCGGGCGCCTGGCGGAAATCTTCGGCGACAAGGCATTGGGTAACGATATCAAGGTCAGAACCTACGGTTTTCAGCGCGTGGCAAAAGCGGTATTGGCAAAACTGCCGCCGGATCATCGGCAATACCTGCAAACCTATGCCGACGGCGTCAACAGCTATATGGCGGAATCCGGTAAGCTGCCTTTCGAGTTTAAGGTACTGGGCTATCGACCGGAACCCTGGGTTCCCGAGGATACGCTGCTGGTGGTTTTGGGCATGTTCGAAACCCTGACAGCCGGAGAAGAACGCGGCGAACGGATGCTGAGCGTCATGGAAAAAACCTTGCCGGATGACGTGGTGCGTTTTTTGACGCCGGATACCGATGCTTACACCGAACAATTGCAAAAACAGGCTGAATCGCTGCGCCCGGCACAACCTATTCCTGTCGAGTCCTTAGCTAGCGCATTAGCCCGCCAGCCGACGGATAAAACAGCGTTGGCGCAGCTGGTTCAGCAATCCGATTTAATGGTCGGCTCTAATGCCTGGACGGTCAGCGGCAAACTTACCGCGGACGGACGGGCGATTTTGGCTAACGATATGCATTTGGGCCTGTCGGTGCCCAACGTCTGGTATCGCGTTGAGTTGAACTACGGCGATGCATACGCCGTCGGCCTGACCTTGCCCGGCACGCCGTTGCTGGTTGCCGGCAGCAACCGGCATATCGCCTGGGGAGAGACCAATTTGACCGGCGATTTCCTGGACCTGGTCCGTCTCGACATCAATCCCGAGCATCCTGATCAATACCGGGTAGGCGATCAGTGGCAGCGTTTCGATGAATATCAGGAAATCATTCGGGTAAAAGATAGCGAGGCTAAGCAGATTATGGTCAAGCACACGCGCTGGGGGCCGGTTGCCAATCAGCCGTTGCTGGGCCAGCCGGTGGCGATTCATTGGGCGGCATTGGATGCCGATGCCGTTAACTTCGAGCTGTTTGATTTGGAGCAAGCCGAAACCCTGGAGCAGGCGATCAAAATCGTCAACAGCGCCGGCGGCCCGCAGCTTAACGTCTTGCTGGCCGACGGCCAAGGCCATATTGCTTGGACATTGACGGGCAAAATCCCCAAACGCTTCGGTAATGACGGCTTGGTCAGCCGCTCCTGGGCGGACGGCAGCGTAGGCTGGAACGGTTATGTCGAGCCTGAGAATTTGCCGCGGATCATCGATCCGTCCGAGGGGCTGCTGGTGTCGGCTAATGACCGTCGATTCGACAAAAACTATCCGTACGTGATCGGCCACCAGTTCGGCAACGGTTACCGCGCCTATCGGATTACCCAACAACTTGGGCAAATGTCGCAGTTTAACGAATCGGCCATGTTCAATCTGCAACTGGATACCGGCAGCGAGTTTTATGCTTTTTATCAGCAGTTGGCTTTGCGTGTTCTGTCCGGCGAAGTGATTGCGGCCCAGCCGGATTTGGCCGAAGCGCGCGACTATCTGCTGGCCTGGGACGGCCGGGCCGATGTCGGCAGCTTGGGATTTGCGTTGCTGGTCGAATTCCGCAGGCAATTGGCCGAATCGGTATTTACGCCGTTTTTAGCGGCCAGCCGGGAGATGGATAAGAATTTCAGCTATGCCTGGACTTATATCGATACGCCGCTGCAAGCGCTGTTGAATCAAAAGCCCCCGCAATTACTGCCCGATGCGGCGCATTACCGAAACTGGGACGACTTTATCCTGGGGCAGCTAAAACTTAGCCGGCAGCGGCTGCAAGCCCGGCATCCGGGCGTGAAATTAGCGGAATTGAACTGGGGCATGCACAACAAAGTCCGGCAATCCCACCCGTTCTCCAATGCCTTGCCGATACTGGGCGAACTGCTGGATATGCCGGACGAAGCCCTGCCGGGATGCGCTTTTTGCGTGCGCGCCGCCGCGCCCGGTTTCGGCGCCAGCGAACGGCTGGTAGTCGCGCCGAATCATTTTGAAGACGCCATACTGCATATGCCCGGCGGCCAATCGGGTCAGCCGTTGTCGCCTTATTACCGGGATCAGCAAAATTACTGGCTAAAGGGCCTGCCGATGGCATTAATGACAGGCAAGCCGGAACACCTGCTGTTGCTGCAAGCGTATGGCAATTAAAAGACCAAACCCTCTGCGTGCACAGGAGTTCTGTCGATTATGATTTTCGGTTCTACCGAATGGGACGTTTAAGTCTCCCTTTTAGTTGTTCAAGACAAAATTAATCGGTACGACTACCGAACTGGACACCGGCGTTTCGCCCCGCTTGGCGGGGATAAATTTCCATTTTTCGACCGCTTCGACAGCGGCTTCGTCGAGCGCGTCATGGCCACTGCTGCGCTGCACGGTGACTTCCTCGCTGTCGCCTTCGGCGGATACTTTCACTAGCAGGTGCACGGTGCCTTCCCAGCCTCGGCTGGTGGCAATGCCGGGATATTTCGGTTTGGGATTGGAGCCGTAATTGGCGTTGAAATTCGCTTCGGTAAAAGGGGCGACATCTGCCGTTATCTTGCCGCCCACATTAGCGGCAGGCGTTGCCGATGCCGACGCAGATTCAAGCTTTGATGGCGCAGGCAGCATTTCCTCAGCCATAGCCAGTGGTTTGGGTAGTTCCATTTGCTTGCGGACAACCGGCTTCTTTAGTTTGGCCGGCTTTTTCGGCTCCTCCGGTTTGGGTTGCGCAACCGGCGCAGCCGCAACCTTTTGGCTCGGCGCCGCAATCAGCGATACTTCCATGATCATCGGCTGGGCTTTGGTAACGGCTTTGGCTGGTTGCAGTATCCAGAGAGCCGGCCATAAATGAAGTGACAGCACTAACGTCAACAGCAAACTGCCCATAGAGCGCGGCTTTTCTTCGCCCAAAAACGCCTTAAATAGCGACTGTATTGGCATTGCAGGGCCAGCCGCAGGCGTTAGCGGCCAATCGTCCATGCGTTCTTTGTGGCTTTCGAATAAATACATAGAAGTCAAAGCACCTGTTCGGGCGTACGGCTTAGCAAGGCCATTACCCGTTCAAGTTTTTCATCGACTTTAGTTACATAATCTTTGAGCTGAGCCAGTTCACCCCGAAGATCATGGGCATTTTCATGGACATGCTGAAAATGCACCTGAAAATATCGGGGCTGAGGAAACAAATCAATCAAGTCATCCTCCGCCTTTATAGAATGGCGCATTTTAGGGTAATGTTCGCTCTTGGATTTTTGTACCAACTTTGAAGTTTCCATATTTGGGTCCTCATCTCGTTAATTTATTTCTGCATCAGTCTTTAATCTTAAAGATGAAATAATCGCCTCAAATTATTGTTTACCTATAAACCGAGTGATTTGCATGCCTGCCTTCAATCATCAGCTCATAAAAAAACCATCCCTGGATTTAATCGCCTTGCATGACACTCAATGAGAAAGACAGAGAAACTCGTTCTTTGCAGAAGGTGACGTGACAATCACTTTGGGAGGAAAACAGCAAATTACGAGTTTCTACTATAAGACGTTTCAGCAGCAGGAAATCCTCACCTGAAATATAAAAAATTATCAATATTCAGATCAGGCAATCGGCTGTTTATAAATCGAACGTTTTGAATATAGCTCCGGCTTTTTCCTGGGTTTTGATTTCTTCGCCCGGCGCTTTTGCTGCCAGCGTATTACACCGGTAATGAATAACACCGGACAAGCCAGGCCGGACAAAAACACTAAAACCCGCCCGGTCATGCCGAAAGCCTGTCCTGAGTGCAAAGGCCATTGCCACTGTGTAAATACCTCGCCCGCCGTGCCGATGGTTGGATCGTCCACGTCCAGTATTTTGCCGCTATAGCGATCCATCACCATGCAACGCCGCTGCAACAGGCTACCGGGCGCATCGACGCCATTCTGGCAGACCGTATAAGTTTTGGTTGGCGTGGAGGCGCCATAAATAAAATGCGGACGACCAGTCGGGTAGCGTTGCATGGCTATGGCAACAGCCTCATGGAACACTAAAATGCTACCAGTGATGCCATAGATAGACAGTAAAAGTCCCAAGCTTAAGCCCAGCCATATATGAACTCCCAGCCAGTTTTTACGCCGGGTTTTCAGGTGTGATAGTCGGAGGTTTGGTGATTGTTGTCCGGTTACCGAATTGGCATGATTTACATTGGATTTCATTGTTTATGTTGTCCATATTGAATGTCGATACCGAGTTGCTGAAAGCATGCAACCGTGCCGGACAGGGTAAATACCCAATGCTGTTGAATTAAGCGATTTATTTCGCATGAGAAATAAATCGCTGGAGTGCAAGCTTTGCTTGCATTGGCAGGCGGAGCCTGCACTCCAAACACCGAAGGCTTTCCTTTGACTTAACAGTAACTTCGTCCGGCCTGGAGAGGCCATTAACCCTATTTAGCGTTAAAACTCCACACGGATCGAACCCATGAAAGTACGCGGTGCACCCGGCTGCGCCAAAAAGCCTCCGAAAGCAGAAGTCTCATAAATAGTTTTGCCCAGTAGGTTATTGACACTAAGTTGCGTGGTAACAGACCAGATTGAAAATATCAACCACCGGCCTATAGGCTGCCGGCGCGGGATTGCCTGCAAAACCTTGGCTTTCGGCCTTTTCCCAAAAATAATCGAATCCCGCTAAAGCTTGGTGCTGTGTGCCCAATACATTGAATTTACCGGTGAGGTCTATGCTGGTCGCATAGGTGTCAGTAACGTCAATCGGTCTGGTAGTCACACTACGCGTGGTGGTGCGGTTATTTGCCGGGTTAACCGGTCCAGCAAAAAATGACGAGTTGTTGATCTGATAATCAAGATTGTAATAATGAAAGCGGTGTTTTAGGTGCATAAATTGGATCGGGCGCGCGGGGTAAATCACGACCCGCGCAGGAGATTGAACCATTAAATTGCCCGCCTAAAGTTCTCGACCAGAGGCGTCATGATGCCTTTGAGATTATCCCTGACGAATGGATCGGCCTTTTCGGGTGAACCCGAATCATAGGGCGGGGCAGGATCGTACTCCGCCTCAAGCTGAATCGTTTGGGCATACGTTTTTCCTCGCAATGCGGCCACAACCTGTAAGCCAAAATCAATGCCTGCGGTGACACCGCCGCCGGTGATCAATTTGCCGTCCCAGACCACCCGCTGTTTGACGGGTATCGCGCCAAATTTCGGTAATAGTTCCAACGTCGTCCAATGCGAAGTCGCTTTTTTCCCTTTCAATAAACCGGCTTTACCCAACAGCAAGCTGCCGGTGCAAACGCTGGCCACGTAGTTGGAAACAGCCGCCTTGCTGGCAATGAAATCGATCAATTGAGCGTTTTTCATTGCCTCCACCGTGCCATTGGCACCGCCGGGTACAAAGAAAATATCCAGGGCTTCGGGACATTCGCTTAGGGTATGGGTCGGCACAATCGCCAAGCCCTCGCCACTGGTCACCGGCTTTAGGTCATTGGCGGGAGATATCAAGTAAATCTTCGCCCCCATCATTGCGGCAAACAGGTATTGAGGGCCAACCAGATCCAATGCCGCAAAGCCAGGGTATAAGAGCATGGCGATATGTTCCTCGCCGTGCATCTTAAAATCGTCCCTAAGGCCCATAAGTTTTTCATGGGCATTACGGGATATTTTTTCCGCCTCGGCTTTACTTAAATGCGCGGATGCTGTCGTCTGTCTGGCATTCGGTGCCTGGGTTTTGGCAAGCGATGAACAGCCCGAAAGGAAGGGCGCAAGGCCGCCGCCCAATAGCGCTAGTTTAGTAAATTGACGACGTTCCATACCACGCTCCTTAAAACTTGACAGATGCAGTGACATAGGCGGATGTGCCTTCTGAAGGTATCACGCGCCCGCCAAAATAGTTGTAGGCTTGAAAATAATCCTCATCGGTCAGGTTTTTTACTGTCGCCATGAGTTTGAACTGCTGGCGCTCATAACCGATGCTGGCATCGAAGCTATGGTAGCCGTCGCTTTTGAACTGATTATTGTTGGACAGATAAGTTTGCCCTTGCGCATAGAGTCCGCCGCCAATACTGAATCCTCTGAGCATCGGTTGCTGAAAGCGGTAGTTTGCCCACAGCCTGCCGGAGTCGGCAGGCACAGTAGCCAGCTTGTTGCCTTCAGGAACGCCGGCCAAATTGTCGGTAAACTTGGCATCGGTATGCGCGTAGTTGGCAAGAATGCTCAGCCCATCGGTGGCTTGCCAGGTCAGGTCGGTTTCAACGCCGCGCGAACGCTGCTGGCCTTCGGCTTTTGAGCGACGGCGCAGGTCGGTGTTATCGGTGACCGCGACATGGCTGCGTTCGATTTCATAAACCGCAATCTGTCCGGTGAGTTGGTGGGCAACATTGAATTTAAGCCCGCCTTCAAGCGTTGTCGATTCCTCCGGTTGAGGGGCGCCGACAAAGTTGACGAAAGGCTGGCCGCGCATGCCTTCGCTGTAGTTGATAAACAAGGAATATTCATCCGTCAGGTCGAAAACGCCGCCTGCGCGTGGCAAAAACCTAGTTTTATCGCCGCTGGCGTCTATGTTCTGCGTCGTATTTTGGTAATCGATGCCGACATGGCCGACTCTGAGACTGGTTAATAAATGCAGCCGATCATAAAGCGTGCTTTGCAGTTGGGTGTAGCCGCCGTAAGTGGTGTTGGTCACAAACTGGTTATCGATGCCGGGGCCTGCCGGGCCGTAAGCCGCAGGAAACGAAGGCCTGCTTAAGTCAACAGTGCCTGCACCAAAACCGAACCGGCCCATATCGACATCCATAAAGCCTTTATCATCGACTTCGCTATGGTCCGCGCCAATCAGTACGGTATTTTTAGTGGGACCGACATCAAACTTGGCCGTGACGTTGCCTAAAAAGCTCAGTTCCTCTTGCTTTTGAAACAGCTCGGCATTGACCAGGGCCCACGTGTTAGCAAAAAACGGCCGGTCGGCAATAAATCCGTCCGCTCCGGCCAAGGATTGAACTTTCTCGTCGAATTCCGATTGGGCATGGCGAGCCTTTAGATTGAGTGACCACATATCGTTGAACTTGTGGTCCAACGTGCCCCAAACGCCGCTAAATTCGCTAGAGCTGTCAGGGATGTCGGAAGGGCCTACAAAGGTATGCCGGGGCGTCTGAAGCTGGCCCGCTACCGTACCCGTGGCCGGCAAGCCTTGGTATTCAGGCTGCTCCCACCTGGACACCTTGCCTTGCACGGTGAACGTGGTCGTATCGTTGTTGGTAAACGTTATGGTCGGATTGAGGTTGTAGCGTTGCGTTTTCACGACATCCAGGTAACTGCCCGCGTCGGTATATTCGCCGGTAAAGCGGGTCAAAATATTTTTGGTCAGCGGCTGGTTAATATCGAGATAAGGCTGGTAATAATTATTAGTGCCGATTTTAAAGCCCAACTCGCGGGATGCCTCGGCCTGGGGCAGCTTGGAAACGATATTGACCAAGCCGCCGACCGGCGAGCCGGCGCCGCCGCTGTAAAGTATCCCGTTGGTGCCTTTCAGGACTTCGATTCGCTCAATATTAACTGTGCTTTCCCGATCGCCCGGATTGTAATATTGGGTAAAACCGTCAATCACTTGTTCGGCTGCAAAGCCTCGGATGAGGGTAAAATCCTTGGCCGGCGTGAAGGCAGGATTATTGGGCACCACGCCGCTGACATTGCGCAGGCTTTCACTGACGGTGATGTTTTGCTGGTCGTCCATCAATGACCGCTTGATCACTTGAATGGATTGCGGCGTTTGCATAATCGGCGTGTCGGTCTTGGTGGCGGTGCTGGTGTTGGTGGCTCGGTAAGACGCTGGATCATCGTCTACTTTTCCGGTAACAGTCATCGGCTTTAAGGTAACGGGGCCTGTACTTTGCGGTGCCGGTTTAACCGTCACCGTGCCGTTTTCGGCGACGCTGTGGACAAGGCCGCTGCCTGCAAGCAATTTATCCGCCGCTTCGGCGGTCGTATAGTCGCCGCTCAAGCGCCGACTTTTTTTGCCCGCCGCCGTCTGTTCCGCATAAAGCATCGGTGCGCCGGATTGCGCGGCGAGCGTTTGCAGTGCTGAGCTCAGCGCTTGCGCGGGGATGTCGAAGTGATGTTTTTGTTCGTCTGCGTAAGCGGCGCTCGCCATGGTTGCCAAAATAGCCGCGGTAAGCCGTGTGATCTTTAATGTCATTTATTCGTTTCTCCCTTATTAAATTGTGTTGATAAGGGATAGACGCATGACTTTAAAAAAATCGTCAGGAATTTGAAGTTATTTTTTCGGTTCAGTCTAAAAACGACAGTCCGACTATTTGTGAACGGAGGCCGCCGATTTCAGCACGATTTCATGTTCGCCGACATGATCGATGTTAACCGGCAGGATAGTGGCGATGGCGTCGAGCGTGTTGTCGAGTTCGGCGGTGTGAAATGTGCCGCTAACCCGCAGTCTACGCAAGGTTTCATTCTGCAAATGGATGCGGGTATCGTGGTAACGGCCTACTTCGGCGAGTACCTCGTCTAGGGGACGGTCTCGGAATACGAGCTTGCCTTGCCGCCAGGCGGTGAGTCCGGCGATATCTTGACCTTGCAGCGTCTGGAATTCGCCGCTGCCGTTAAAGGCCAGTTGCTGTCCGGCTGTCAGTTCCCGCTTTCCGGCGGCTTGCACTGAGACGATGCCTTCCTGCACGGCAACGATGACTTGTTCGGGTTTGATGTAGACCTCAAACGCGGTGCCGATGTCGCGGATGCGTCCGTTACCTGCGCGTACCTCAAACGGGCGTTCGGCATCGTGAGTTACGGTAAAAAAAGCTTCGCCTTTTATCATTTCGACGTTGCGCCGCCAATGATTGAAATGAACCCGCACCTCGCTTTCGGTATTGAGTTCAATACTGGAACCGTCGGCCAGGGTGATGGCTTGATGGTTGCCTTTTTCGGCAATATAGGTATGCGGGATTCCCAGCCAGCCGTTCGGCATAAAGGCGGTTAAGCCCAAAGCCAGCAACAGCGAGGCGGCGGCGCTGTATTTAAGCATGCGGCGGGGCGATTTTTTGCGGTAGTGCAATGCGGCATCCCGTGCGGGAAAACTCATGCTTTTAAATTGATCCATCCATTGCCATTGCGATTGCGCCGTTTCATAGGCCTGGCGGTGGCTTGCGCTTTCTTCCAGCCAAGTATTGAAAGCGTGGCGCTCTGCCTCAGTGCAGTTTTCCGAACGGATGCGCAGCAGCCAGTCAATAGCTTGTGCATGCGCTGATTCGGAAGAGGGTGGGAGGATGGTTTTCACGCTGGTTTATAGCCTTATCGGTTCTGGTTAAGTCTGTTCATTTTATCGCAATCATACTATAGACGTTCGGCAGCTCAATTATCGTCATAACTTTAGGCTTGCATAGCGTTGAGACGCAGACCGATATGGTGCATGGCCTGTTTTACATAGCGCTCGGAGGTACTCACGGAAATACCAAGGCGTACTGCGATTTCGGCATGCGGACAGCCCTCGATGCGGAACAGAACAAAGGCATGCCGGTGCAGCTCCGGCAACTCGTCCAGCCATTCGCTGAACCGCTCAAGTGCTTGCTGTGCTTCCGAATGGCGGTCGGGAGATACATGATCGCTCGCCAAATTCTCAAGGTCCGCGTCCGGTTCAATATATCGCTCGCGGGTTTTTCGGCGACGATGGCGATCCACGGCCATATTGGATGCGGTCGTGAACAGAAAGGCTCGCGGATTAAGGATGGTTTCCGGGTTGGGGACTTGCGACAGGCGTAAAAACGATTCCTGCATGATATCGTCAACATCCGGCTCTCTGGGCCAGCGTCCGCGAATAAAGGCGCTGACTTCGTGGGCATGTTTCAGGAACAGGTCATGCAGGAAGCTGTGATTGGGTTCGGTCATCGGTTATGCAAGACAGAATTAAACAGTGGTGCCAGAGCACTAAGCAATATCCATGCCTGTTAAAATCGTTATAAATATCAGTTGCTTGATAATTTCAGAGAAAAGGCTTGTGTCAAATGCCGCAGTTGAATAGGGGATATGACACAAGCTTTTTGTATTTATGCCCACAGCAGTCGAAAAGAATCATTCCTGAGATTGTCCGGCTGGTTTATGCATATTTTTTTGCAGGAGAGCTTCGGATTCCAATAACAATTGTTCAGTGAAAATTGTGGCTCCTCGATAATTTCTTTGCCTTGCGTTTTTGAAGCCATCGGATCACCCCGGTCACATACAAAACAGGGCAAGCTAGGCCGGAAAGAAACACTAAAATCCTTCCGGTCCAGCCGAAAGCCTTGCCGCTGTGCAACGGCCATTGCCAGTCCAGAAAAATGTCGCCGCCGCTGCCGGTGCCTCTGTCGTAAACTCTGAGTATCTCGCCGCTATATTGGTCGACGGCGAAATCGCGATAACCGGTAAAGCGGCTTATTTCGGTTACCTCGTTCTTCATTACCGTGTAAACATCTGTCGGGTTTTTCGGCGCATTGAGCATCCACAACCGACCGGCTGGATAGCGTTCCTGCACAATGGCCTCCACTGCCGAGACATTAATCGGCTGTTGTCCCGCTTGCGGTACACGGCTGTGAATTTCCGCCGGAACCGTGCTAAAGGCATTGGGCCTGTTGGTTGACGAGAACAATCTGACCAGCACATTCACCTGATCCGGCAGATTAAAATAAATACCGGAAAACAACACTGGCAGCAGCACGATGGTCAAATAAAAGCCGATGGTTTTATGCAGATCGAAGTTAAAGCGCACGGTGCTGGCATTGCGCTTGAAGGTTAAAGCCTGTTTGAATTTGCCGGTCAGCGGCCACCAGACAATCAGGCCGGTCAATACCGAAATAATCGATAACACCGCTAAAATGCCATTGAGAATGCCGCCGGCTTGTTTGCCCAATAACAAGCACCAGTGCAGTTGCATGATAAAACTGACTAAAGGCCGTCCCCAGTAGCGATCCTTGGGATGCCAGAGCTGCACGCCTTTGACCTGGACGGTATAAGGATCGACGAAAATATAATAGCCGTCGCCGTTATTCGCTCGGTTTTCATCCCTGACAAAATACAGCATCTTGTAGGCTACATCGGGCTTGCGGGGGTAATAGATCTTGAAAAAGCGGCTGCCTTGCGGCTTGGCCTTTTCTGCCGCCGCAACAATGTCATCCGAGCTCTGCAACCTTTCCCGGTTTTCCGGCAGTATCGAAACCATAGCCAGCTCAGGATTTAACACTTCCTGCATTTCCTGATAAAACACCAGCATGCCCCCGGTCAAACCGACTACAGCAAAGATCGCGCCGACGATCAGGCCGAGATATAAATGCACATCCAGCCACAATTTACGCCGAGCTTTGAGTTTGACCAGATGGGTATCGGTTTTCGCTACCGTCATCGGGTTATGCACTGGAAAATCATCAAGAGATTGCTGCATGTTTTTTAGACCTCGTTAAGGCGTGATTGGCAATGTAGCCATGCGGTGCATTAAGAATAAAAGTATTGGGAATTGGTGACACAATCCCTGATATTCCATTATTGCCTCCTATATAGCTAACCGGTTAAAACTCGACCTTTACCGATCCCATCAGAGTTCTTGGCGCACCCCAGGTAGTTCGGGTTTGAAGAGTGGCGGAGTTGGATTGGATAAAACCATCGTGGATATATTCCTTATCCAACAGGTTGGTGACATTCAATTGGAGTGTTACCCTGGATTTAGCGACATTCCGCGTATAGCTCCCCAACAGATTAACCACGCCATACCCGGCAAAATCGAATTGCTGCCGATCGAAAGTTGCTTTTCTTGAACTATATAAGTCCACGCCGGCACCCACTTTGAAGCCACGCAGGTAATCTTGCTGAAAATCGTAAGTTGTCCATAAAGTGGATGTATTTTTAGGAATGCCCCTGAGTGGGCTACCCACAGGTATGTTATTGGGGTTATTTTCTTTGAGTACCTCGGTTTCGGTATAGGCATAGGTGGCTATAGTGTTCCACCCCGGTAAAATTTCGCCTCTGATGTCCACTTCTACGCCGCGGCTTTGCGCCTCGCCGGTTGCAATGCTGAAGGTTGGATTAGCAGGATCGATCGTGGGAATGTTTTGCTTGGTCAAGTTGAAGTAAGCAATGGTGGTGCTTAAGCGGTCATCGAAGAATGCGGTTTTAAATCCCCCTTCCCATTGTTGCGCGGTTTGCGGCGGTAAAAATGTACCGCCTTGTCCCTGACCGTTGGTGGTGCCGAAATTCTCCACATAGTTGCCGTATAGGCTCAGCCATTTGATGGGTTGCCAAAGCACGCCCGCTTGTGGCGTTACCGCATCGGCTTTTTGTCCTACCTGCTTGGTAAGAACATTGTATTGCTCGACATCCTGGTAACGGAAGCCGCCCATCACATGGACGTTGTAAGGCAACTTGATTTGATCCTGTAGATAGATGCCGTACAAATCCGTGGTCGTATGAAACGATTGGCTGGCGCGCGTCGTTGGATTGACCGGCGGAAGGCCTCTGTGGATAGGGTTATAAATGTCAATGGTGCTTGGCACGGTGCTGCTATAGCCGACGGAATTTTCATCCTGGAGGTAATAATCGCCTCCGACTAACAACGTATGTTTAAGCCCCCAAGTATCGAAATGGCCGGTCAAATTGGTTGTGGTGAAATAACTGTCGTTGGTATAAAAGTCGCTTGTGAGCAATTGCCTGTTCAGTGTGCGTTGATCGGCGTTTAAAGCTCCGGAATTCATCGCTGTCCGGGTCCTATCCAATAGGTTGATGCCGAGTTGCTCGGACAATACCCAGTCATCATTGAATTTATGGTTCACATTAAGACCGATGAATTCATTATCAAGAGGATTTTTATTGTCGGGCTCTATCAAATTCCGTTCACGGGGAATTTTCGCTAAGCGCGGATTAATCCAGGTGCCATTTGCTGTTCTTCCATCAATGATTAAAGCGCCTGCCCCCGGATCGTAACTATTATTTTCGTGGCGGTATTCCATTTCCAGTATTGCTTGCGTCTGCGGACTGATGTTCCATTGCAGGACCGGCGCGACAAATACTTTTTCGGAATCGACAAACTCGCGAAACGAACCGCTGTTTTCGTAAGAAACATTCATCCGATACAGCAAGTCCTTATTACTGGTCAAAGGCCCTGTCGCATCGATACTGGTGCGATAGAAATCAAATGATCCGGCTTGCTGTTGCAGCGAATAATACTCAGTCTCCAATGGCTTTTTAGTGACGATATTAACCATGCCTCCGGGTTCGACCCGTCCATACAGCATCGCCGCCGGCCCTTTGAGCACTTCCAGGCTTTGCACGTTCGCCATGGCGCGCGTTCCGTCTGCGCCTCCGTTAGTGTCGATGCGCATGCCGTTACGAAAGTAGTTGAAGTTAAAAAAACCGCGTATGGTAACTTGATCGGAAATTCCGCCTGCGCCTTGACCGGTAGTGACCCCGCTGACCAATTTCACCGCCTGATCAAGTTTGGTAGATTGTTGATCATCAAGCACTGCTTTCGGAAGCACCTGAATATTTAGCGGCGTTTCCATGATCGGCGTGTCGGTTTTGGTCGCAAAGCTGGAATTGGGGGCCGCATAATGCTTGTCATACGGATCGTTAGCGTCGTACTGGCTTTTTCCGGTTACCGTCATCGCTTGCAACGTGATCGGGGGCGACTGGTTTTGGCTGGTCGGCACTTCTATGGTGATGGTTTTGTCATTAGTGTAGCGAGACTTAAGCCCGCTGCCGCGCAACAGTTTTTCCAGAGCTTGCTCCGGCGTGTAAGCGCCGTTAAGTGCCGGAGCTTGCAGTTTATCGGCCACATCGCCTTCATACAGTACTTGCAGCCGGGTCTCGGCGGAAAAACGTGTCAATGCGCTCGACAGGGATTGCGCCGGGATGTTGAATTGTATAGTTTTAGGGGAGGCTGCATCAGCGGCATAGGTGTTTGGTCCAGCCGCAAACAGTATCACAGGCATCAGCAGTCCGGCTGTTTTGATTAAATTTTGTCCGCGATATTTACAAACCTGGTGCGTTGGTCGTGTCATTTGGGTAAATCCTCTTTAGGTCATAAAAGTATTAACTTCATGACTTACGACGAAGCTAGATCGATTTACCCTTAGTCGAGGAAGAAAAATTGTATCGCTTGCTTTGTATTTAAACGTTTACTTGCGCTTCAGGAGTTATGTTAGGGCGGTGGTTAAGACCTTCCAGGTTTTAAAAACCTGGAAGGTCTTTGTCGCGGTACTTGCTTAAGCTGTTCTAATCGGCGTGAGTAGGCCTGTTCGGTTAATTAATAAAGCAAAACCAGTTGATTCGACAAGCTCACCGAGCTGACTTTCAGGGTGGTTTTGATGCCGTCAACCACTGCGGCTGGATCTGCGGTATCAAACACGCCGCTAACGATCCTTTCTTTCAGCTTAGAGTTTAGAATCACAATTTGTCCGCTCCGGTAGCGGTTCACTTCCTGAATCACCCGAGATAGCGGCTGCCGTTTAAAAATCAGTTGTCCGCGCTGCCAGGCCAGCGTTTCCATAAGGTCTGAGGTTATCACCGGCCCGATGCGGCCCTGCTGATAGTCCACTTGCTGGTTGATATGGACCAGGGCGGTAGAGTCGGCTTTGCCTGCCGATACTTCCACCGTGCCTTCGCTGACGACCACCCGCATGTCGTCAGCGGTCTTTTTAACACTGAAAGCAGTGCCGACCGCACGGGCATTGGCTGTGCCGTTGCTGACTACGAACGGGCGATTTTTATCCGGGGATACCTGGAAATAAGCTTCGCCGAGCAGCAGTTCGATGTTCCGTTGCTTGTCGGCAAGGTGCACGGCGATGGCGGTGTCGGTATTTAACGTCAGCCGCGATCCGTCGCTGAGCGCAACGGTTAACTGTTTGCCGGGTGCCGTATGGTAATCGCTGCGCCAATTTTGGTAGTGTGCCGGCAGTTGATAGGACAGCAACGCAATCAAAGCCAGCGCAGACGTTGCCATAAATCGCCGGGCGTAAGGCGGTTGCTTGCCGCGCAGGGGCGGGCGGGCGGCTGGGGCTGAGGATTGTTCGGCTTCGAGCCTGGCATGAACCCGTTTGCCGGGTGCTTCAAGCATTTCCCAAAGCAGCGCCATCTTGTCATAGGCTTGGGCATGTTGCGGGCTTTCCCGGTACCAGTTTTTGAACTGTTCCTGTTCCCCGGCACTCACGTCATCCGCATGCAGGCGCGCAAACCATGCGGTAGCCTGGTCTGAGACGGATTGTGCATTTGATGAAGGCTGGGTGCTGGACATGATGGGTATATTACTACAGAGAGAATAGTCCTGTTATGGGTAGCTTAATTAATAAGACGTCTGACAGTCTCGATACCCTTACAGGACGAAAATATATTTTGCTTGATGAGGAACTTAGTCAAACTGTTTCCGAATCTGCTCCAATGCCTTGCGCATATGGCTTTCCACGGTGCGGGGAGAGATACCCAGCTCGTTGCTGATCTCGGTATAGCTTTTGTTCTCCACGCGACTCATCAGGAAAACCTCCCGACATTTCGGCGGCAAGTCATAAATAACCCGTTCAAGAAACTCCAGTTGCTGGTGGTCGGACACTATTGCATCCGGCTCAGGTTGATGGCAGGTAAAGTCTTCCGTAACCGGTCCGGCATCGCGTTTATTCAGCCGCGTCTGGCTGCGAAGATAATCAAGGGCAAGGTTATTGGCGATACGGAACAGGTAAGCGCGTATATTTTCGATATTGCCGGGGTCGGGGTGATGGGCGATACGTAAATAAGTTTCCTGTGTTAAATCGGCAGCTGTTTCGGCGCATTGCACTTTAAACGTCAAAAACTGCATCAAGTCTTTTTGATGCAAAAGGAAATGCGCAGACAATCCAGGTTCTGGCGACAGATTCATCAATGAAATAATTCCCTCTATGGCAGTATTAGCCTGAAGAATCAGGTAAACGATTGCCATAAAAGTCAGCAAATATAATGCCAAATAGGCTAATTATAGCTGCTAAGGCTCCTGAGCCTTGATATTAGGCTTACTGGCTGATGCGGTGATTGCTCGGAAACGGTCCGGCAAATCATCTTAATCCTAAAAAGTAGGTCATATGCCACATATTTGTAGTGATATGACCTAATGGGCTGACGCCGGAAAGGCGGAACACAGGCTGGTGCTGCAAACGCAGGGAAAATAGCCGTTTCCGGTTATGCTTTTTGTCGCCGCCAGCTCAACGCAGAAAAAGTTACAGCGAGTTCAGCACAACAGACACTCCCAGTCCAAGCGAAACCAACCCCAAGCCAGCCATAAGCAGACGCGAGCCATGCAGCTTGGTCCACAATAACAAGCCGGTCAGGGAAAGAAATACCAAGCCGCCGGCCAGCGTATCGGCCAGCAGTATCCAGGCTGTGCCCATGCCGACTCCTTTATGCAAACGGGTGATGAAGGCGAAGATATTGGCATCCTGGCGTTTTACCGAAACAAAACTATTACCGACCCAGTATTCAGCGTTCACAGATTGCTGCGGACTATGAAAATCCACTCGCCATTGGCCGGGTTGTTGGAAAGTTTGACCGGCCCAGGTTACGGTTTTTGCCGGTTCAGTGATTACTTTACTGGGTTCCCGGCTGATGTTTAATTGTGTTTGCAACCATAAGGCCAAAGCTTCTGCATCCACAGGAAGCGGTGTAGGCAGAGGCAGTTCGATTTGCGACCGTTCCATTTTTGCAGCAGGAATTTTCATCACCATATGGTGGTTGAGTAAAATTCCGCTAACGCCGAATAACAAACCCAACGCCGCGCCCCACAGCCCGACCCAGGCGTGGACGCGGCGCAGCCATTTAAGCCATTGAATACGTTTGGGTTGTCGGATTACTGTCTCTGGATTTTGTGTTTGCGTCATTATTTATCTTTTTTTCTCATTGGTCATGCCGTAACCGGGTAATTCCGGATGCGGCGCAGGGTGAACATGAATAGCAAAGCAATTGGGATCATTAAGCCGAGCCATCCGCCAAACAATCTCAAGCCGGTTTCTGAAATCGCCTGCTCGACATAGCTAAAACGCGGAAAGTCTTGGTAATCAGCCAGTTTGAGAGGCACGTTATTAAGTGCTTTCGGCATAAAAAAATCCTGCCGCGTACGGCGAAAGGCATCGACTTGGCGAGATAAATGTCGATACCGGCTGTTGTCGGTGCCCGCTATCGCGTTTAATGCTTCCTGCATAACAATCGCCGGGGATAAAAAGCGCAGGATTTCGGCGATGCGTTGCCGCTTGGCTAATTGCCGGTCGTAGCCGGTCATGATTTGTGCTACTCGCTCGGACGCTGCAAGCTGTACCAATACACGCTTTCTGGAAGCGGCATAATCATCGTCTGCTGAACCCGGTTTGATCGTCATTTCGGGATGCTCTTGTTCAAAACGCGCAAGGGTTGCGTCGGATGACTTGCCAGCATCCGTTTGCGCGGCGCGAATCGCGCCTATCATCGCTACGCGGGAAGGAAGCGGGTACGCGACATTGATAGCGATGCTGATGAAGGTCGGTAATACCAGCAACAGCATAATCCACAGCCCGGTCAAAACCAGTGCGTTGTGTGAAGACGATTTAGCCTGCACATTGACCGCAACCGCCATGGCAAACCAGAACAGGATGTAAGTAAACAGCAGCCCTATCCACCAAGCCAAGCGCACCATGCTATCGCTAGCCGTCAAATCGGCGCCGGCGATAATCAATCCGATAACCGCCATTCCGGCCATCATTGAAAAGACAAAACCGGCACGAAAACAAAGTTTGCCGGCAATCAAAACCCACAGCGGCACCGGGTTTGTCATCGTGATAGCCAGCGTACCCTGCTCGCGCTCAGCCGAGAGCAGGTTATAGGAGAGCGCGATAATCAGGATCGGCAATAAAAAAACGACGACAAAGGCAAGATCGAAATTGCCGGCCAGTAAATTGCCGGGGTTTTCGATTTCTTCGTTTAACGCAAATATCTCTTTGTTCTCACCGGATACTTTTGTGTAAGGAGGATTGAGATCGCTTTGGCCTATAGCGGTCAAAGCAAGTGAGGTTGGCGGCAGAATGGCATAGGTCGCTGCAAGCTGGTTACCCACAGCATGAGCGCTTGCCGGGTTTTGGTAAGACTTGGGCGGTTTAAGGCTGCCTGCCTCGATCTTGACCAGGGTATCTTTCAGATCTTGCAGGCGTGCCGATTCTTCGGTTTGCGCGGCATGCACAGCTTGTTGCTGTTTGTTCATCCAGGCATGACCGTTGACAAACGCGTAGCCGATTGCCGCAAACAGAATAAATGCGACAAGAACGTCCAGTCTATCGGCGCGGAACAGCGAACGCTCGAAGTTAAATATCGCTTTCAAATACAGAGTCGTGTGCATAGTTGCTATTCCGTTATTAATCATTGCGTAAGTTCCCGCATGTATTGATAGTTGCAAAAGTTCTTGCATCTTTGGGTACCGTTTAGCTGTTCAAAGCAAGCTTTGAACTCCGACATGAGTCCTACCGGGAGTTCAAAGCTTGCTTTGAGCGGCACAACCGTGGTCCAACAAAAGAACGCGAGCCGTTACCGGCATTCCATAGTCGGCGAAGCCATTGCAGTGCGGGCCGCTGTAAATGCAAAAACTTTTGCAACTATTAATATTATGGCCGTAAGCGCCGCGCTGCCGTTACTGCAAACCCGATGGTCGTCAGCATCCACATTAATAAAATCCCCAGGTTTAAAGATTGTTCGGCGATAGCGGTTTCAGCTTCCGGTATTTGGTGCGCCAATGCCGGAATTTTTTCCCACAATTCGCGATTGGATACGTAGTTGTTATCGCCGTTTTTATGGTGCTGGATCAGGTCTTCGCTCATTGCTGTTTGAAGTTGCCGCCGGTACAGTTCGGCAGCGGTAGCAAACCGGTTTTGATGAAAAGTGTCGGTACCGGCCAAGCCCATGGAAAACGGCCGGAGTGCGGCTAGCGGAAAGGCAAACCCCGTGATAGCGCGGATACGTTCCTGGCGTGCGTAGGTATTCCAGAGCGCGCCGTAGTGCTCGTCGTAAATGCGGTAGCCGTTCTCATCGCCTTTGCGCAAAGAGAGCCCACGGAAGCTAATCGGCAAATCCTCAATACGGGCGACCTTGTATTGCTTAAGTACCTCATCGCGAAAAGCGACGAAAGCGGGATGCGTTTCATCGTGTCCAAAACTTGCTTTGCGTGCTTCATTGATGCCGTTCTGGAATTCTACCTTGGTTGGAGTGGGGCAGATCAGGCGGGCTAAATCGGTCATGGCCCGTGGTGCGATAAAACCGTTAACCACCCAAAACGCGAGCAGCATGATCAGCGCTTTCCGCGATGACGACGAAGCCGCCGATACGCCTAACGCCAAGGCAATAAATCCGGTTAAATAGATCGCATAGCCCAAGACGAGCCAAGCACCGCGCTTGTATAAATTCGCCATACCGGCATGCTGGTTCTCGGCGAAACCCAATGCCACAAAACCGAGCAATGCCATCGGCAACAGTAATGCGCCGATGGCTGTCGCAATCGCCAGGCTTTTGCCGGCCAGTAATTGCGAAGGCTTTACGCCGATGCTCAATAACTGCCGTAAGGTGCCGCTTTCGCGTTCGCCGGTGAACGCCGAAAAGGAGAGCAATACAATGACCAGCGGCACCAGTGTTTGCAATACAAACGTCATAGTCAGCTCGCCGAAGCGTTGCAATGAGGTCGCGTCGCGCGCCGGGCGAAAATTGAATTCGTTTTGTTTATGCGCTTCCATCCACACCGTGGAACCAACGAATCGGTCGATGCCCGGATCAACGAACGCCAGTGGACTCATCGGCTTGAAAGCGTATTGACCGAAATGCGCGGCCTGGTGGGGATTTTTATCGCCCTGATCCAGCCATTGCTGATAAGCCACGGCGCGAGCTTCGGCATGCTCCTTGTCAACGAGCTGCATCTGCTGCCAGCCCAGCAGCAGCGCAGTTAACATTAACACCAGGATGATGCCGCCGGCCCACCAAAATCGCGCATCGCGTAACTGCTCAAGCAACTCTTTGCGAGCAATGGTACTGATAACATTTGCGGCAGTGTTCATCCGGCTTCCTTGCTGTAGCCATAAGCAATGTCGAGATAAAGCCGCTCGAGATCGGCGTGGCCGAGATCGTCGGTTGCCATGGTCGAGACCAGGTTCCCGCGCTGCATGATGCCCACGCGGGTGCCGACTTGCTTGGCCAGGAACAGGTCATGGGTGGCCATCAGGATGGCTACGCCTTCAGCTTTAAGCCGGTCCAGCAGTTTGGAGAATTCGTTCGCGGCTTGCGGATCGAGACCGGAAGTCGGTTCGTCCAGCAGCAGCGCCTTCGCGTTTTTCGCAATCGCAATAGCAATTCCGACTTTCTGCCGCATGCCTTTCGAATAACCGGACACGCGTTTGAACGCCGCGTCTTCAACCAGTCCCGCTTGAGCAAGTAACTCGAGCAGTTCATGTTCGGGCCGCTTATGCCCCAGCGCCAGCGTGGTGAAAAACTTAAGATTCTCCAGCCCGGAAAGGCTAGGGTAGAGCATCACCGTTTCAGGAATATAAGCAATGTGGCGTTTCGCCTCAAGCGGTTCCTTGCTTACGTCGATACCGTTCACCTGCGCTTGCCCGCCGGTCGGCGATACGAAATTCAGGAACAAATTGATGGTTGTGGTTTTTCCGGCACCGTTCGCGCCCAAAAGGCAGAAAATCTCTCCGCTGTTCACCGTCAGGTTTAGTTTGTTCAGGGCAATGGCGCCGTTATAGGCTTTAGTGAGTTCAGTTGCTTGCAGCATTTCCAGTCTCTGTTTCAGTTTAAGTTAAAACTCAGGCCGCCATATCAATGGTTCGGGGTTTTAAAGTCGCGCCATTATAAGGGGTACCCCGGCTTATTGTCAGATGTCCGCCCACATACGCAGCAGGTTATGGTAAGTAGCGACCAGCGGCACAATCTCAGGACTTTCCGGGGCACGGGCTCGAAGGCTCTGGATACCAGCATCGAGCTGAAACAAAAGGCTGCGCTGGGCGACGTCGCGAATCATACTCTGCACCCAGAACACTGCAACATCGCGGTGGCCGCCGGTGATGGCTTCCACCTTGTGCAAGCTGCTTGACGGATACAGCACCAGGCTTCCGGCAGGCAGTTTAATGCGCTGCACGCCGTAAGTGTCTTCGATGACCAACTCCCCGCCTTCATATTCGTCCGGCTCGGACAGGAACAGCGTTCCCGATACATCGGTGCGAAAAGTCGACACGCCGACGCGGATCGCATTGTCGACATGGATGCCAAACTCCATGCCCGGAACATAGCGATTAAACAGCGGCGGGCAGACTACTTTCGGCAAGGCCGCGGATACAAACAGCGGATTGCAATGCAAGGCATTATGAACGATCTCGGTCAGCACTTGCGTCTCCGCCGCCTTCGCAGGCAGTTGCAGGTTGTTTTTTACCTTGGCGGCCAGCTCGCCTGCGGTGACCCGGCCATCAACAAATTGCGCTTTGGCGAATAGTTCTCGCGCACCGGCGAGTTCTTCACCTGTTAAAACATTTTCAATGGCAAGTAGCATGGTGATCCTCTGTTTGTGACGTGGCTGCGATCGGGTTCTGCGTTGTGTTTAAAAAATTTAAAATTCAAAGCAAGCTTTGAACTCCTGTAGCCGGATTTTCTGGAGTCCAAAGCTTGCTTTGGCGTCAAGTCGCGTTGGATAACATTTCTCTCTGCTGCTTTTCGTGGACAAAATTTAGTGTATTCAATTGCACATCAATATTTCACCCGCAACGTCAGCTGTCCCGACAGCGGCGTCCCCGGCAAGGCCGTATTGGTTTGTCCGGATTCGTAATAGACCTTATCCAGCAGGTTGAACGCATTGGCCTGGATGTCCAGGTATTTGGTCGGATGATAAGACACGGTTGCATCAAGGCGCGCATAGCCGGGCAAGGTCACTTCATTAACCGCATCGGTGAAACGCGAGCCGGACATAAACACGCCGCCGCCTACGTCCCATTCCGGGGTGATCTTGTAACTGGTCCAGACTACGCCGCTGTTTTCCGGCACATTCACCGAATTCTTGCCTTCGAGCGACTTGGATTGCCCGCTGACCGATCCTGTGGCGCTGTTATTGGATTTAACCACTTCGGCATCGAGATAAGCGTAAGTCGCCGAAAGGCTCCAGTCAGGCAGAATGTCTCCGGCCAATCCTAACTCGAAACCGTCGGTCCGCTGTTCTCCGGCCAGAATATTCCGGGTAGGATCGCTAGGATCGGCTGTCCGCGCGTTGGTTTTTTCCAGCCGGAATAACGCGCCGGTCGCGCTGAGTCGTCCGTCAAAAAGGTCCAATTTGGCGCCGATTTCCAAATTCTGGCTCTGCTCCGGTTTCAGGTTGGCGGTATTGCTGGCGAGGGAAAAAGTTTCCGCGGAAGGATTGAACGATGTGCCGTAACTGAAATAGTACGCCTGCCAATTTTTCGGTTGCCACACCAGACCGGCACGCGGGTTCCATTGGTGATCGGTACGCTCGAAATCATTGCTGTTAAGAAGATTGTCGTTCTGTTTCGCCTGAAAAACATCGTAACGTCCACCGGCAAGCAGCTTCCACTCGGGCGTAATCTCGAACTGATCGAGCACGTAACCGGCAACGGTATTGGTTTTGGTGTTTCTGTCGGTTGCCAGTACGCCGGAAAAATCGTTGGCGCGGCCCAAACCTACAGTTGGCGCTGATATGGGGTTATAGATGGACACCCGGCTGACGCCGGTCGAGTTTTTAGACCGGAAGGTATAATCTTCCCAGCCGACTTCCGCGCCAAAAAGGAAGGTATTGTTAAAACCGAACAGCGGTTTTTTGAAGGTGAAGTCGGTCTGGTTGTAATAATTTTCTTGCGGGCTTTCGCGCAATGCCTGGGTTCGGGCTATTGTTGCTGTCGGGCCGGTATTGGAGGCCGACCCTGAAAACAGCAATGTGCGATAGCTGCGATCATAATTGCCGTATCGGGAGGTATTCCGCACTGAAAAATCCGAGTTAAAGCGGTGGTTGAATATCGCCGTCACTACCGAGGTATCGTAAGTTTGCAACAGATCATCCTTGAAACCGTAGAATTGGTTGACAGGCACGTTGGCGGGCTTTCCGCCGACCATCGGCACGCCATAGTCGAACACGCTGTCCTCTTCCTGATGCATCAGCATCAGAGTCAGATCGGTGTCCTTGGTGATGTCGAACTTGACCGACGGCGCGACGCCCCAGCGGTTGGTGTAATTGTAATCGCGGAACGAATCGGCATCCTGGTACAGTGCGTTGAGCCGCACGGCGATGCTGTCGGTCAGTTTTGTTCCGGCATCCAGCGTGGTGCGCTTGAAGTCATAGTTACCGTAAGTAAAGTCCGCGGTGGCGAATGACTTGCCCATGACCGGCTTTTTGGCAATCGGGTTGATAACGCCGCCGGTCGAGCCGCGCCCGAACAGTACCGAAGACGCGCCTTTCAGCACTTCGACGCGGTCCAGGAAAAAAGTGTCGCGAGCGTACTGGCCGTTTTCCTTGACGCCGTCGAGATAAGTGTCGGAGTTTGCTGAAAACCCGCGCAAGGTGATCGAATCGCCGGTACGCCCGCCCTCGCCGGCGGCAATGGTCAGCCCGCTGACATTCTTCAGCGCATCGCGCAGGTTAAAGGCATTTTGCGATTTGACCAACTCCTCTTTGACTACGCTGACGGATTGCGGAATATCGCGTATGGCCGCTTCAAACTTCAGTCCGGTGCTGGATGTATCGGCTTTGTAGGCGGGTTCTTTTTCAGCGGCGGCCTTGACTTTAACTTCGGGAAGTACCGGTTGAGCAAGCTCCGCACCTTCGGTATGCGAAGCGTTCAACAATGCGGCAATAGCCAGCATCAGCGGCCGGTTCTTGTGATTTTTCATAAATATCTCGCTTTTGTGTATAGCTTGTTGCTGGCTGGCTGGTCACACAAAAGGCGATGGCTGGCTGTTTTTTTATTTGGACGGAATTACCTTTCCGCTTTGCTTGAATCGAGGGCTAGTTATGAAGTTATTTCGCGCTCGATTCTAGGCCGAATTCATAAGGCTGAATAAAATCATTAAGCTGGTGTTGAATTCTTTGCGGATGCCTTGGGTTGTTTATATGGCAGTTAAGCCATGTCCTTGAATAGGCGGCATACTTTTCCTGCTTATTTTTGGATGTAGTTAAATTGCCAAGCAAACGATAATACCGGGAAATGAGCAGAGCAATGCAAGGATATTGCAGGGCTTCATACTGAGTTTTTAAATGTTCGACAGCCATTAATAAGGTCTCTTGCTGATCTTTTTTAGACATGATAATTCCTTCCGATATGCGGTTTTATTTCTTTAGATTCGGATCGGTAACGAAGCCCAGTTTTTCTATTCCTGCGTTTTGTGCAGCGGACATTACCATGGCTAATTGTTGATAGTTTGTGGTTTTGTCGGCGCGTAAATGCAGTTCGGGTTGGGGCTTTTTTTGCGCTTCCGCCGCCAATCGCGAGTCAAGCTCAATTTCTGCAAGGGGCGCATCGTTCCAAAACAGTTTGCCTTCCGCATTCATCGACAGGGTGACGATGTCGGGTTTTTCCGGATTGGCTTGGCTGCCCGCTTGCGGCAGGTCGATTTTGATCGAGTGGGTCAGCAGCGGTGCGGTGATGATGAAAATCACCAGCAGCACCAGCATGACGTCAACCATCGGCGTGGTGTTGATTTCCGCCATCGGTTGCGTATGACGGTTATCGCCGCCGAAGCCGCCTGAGCCGATCATAGCGACACCTCTGCTTGGAGAGAATTTGCTTGCGGAGCGCCGGATGAGGGCCGGGCAGGGACGGCCTGGCTTGAATTTTCCGACGGTAGCGTTTCGGTAATTTGCAGAGCTGCCAGCGGTACGCCGGTGGTCAGGTAGGTATGTAGATCGTGGGCGAACGTTTCCAATTCGCCCATTAGCAGGCGATTGTCGCGCACCAGGGTGTTATAGGCGAGAACCGCCGGGATGGCGACTGCCAGGCCGAATGCGGTCATGATCAATGCTTCGCCGACCGGGCCTGCCACTTTGTCTACCGTGGCTTGGCCGCCGACGGCGATAGTGCCGAGCGCATGATAAATGCCCCAGACGGTGCCGAACAATCCGATAAAAGGAGCGATACTGCCTACTGAAGCCAACAAGGTCAGTCCTGTCTCCATCTGCATGGCTTCCTGGCCGATAGTCCGGCGTAGCGCCTGGGCAATAAATTCATCATGGTGCGAATGTTCCTGCAACGCAGTAGTTCCGTCATCCCTTACCCGTTCGGTGTAGCGCTTGTGATGGTCGGCAGCGCTGATGCCTTGCAGCGTAAGGCGCGCAAACGGGTTTTCCGCTTTTTTCAAATCCTCGCTCATGACCGCTGCCATTGACGTCAGGGTTGACGACGAGGCCTGCCAAAATCGTGTTAAAAAGGCTGCGCTGCTGTTTTTTAAACGCCGTGCCTGTAGGGCTTTGATGACCATTAAACTCCAACTGCCTATGGACATGGCTAACAGGCCTGTTGCAACGATAATAGAAACTGCGCCGCCCTCAGTGATGAATTTCAGGTTGTCTAATAGATATGCTTGCATGATGACTTATCCTTCTAATGAAAATCTGATCGGTACAACGACCGATGCACTAACCGATTGTTCGCCGCGTTTGGCGGGAACAAATTGCCATTTTTTGACGGCTTCCAGTGCGGCCTGATCGAGACGGTTTGAGCCGCTGCCGGTTTGCAGTTCTACGGATTCGGCTGCGCCGTCCGCTGTTACCTGTACGCGTAATAGCACCAAGCCTTGTTCACCCAGTCGCCGCGACACTGACGGATATTTCGGGGCAGGGTTATTGAGATAAGCCGCGTTGAAGCTTGGCGACTGATAGGTTTGCGTATCTGCGGCTTTGGTATTCGTTGGCCTCGCTTGTGCTTCGGCAGCAGGGGAGCTTGCCGGGGTTGTGGGCATGGGAGGCTGCTCCACAGACGGGGCGGCTGGAAGACTGGCCGGTTTTATGATCGGTACCACGGGTTTACTGACCGGTGTTTTGACTGGCTTCTTGATTGGTTTATGCTGCTGTTCTACCGGCTTGGCGGGTGGTAATGTCGGCTTTTGCGGCGCTGCCTGCGGCGCACTCAGCAAGCTGACCATGATCGGTTCCGGCATGGTCTCAAGCGGCAAAGACTGCTGTGGTCGTGCCAATGCCGCAAAAACCGCCAGATGCGCGCACAGCACCAAGCCTATCGCAAGCCATGGGCGGTCGCTGATAGGCTTGGCGCCACCATAGCTGATATTTCCTAGTGCCGGAGCGGGGCGGTTTTCCAGAAAATAAAAGGCGGCTGTCGGAAAGAACATTTTAGTGAACACGGCCGATCCTTATTTGAGTGTTGTCATTTGCCAATGACCCATTTTGAATCTGGGCAAGACGAACCTTGGCGTGGTTTAAGACTGAGCTAAGCAGGTGTAACGATTCGTAATTGGTGCGTATCGTCGATGTTCCCAAATTTATCTCCAGTGTGCCGCAATCCGGACAAAATGCCACGCGGCAATCGCCGTTACCGGAAAGGCTCACTTTCTTATGCCGTTTATTTGAGTTCATAGGTTTCACCATCCAAATATCAGGCAGCATAAAATCTGCCGAAGCTGTTGTGTACAGTGTTGAGACGGCACTAGCTACTTGCAGTGCGCGGCTTTTAACATTGGCTGGCTACCAATACCTGGGCGTATTGGATGGCTGGCTATTTATTTTTACTTGTTGCACTTTATTGTCGGCATGCTCAATCATCACTATCAGAAGGAGAGAGGACTGCAGTTAAGAAAAAAGCCTGCCGACAATAAAGTGCAAAAACTAAATTATTTGGTCAGGATTAGTTTTCCCTGACGGGTCAAACGTAAACGGTATTCCTCACCGGCGTGTTCTATAACAACCTCGTTCGCGGTACCAAATAGCTCCGCGCTTTGTAAGCGCTGCCTTAAAACCGGCGTTATGTCCTGCTTTACAGAAGGCGTCATGTCTAATGGTTCGAGCGTAATGAAAGGTTTTTTATCCATGGATTAAATAATAATGATTATCATTTGGCAAGTCAACACTTGTTGATAATTATTCTTATTTGGAGCGGGCAAACAGTCATAGAGATGATGTGCTCGTTGTCCAGGCATTGATGTTATTTCATGCTGAATTAAGAAAAGCTGTTTAGTTATTATCAATATGGACACACTTGAGTTAATTAGCTCGCAGCAAGGCGCCCTGGCTTGATCATTTCAGGAAATATGTGAGTAAATGTATAAGTGTCGCTTTAAGCAGTGATTAATCTGCATTGCTAATTGGCTGTTATACGGATGATACAGTGAGCGGACTCTAAAGCGGGAGTTAACTATTTAACTGGAGGTGGCAAATTGAGCTACTCGATTCTTACCATCAACAGCGGCTCGTCTTCGCTGAAGGCGAGCCTGTTTTCCGCTGACGGATCGCGGCGGAATTTTCGCTATGGGCATGTGCATGACCAAGGGGAAGTATTCGACCGGTTGCTGCTGGATCTGGCGGGTGAGAAGCCGGAGCGGGTGGGGCACCGTTTTGTCCATGGCGGCGATATTAGCGATCAGGCAAGACAGGTTGATGCGGCCGAACGTTCCCGGCTGCAAGGGCTGATCGATCTTGCCCCGTTGCACTTGCCGGGCAATCTGCTTGGCCTGGATTTGTGCCGACAGCATTTTAATGTGCCGCAAGTCGTCTGCTTCGATACGGCTTTTCATGCCACCCTGCCCGAGTTGGCCAAACGACTGCCGATTCCGGGCGAGCTTGGCTTGCGCCGCTTTGGCTTCCATGGGCTCAATTACGCCTACATCGCCGACACCCTTGCAGGAATTTTGGGCGACGCGGCTTATAGAAAGGTTGTCGTCGCGCACCTGGGTAGCGGTGCAAGCCTGTGCCTGATGGACAACCTGAAATCTGTAGACACCACGATGGGTTACACTCCGGCGGGCGGTATCCCGATGGGAATGAGAAGCGGCGACCTTGATCCCGGCGTGATGTTGGAGCTGGCGAAGCGATATGATCAGGAAGAATTGAGTGATGTGGTATTTCACAAGATGTGGCTGCTGGCCTTGTCTTCGGGTGAAAGTTCGGAGATGAGCAAGCTGCTTTCCAGCCATAGCGAACCCGCAAAATTTGCCGTCGAGTATTTTTGCCGTCAGGTGAGGGCGGCGATAGGCGGCTTTGCGGCCAAGGCGGGCGGCATTGATGCGCTGGTTTTTACCGGCGGCATAGGCGAGCATTCCGCCGAAGTTCGGGAAAAAATCTGCGCTCCACTGGAGTTTCTTGGCTTCGCCCTGGATCAGTCAGCCAATCGCTCAGGGGACAACAAAATCGGCCGTCCGGGTTGCAAGCCGGTGCTGATTGTCCCGGCTGATGAGGAAGTCATGATTCGCAATCTTTGTCTAGGGATGCGCTGAACAGCTAGTATTTCAGCTTATCCGCTTACATCAGCGTCAACCGGCGGTTGAATAGTTACCTCAGTGCTTTTGCCGATAGTCTTAGGCGAAACGCCGAAATGTTTTATAAATGCGGCGCTGAAATTGCCGGCATGGTTGTAGCCGACCAAGTCTGCGGCAACACTGACTTGGCACTGTCTCGATTCCAGCAACTGATAGGCATGATTCATCCTGATTTCCAGCAACAAACCGTAAGGCGTGTTATTGAAAAAATGGTGAAATAATTTTTTTAGTTTGAATTGATTGGTTCCTGCCCGTTTCGATAGCTCTGCTACTGACGGAGGATTTTTAAATTCATGGAATAGAATATCCCGGGCCGATTTCGCAATGGCGGCGTCTTTTTGATTGAATCCCGATGAGTTCGGGCGCTTGTGTTCAGACAGATGGCTTAATTCATACGCCAGCAGAGACATGGCATGTCCATGCATGAATATCCGCTTGGTTTCCCTGGAGTCGTCGCAGTTTAATAATTGTTGCGCCGCATACAAGGCCTGGGGAGAGATAGGCTGATAGTTGAGCAGCTGAGTGCCGCTTTTGCCGAACAGCTGTGCCGCCTTGTTTTCGCCAAAGTAGCGGTCCAGCCAAGTTTTATTCAGTGCGAAACGAAGCTGCATAGTGGGCTTGTGGGCTTGGTAGTGGCGCTCGCCGACGCTTGAGCGGAGGGTTGTGATCGATGTGTAGCCTTCGCTAAAAACAAGTTCATCGCCGCTATTGCCGGCAAAACGGGAATGTCCTTTCAAGCTTAACGTAACCATCAGGCGCGGCTCCTGATGCTCTATCCGGCTTAAAACAGCCAAGTCTTTGGACGGCGTGTAGCGGGTTTCTATGTAGCTCAAGTCCTGGTCAAGCTGGAATATTCTTGACTGCCCGACACCTAAATCTTCCGGTAACGATTGCTGCGAGCAATCTTTTAGCTGATGAAATTGCAGCTCGTCGCTGCTTATGCGCCAACGCCTCGCTGTTGCTTGTGTTGTTTCCATGATTATCCTTGGCTGTAAAACTCCAGGTTATTAAGCACAAACCGGGCCTTGACTTGTTAACGTATTATTTTCATGGCGTTAATGGTTTTTGGAGGCAGTAAAAAAGATACCGATGTAAAAAAGTGCGTCATATCACACGCTAAATAAGTAAAACCGGAGCATATCGCGCAATCCTACTTTTGGCATAAGAAATACTCCTTTTGCCATATGAATGCGCGAGGAAATCGCTGACGGTATTAGTTAGTATCTTCGGGCTGTATTCGAGCCGAATCCAGGCGTCGATTCGGTTCGAATAAAAAACTCTCAGCCAATGCTGAGGCGTATTTCTTTACTACGTTGGAATCATTATGAAGCGCTTACCCTTCAATCGGCCTGTTACGCTTTTACAGTTAAGCGAGCCCTTATTTGTTCTCTTTTTATTGTTTAATTCCGGTTCTGCTGCGGCGAAAGAGCTGCCAAAGATAGTCAAAGCAAGACAGGAAATACCGGAGAAACAATCGAATATCGAGCTTAACACCCTGGTGGTGACGGAAAAAAGCGATCAAAAGCTTGCCGCCGCCAATGCCGAAGTTGAGCGCTCGCCGGGTGGCGTCAGCTTGGTCGACATTAATGATTTGCATGATCGTAACGTTTCCAGCGTAGCGGATTTTTTTCGTTATGTCCCCGGTGTTTGGGCAGCCAGCCAAAGCGGTAATGACGAGGTGTTTTTTTCCAGCCGCGGTTCTAATCTGGATTCCACTAACTATGACCAAAACGGCATTAAGTTTTTGCAAGACGGTTTGCCGGTCACGGCCGCCGACGGCAATAACCATAATCGTATCATCGACCCGTTGGCGGCGAGTTTCGCAACGGTTGCACGCGGCGGCAATGCGTTTAAATACGGGGCCAGTACCTTGGGCGGAGCGGTGGATTTTACCTCGCCCACTGCCTATAACAGCCCGGCGGCCAGGCTCGCCTTGAGCGGCGGCAGTTTCGGCCAATTTCTCGGGCGCGGAACGGTGAGCCGGGTTTTCAATGACAGTTTTGACGGCTTGCTGACGGTCGAAGGCAAAGAATGGGACGGTTATCGCGCCCACAACAAGCAGGATCGCTTCGGTCTTTACAGCAACTTCGGCTGGCAAGTTTCCGATTCCGTCGTTAACCGTACCTTTGTCAGCTACATTAAAAATGACCAGCAGTTGCCGGGGCAGCTGACTCGGGCGCAATTCGATGCCGACCCCAACCAAGCCAGCGCCCAGGCTATCGGCGGCAATTACCAGTTAAATACCGAGACCGAGCGCGTCGCCAACAAAACAACCTGGACGATTGACGATAAAAGCTCGCTCGAAGTCGGCTTTTCGTTCGAAAACCAGCAGCTTTATCATCCGATAGTCGACAAGGTGATGGTCGATTTTGACGGGGCCGGGCCTATGGCGCCGCAGGAGGTTTTCAGTATGCTGGTGGATTCCAATCAGCAGGACTGGGGTAGTTCAGCCCGCTACAACCTGCGCCTGGACAATCATGACTTATTGCTGGGCGTGAATTACGGCACCAACTCGGAAACGGGCGGTAATTATCGTAACGACGGCGGCAGGCGCAACGGCCAGACTAATCGAATTACCAAGGATGCCGAGACTATCGAAATCTTTGCCCAGGATCACTGGCACATTACCGATAAATGGACGCTGACGCCCGCTTTGCAAGGCGTATTTGCCCATCGCGAAGTCGATAATATCGGCATTAACCCGGTCACCAACGCGTTGACCGGAACCAACAGCCATCCGAATGCCGACTATGCCGGTATTAATCCCGGTTTGGGCTTGATGTACAGCCTGAGCAAAAACGCCAGTATTTACAGCAATGTCAGCCGCTTATACGAGCCGCCGACTAACTATAATTTAGCCGATAACACCATCACCACCGCGGGCGATCCGGCTTTAAAGGCAATGGAAGGCACTTCGGTCGAAATAGGCACGCGAGGCAAGCAAAACTTCGGTAACTTGAATCATGTGATGTGGGATCTGTCGCTGTATTACGCATGGCTTAACAAAGAAATCCTGTCCGTTTCGCCGACGCCGGGGACGAGTCTGGCAAAGAATTTCGATAACACGATCCATGCGGGCGTTGAGGGCGTTGTCAGTGCCAAGCTGGCGCTTGACCAGAAAGGCACGCATGCTATCGAGCCTCTGCTGAGTTTTACTACCAACCATTTCAAGTTCGATAACGATAGTGTTTACGGCAACAACGATTTACCGGCGGCTCCCGATTATTTCTTGAAAGGCGAGGTTCTTTATCGCCATGCCGACGGCTTTTTTGCAGGGCCTACTTTTGATGTAGTGGGCAAGCGTTGGGGTGATTTTGCCAATACTTACAAGATCGATGCTTACGGCCTGCTGGGTATGCGTACCGGCTGGTCTAATGAGCATTACAAGGTGTTTCTCGAAGGCCGGAACTTGCTCGATAGCCAATACGTCGCCAGCCATAATGTAATGGACAGGGCGGCGGCAACCGACCCGATGTTAAACGCCGGCGCGCCGTTGTCTTTTTATGGCGGCGTGGAAATCAGCTTTTAAAGGATGAAAAATGATGAAACGCGTGATCATGAATATGTTTAGGAACGCGCATGAAATAATGTCCACAACTTATCCTATCTCCCTTCGAGAAAGGGTTGGAGTGAGGAGAGAAAAATGCCGGGTTATTCCGTGCATATTCCTTAGCCGGAGCGGGTTTCTGTTGTTTTTAGCCTTGGCAGTCATTGACTCGCCATTGGCCGTTGCGCAGGAAACGGGGCAAACACCTGTTCTGATCCATGCCGCACGGGTTTTCGACGGCAACGACATTAAAAGCAATGTCTCGGTATTGGTAGTTGGTGGGGTTATCGCTCAAATCGACCGCCGCGAAGCATTCAAATCCGCTCATGCCAAAGTCATTGATTTGGGCGATGCAACCCTGTTGCCGGGTTTTATCGAATTGCATGCCCATCTAGCCTTTCAACAGGTTGCCGCCGATACCGTTCTAAAGCACGGCATCACTACGGTTCGGGATGTAGGCGGGCCATTGCACCGGCCTTATGGCGGCGACGGCAGCTTGCGCGTATTGACTTCGGGGCCGATTATTACCGCGCCCGGTGGTTATCCGATTGCGCAGTTGGGGGCTGAAAATATCGCCATAGCCGTAGCCACGGAACAACAAGCGCGGGAGGCTGTCGGTAAGCTTATAAACGGCGGCGCGGTGGTGATTAAGGTCGCGTTGGAACCGGGCGGCGAAGCGGGTGCGCCTTGGGTTTCAGAACACCATCATGTCGGTGCAAAACACGGCAATCCGCATCGCAAAGCTTCCGATGCAAAGAAGGCTTGGCCGCTATTGCCGATAAATATTGTCAGGGCGATAGTCGATGAAGCCCATAAACAGGGGCGTAAAGTGACAGCGCATATAGGCGAGGCAAGCGGTACAAGGATTGCTATTGATGCAGGCGTCGATGAATGGGCACATATCCCATGCAGCGTCATTCCCAAGGCATTGCTGAAAAAAGCGGTGGCGCAAAACGTAAAAACAATCACTACGCTGGATGCCTTATCGAAATGCCCCGGCATTATTGACAATGCCCGCGCCTTGGCGGCATTGGGAGGAGAGTTTTTATACGGCGCTGAAATTGCGCACCCTGACATTCCCTGGGGCATCGATGCGCAGGAGCTTATCGCCATGATGCACGTAACCGGCATGCAAGCTATAGAGGTCTTGCGTAGCGCGACCTCGAAATCAGGCCGGTATCTGAATAGTCCGTTGTTGGGGACCCTGCAACCCGGAGCGCCGGCCGATATGATTGCGGTGAAAGGCGATCCTGCGCAGAGCCTTAAAGCACTGGAATATCCCGATCTGGTCATGTCGGGCGGCAAAATTGTTGTAAACAATTTTGAGAGGAGCGTAAACATGCCGTAACTTACATAACATCCGGAATGAGTTACACTAACTTCAGCCGTAATGCTAAAGCGTCCCCGATGACGATAGCTATTACGGTGATCTGCCATATTAATTAACTACTTAAGGATATTCTCATGAAATTAAAATTTATTGTTGTATTAATGGGCGCCCTGGCTCTTGGTTTAAGTTCCCAGGCAAATGCTACCGAGCATCATACAGCGCAAGCGCTGGAGCATTCGGCTATGGCTACGGCTCATGGGCAAGACGGTCATGCCGACCAACTGCTTAAGCATGCGGAAGAAGGTTTAAAACATGCAGAAGCGGCGGAAAAAGAACATGCCGAAGCGCATGTGCACATGACTGAGGCTGTGAAGCATTTAAAAGAAGCCATCGATCATGCTAAAAAAGGCCATGCGGATGTCGGTACCAAGCATACCGAAGAAGCCATGGTCCACATGCGCCAATCTATCGGTCAATAATTAAACACTGTAATGATTAACGGCGGCCGGGAACTTTTCCGGCCGCCGTTTTACGTTGCAATCTTCTTCAAACCTCATACGGAGACTGTAGTCATCCGTTCAAGCCGCTTTGATTTAAAGCTAGACTTTTTGCTTAATCCGATAAACCGTTCTTAACAGATCGACTCTCTGGCGTAATTCTCTGCCCGGTTTGAAATAGGGCGAATATCGGGGCGGCAAGTTTAATTCAGCTCCGGTTCTGGGGTCTCGACCGGTAAAAGGCGGGTGGTAATGCAGGGAGAAACTGCCAAAGCCCCTGATTTCTATTCTATCGTTAGCCATCAGTGCCTTGCTCATCTGCTCGATTATACAGGCAACCGCCAATTCCACATCTTTCCGCTGCAAATGCGGACGCTTTTTAACCAAAATATCAATAAGTTCTGATTTAGTCATATTGGATCCTGTGCTTGTTTAAAAGTCATTTGTTCGGCCAAACGGGATGATGTGGCATATGCCCTGTTTTTCTGTGTGAAATGCCACGATAAGCCGTTTAATGATTTGTTTAAGTCCGGTTTTCATGCGGTTTTGGAGTGTTTTTCATCGTGCAAACCAAAACATGCAGCACATACCGTGCCATTTTCTGCGTCTTATTGTCGCGCGACAATAAGACGCATTTTCAAGGCAGATTTCATTTATTAGACTAATTGCAACTCTTGAGATCATTCCCTTGGATAAAGGGAATTAGAGTTTAGTTATCCTTCCTCTTTGTGCGGCCGGCAGCTCTGGCCGCATTTTTTTAACTTACAGGTGGAATCATGAAACGGAATTACCAAACTGATGTATCCTGCACTATTGATGATCAAGATTTGCTCAGGCAAATCGCCTACCACGAGGCGGGTCACGCTACCGCCATTTATCTTTACAATAAACAGAAACAATTGCCGCCCGTTTACTTTCACATCACTATTAAGGCAGTCGATCAACAGCAAGGCAACACTCAGGGCACCCGCTTGGCTTGTGACCATTTTGCCGCCGCCGTGGAAGGTGGCCGCTTGATTCATAGCCTGCCGGTTGCGTTAATTGAAAGCGCCCATTATTTCTCAGATGCTGATCAAGACGCGTATCGGACCGCTTTTGAAGCGGATATGATCAATCTGATGATCGGGCCTCTGGCGGAAGCAAAGTACGTCGCTTTACGCGATAATGAACAGTTCAGTGCCCGGCTGGTTAACATTGATGCCTTGCGCCATTATGGCGGCACATCCGATCTTGAAAAGGTTTATGAATATCTGGACAGTTTTATCGCGGCTGGAAACCGGCACGAAGAAAAAATGGCTGAGCTGTTTAATAAGGCCTTTCAATTTATAAGCTCGCCTGCTCACTGGAAGGCGATTGAGCGGCTGGCCGATTATATTCTTAACAACAAGGAGAATATAATCAGTTGCGAAGAAGCGATTGTGGTGCTGGATGAAAAAATTATCGCGCCATATTTGAAGTGCTAGTGTTTTGCCGGACAAAAGACAAAGGGCTTAGTCCGGTTTGCGCGTATGGCAACCTTTATAGTCGGTTATAAAGATTGAGCTACTGCTTAACGCGTAACACTTCCACGGTATTCCAGACGGATTCTATAAAATCCGTGTCCATTTTCGGCATCCCGTCCTGTATCCATTGCACCAGCACTTTAGCGATATTGGGGTAGGTGATATGGATGGCATGGTCGTCATGCAGCCAATGATCAATAACGGCTGTATCCATACTCTGCATAACATGCCCGTAGCCTAACTGCTGTAATGCAGCGGCATTGGAGATTTGCTCCATTTGCGCATGCAACGGTTTAGCCAGGATTTTTTTGCCCAGTTGCAGCGCTTCGCTGGCCAGTTCGAACCCGGCATTGCTGATAATGCCTGCACAGTCGTATAAATCTTTCAGAAAACCGTCACGCGACAACGAATTGCAGACGATATGCTCGAATTCTGATGGAACCGGTTCCGGCGCATAAACATGAAACTGGAAATTTTCAAACTGTGACAAAAGCCGGACCACTTCATGCTGGTCTTCAAAAGGCAGATACACAATGATCTTGTTTTTGATGATAGTTTGGGGCGTTTCCGGCGTATCGATAATCGGCGGCAAAATAGGCTGTCCGAAATGGTGCCAGTGCAAACCGACCCCATTATCGACAGGGGCAAAATATTTTATAACCCGGTCGGCGATAGGGTCCGATCCCTCTCTGGGGATTTTATGATTAAAGGCATATTGGTGTCCGATGCCCAAAACCGGCTTTTTTTGGCTTTTTGCTGCCCAGGCGGTGACCGGCTCAAAATCGCTGATCACGAGGTCATAGCCGCTCAAATCCAAGGATTTTATATCCTTGATGAAGGTGATGGGTTTGGCGTCAAGCGCCGTTTTAAGGTAACTGACTTGTCCTTTCTCGGTATGAAAGGTTAGGCCGGTGCGTAACTGATAGCCGTTGAAGACTTCCATGTCGAAATACTTATCCGCAGAGCGGCCGGAAAATTGAAAGGTCACGTCAATCCCGGCGGCGTAAAGCTCTTTTGCCATTAGCCGTGCGCGCGTGATGTGGCCGTTTCCGGTGCCCTGTACCCCGTAAAAAATTCTCATATGATGAAGTGCCCCAAACTAAATAGTGCTGTACCGATTCCCAAAATAGCGTCAACCAAGGTATCGGTCGGAAAATGCACACCCAGAACCACTCGGGAGAAACCGACCAATGCCGCCCAGCAATAAAGCGGGATCATTAAAGGCATGCAATAAAAGCCAAGCAACGTCGCCATCATGAAAGCGGCGGAGGTATGGCCGGATGGAAAACTGAATTGATCCGAAGGGGTAATGATGCTGCGGAAGTTTTGCAGAGTTGCTTGCGGCCGGTTACGCCTCAGACTGTTTTTCAGTACAAAATAGAGCGGCCTTTCGATGACAAAGGCCAACAGGATCGCTTGCAGGAATGGGCTTAAGCCTTCACTCCAATATAACAAGCTTCCGATAAACCCATACAACGGGCCATCGCCGGTTTTTGAGATATGGCGAGCCGATTTGGTCAAAGTGGCGTGCATCCGGGCATTGATCAGCCAGGTGAACAGGCTTACGTCGTATTTATGGATGGAATAGAGCAGTTTCATTTCTTTATCCTCTTGGAAGAAGCCCTGCAAAAGCCGATAAAGACCGTTTACAGAGGTGAAAATCTAGGATTTTCCATTTACTCTTTATCCCTAGCCTACGGGGCAAAGACTAAAGCTCTTTTGTGACAAGGAAATGAACGTTTGTTTAAGTTTTCGTGACAAATGAGGTCAAGCCGCCTCTGCATAGCCTGGTTGCGGCTCAAGCTGCCGATCCAGCAATTGGTGACTTTCTTCCAGCCAGCGGACTATGGAAAGCTGTCCTGTTCCATCTTCAACCAAGGCAGTGCAGCTTTCGACCCAGTCGCCGCAATTGCAGTAGGTTTTGCCGAATTCCATGTCGGCAATGTCGGCATGATGGATATGCCCGCAAATAACGCCGTCCACCTGCCGTTTTTGCGCTTCCAGGCTCAGGATGTGCTGATAGTTATCCATGAAGCTGATGATGTTTTTGACCTTGTGTTTTAAAAACGCAGAGATGGACCAGTATTTGTAGCCCATTTTTGAGCGCAGGATATTCAGCCAGCGATTGACGTACAACAAGGCTTCATAAGCTTCGCCGCCGATGTAAGCCAGGTTTTTGTTGTGACAGACGATGCTGTCGAATTCGTCGCCGTGCAGCACCAGGAACTTGCGGCCGTCCTGGGTGGTATGGACGGCATTCAGTTGTATATCGATGCCGTTAAAATGCATGTCGGCATGTTTTCGAAATTGTGCGTCATGATTGCCGGGTATATAAATGACGCGGGTGCCTTTTTTAGCCTTGTCGATGACCCGTTGCACGATGTCGCTGTGCAGGGCAGGCCAGTAAAAGCCGGACCTGAATTTCCATAAATCGATAATATCGCCGACCAGGTATAAATAGTCGCACTCAACGCTGTCGAGAAAATCCCTGAGCTGTTCGGCCTTGCAGCCTTTAGTGCCAAGATGAGTGTCTGAAATCCAGATTGAACGATATTTCAATGCCATGGTACCCGCCTCCAACAAGTTACGATGAAGGCTAAAATACGCTTGGATTATTACAGGAAGTTAACTGTTTGATGACAATTACATGAATTTAAAAGACTATCACCACGAAGCCAAAAGTAGGCGCCTCTAGGCGACACGAAGATCACGAAGCTTATTTCTTCGTGTCTCGGCAATTGCTCCTGCATTGCTAAACCACAGGGATGTGGCGAATGCAGAAAACGCAGGAGCGGTTTTCTGCCTACCTCCTGCATCCATGTAGTCGTTCGTGGTGAGTAAAAGACTTTTGATCCAACCAATCTTTCAGCTGCGACACCACCCAGGCGCCGTCATCCAAGGTCAGGTCGTGGCCCGCCCAGAGATGGCGGCGAAGTTCCAATTGCCATTTTTTGTGTATCGATTCCGAGCAGGCTGGCGCTACCAAGCGGTCGCCCAATCCGTTTAATAATAAAACCGGCTGCCTGGGTTTTATGTCGCCGGGCCGATAGCTTGCAGCCGCTATCATCTGGCGGACGCTGTTTTTAAGGTTGATTGGGCGTTCGGTTTGTATCTTTTCCCAAGCATTGGTTAGTTGCTTACGCTGAGTGCGGCGGTTGCTGGTCAGCTGCAAAATCCCCGATTCCCGTTTATGCAGGTTGCGCGTCATCGCCAAGGCAATAAAGCTCCTATAACTTTGCCAGCGCAGCCGTTGGTAAAAAGGACTCACATCGGCAAAGCTGGTATTCATCAGGACTGCGCCGCAAATATCTTCGGGATAGCGGCGCATCCATTCCCAAGCGACCATCGCCCCCAGCGAGAGCGCCAGAATCGTTACCGGTTGTTGTAAAAGTCCATTATTAAGAGCATGACGGCGTATGCTGTCGGTGATAGTCTTGATCGAACTTGGGCTGGTCTGCTGATAAAAACAGCCGGTGCCGGGCAAATCCAGCATCGTTATCCGAGCCTGCGGAAATGCCGATTGCAAGAGCGGAATAAAATCTCCCCAATGTCCCGACTCGCGCGCCAAGCCTCTAAGCAGAATCCAGTTTTGTCCCAGCGCTTTATTCATACCAAAGACCTAAGGCTTTTTTTTCATAAGCCGCCTTTTGTTTTGGCTTAAGTTGCGTCCATTGCTGGGGATACAAAAGACTCCGGTGCAGAAAATCGAACAGCATGAAATGCCTCCGGAAAATCCGCTGCTGGCGGTGCGGCAGCAACGGATGAAACAAGCCATGCCGGGAGAATAGATGCATCGGGCTCTTGCGCAGCCAAAGCCATGAACCCATTTCCAGCGTCAGCGGCAGAAAGACGCGTTCGGCTTCAAACCGTTGCACAAAGTCATCGAACAGGTAATCCCACAGGTCGCCGTTAATCACATATTCCAGGCAGGTCGGTTCGATCCGGTAGATATGATGTTGATAGCAGCGGTCGAACAGTTCTTTTAGGGCCAGCGTTTCGGCAATAAAAGCAAACGGAGTAAGTCGTGAAGCATACGGAAACCATAACCGATCCTGAATGCCGAATCCTGAGTGCAAATCCAGCGCGATAGACAAAGACGAGTTGAACAGGTGTTGGTCGACAACGCGGCACAAGGCTTGCGCTTCTTTTTCCATGTTGGCTGCATCGCCGCGATACCAGGGCAGGCGGGGCGTGATGCGGTGACCGCTGAAAATGCGGGTGGCGCCCACGCCTTCGACGGGCGAGTTGCGCATTAAATCGACGCCGTTGCCATTGCAGCGCGTGCCCAGATAAACGCCGACCGGGTTAACGATGGGCACAAAAACCAGCCGGGATTTTTCAAGCCGGGCCAGAAATTCCTGATCCCAGTCCAGCAACTGGCTGATGGTCTCCATATAAGACAGGACCACTTCGGAACCTATCTTCTCCAAGCCATGCACGCCGCCGAAAAAGGCCAGTACAGGGACATCGGGCCGAGTTGAGCCCAGCGTAATGCAATGAATGGGGAACTCATGGTTTTGGTATTGAATCCGTTCAACCACTTCAGTCTGTGCCCGGTCGCCTAATTGCTCAATAATGCGTTCAAGTTGTTCGAGTTCAGGGAATTTAATAGGGGTCATAAAAAATAATCAGCCGTTTTTGTCCATGAAAATCACTACATCCTTATACCCGGGAAACAGGCCGCAATAGCAATTTTTTATACTGGTTTTATTCGCTGTAGGAGGTTCAGAAATGGATCAGAATATCCGCGATACTTTAAAAGTTGAAATCATAAGCAAGCCCTGAATTAAAAAAACTATCGGCCAATAATTCAGGCTTTGCGGGAAGCTGCCAAAGAGCAGAAAAAGCGCCGGAAATAGCACGCCGTTCACGGTAATAGGCACGCCTTCAAAACCGGCTCCTTCGGAAATATTGTAACGGGCCAGCCGAAGCATGCCGCAGGCGACAAAAAACAACGCGACGGCGATGCCTAAAACACCGGGAGAGCTTAATGAATAAAACAACAAGGCAGGAGCAACGCCAAAAGAGACCAGGTCGGACATGGAATCGATTTGTTTACCGAAAAGATTCTTTTGATGCAGCAGCCCCGCTATTTTTCCGTCAAGCACATCAAACACCACGGCCAAAAACAACAGCAACGCGCTCAAATCAAAAAGGCCGTCAATCGCCAGCAAAATCGAAACGATGCCGCAGCACAGATTGCCAACAGTAAAAATATCAGCAATTTTCATTAGACTTAGAATTTTCATGTCGCACCTTGTGGTTAACGTTAATACTGTTGCAAGCCTATAACAGACTCGGCAGGATACATGGCATGTCGCTACGATTGTGCTTTTGAGTTATACGATTCCCCGCGGGATAATTTCAAAATACTGCGGGTTCGAAGCATCTGCGGTGAACATTTGGAAATTTTTCTTTCTATCATGTCTCTTGCTTCAAGGCTGACGGAATGGCGGTTTTTTCCTGAGCTGTTAATCACAGGAAGAAAGTTAAGCCGCACCTCGATCTTGTCCAAGGCCAGCATCCTGATTAAATGCGGCACAAAGGCATCGTCGCCGACAAAAGGCGCGAGTTCTTGAGCTGCGCCGTGGTATTGAATAGCTACAGGTTGAATAAGCGATCGGGTCAGCAATGCAGGCTGAAACAGGGATGCATGAAAATGCAGGACCTCATCGCCCTTGGTTGTGGTTCCTTCAGGGAAGGCGATGATGCTGCTATTCTGCTTTAGGGACCAGACCATTTTTTCGGCAGTCTCCTTGATATGCTGTTTATTGCCGCGACGGATAAAAATGGTGCCGCCCTGTCTGGCCAGATAGCCGATGACCGGCCAGCTTGAGATATCGCTCTTGGCGACAAAATAAGCGGGTAAATATTGACCGATAACGATGATGTCCAGCCAGGAGATGTGATTGCCGACCAGGATGGCGCGTTTTTTCGGTAGCTCGCCTTCCTTGATGATATGCAGGTTAACAATGGCGCTGAACCATTGTAGCCAGCGGGTCTTGAGAGCATCTCGCCTGGTTTTGGCTTCGCGAGCCGAATATAAAAAATTAAGTGCGGGAAAAATACCCGCAGCGATAATTAGCCCGTTGATAAACAGGATGACGATCTGAAAAAGCTTATAGTACAGCCGTATTTTCGATTTCATTACCAGCCTGCGCCGTGCATTGCTTCCGGCATGCTTGCGGCATGCGCATCATCCCGGTCGGTTACCGCACCAATTCCAGACTGGCCTGCGGCATACACGCCATCCCTGGAGATCGCCACGCCAGTTCCAGACTGGCCTGCGGCATACACACCATCCCTGGCGATCGCCGAACCTGTTCCAGACAGGTTTTCGGCATACACTCCATCCCTGGAGATATAATTCCTCATGTAGTGTTTGCTGTAGCGGGCTTGCAGTTGGTCGAGCGGCAGTAACATGAATAGATCCATGCAATTAAAGTCTTTATCCCAGCAAGGTTCGCCGCAGACCATAGCGCCGAAACGGAAATAAGCTTTCAGCAACGGTGGAATGCCGGATTCGTCCCGCTCGCATCTTAATTCGTGGGGCACTTTGATGCTCGGGCTGACGTGGAGAGAAGAGGGCGCGATGTTTTTGATATCGATATTCCGATAAACCTCATTAATGGCGAAGCCGTTGGGGCCTGGAGTAATGCTGGCGCAGCCGATTAAATAATTAAACTGTCCTTCAAGCGCGTACTGAACCAGCGCAGACCAAAGCGTTGTTAAAACAGCACTGCCGCGATAATCAGGATCAACGCAAGTTCGGCCTATTTCCAGAAAGCGGCCTGGCAATGTTAATACTTGGTCCAAATGGAATTCGCTTTGAGAATAAAACCGGCCTAATTTTTCCGCCTGATCTTGATTAAGCAGACGCGTATAGCCGACTATTTTTTTATTGACGTTGTCGTACACAATTAAGTGATCGCAATAGCTGTCAACTTCATCGTAATCCAGACCTTCCGATTCGGTTTTAAGCTTGGCGCCCATTTCCTTGGCAAACACACGGAAACGCAAGGCCTGGGCTTCTTTTATTAACTTTTCTGAATTTGTCTCCGAGCTAGTTCCCGACTGGCCTGCGGCATACACTCCATCCCTGGAGATCGCCGAACCTGTTCCAGACAGGTTTTCGGCATACACTCCATCCCTGGAGATAACAAAACATTCCAAACGTTTGGCTGGCTTGGCCGGTATTGCGGGAGCTATTTTTTTCATGGGTATCCACAGGGTTAAATAAAGATGCGGATACCTTAATAAACAAAGATGTCAGTTACGTGTCGAGTTCATGAACATCAAATGACAGAACGGTTAAGTTTTGATGACAAACTATTGGCGGTTTTGTTGGTTAATCAGACGGCGCTAAACTTGTACGATCTTAAAACCACTCTAAACGATACAAATCCGGACGTCTGTTTGCCAGATTACGGGCGGCGCCGCGGGTGCGGACCTGCTTTAATAAATCCAGATTAACATCGGCAATTAAGGTCATTTCGGTGTTGGGAGTGGCTTCCGCCAAGATCGCATCGTGCGGGAATGAAAAATCGCTCGGACTGAAAATGGCCGCTTGCGCATATTGGATGTCCATGTTTTCAGCATACGGCAGATTGCCGACACTGCCGGTAATCGCCACAAAACATTCATTTTCGATTGCACGTGCATGAGAGCAATAGCGTACGCGTTGGTAGGCATTCTTGGTGTCGGTCCAGAACGGTACGAAAATTATTTGCGCGCCTTGAATAGTCGCCAAGCGGGCCAGTTCGGGAAACTCTGAATCGTAACAGATCAATACCGCTACTTTTCCGCAATCGGTGTCGAACACTTTTAATGCGTCGCCGCCTTTAACGCCCCAGCAAGCGACTTCATCAGTCGTAACATGAATTTTGTACTGGGCTTCAAAAGTGCCGTCGCGCCTGAGCAGCCACGATACATTATAAAGTTCATGTGCACTGTACTCGGGCATGGAACCGGCAATAATATTGATATTGTAGGACATGGCTTTTTCCAATAAGCCATTGCGAATTTCACTGGTAAATCCCGCTAAGGCGCGAATGGCATCGGGAGGGCTTTTGTGATTGAACAAACCCATCAGCGGAGCGCTCATATATTCGGGAAAGAGCACAAAGTCGGCATGGTAACCGGCGACCGCGTCAATAAAAAATTCGGCATGCTTGAGTAATTCTTCAACGCTGGTCAACGTTCGCATCTGCCATTGCACAACGCCTAAACGGATGATGCTTTTGGAGTCGCCGATGGAGGGTGTGTTTTCTACGTAATCAAGATTGACCCATTCAAGCAGCGTCGCATAGCCTTTGGAGTCGGCATCTACGGGAAGATAACCGGTCAATACCTTGCGGACATGGAAGCCGTTAAACAGTTGGAATGAAAGTACCGGATCATGAATTTCCCGGTTTTTGACCTCTTCGATATAACGTACCGGCGTTAGCGTGTCTGCGTATTTGGCATAGCCGGGAATCCGTCCGCCCGCAATAAAACGGCGCAGGTTCAGGTTCCGGCATAATTCCTTGCGCGCATCGTACAATCGTCGGCCTAAGCGCAGCCCTCGATACTTCGGGTGAACAAAAATATCGACGCCGTACAGGGTGTCGCCATGCGGATTGTGATGAGTCAGATAACCGTTGCTGGTAATTTGCGCGTAAGTATGGACATCGCCAAAGCGGGCATAATCAACGATCATGCTTAATGCAGCGGCCACTAACTGGCCATTATCTTCAATGACAATCTGCCCTTCGGGAAAGCGGGCGATTTGGGATGTGTACTGGTCTTTCGTCCAGGCGCCGCCCAAATTATCGTAGACATGCTCCATTAACACAGCAATATTATCGTAATCATCAAGAGTAAGATGCCGAAGTAGAAGCTTATGTTTTTTGATCTTGTCTTTTCTCATAGCTCAGGAATATAACTTGGCTTTTTGACGGATTTATTACAATGAGCCAATTTATTCCTTTCAGGTGGGTAAATGAATCCGTGTAACCGCTTATTTCCAGAGGCTTAAAATGAGCGGTGATATAAGCCGCTGAATTGGTTTCAGCGATGCAGAAAAATAAAGCTTAGAATCCCAAACAGCTTGGCTGGGGCTTATTTAAGCGAACACGAGAGGCTTTGAGATTGAAACGCCGCAAGATATTAGCGGCGGCTGTTTGTGGCAAAAAATCAAACGTGCAGATGGGTAGCCAGCCAGACAGTGTGAAGATCGGGCGGAGTCCATTCAACCCGGTGTTTGGTGTGGGCAGGAATCAGCAGATAATCACCGGCAGTTAAGTGAAAGTTGCGATTGCCTTGTTCGTAACGGAGAATCGCCTCTCCCTGAAGCAGTAGTATCCATTCATCCCAATCCTGATCGTACCATTGCCCTGCCGGAGTCATATGTCCCTGCGATATAATGCGCTCAATTTGTATATTATCCTGTTTGAAAATGCACTCGATAAGCTCTTCCGGTAACTGATGGGGTATGTTTTCAAAAATGTTGGAGTTGGTAGGGTTCATCTAAGTCGATAGCGGGTTGGATTTTATGGATTCAAGGACAAAACGGTATTGTATAATAGCTGTTTTTGTGGCGTAGAGACTCTGCAAATGACGGAAATTTCCAGATATGAATCAACATAATTGTAGAGAGCAAAACGATCAGTAATACATTGATAAGCTTAACAGAGCCCGCATGCGAGGCAGAAGTGCCGCAAGCGCAAGGCAACCAAGATAAGCGTAAAACTGTTGCGATTATCGGCGGCGGCCCGGCCGGATTAATGGCAGCTGAAGTTTTAAGTCAGGCGGGCGTGAAGGTTGACCTTTACGATGCCATGCCTTCGGTAGGACGAAAATTCCTGATGGCCGGAAAAGGGGGGATGAATATTACCCACTCCGAGCCATCCGGTAAGTTTTTGTCTCGCTACGGCTCTCGCCAAGCCTACATCAAGCCGATGTTGGATGCATTTGGGTCCGAGGCTTTACGCGCATGGTTGCAGGATTTAGGCGTTGAGACTTTCATCGGTTCCTCAGGAAAAGTATTTCCTGTCGGTATGAAGGCCGCGCCGTTGCTACGTGCATGGCTGCATCGATTGCGCGTAAACGGTGTCAGTTTTTTTATGCGCCATCAATGGCTGGGCTGGGTTGATGGCGAGAATGCCACGCTGCGCTTTTTAACGCCGGCGGGTGAGTCGACAGTTAAAGCCGATGCGGTGGTGCTGGCTTTGGGCGGCGGTAGCTGGGCGCGGCTTGGCTCGACAGGCGCATGGGTGCCGATGCTGGTTCAGCAAGGCGTTTCGGTTGAGCCGCTACAGCCTTCAAACTGCGGGTTTGAGGTAGGCTGGAGTGAGTTTTTTCGCAATCGTTTTGCCGGGCAGCCGTTAAAGTCGGTGCGGGCGTCTTTCAGCAATTCGGATGGGGTTGAATTTCGCCAGCTGGGCGAGTTGATCGTCACTGCGGATGGGGTTGAGGGCAGCTTGATTTATAAAACGTCGGCATTGTTGCGTGAGCAAATTGCGGCAACAGGGGCGGCAACGATTTATCTTGATCTTGCCCCGGGCAAGGATAAACAGTTTCTGGTCGACAGGATTTCGCAGCCGCGCGGCAAGCACTCCATGGCAAGCCATCTTCGAAAACGGATCGGCATCGATGGCTTAAAGGCCGGTTTGCTGAGGGAAGTTCTGTTGAAAGACGATTTTGACGATCCGATTCGTCTTTGCGCAGCTATCAAGGCGCTGCCGGTTAGGTTGGTGGCTGCAAGGCCGATTGATGAGGCAATCAGTTGTGCGGGAGGCGTCACTTTTGAGGCGCTGGACGAGCATTTAATGATCCGTGCCGTGCCAGGTGTGTTCTGCGCCGGTGAGATGCTGGATTGGGAAGCGCCGACCGGCGGCTATCTGTTAACCGCGTGCTTTGCCGGCGGCTATGTTGCAGGTAAGGGTGTGTTGGCTTGGTTGCGGGGCTGAATGTGAAAATTGCCCGCAAAGCTGCGCTAAGAGCAAATCGCCGGTCCTACCGACATGCACCTCATAAAATAAACTAAAATATGAACAAGAGAATTACCGGGTCGGTCTATGTCGAAGCAAAAGGCCGCAAATATTTTTTAACTTTTATCAAGATAGCGTATAAGGACGGCTATGAAAACTCCTAAAAGTATTGAACCGCTGGTACGGGACGGTCTCGTCGACGAAGTTATTCGTCCGTTAAAAAGTGGTAAAGAGGCTGCGGTTTATGTGGTGCTTTCCGAAGGTGAAGTACGTTGCGCAAAAGTCTACAAAGACGTCAACAAACGCGGCTTTCATAAGCAAGCCCAGTATCAGGAAGGACGCAAGGTGAGAAATAGCCGTCAAGCGCGCGCTATGGAAAAAAACAGCCGATTTGGCCGGCAGCAGCAGGAAGAGGTGTGGCAAAATGCTGAAGTAGATGCGTTATACCGTCTTGCCTCCGCCGGTGTGCGCGTTCCGCAGCCCTACAATTTCGTCGAAGGCGTGTTATTGATGGAGTTGGTGACTGATGAACATGGCAGCGCTGCGCCCAGGTTGAACGATCTTGAACTGAGCCGGGAGCAAGCCCTTGAATATCACGAGTTGCTGATCAAAGAAGTGGTCAGAATGCTCTGCGCCGGGATTGTGCATGGCGACCTTTCCGAATACAACATACTGATTGACGCCAACGGCCCGGTCATTATTGACTTGCCTCAGGCAGTTGACGCGGCGGCGAACAACAATGCCGCCAGAATGCTGGAGCGCGATGTCGATAATCTGGCTGACTACTTTGGCCGCTTTGCTCCTGAGCTGCTGACTACCCAGTATGGCAAAGAGATTTGGAAGCTCTATGAAACCGGTGAATTGACTCCGCAAGCCGTATTGACCGGCCGGTTTCAGGGTAGTACCAAACAGGCGGACGTTCGCAGCGTTATGCGGGAAATCAACGATGCCCGGGATGAAGCAATTCGTCGTCGTTATGAACATGAAGATTAATTTAGAGTAGCTCATGAGTGAGAAACAACCGCGAAACCCTCTGCACGGCGTTACCTTGGAAAGGATGCTTGAAGAGCTGGTGGCAGATTATGGCTGGCCCGAACTGGGCCGGATGGTCAACATCCGGTGTTTTAATAATGACCCGAGCATCAAGTCGAGTTTAAAGTTTTTAAGGAAAACGGAGTGGGCGAGAAAACAGGTTGAAGAGCTTTATCTCACCAAAAAACACTTCTGAATGTTATGTATAGCGTTTTTATTTAATGGATTAATAAAACGGATACTTCGATAGGTTGATAAAGTAACTCAACCAAAACCAGGGGATCTCCCCCGTCTTAACCTAAAGTTCGAAAGTATTATTTTTAATAAAGTAATAACCGCCGAATTTTAGAGCCATGCTCTTGTGGTGTTTTTCACTAAAGAGCTATGGCAAAGCTGTTTATTACCCCGCCAGAGCAACTTTTAATTAATCGTTTTCTATTTTTATCTACCCTACCTATTGGGCTAAAAAAAGGGAGCCTAATAGAGAATTAAACTCCCCTTACCGAAAGTGAAGGTAAGTCAGAGCGCACGGCGATATGCTAGCAATGCGCAGAAAGAATGATAATGTGACATATTGTCACATATGATTTATAAGGTTTTTTATCGAAATAGGTCGCGTGGGGTGGCGTTTGCTACAGGTGTGGTTCAATGACGCTCTTAGTCCTGAAAATATATAAAAGCACACTGGACACTGGAATTTAAGGGCATTCAAAGCTAGACTCAAGCAAAGAAAGATGAGTTAGTGCGCATATTGATATGCTACTGTCGGCAATGCAAAATGATTGGGTATGGCTTGTTTTAAGCGGTTGAACTAATCGATGAAAACCACCATTTTGCCAGTCGCCCAGACCCTGAATAAGTGAGTAATTCGATTAAGGAACTATGATGCCCAAGCAAGCAAATTATATTCGATGGTTTAATGAATTAACGATTGACGACGTGCCTCTCGTAGGCGGCAAGAATGCTTCATTAGGTGAAATGTACCGGGAATTAACACCGCAAGGCATCCAGATTCCTAACGGTTTTGCGGTAACCGCCGAAGCCTACCGCTATGTATTGGATCAGGCGAATGCCTGGGAGAAGCTCCATCAGGCCTTGGACGACTTGAATCCGGATGATGTTGGCGATCTTGCCAGGCGAGCGCTTAAAGCGCGGGAAATAATCTATGCCGCACCTTTTCCTAAAGACCTTGAACAGCAAATTATCGAGGCTTTCGCGCAACTGAAAAAACAGTACGGCGATGATTTAAGCGTTGCGGTACGCAGTTCCGCCACTGCCGAAGATTTACCGACCGCCAGTTTTGCCGGACAACAAGACACCTACCTGAACATACGCGGCGACCAGGCCTTGCTGGATTCCTGCAAACGCTGTTTCGCCAGCCTGTTCACCGATCGCGCGATACATTACCGCATTGATCAAGGCTTCGATCATTTCAAGCTGGCTTTATCAATCGGTGTTATGAAAATGGTGCGCTCGGACCTGGAAGCCAGCGGCGTGATGTTTTCGCTGGATACCGAATCGGGCTTTAAAGATGTGGTGTTTATTACCGGCGCGTACGGGCTGGGCGAAAATGTCGTGCAAGGTGCGGTAGACCCGGACGAGTTTTATGTGCATAAACCCACTTTTGAGCAGGGGTATCGGGCGGTGTTAAGGCGCACCTTGGGCGCGAAGAAAATAAAAATGGTTTACAGCGAAGGACGCACACGTGAACCGACCCGTAATATTGTGACTTCCGATGAAGAACGTAACCGCTTTTGCATTAACGATGCGGATGTCCTGACCCTTGCCGACTATGCCATTAAAATTGAAAAATATTACAGCGCCAGGGCAGGGCAAGCCAGGCCGATGGATATCGAATGGGCGAAAGACGGTCTTGACGGCACGTTGTATATCGTTCAAGCGCGCCCGGAAACCGTAGTTTCCCAATTGCGCGGCATGGTTTATGAGCAATACAGCCTCAAACACAAAGCCGAACCGATCGTCATCGGACATGCAGTGGGCAGTAAGATTGCCGCCGGCAATGCGCGGATTATCGATAACGTCGGGCAGTTGAGCAATTTTAATCCCGGTGATGTGCTGGTGGCCGATATGACGACGCCAGATTGGGAACCGGTCATGAAAATAGCTTCGGCGATAGTCACTAACCGTGGCGGACGCACTTGTCATGCCGCAATTATCTCCCGCGAACTGGGCGTTCCGGCCGTAGTGGGCTGTGATAATGCCACTGCGCTGATTAAGCATAACAGTCCCGTGACCGTGTCATGCGCCGAAGGCGATGCCGGAAAAGTGTATGCAGGCATGCTCGAGTTCGATATTAAAAGCACCGATTTATCGAATATGCAGCGTCCGAAAACCAAAATCATGCTCAACATCGGCAATCCGGAACTGGCTTTTAAAACCAGCTTCCTGCCCAATGACGGCGTGGGTTTGGCCAGGATGGAATTTATCATTACCGAATACATCAAGGCGCATCCGATGGCGTTGATATACCCGGAGCGCGTGCAAGATGCCGGCGAACGGGAACAGCTAAGCCAGTTAACGCGCAATTACGCCAGTGGCGAAGATTACTTCATCCAGAAACTATCGGAAGGCGTAGCCACCATTGGCGCTGCGTTTTATCCCAAACCCGTCGTCGTACGGATGTCGGATTTTAAAACCAATGAATACGCCACCTTGCTGGGCGGGAAATGGTTTGAATTTGACGAAGCCAACCCGATGATCGGTTTCCGCGGCGCTTCGCGCTACATCCACCCGGCTTACGCGGAAGGTTTTGCGCTGGAATGCAAAGCCATGAAACGGGTGCGGGATGAAATGGGCTTAACCAATGTGGTGTTGATGATCCCTTTTTGCCGCCGCGTAGAGGAAGCCAGGCGCGTGCTGGACTACATGGCGCGGTTTGGTTTGAAACGCGGCGAGCAAGGACTGGAAATTTACGTCATGTGCGAAATTCCCAATAACGTTATTCAAATCGATGCTTTTTCCGAGCACTTCGACGGATTTTCAATCGGCTCCAATGACTTGACTCAGCTTACCTTGGGTGTGGACCGCGATTCGGCGATTGTTGCAGAAGATTTTGACGAGCGCGATCCCGGCGTTAAAGAGATGATTCGCTTGGCTGTTGATGGTGCGCGGCGTAACGGCAAGCATTCCGGGCTGTGCGGCCAGGCGCCGTCAGATTATCCCGAGATGGCGGAATTTCTGGTGGAAGTCGGCATCGATTCGATGAGTTTGAATCCGGATACCGTATTACAGACGACGCAACTGGTGCTGGAAACTGAGCGCCGGCTGGGGAGACAGTTTCCCACTGATTAAATAGTGTTTCTGTTGTAGCCGCCCAATTCTGGCTTAATATAAAATAGGTATCTATAGGTTATTATTTCTATATGCTAAGGAGCAAAATGATGAGAAATTACCGCTTGTTTGTATTGGGCTTTGTGACGGCTTCATTTATTTTGCTAACGGGTTTTGAAAAGTCCGGTGTTCATAATGTTCTTTCTCCGGCAGCAAAAAAGACTGTATCAAAGGAAGTAAAAAAAGTTCCGTCCAAAAGCAAGTTGAAAACAAAGAAAGCCGGGCATAATCAGAACGAAGTTTTAGTGCCGAGCGCCGAAAAAGAGACTGAAAATATCGAACTTCAAAAGCCGCTGGATCTTTCTCTGTCATTCGATGATTCTGTAAATGCTGGGTTGACGATTGAACAGAATAAGGCCGTTCAGAAAGAATCATTAAATGTATTTTCTTCTGAAAAGAAAAAAAAGCAGCGGCCTTTATATTTTGACGGTCAAATGTTGATGTCGCAAGAACCGGAAGTGGATAAGCAAAAATCGGTGGACGGCGCCGGAATCGTCATCAATCTGAAACGGTAGGTATTAAACAAACGGCATTGGGGCTATTTTCTTGCCTGATAACGTCAGTTCCCATGACAATCCTGTTCCTGCCTTCGTTTTTAGCACGATACATGGCTTGATCGGCCGCTTCGAGCATGTCGCTATAATCGTTGTAGTGGGGATTGTACATGGATATGCCAATGCTAACGGTTAACTGATGGCCGTGAAATCGCTTGCTCATCATCTTGCCGCGGCGTTCAATTTGCGATCTTATACGTTCGGCGTAACCGTAAGCGCCTTTTTCATCAGTGTTCCTAAGGACAAATAAAAACTCTTCTCCTCCATACCGGCCGATGCAATCTCCAGGCCGGGTCAGGCTGCGCAAGATATCAGCAACAATTTTTAAGGCATTATCTCCGGCTTGATGACCGCAGGTATCGTTAAGTTGCTTGAATTTATCTATATCGATAAAACCAATCGCGATATTTGCCAATTTGGATTTATTCTGGAAAATCTCAGTCAGAAAAGTGTTGATCATCCGCTTATTGAAGAGCTGCGTTAAGTGGTCGATTTGTGCGTGTTTTTTCTGCTGCTCATATTTTTTGGCATTAGAGATGGCGATTCCCAGTTCGTATGCAATAGGCATGATTTCGAGTAGTAACTGCGCGCCCATGGGTTTTTTTGAACGGGAATTATCGGCATAAAACACCCCCATCAGACGATTGTGATGCAACACAGGCGTAGCGAGAAATTCAGTAGTCTTTAAGCGTTTAATTATGGGGTTATCGCGCTCTATTTTGTCATTGATAATGACTGGCTCTTTTTCGCGCAGACAAGTTAGCAGCAAGCCGGAAATTTCGCTAATCTCGATTTCGAAGGATTGCAGCTTATCTGTTAATGTTGATTCAGGCCACCCGTATGTCGCAACCAGGCAGCGGCGCTTGGGGTCGATGGCGAACATAATGCTGCGATCAAAGGAAAATTCATCCTGTATTGCTTCCAGTGTTCGGGGTATGAACTCATCAGGGTTAAGGCTGTGATGAGGCAGAGTTAAACAGGATGATAGTTTTCTGTCGGGCTTATCAGACGCGGCAAAATGCCTGCCAGCGCCTATCTGGCTCAGGTTAATTGTCGCTTTGACTAGCGTGGCCCGTAGCGTAGTTAAACCGGGCAGTTCGATGTTATAGAATTCTTGAGTGGTTTTCATATCCTGATCTACCTGTTGCAGTAGAGCTTCAAGATTCAGTTGGTCAATATCGATAGTTTCAAGTACAGCGTGCTGTAATTTTGGATGGCTATCATAGTTAGCTGAGCCAATACCTTGTATCCAGGCAATGTAATTTGCGAACGAAACGATGGCAATTTCCGCTTTATATTTAGCGTATGAATCAGCAGGCTGATTGTGGTGTTGAGCGACGATTGCGATGATCGATGCCGGCAATTGCCATTCCAGACAAAACACATGTCCCATTTCGGCATGCGTTATCCCGAAAAAACGGCGTTCTTCTTCAAGAGTTGAATGTCCGCTTTTATCCATGGAACAAATAAAATCGCTGTAAGTCACCCGGCCATGGCTTTCTAGAACTAATTTGCCGATATCGTGTAAAAGTCCTCCCGTATAGATCAGGTCAGGGTCAGGATGGTCAAGTACAACGGCTATTCTTCTGCTTAATGACGCTACATAGAGGCAATGCTGCCAGAAAAATAGTAAGTCGAACGCCTGCCTTGAGTTTTGCTGAATCAGCTTGTTATAAAACAGCAGGTTTATCGCAAGCCGACGCACGGTAGAAAAGCCCAGAATGTTAACGGCGCGTTTGATTGAAGTTATTTTATTGGGCAAAGCGTATGCAGCAGAATTAACCTGCTTTAGAATTTTTATCGCCAGTACCGGTTCTGTTTCTATGATTAATGATAAGTGCTCAATTCTGGTGTTGTCGTCATTAGTAAGCTGTAATAGTTTGATAGCGGCAGAGGATATGAGATGAAGGTGTTTGATTTCACTCTTAAGAATTGAGTGTGCCGCTTTATTTATGAGTTCGGTGTTGTCCTTATTTTCATCTGTCATGATATTTTCTCCATAGAATAGTTTTTCTGTGTTTGAAACAAAGTCTAATGAATTTTCGTAGGGAATTGTGAGAATTGCCGGTCAATATTTTTAAAATATGTATTAAGCACAGTATCAAAGCTCAGCCGCCTCGACTGTCAGGTACAAAATTTTCTGAATACATAGGGATAGTTTACAATATTAATAAACTAAGTTCGCCAATAGAGCGGAGTTACACATAGACAGGATGTAAAATTATCACATGAAAAAATTAAAATGCGCTGTTATCGGCACGGGCTACTTGGGCAAATTTCACGCAGAAAAATATGCATCACTACCGGATTGCGAGTTAGTTGCCGTTGTCGATATTAATGAGACGGCGGCTAAAGAGGTTGCCGAAAAGCATGGCGCAGAGGCGCTGACAGACTATCAATCCCTGTTAGGTAAAGTCGATGCGGTCAGCATCGTTGTGCCGACGACCTTGCATCACAAAGTATCCAAGGATTTTTTGAATGCCGGTGCTCATGTGCTGGTTGAAAAACCGATTACCGTAACGGTTGCGGAAGCCGAGGAGTTGATCGCCATTGCCAAAGAAAAAAATCTGATTTTTCAGGTGGGGCATCTGGAACGCTTCAATCCGGCGATATTGGGTCTGGACAAGGAAGAAAAGCCGCTGTTCATTGAATCGCACCGGTTATCGCCGTTTAACCCGCGCGCCAATGATGTCAGCGTCGTGCTGGATTTAATGATCCATGACATCGATATAATCTTGGCCTTGGTCGATTCCGAAGTGGAACGGATCGACGCTAGCGGTACCGCGGTGTTAACGCAAGGCACCGATATTGCCAATGCCCGACTGCTGTTTAAAAACGGCTGCGTGGCTAACGTGACGGCTAGTCGGATCAGCATGAAGATGGAACGCAAAATGCGCATGTTCAGGCCATCTTCCTATGTCTCTGTCGATTTCCAGAATCGCGTGTTAACCAAGCATCGCACCGGTAAAAAAGAAATGTTCCCCGGTATTCCGGAAATAGAAACGGAAGAATCCGTTTTTGAAAGCGGCGATGCGCTGCTCGAAGAAATCAAGCATTTCATTAATTGCATTCATACCGGTGACAACCCGCTGGTTTCCGGTGAAGCAGGCAAAAGAGCATTGGAAACTGCAATAGCCATCACCCGATTACTGGGCGAATAGACGGCACCCCTTCACAGCACAAACAACTTATAAACACAAAGGCAACAAAAACATGATACCAATGGTAAACCTGAAAGCTCAATATGCTGAAATTAAAGATGAAATTGAGCGGGGGCTGACTGAAACAATCGAAAACTGTTCGTTTATATTAGGCCCTAATGTGCAAGCCTTTGAAAAAGAAGCAGCCGACTATCTGGGCGTTAAACATGCCATTGCAGTGGCTTCGGGAACCGATGCGCTGCATCTGGCTTTGATCGCCGAGGGCATTGGCGCCGGCGATGAGGTGATTACCACCGCGTTTACCTTTATTGCAACGGCGGAAGCGATTAAATATGTCGGTGCGATCCCCGTGTTCGTCGATATCGATCCCAAGACCTTTAATATTTCGCCGGAAGCGATAGTCAAAGCCATTACTCCAAAAACCAAAGCGGTCATGCCGGTGCATTTGTTCGGTCAACCAGCGGACATGACGGGGATTAAGCAACTGTGCGACCAACACAACCTGAAATTGATTGAAGATTGCTGCCAGTCGTTCGGCGCAACCATCAACGGCAAGCAAACCGGCGCTATCGGTCATGCGGCCGGGTTTAGCTTTTTCCCGAGCAAGAACCTGGGCGCGTTTGGCGACGGCGGCCTGGTCGTCACCAATTCTGACGACACTGCGAAACAACTTAAAATGCTGCACAATCATGGCTCAGATATTCGTTATTATCATGACGTGATTGGTTATAACAGCCGTCTTGATGAAATGCAGGCAGTCATCTTAAGAGCCAAATTAAAACGTATCGACCAATACAATGAAGGTCGCCGTCATGTCGGGCGTCTTTATTCGGAATTGATGGCCGATTTGCCGCTGACCACGCCGTTTGAAGACGGTCTGGGCGAGCATGTCTACCATCAGTACACCGTATTGTGTGACCGTCGCGATGAGGTTATGAAAGCCTTGCAGGAAAAGCAAATCGCCTGTGCCGTGTATTATCCCGTGCCTTTGCACCGGCAAAATGTATTTAAACAGGAATACGCCGCAGTCAGCTTGCCTGTAACGGAATCTGTTGCGGCCAACTGTTTTTCATTGCCGATTTGCCCATTCCTTTCGGATGATTCGGTCAGGGAGATCGTGTCGGTTATTCGGGGTGCTTTGACCGCATAAAATCATGTAGGGTACGTATTGCGTACCTTTTATAGCGTTGACCACGCCCTGGAAATGGTACGCGATGCGTACCCTACTTTGAGCTTTGAAACCTTGCAACATAAACCCTTAAAAATCCTATTCAGCGCCGGAGAATCGTCCGGCGACCAGCACGCCGCCAATATGTTCCTGGAGCTGCAAAAGCAGCAGCCGGACATTAAAGGTATCGGCATGGGCGGCGCCAAAATGGCCCAGGCCGGTATCGATATTCGCTATGATTCCGCCAATATCTCTGTTATCGGCGTGGTTGAAGTCATCAAGCATTACGCCGAAATCCGCCGTGCTCTGAAATTGATGCAACAGCTGGTGGCAAGCGAACGTCCCGACTTGCTGGTTTGCGTAGACTACAAGGAATTCAACTTCAAACTGGCGCGTTACGCCAAACAACAGGGCATTAAGGTGTTGTTTTACGTCAGTCCCCAAGTTTGGGCATGGCGTCCGGGAAGGGTTAAGGCTTACGGTAAAGTCATCGACATGATGGCGGTGATTTTCCCGTTCGAGACAGTTTATTACGATGCCGAACAGGTACCGGTACGCTACGTAGGTCATCCTTCGGTCGATAAAGTCCATGCCCAGCGCAGCAAGGATGAAGATTTGGCCCGCTTTGGGCTGGATGGCAGCAAACCGATAGTCGGTTTGCTGCCCGGCAGCCGCGCCAACGAGATCAAGCGCATGTTGCCGGTCATGCTGGCCGCCGTCGAAAAAGTGCAGGCTGTTTTGCCTGGGTGCCAGTTTATCTTGCCCCAAGCCGATTCGATCAGCGATGCTCTGCTTGAAAGTTATACCGGCCAGTCGCGGCTTAACATTACAGTCATAAAAAATCAGCCTTATGATGTCATTCAATGTTGTGATGCGGTGATGACCACTTCCGGCACCGCAACGCTGGAAATTGCCTTGCTGACTGTGCCGATGGTCATCGCCTACAAACTTTCACCGTTAACCTATTGGTTGGGCAGATGGCTGGTCAATACGCCTTTTATCGGCTTGCCGAATATTGTGTCAGGCAAAAGCGTTATCAAAGAACTGATCCAACATGATGCGACAGCTGAAAATCTGTCGGCAGAAATTACGCGAATCCTAACCGATAAAGCTTATGGCGATAAAATGCGCCAAAACCTGAATCAGGTCAAACAGCAGCTAGGGCAGGGGGGCGGTTCAAAAAACATGGCGCATCTGGCGTTGGAGATGCTGCTGAATTAGGTACAAAAAGCAAGCGATAAATAAGGCTTTTCTGGTAACCTTCAATGGTTGTATAAAGCGATCTACGATAAGTAGTTTAAATAACCGAATATAGAGCAGAGCGAGAGGTGAACTATGGATATTGGCACTGCATTTAAATTGCTGGGCTATATGTTTTGGCCGGTTTTACTGATGTTTTTATATTATTTATTTGATAGAAAAGGCTTTAAGAAACAGATGGATAAGTTTAAACAAGACCGTTTTTTTAAATAAGCCTCAAAACGCATCAGGCGACAAATACGCCTGATGCGTTGCCATTACCTAATATCGCGGCACAGAGCTATCGCAATCGCAAGACCAGGCATCAATTCCGCCTGTCAAATTTGTAATATTCTCAAATCCCGAATTAACCAGGTATATGCAGGCTTGTCGGCTACGAATGCCGTGATGGCAAATGACGACGATTTCTTGTTGCGGATTCAGTTCGCCCAGTCTTTGCGGAATTTGATTCAGCGGAATTAAAGTGCTGTTTTCTATGCGGGCGTACTGAAATTCATTGGGCTCCCTGACATCCAGCAAAAACAAATTCGGTTCATGTTGAATTCTGGTTTTTAATTCTGTCGCTGATATTTGTTTGATGGGCATGGTTATCCTTTATTAATAAATCGCTCTAAGCGTTGCATGGCAATCGCCATTCTATCTATGGAAGTCGTATAAGCAAAACGGACATAGTGATGAGCTTCATTTGTCCCGAAATCCTTGCCCGGCGTTATCGCAACCCCCTCTGCCTCCAATAAATCCAGGGCGAATTGATGGCTGTCATCGGTAAATTTGGAACAGTTGGCATAAATGTAAAATGCGCCATCCGGTTTGATCGGGATTTCAAAGCCCAGACGCAACAATGCGTCATAGAGGAAATTGCGTCTGGCTTCAAATTCTGAGCGCCTTTGCTCAAGCTCAGTTAGGGTGGATTCTTCAAATGCAGCTAATGCGGCATACTGAGAATGGGTTGCCGTGGCGATGAATATGTTTTGCGCCAGCTTTTCGGTAGCGTCGATAAATTCTTCAGGCACTATCAGCCAGCCGACGCGCCAGCCGGTCATGCCGAAATATTTGGAAAAGCTATTGATAACAAACACGTTATTGCTGAATTCAAGCGCGCTCGGAGCGTGTTTGCCATAAACCAGTCCATGATAAATTTCATCGGAATAAAAGCAGCCGCCTAACTCATTAACGGTGTGAATGGCTTGTTTTAAGTGCTCTGGCGCAATGATAGTACCGGTAGGATTGGAAGGCGATGCAATCAATACGCCTTTAGTGGCTTTAGTCCAATACTGTTTGATGCGAGCCGCTGTCAGCTGATAGCGGCTGGTGGCATCGACCGGAATGGTTCTGGCCTTACCGTCAAACAACTTAACGAAATTGCTGTTACAGGGATAACAGGGGTCAGCCATAAGCAGTTCTTCCGACGGATTAAGGCTGGCCCCAAGCGCTAATAAAAACGCCCCAGAGGCTCCCGGCGTTACGAAAATACGTTTTTTGTCTACCGCCACCGAATAACGCTTTTGATAAAACTCGGAAATTTTTTCCCGCAACTCCGGTAACCCGGCTGCCGGGGTATATTTTACGTCGCCGGCCTTAAGATGATTAACACCCGCATCAATAATGGTCTGCGGCGTAGCAAAATCAGGCTCGCCGATTTCCATGTGAATGATATCCTTGCCCTGAGCCTCCAGTTGTTTTGCGCGCCGCAGTAGCTCCATCACGTAAAAGGGAGAGATTCCCTGAGTCCGTTTTGCCAGTCGTTCGATCATAATATTGACAGTATTCACAAAAGAGTTGGATGATATCCAGGGCAATCGCGCTATATTTTCCTTTTCCCAAAGATCAGTTCGGCGCGATAACAATCACTCAAACAAGCACGCAGTTTTCGTTGGCGTAGGCTGTCTTTGCTGGGGCCGTTGTTATTCAACAAATT